>JAFWVQ010000020.1 GCA_017523925.1 Clostridia bacterium
AGGAAGCTATATCTTTCCATGGGATTTCAGGAGATTGGTGAACAGGATGATGATATCAACGCGGTAATTAAACTATAGAAAATACGCTGGTGTACTTTTAGGCGTACTTAGCTTGAAAAGTGTACTTTTGGGCGTACTTAGACAAATAAAGAACGACACTTTACAAGGTGTCGTTCTTTATTTGCATTGTTGCAGGGATTTGAAGGGCGGAACAGCAAGGGCAACAGTGTTGCGCTTGCCCGCCCCGGGTTTTGCAGAGGCGCGAAGTGCGAAGCGAAGTGAGCGAGCACAAGACGCATCTTCAAAAACCAAGTCCTCTTAACCGCTTATTGATATAATGCGAAAGCTCAATTCCAAGGTTTGAAACAAAAAATCTTTTTTGGCAGAATAACACATAGCGAGCATTGATAATGGATTAGGTATCGATGCTCGTTTTATTTTGCTCATTTTTTGTACGAATTAAGTGTAAGAAGCTAAATCAAGGTTGCTTTTTCGCAACCAGCGGCACATGCTCCACAGCAACGCCTTAGCGGGTGTCCTGTTTGACGTTCTCCTGATCCATCAAAGTCGATTACGTCGAGAACAAGATCAAACCGCAGTCCAGAGAGGCTCTGTCGAATTTATATGCGTAACTTTATTTAACTGCAGTCTGATGCTTCGGTTCATTCGGTAACATATCTGACTTTTGAGATGAAGTATTCAGCCAAATCTGCTGACGAATCTTCCGTTCGTGTCTTATCTCATTGCTAAACTTTGAGTACAGCCTGATCAGATTTATGCAATCCAGGACAAATTTGAATTTTTCTTTGAACTTTTTCCACCAAATCGCGCCGATCATATTCCCAACACCTTGCCTATGTTATGTACTCTGTGATATAATGCATATATCATAGAGGCTGTTTTTCTGCATGAAAAACGAGAATTATGCGCAAAAGGTGTATTTGCGCACGGAGGTTGTTTATGAACGTTCTGCATATGAGGTACGCCGTTGAGGTGGCGCGGCTCGGCTCGATCAACAAGGCGGCGGACGAGCTTTTCATCGCTCAGCCGAATCTGAGCCGAACCATCAAGAAGCTCGAGGACGATCTTGGCATAGTCATATTCGATCGCTCCAGCAAGGGCATGAACCTGACGCCGGACGGCGAGCGATTCATTCGCTATGCCGAAAAGATACTCGGCGAATTGGACGATATCGAGCGCATGTATAAGGACGGCAGCGCGAAAAAGCAGCGCTTTTCGATCTCGGTCCCGAGGGCGAGCTATATCGCCGATGCCTTCGTCAACTTCTCAAAGCAGATAGGCGGCGACCCTGCCGAGATCTTCTATATGGAGACCAACTCCAATACGGCGATCAACAACATCGTTACCTCGGGCTATCGTCTCGGCATAATCAGATATGCGGCAAATTATGATAAATATTTTAAAGATATGCTCGATGAAAAGGGGCTTTCGTATGAGCTTGTTGCCGAGTTCAAATACGTGCTTATAATGAGCCGCGAATGCCCGCTTGCCGATAAGGAAGAGATCACCTTCGAGGACCTGTACCCGCTTATGGAGATCGCGCACGGCGATCCGTACGTGCCCTCGCTGCCCGCATCGACCGTTCGAAAGACCGAACTTCCGGACGAGGTGGAGCGCCGCATCTTCCTTTTTGAAAGGGGCGGCCAGTTCGACCTGCTCTCGGATAATCCGGAGACCTTCATGTGGGTATCGCCGATACCGAAGAAGCTTCTCGACAGATACGGCCTCATTCAAAGAAGCTGCATAGAGGCGCGGATCGTCTATAAGGATATGCTGGTTAAGCGCAGCGAATACAGGCTTTCGGAGCTCGACAAGCTCTTTTTGACAGAGCTTACCAGATCGAAGAGGACATGCCTCGGCTGACGGCATAGGGAAGCATACGGCTGATATCAGTATTCATTTTTCAAGCGCACGGCGTAAAAACCGGGCGCTTTTTTGTTATATCAATTGCTATAATCGGCATTCACTTTTTGATTATTCCTTTTTATCGTGTTTTTGTGTAAATTAAGTGTGCGGGGTGCAAAGAGCAAATCCCGCACAAAACATTTGAACGATCGGCGAAGAAGGAGAGCGCAAAGCGCAGCCCGAAAGCGCCGGTAAATAAAAAGGAGACCGTTGTATGAAGAAAAAGACTTACGAGCTTGTGGACGGCGTCGAAAGCCTGAAAACGGCGTTCGACAGGGTCAGGGAGGCGCAGAGGAAGTTTGCACACTTCACCCAGGAGCAAGTGGACAGCATCTTCCTTGCCGCAGCAACCGCCGCGGACAAGGCGAGGATCCCCCTTGCAAGAATGGCCGTTGAGGAGACCGGCATGGGCATAGTTGAGGATAAGGTGATCAAGAACCACTATGCCGCCGAGTACATCTACAACGCCTATCGGGACGCGAAGACCTGCGGCGTGATCGAGGAGGATAAGCAGTTCGGCATCAAGAAGATCGCCGAGCCCATCGGCGTTATCGGCGCAGTCATCCCCACCACGAACCCGACCTCCACCGCGATATTCAAGACCCTGCTCGCGCTCAAAACGCGCAACGGCATCATCATCAGCCCCCATCCGAGGGCGAAGGATTCGACCGTTGCCGCCGCAAAGCTCGTGCTCGAAGCGGCTGTTGCGGCCGGCGCGCCCGAGGGCATCATCGCATGGGTGGACGTTCCGAGCCTTGAGATGACGAACTTCATCATGAAGGAATCCGACATCATCCTCGCGACCGGCGGCCCCGGCATGGTCAAGGCGGCGTATTCGAGCGGAAAGCCCGCTCTCGGCGTCGGCGCGGGCAACACTCCCGCCATCATCGACGACACAGCGGACATCCTGCTCGCCGTAAACTCGATCATCCATTCCAAGACCTTCGACAACGGCATGATCTGCGCTTCGGAGCAGTCGGTGATCGTGCTCGACAAGGTGTACGACGCCGTGAAAGCGGAGTTTGCGACCCGCGGCTGCTATTTCCTCAGCAAGGAGGAGACCAACAGGGTCCGCAAGACCATCATCATCAACGGCGCGCTCAACGCGAGGATCGTGGGTCAGAGCGCCGCAAGGATCGCGGAGCTTTCGGGAGTGAAGGTCCCCGTCGGAACGAAGATACTGATCGGCGAGGTCGAGAGCGTGGATATCTCCGAGGAATTCGCCCATGAGAAGCTCTCGCCTGTGCTTGCGATGTATCGCGCAAAGGATTTCGAGGACGCTCTTGTAAAGGCGGAGCAGCTCGTTGCGGACGGCGGCTACGGCCACACCGCATCCGTCTACCTCAACGAGGTGATGGAGAGCGCGAAGCTCGATGAGTTTTCAGCAAGGATGAAGACCTGCCGCATCCTCGTGAACACCCCCTCGTCCCACGGCGGCATCGGCGATCTATACAACTTCCGCCTTGCGCCCTCGCTGACGCTGGGCTGCGGCTCCTGGGGCGGCAACTCCGTGAGCGAAAACGTTGGAATAAAGCATCTTTTGAATATCAAAACCGTTGCCGAGAGGAGGGAGAACATGCTCTGGTTCCGCGTTCCCGAAAAGGTTTACATCAAGAAGGGCTGCCTGCCGGTCGCGCTCGATGAGCTCAAGACCGTTATGGGCAAGAAGCGCGTGTTCATCGTGACCGACAGCTTCCTCTATCAGAACGGCTACACCAAGCCCATCACCGATAAGCTCGATCAAATGGGCATCGTCCACACCACCTTCTTCGACGTTGCGCCCGATCCGACGCTTGCAAGCGCGAAGGCCGGCGCGGAGCAGATGAGCTCCTTCAAGCCGGACTGCATCATCGCACTCGGCGGCGGCTCGGCAATGGATGCGGGCAAGATCATGTGGGTGCTGTACGAGCATCCCGAAGCGGATTTCATGGATATGGCGATGCGCTTCATGGATATCAGAAAGCGCGTTTACACCTTCCCGAAGATGGGCGAAAAGGCGTATTTCATCGCTATCCCCACCTCCGCCGGCACCGGCTCCGAGGTAACGCCCTTTGCGGTCATCACCGATGAGAAGACCGGCGTTAAATACCCGATCGCCGATTACGAGCTTCTTCCGAACATGGCGATAATCGACTCCGATTTCCACATGAGCGCGCCCAAGGGGCTGACGGCGGCATCGGGCATCGACGCGGTGACCCATGCGCTTGAAGCATACGCCTCCATCATGGCGACCGATTACACCGACGGCCTTGCGCTCAAGGCGCTCAAGACCATCTTCGAGTACCTGCCCCGCGCCTATGAAAAGGGACAGACCGACGTGGAGGCGCGCGAAAAGATGGCGAACGCCGCAACGATGGCGGGCATGGCCTTTGCAAACGCCTTCCTCGGCGTGTGCCACTCGATGGCGCATAAGCTCGGCGCGTTCCACCACCTGCCGCACGGCGTTGCAAACGCGCTGATGATCGACGAGGTGCTGAGGTTCAACGCAGCCGAAAGGCCGGTCAAGATGGGCACCTTCTCGCAGTACGATCATCCCCATGCGCTCGCAAGGTATGCCGAGGTTGCGGACTATCTCGGCTTCGGCGGCGCGAACGATGCGGAGAAGCTTGAAAGCCTGATCGCCGGCATCGACGAGCTCAAGGCTAAGGTGGGCATCAAGGCGAAGATCTCCGATTACATCTCCGATGAAAAGGATTTCCTTGCAAGGCTCGACGATATGGTGGAGCAGGCGTTCGACGATCAGTGCACCGGAGCGAACCCGCGTTATCCGCTGATGAGCGAGATAAAGCAGATGTATCTGAACGCCTACTACGGCAGGAGCTTCGTTGAACCCGAAATGCCGGATGAAAGCCAGCTCCCCGCCGAAGTGAAGGATGAATACAAGGCTCCGTACAGAAGGGCCAAGAGCGGCCTCAACAAGAAATAAGGGAGGTAAAGGTTATGAATCTCGATCGCGTTATCGCAGTTCGCAACACAAAAACCATCTACCGCGACGGCGACCGCTGCCTGAAGGTGTACAACGAAAACCACCCCAAATGGGAGGTGCTCGATGCGGCGCTCAATCAGGCGAGGGTCGAAGCCACCGGCCTGAACGTGCCAAGGGTGCTCGAGGTCGTTTCGATCGACGGCAAATGGACGCTCGTTACCGACTACATCGTCGGCAAAACGCTCGAGCAGCTCATGCTCGAGGATGAGGAGAAGAAGGACGAATACCTCGAGCGGTTCGTGGATATCCAGCTCAAGGTATCCGAAAAGAAATGCCCGTCGCTCACAAGGCTGCGCGAGAGGATGCATGAGCGCATCGACGGCACGGACCTGAACGCAACCATCCGCTACGACCTGCACACCAGGCTCAACGCGCTGCCCAGGGACGATAAGCTTCTGCACGGCGACTTCTACCCCGCGAACATCATCATCGCGGAGAACGGCGAAGCCTACGTTATCGACTGGTCGCACGCGGCGAAGGGCTGCCCGGCGGCGGACGCTGCGCAGACCTACCTGCTGTTCTACATGAAGGGCGATTTCGCAACGGCCGAAAGGTATCTCGAGCTCTATTGCCAAAGGAGCGACACGCCGAAGCAGATCGTTCAGAAGTGGATGCCCATCGCGGCGGCGGCAAGGCTTGAAAAGGGCGTTCCTCAGGAGAGAGAATTCCTGATGGATTGGGTAAACATTGCGGATTACAGCTAATATTTAGGAGGATAAAAAAATGAAGATCACAGTTTGTATCGGTTCATCCTGCCACATCAAGGGCTCGAGGCAGGTCGTGGAGCAGCTTCAGTACCTCGTTCGCGAGAACGGGCTCGACAGCCGTATCGAGCTCGGCGGCACCTTCTGCATGGGCAAATGCCAGCAGGGCGTATGCGTGACCGTGGACGGCGAATTCTTCTCCGTCAGCCCCGAGACCGTCAACGAATTCTTTGATAAGAATGTGAAGGCAAAGCTGCTTGCGTGAAGGAGGTCATTGGCATGGGTTCATGTTTGACGCTCAAAAAATCCAACTGCAAGAACTGCTATAAGTGCATCCGCTACTGCCCCGTCAAATCCATCCGCTTCTCGGCGGGGCAGGCGCACATCATCGGCGACGAGTGCATCCTCTGCGGACAGTGCTTCGTGGTTTGCCCGCAGAACGCCAAGCAGATCGTGGATGACACCGAGAAGGTCAAGGTGATGCTGCAGAGCGGCGAACCGGTGGTTGCAAGCCTTGCGCCCTCGTTCATCGCAAACTACGACGGCATCGGCATAGAGTCCATGCGCAAGGCGCTCAAAAAGCTCGGCTTCTACGATGCGGAGGAGACCGCGATCGGTGCGACACGCGTTAAGCGCGAGTACGACCGCATGCTCAGCGAGGAGAACCACAATATCGTAATCTCCTCCTGCTGCCACTCGATAAACCTGCTGATAGAGAAGTATTATCCCGAGCTTCTGCCGTATCTTGCGGACGTTCTCTCCCCGATGCAGGCGCATTCGATGGATATCAAGCAGCGCATCAAAAACGCAAAAACCGTTTTCATCGGCCCCTGCGTTGCAAAGAAGGACGAGGCAGAGCAGAGCGACGGACTTGTGGACGCCGCTCTGACCTTCGAGGAGCTGACCGCGATGCTCAAGGCGGCGGGGATCGAGCCCGAAAAGGTTTCCGATTCGAACGAAACCAGCAAGGCGCGCTTCTTCCCGACCACCGGCGGCATACTCAAGAGCATGGATTGCGCCGCAAAAGACTACGCCTATCTCGCGCTCGACGGCATCGACAACTGCATCGCGGCGCTGAACGACGTTCGATCGGGCAAGCTGCAAAAATGCTTCATCGAGATGTCCGCCTGCGTTGGAAGCTGCATCGGCGGCCCCGTGATGGAGAAATACCACAGAAGCCCGGTCCGCGACTATATGGCCGTGGCAAGATATGCGGGCAGCGAGGACTTTATAACCGAGCAGCCGAAGCTGCAATACCTCAAAAAGCAGCACAATGCATACGAGAGGCATTCGAAGCGCCCGAGTGAGGACGAGATCCGCGCCATCCTTCGTGAGATGGATAAGTTCAAGCCCGAGCACGAGCTGAACTGCGGCTCCTGCGGCTACAACACCTGCCGCGATAAGGCGATCGCGATCTATCAGGGCAAGGCCGAGAAATCCATGTGCCTGCCGTTCCTTAAGGACAGGGTGGAGAACTTCTCATCCTCCATAGTAAACAACACGCCGAACGCGATCATCGTTTTGAACGATACGCTCGAGGTGCAGCAGATAAACGCCTCCGCTCTCAAGATGCTTTCGCTGCGCTCCCCATCCGACATCCTCGGCGACAGCGTTGTGCGCATACTCGATCCCACGGTATTCTCAAAGGTGCTTTCCACAAAGCGCGCCGTGTCGAACGAGCGCGTGTACCTTGCGGAATACGACCGCTTCGTTGAGCGGACGGTCGTTCCGACCGACGAGGGCAGGATGCTGCTGTGCATCATGCGCGACGTTTCAAACGAGGAGACCGAGCGCCGCCGCAAGGAGGACATAAGCCGCCAGACCGTCGAGGTTGCCGACCGCGTTGTCGACAAGCAGATGCGCATCGTGCAGGAGATAGCGTCGCTTCTCGGCGAGACTGCGGCCGAAACGAAGATCGCGCTTGCTAAATTGAAGGAGTCGATTTCCAATGAATGACCTTTGCGCAGACATCGGATACAAAAGCATAAATCATTTCGGAGAGCAGCTCTGCGGCGACCATGTTGAGGTGAACGAATTCGACGAGGACTCCACCGTTGCCGTGCTTGCGGACGGCCTCGGAAGCGGCGTGAAAGCGAGCATACTTTCAACGCTGACCTCGAAGATAATCTCCACCATGATGGCGAACGGGCTTTCGATCGAGGAATGTGTTTCGACGATCGCCCAAACGCTCCCCGTTTGCTCGGTGCGCGGCGTTGCGTACTCCACCTTCACGATAATCAGGCTGCTTCACAACAGCGTTGCCGAGATCATCGAATACGACAACCCGGGCGTGATCATGATTCGCGAAGGCAGGATCTACGAATACCCAAAGAGCGAGCTCAGCATCGGCGGCAAGACCATCTATAAATCGGTCATCCGCCTTCGCGACGGCGATATCTTCACCGCGATGAGCGACGGCTGCCCCCATGCGGGCATCGGCGAAGCGTATAACTTCGGCTGGAAGCGCGAGGATATTGCAAAATTCGTGGAGATGCTCGCCCCGATCGGATACAGCGCCAAGACGCTTGCCGCGATGCTCGTGGACGAATGCTACAAGCTTTACAGCGGTTCACCGGGCGACGACGCGACCGCCTGCGTTATCCGCATAAGAAAGCGCGCACCGATGAACCTGCTCTTCGGCCCCCCTTCCAACAGGGATGACTGCGACCGCATGATGAGCCTGTTCTTCTCCAAGCAGGGCAAGCACATCATCTGCGGCGGAACGACCTCCACGATCGCCGCAAACTGGCTCGGCAAGCCGCTTGACGTGAGCATCGGCTACGACAAGGACAGCGACGTGCCGCCGACGGCGCATATCGAGGGCGTGGACCTTGTGACCGAAGGCGTTGTGACGATGAGCAAGGTGATAAGCTATGCCGAGGACTGCGTCGGCGAAAACAGGCTCTACGAGAGATGGAGCATGGGCAAGGACGGCGCGTGCCAGATCTGCCGGCTGCTGTTTGAGGAAGCAACGGACATCAATTTCTACGTCGGCAGGGCAATGAATCCGGCGCATCAGAATCCGGATCTTCCGATCAACTTCAATATCAAGATGAATCTGGTGCAGGAGCTGAGCGCGGCGCTCAAGAAGATGGGCAAGCGCATCAAGGTAAGCTATTTTTGAGGTGGAATATGCAAAAGTTCGATACAAAGGTTCAGGAACTGAAGTACAGGGTGCTGCGCGAGGTCGCCCGCCAGGCATGGGGCGACACGCTGATGGAGAGCGTTATGGACATACCCAAGCTCATCGCCCCCGGCAAGGCGCCCGAGATACGCTGCTGCATTTACAAGGAGCAGGCCATCCTTGCAGAGCGCGTAAAGCTCGCCATGGGCGGCGGAAAGAGCGATAACGTTATCCAAGTGATCGACATCGCCTGCGACGACTGCCCCGCCGTCGGCTACCAGGTCACGCCTTCATGCCGCGGCTGCCTTGCGCACCGCTGTGAGAGCGCGTGCAGGCGCGGCGCGATCTCCTTCGACCATAAGCACGAGGCGCATATCGATAAGACCAAGTGCGTTGAATGCGGCATGTGTGCGAAGGTTTGCCCGTACAGCGCGATCGTCAACCTCAAGCGCCCCTGTCAGGTCGCCTGCAAGATAAAGGCGATCGATATAAACGATGACAACGCGGCGAGGATTGACGATGAAAAATGCATCGCCTGCGGCGCGTGCGTCTATCAATGTCCCTTCGGCGCGATCTCGGACAGGTCGTTCATCATCAACGTGATCGATATGCTCAAGCGCAGCGAAGGTAACACCAAGTACAAGGTGTATGCGCTTATTGCGCCCGCGGTCGGAAGCCAGATGACCTACGCCAAGCTCGGCCAGATCATCACGGGCATAAAGGAGCTTGGCTTCTACACCACGATCGAGGTGGCCCTCGGCGCGGATATGGTGGCGCAGGAGGAATCGAAGGAGCTTGTGCAAAAGGGCTTTTTGACCAGCTCCTGCTGCCCGGCGTTCGTAGAATACGTCAAAACCGCCTTCCCCGAGCTTGCCGGGCATATCTCCCACAACCCCTCTCCGATGGTCGCGCTTGCAAAGTACATCAAAAAGCACGACGAGAACGCGAGGATAGTTTTCATCGGACCCTGCACCGCGAAAAAGGCGGAGGCGAGGCTCGAGGAGGTAAAGCCCTACGTGGACGCGGCGATAACCTTCGAGGAGCTTGCGGCGCTTTTTGACAGCAAGGATATCGACCTGACCTCCCTTGAGGAGGGCGTGCTCGACAACGCCTCCTATTTCGGGCGAATCTTCGCCCGAAGCGGCGGTCTCTCCGACGCGGTCGTGCAGGCGCTGAAGGAGCAGGAGCTCGAGGATTTCGAGCTGAAAGCCTGCGTTTGCGACGGCATCGAGGAATGCAGGGCCGCGCTTATGCGCAAGAGCAAGAACGCACTGGACGCGAACTTCATCGAGGGTATGGCCTGCGTCAGCGGCTGTATCGGCGGCGCGGGCAACCTCACCCACGGCGATAAAAACAAAGCCGCTGTGGATAAATACGGAAGAGAAGCCCTCGAAAAAACGATCGCGGACGCGGTAAAGGTGCTGAATTGATGCAGCGTGCAGCATAGCGAGGAACCGAATATTCTGAGTAACCGCCTGTATGTTAAATAATAGAATTACCACACAGGCGGAATTATTATCCTAAGGCACAATTCAGCCCTTAAGAATGGGCGGGTTAGTTTGCACGCAGGAGAAAATGCCTAGGGCTCTTGACAAGCTTGTTGTATTCGTAATTTTGGGTTTTAGAGCCATTATTTTCATCATAGAGATCCTGTGGAGCTCGATCTGCTCTGCGAAGCGGCGAGGTTCTTGCATGAATACAACGCACCATATTACACGATCCAAACTCCCTTTGGAATATGGAAGCTCAAGGTGGGAATATGCCCGCTTGATGTGCTTTGCGCTTTCGCTTCGAACGATGATAGTCCGACTGCTTTCTACAGACAGGATCGGATCATTCTCTTGCTGACTGAAAACTTCCGCAACATTAAATAGCATGATTCGTTCATTCTCGAAGGAAGCGTGGGTGCGAAATATCGGCGTCTTGGCGATATGCTATAAGAGATGCTGCAGAACAGTATGACAAATGATGGTAAAGATAAAGCTTCAGCCTGTACTTTCGCACAGGCTGATTTCTTTTACTGTTTTCTCGATTATAGCCGTTTCAGATCAAACCGAGACGATTTGCCGCGCCTGAGCCAAAGAGGCGAATCAATAATAACGGCTCTGAGACAACGCAAAAATGATGACGGCGATGTAGATGATGAAGAAAACCGTCATCACTGCGCCGGTGATGATGCCGGCGATGCTCAGCTTTCTGCCGATCTGAGCCTTCCTGCTGTACGCGCCGGAAGTGTAGGCGATGTATTGGTTCGATTTCTTAAGGCCGATGATTGAAAAGATGATGCCGAGAATACCGGTGCTGAGAGCAAAAGCAAGGCCGAGTATTCCCCAAACAAGAACGGGGGTAGGATCGCACATCGGTCCCTCATAGGTGGAAGTCTGCGAAACGTTGTTATTCTCGTTCATCGCAACGGTTCCGCAATAGGGGCAGTTGCTCGATCCGTCTTCGAATTTTGCGCCGCAATTGGTGCAGTACATAGTGTTATCCTCCTATTTGTGATTTATATCGAGGCGCCGCTATTTGAGCGGCTCCGTGATACCAAGGCTTGTTACGAAGTCGACAACGGTTTTATCGTACTTCTCAACGTTGTTTACACGAACACGCGAATGTCCTCCGTGATCAAACCAAACGATGGACTTATTCTCGGACGGACAGCGTTCGTAAAGCTCCTTCACCTTCTCCGGCGTGGAAAACATATCCTCGCGGCTGTGGATGAAGAGGATGGGCTTTCTCATTGAATGGATCCGCTTCTTCGGTCCGTCGGTCACGGCATTTGCACCGCTTATCAGGCGAGTGTAGAGCATCGTTTCCATAAGGAAGGGGAAGATGGGGCGATGATCCTTGAGCATAGGGTTTTTGCATGAATCATAGAAGCATTGATACATGCCGTCCCCAACGATCGCGGTAATATAGTACGGGCAATCAGCGGAGGTCGCCGTGAACAGCGCGCAGGAGGCGCCGATGCATATGCCGTGTAAAACGATCTTCTTCACTCCGAGCTCGTCGTGAAGATATCTTGCCCATGCGATAACGTCGCGGTACTCCTTGTACCCGAGAGAATTGATCCTGCCGTCAGATCTGCCGTGCGCGCGCGTATCTATCGCAAGCACGTTCATACCCGCCTGCCTGTACGGCTCGGCATAGTGGTAGGAATAGGTGCAGGCTTCCATCCTGCCGGGGATTATGATAACTGCGCTCGAGCCGCCGAAATCGAAGTATTCGCCGTAAAGGTTGAGCCCATCGTTTTTGATGTGGACTTCCTTCATTCTGTTCTTATGGCGCGCGCCCCATTCATCCGCCTGCTTATAGAGACGAACGTATTCCTCGTCGTCCGGCATGCTCGGATTCCTGCCCCATGTGTCCTTGCTCGTTCTTAGAAGCAGGGCTCTGTAAATAAAGAAGGAAACGAACATCGTGGACAGCACGCCGAAGGCGAGAAGCCCGATTATTATCCATAGTATGAGCGGCATATTACCTCCTTCAGCAGATGCCGGCGATCCAGTCGTAAAGAGCCTGGCCGCCGTATTCAAAGGTCACTTCAAGCATAGGGTATTCGCCGGCAATGCGCTCGCTTATCACGGTTTCAAGCGAAGCGTCCGCATTCGCACCGCGCAGCAGGATGCAGGTCTCCTTATCGTGGATATCCTCGATATGCTGCATTCCCTCGACAAGCGCGTCCACAGGATCGGATGAGGTGCAGAGCAGCTCGTCGTTCGAGACCGCGATGTATTCGTTCTCCCTGCAGCTTTTCCCGTTATGGCTGTAATCCTTTGCGGCCCTTGTTACGAGCAGCGTCTCAACGCTGTCCATCCCAAGCCGCATCTGGCGTATGCGCATTTCAACGTCATCGCTGTCCGAAACGTCCATAGCAAGCGCGAAATAGCCCTGCGGAACAGTCATCGTCGGAAGTATCTCGACGTTTTTCTTGCCCGAAAGCTCAACGGCCTGCTGCGCGGCGAGCATCATATTCGGTCCGTTCGGAAGTATCACGATGCGGTCGGCACCGATGCGCTTTATCGCTTCAAGGAATTCCTCCGAGGAAGTGTTCATCGTGGCTCCGCCGTCGATCACAAGCTCGCAGCCGAGACTTCGGAATATCCGCGCACAGCCCTCGCCGTTCACAACAGCCACTATGCCAAGCGGTTTATGCGCTGCGGCACCAGAAGCCGAAGGGGAAGGGGAAGGGGTAGTGGAAATTGCGGCAGCGGGAGCTGCATCCGCTTTCGAGCTTCCGGTAAACTCGTTGTGCTGAAGCTGCATGTTTTCGAGCTTAAAGGTGAGGAACTCGCCGAACTGCTGAACGTATTCGATGATCGGCGCGGGCTTTTTCGTGTGAACATGTACCTTAACGCGCATGCCGTCGCGCACCACTACGAGCGAATCCCCGTACATCTCAAGCATGCTCAGAAGGCGGCTTTGATCAAAGGCGTTGGAATAGCCGTCCGTCCGCATGAGCTGAAGGATGAACTCCATGCAGTAGCCCTCGTTAAAGACGCTGTTCTCGGTGAATTTCGAAAAATCGGGCATTGCGGGAGCAGCGTCCGAATGGGCCACATATGCATCGACAGACGAAGCGTCCGCTTGCATTTCCGGGAGCGCTTCGCCGCTCAAAGCGCGCAGCATGCCCGAAACTATAGCGATATAGCCCTGTGCGCCGCTGTCCACAACGTTCATCTCGGCAAGTATCGGCAAAAGATTCGGCGTGTTGCCGAGGCTTATCTCCATAGCCGCAAGATAGACCGTCAGAAGTGTCTCCGCGTCGCGAAGCCGCTTCTGCTCGCGTATAACGAATTCTATACCCTCGCGGGCAACGGTCAGTATCGTGCCTTCAACGGGGTTTATGACAGATTCGTATGCCACCTTATAGCCGCGTATGAATGCGTTTCGAAGCATAACGGGGGAGGCAGTCTCGCTTCTTGAAAGCTCAAGATAGATGCCCTTGAAGATCTGCGAGAGGATAACGCCCGAGTTTCCTCGTGCGCCAAGAAGCATGCCGCCGCTGAGCGCTTTAAGATATTCGTTTAGCGCATCGCAGGTCACGGCACATCGTATCCCGCCCTCGAGCGTCATTCGCATATTCGTTCCGGTGTCGCCGTCGGCAACGGGAAAAACGTTCAGCGAGTTGATGCGCTGTTCGTTTCTTTTCAGCTCGCTCAGCCCGGAGCGTATCATTTTTTCAAAAAGTTTTCCGTCGATTCTCTTTGTGCTCATCTTTCGATCACTTGGTCTTCCTGCCCATGTTGATAAGCGATTTCGGCAGAATGAAGGTCAGCGCAAACGCGACCGCGGTCCCTATGGCGCAGATAAGAGTCGTGTACGACACCGCCTCAACGCCTGCCTTCTTGAGCGCGGTAAGCACTACGCCTGTTGCAATGCCGCTCGCAACGCCCGCGAAAAGGCCCTGCACGGCAAAATACATAGCGGAGTTTGCAACGCCGGATCTCTCCTCTTCCTCGGCAGCAAGCTGCGAGGGGATCGAGTATGCAACAGCAAAGAGCGAGCCGATCGCAAGAGAACTGATGAGGCCGGTTATAATTGCAAGCACCGTCTTCGCAGAGCCGTCGGCAAGCTTGCCGACGATGAACATCGCCGCCATGCCGAGCGTGTAGGTGATCAGCGTATAGCGGAAGGCGAAGCCGAAGCCATATCTGCGGATGAATTTATTGTACAGTATCAACGCAAACGGCACCGGCGCAAATGCGGCGATCATTACCAGCATCATATTCATACCGACAGCGGCGAAGTATTCGTTGATGCCGCCGAGAAAGAGCTGAACGCCGAAGGTCATAAAAGCGTAAACGATCATCCAAAGGATGAAGGTGCGGTTCTTTGCGGTGTGCCGGAGGGACTCAAACAGCCCAACGGAGCGCTTCGCGTTGCTTTTATTCCTATCGGATTCAAGTGAGGATTCTTCCTTGATCATGAATAGGGGGATCAGCATCGTTGCAACGAGCGGAAGCACGATAAGCGCAACAAGCCGGATATTCATATTGTTGAGCATCATTCGGACCACAACGTAGCCGAGGATGAAGTAAACGATATCGAAGAATGACTTGGTGTTCGATATCAGGCTGCGTTCCTGCTCGGTCTCAACGATCTCGGTATAGGTGGCGTAGTAGCTGACCATCGTGAGCGTGTAGAAGCTGTAAAAAATGCAGAGCAGAACGCCGTAATAGATCGTGTTCAGAAGCGTTGCGCCTCCGGGGTTCGGAACGACCAAAAACAGCAGGTATGCGATTATCATCGGAACGAGACCGATCACTATCGACGGTCTGCGCCGTCCCCATCTTGTTTTGAGCTGATCGGTGAAGGAAGCCATCGGCACGTCGATTATGCCGTCGAGTATCCTTGCAACAAGGGAAAACACCGCCCACACGCCGGCGATAACCAGGTCCTTTCCAACGTAGGTCTGAAAAGGCAGCACCTTCTCGACAAAGCCGCTCGCAATAAGCGCGCTGCAAAGATAGGAGCCCATCATCAGATTAAGCATGTTGACGCCCATGCCCGAAAAGGCATAGAGCATCAGCTTCGGCTTTCCGCTGATCTTTTGCATCGCTTACTTCCCTCCGTTGGTAAACCTATCGATAATCGCCCTTTCCTCGGAAAGATCGGCGCTGATCGGTTTGCCCATATAGTACGCCGCCATAAGGCCGGGACCTATATTGATGCCGCACATCGGAAAAACGTCGTTGATGATAACAGCCTTGGGGCGGATCTCTTCCTCGATCAGCTTCTTATACGCCTCAGCCTGCGCAAGTCTGCTTGTTTGCGCGATAAAAATGAGCTGATCCTCGGGGTTTTCGATGGTGTTCTTGATATAGTCGATCAGCATGGCATAGGCGCTCTTCGCTCCCTTGGCCTTGCCTATAACGGTAGTCAGGCCGTTGTAGTCGAACTCACCGATCGGTTTAACTCCGGCAAGCGTGCCGAAGAAAGCCTTTGCATGCGTGATGCGGCCCTGCTTGGCAACGAAGGAAAGGTCGTCCAGCCAGCCGGCCTGATGGAAGCGGTTGCGGTTCTGTTCGATAAAATCGGCAACCTCGTCAAAGCTCTTGCCCTCGGCGCGAAGCATGGAAGCGTGTACCATAATGAGGCCGTGGCCTGGGCCGAAGCGCATGGAGTCGATGACCCTGATATTGCAGTTTGGGTACTCCTCCACGATCTCCTTGCGCGCGGACAAGGCAAAGTTATACGTGCCGCTCATGCCGCCGGAGATGGTGACGATAATTATGTCGACGCCGTCTTTTGCATACTTTTCAAACGCATCGTGAAACTCCGCTACGTTCGGCGGTGCGGTTTTGTATCCGGTGGGATCCGCCTTGAGCTTCGCATAGAATTCCTCCCTCGAGAACTCCTCCCATTTATGGAATGAGGAGAGGCTCCGCCCGTCCGGAAGGCTGATGTGGGACGGCACCACAACGATGTCATACTGCTTTTGAAGCTCCTCGCTCAGATCGCAGGTAGCGTCGGCCATGATCACAAAGCTTTTGTTTTCCATTTTTAACCCTCCAAATATTTAAGTGTTGATATGTTTTTCAAGAAAGTCAAAGACTCTTTCGCGCTCCTCGTCGCTCGCTTGCGCAAGAGTGAGCGCATGCGGCGCACCCGATATCATCATCAGTTCGGACTCGGAGCCGCATTTGCTTCGGCAATCCTCTATGAGACGGACAGGCGACTTCGCGTCTGCACTGCCCCCGATGAAGAGTGCGGGGAGGTGAGTGTTTTTAAGCGACTCGCGCATATCGCTTCGGATGTTGAGCCCGATGAAGATCCGCGCGAACAGTCCGATGAGGAGTATGACAGGCAGCAGCGTCAACCGTATCGCCTTGCCGTTTCCGGTCATCTGGCAGTAAGGGCTCGCGATACAGCAATCGAGCACCATCGCTCGAATGCTCTGCGTTTTGATCTTGTCCGACGCAAAGCCGATCGCGGCAGCGCCCATGGATACGCCGTACAGCACTATCCTTCCCGCCGGCACGCGATGCTCGGTCCACTCGATCCATTTCAGCAGATCGTACTGCTCTTTTGAGCCAAGGAAGGTGAAGCGCCCCTCGCTCTTGTTGTGCGCGCGCTGATGAACAAGAAGAAGATTGTATCCGCGTTTCAAAAGTGCGCTTCCGATCAAAGCGCAGTTGTTCATCGGCGTGGAGCAATACCCGTGCATCAGTATTGCGGTCCTGTTATACCCGCGAAAATAGAACTCCGCCTTGAGAACGGCGCCGTCCGACTCCGTCTCCACCTCCTCATGCGGTTCGCCGCGCATTGCGGAAATTGCCGAAAGCAGCTCGCTGCGGTAGGGGAGATAGGTGCTCCAATTGAAATCGGGAGGCACTTGGTCGAAATCGGCGATGCGTTTTCTGCTGAACAGCGTGATCGTCAGCACTGCCGCAGGAAGGATCAGAAAGAGCAGCACAGCGCCGGCTGCGATGAGTATCGGCATCCAAACACCCCCTCTCGAAACGGCTCCTTCTATCGCAGCATCATTTGGGATGCCTGCTGATGTATTCGTTCCACTGCTTTTTCGCGTTTTCCTCCTGTTCGCTGCGGTGAACGCCGAACACGCATTCAAACGCGAAATGCTCGCAGTTATTGTGAATAAGATTGTAATTCCCTTCACCGAACCGTCCGCGAGCGATAGCGGTTGTCTTCTCGGGAGGAATGCGTTTCAGCTTCTCAGTAAGCGAGAGGCGCGCCCGCTCCACGATGCTTCCGCCGGCAAACTCGTCTATAGTGGTGGAAACTACTCTTACATCGGCGTCGGGCGGCAATGCTTCCCTCGGCGGATAGCCGAACTGTATCACCTCGGCGTCGCTGATATAAACACCATAGTGCCATATGCCGCCTATGCGAACGCGGACCATATCCCCTTTATCACATTGTTCGGGCCACCACTTCAACGCATTTTCTCCGAAATATAATCCACTATGTTTCGAACCGTCGGAAAATCGGACACTCCGACATTGTCGAACCTTATCGAGAACAGCTCCTCTATCGCGATGGCGATATAGAGCATACCGATGGAGGAGAGGCCGAGGTCCTGCGCAAGGCGCGTATCCTCGCTCACATCAACACCCTTCTCCATGATCAACGGATCCGCCGAATAGAGGATGTCCTTAAGCTTTTCGATTATCTCTGTTCTTGTCATCAGCATTTTTTATATCTCAGTATCTTCATGCTCGGGGAGCGTTCAAAATCGGTGTCGCGGATAACGATGCGCGAAACGCGCTCGGAGGGTATCTGCTCGGCATTCAGCTCCCAAAGCTTTTCCTCCGCAGCCTTCTTCGGTTCATCGCCAAGGGAACCGATCTCTGTCGCTCTTAAAACCACCTCGAGCGCAAGGAAATGTCTGCCGGCTTCGTCAAAGTCCTCAAACACCTGAGAATCCTGAACGAAGCTGAGTGCATTGAACCGCGCCTCAAGCTCGGCGGGGGAGACGTTCTCGCCGTTTGAAAGCACGATCACCTCTTTTGTGCGCCCGGTGATATAGAGGAAGCCTTCATCATCGATCCGCGCAAGATCGCCGGTATGGAACCAACCGTCGGTCCACGCAGGCTCATCCTCGCCAACGTAGCAGGTGAGCATATTCCTGCCCTTAAGAAGCAGCTCGCCGTCAACAATCATAAGCTCCTGATTGGGGAAGGGGAGACCGACGGAATCGGGCTTGCGGAGTGAATCGGGGTTGCCCGAAACGAGGTTTGCGGACTCGGTCAAGCCGTAGCCGGGGCAGAGCACGATGCCGAGCTTATCATATTCGCTCACAAGATAGGGTGCAACCGCAGCCGCGCCGCAAATGATGTGATGCATAGAGTCGCCGAGCATGTTGCGGCCGAGCTTTCTTGAGAGCTGCAGCGCCATTTCGGCAAGCGCGGGAACGGTAACGAGTATTGTCGGGCGGAATACGGCGATATCGCGGAACATGTCCTTGTTGTTTTCAACGATGAACAGCGTGCTGCCCGTGTAAAGGGAGGTGAGCAGGTTGCGGATGAGGCCGAAAACGTGCGAGAGCGGGAGCGTCAGAATATAGCGCTGAGCGAAAACGCCCTTGTAGCCGTAGCAGCCGTTCATAACGCCCTGCATCACAGCGCCGTGGCTGAGAAGCGCGCCCTTGCTCTTGCCCGTGGTGCCGCCGGTGAACATGATCATGCAGGGATCATCGCCGGAAACCTCGCAAATGGGAACAAAAGTCTCGGCACTGCTGCTTGTGGTAAGAAATACTGCGTTTGCCGCCTTTTCCTTGGCAAAGCTTGATTTGCTTTCAAGCGCAGGACTGCTGATAAGCGCCTTTGCGCCGAATTTCATCATGCAGCCGAAAACAGCAGTTTCATCAAGAAAAGCGGGCAGTATCACGGCGCAGCATCCGGCGGTCACGACCGCGATATACGCCTTAGCAAAATCGTAGGAATTCTCAATAAGAAGCGCTACCCGATCGCCCTTAACGAGTCCTTTTGCGGCGATGGCCGAGCGAAGTGATGCCGCATCCGAGTCGAGCTCCGAGAAGCTGTGCTTATTGCCTGCGAATTCGATCGCGGTGCGCTCGGCATATTCCGCTGCGCAAAATTTCCACATGGCGGCGATGCTGCCGTGGTCGCGGATCGCTTCGTATTCCTCCGCAAGCATAAACCGTTTGAATTGTTCTGCACTGTTGATTTTCATTTGGTCCTCCTGTATCATCAAGCGAATGGGATGCAGTTCACCGTCGCTCAAAGAGTTTTCAGTTTTTCTTCCTTATCCTGAAGCAGCTTCGCGGCCTCGCCTATCTGAGCAAGGGTGGGGCGCTCGCCGTACAGAGCGCGAATGTCGACGGGTTCGCCGACGTTTATTACGAGCCGATTATAAAAACGCTTCGGTTTTTTGATATACACGGGAACGATCGGGCTTTCGCCCTGCTGTGCAAGCAGGATCATTCCGGATTTGAACGGTGCAAGAGCTTGCGAGTTTTCGGCATTGACGTGTCCCTCCGGAAACATGCTAACGACCTTGCCCGCTTTCAGAACCTCTGAGACAGCGCGAAGGGAATTCATGCTGAAATTATCGCGGTCTATCAAGATGCAGTGAAACTGCCTGAAAGCCCACCGAGTGAAGCGATTATGTTCCGCAAGATCCTTGGTGCATACAAAATGCTGCCTCCTGAACCAGATCCCCGCGAGCAGGTAAACGGGATCCCAGAAGCTGTTGTGGTTGGCAATAACGAGCGCGCCTCCTCTTTTGAGAGCTTGCTTCGCCTTATCACTTTCGTAAACGCGCTTCGGTCTGAACCCAAGCATCGCCGGGATGGCCGAGGTCGCGGCGGCAACATCATACCAGAAATAATTTTTTACCGGCGCTTTTTCACTGTTTCGGCTCATCTGTAACCTCCCTCAATTCGATTATCTTCGCTCTCATCGCTTCGGTGAGGCGCTCGATATTTTCCTTGTCGGTACGGCTGCGGTCGTCAAACAGCGTCGGGTCGATGGGCTTACCTATCACGACCTTTGCACGCTGCTTCGAAAAATACGCTCCGTTTGTATAAACGGGGATCACCTTAACGCCGCTTGCAAGCGCAAGATACGCGGCGCCGGGTTTGAATTCGATCGGTGGGGTCTCGCTTTCAAGCGGCAGACGTCCCTCGGGGAAGATCCCAACAACGCCGCCTTTTTTGAGGATTGACTCGGATTCGCTCATAAACCCGAGATCGGTCGCGTTTCGATTGATATAGATGCCGCCGAGCAGCTTCAAAAAGGGTCCGAGCAGCTTCTTTTCAAACAACAGCTCGGCCATCTGATAGCGCAGCGTCCTTGTAAAAAACACAAAGAGCATACAGGCATAATCATAAACGGCGGTATGGTTGCTCACTATTATCGCCGGTCCCTTTATGCGGCGCGACTGCACGGACTTATCCTCGTAATAGTACTTGGTGCGGAACACGATAAGCTGCGCGGGCCAACCCGTGAGCTTAACAAAAGCATTCATAAACCGTATCATTGTCTGCCGCCGTTCAGCGTTTCCGTCATAAAAGCCGCGATCTCGGAGGGCGTGCTCAGGCTGCGCCCGGAGTCCACGGGAAACGCTATATCATAGTCGTGCCGAATCTTTGAAACAACGCCGAAGAAGTCAAGACTGCTTCCGCCGAGATCGAGAAAAAAGTCCGACTCGGGGGATATCTCGGAAAGCTCCTTGCCGAGCGCGTCTGCAAACAGCTGCATAACGCGGCTCAAAAGCTCGCTTCCCGCGCCTGCGGCGCTCGATCTTGCCTGCGTGCCTTCATAAGCGGTCAGCTCTCCGCGGTTGATCAGTTCGGCGATCCTTCTGCGATTTAGCTTGAACTCGTTTTCATTCATCAGCGGTTCGCGAACGATCAATATGCGCGTGATCAGATCCTCAAGCCCGTTTTGAGAAAGGCGCGCTTTAACTTCTTCATATATCCGCCCTGAGCCGTCGGCGCCTACGAAGGGCTTGAGCGAAAGCACGAGCGTTGGCCGCACGTCACCGCCATCGCCATTACCCTTGAGCGCAACAAGGCAGCATTCGCGCACGCCGTCCACAAGGAACTTATCCTCGATAAGGCAGGGATTGAGGTTCTCACCGGTGGGGGAGATGACCACGTCGTCGGAGCGGCCGAGGATGTGGTATCGACCGTTTTTGCACTCGGCAAGATCGCCGGTGTCGTACCAATCGCCGCCGCGTGCGATGATGTTTCCGCCCTCCGTGACCCTTGAAGCCGCCGATCTTGAGCGCACGAAAAGCCTGCCGTTTTCGATCCTGTATTCGCATGATGCGAACGGCTTGCCTACCGAACCGCTCGAAAGCAGGCTGTATTTCTTCTCGGTTTCAAAAGAAGTTATGCCGATCTCGGTCATTCCGTAGCCGTTTGCAAGCCTATACCCGATCGCGTTGAAAAAGCCAAGCACTTCGTCGCTTATCTCGCTGCCGCCGCTTATCATGAAGCAAATGCTGCTCCCGAACATGCTGCTGCGCACCCTTTTGAATGCGACCTTGGAAAACAGCGGTCCGATGCATGGGATATCCGCTATCTTCCTGTAAATCGCCATTGCTCTGTTGAAGCGCTTTTTGGTCTTATCGCCAAGCTTATGTATCCCGCTCAAGGCCTCGGAATAAACCTTGTTCCAAAAGAGCGGGACCGCAAAAATATGCGTTACCTCGTGTCTGCGGATCGTGTTGAGAACGGTGTCCTTGTCAAGCGAATTGAGAAGAACAAAGCTACGTGAAAAGAACGCGAACCAGATATAGACCGAAACAAGGCCGAATATGTGGCTGAACGGAAGAAAAGCGAGCTGCTTGAGCCTGCCCTTATAATGTTTCTTCATCGCGGGGCATTCCCTGATTATCGAAAGACTGTCGCTGATCATCCAGTAGAAATTCTCGGCGGTGTAGGCGGCGAGCTTTACGTGCTCGCCGGTACCGGAGGACATTATCAGCACCTCGTCCGCAAAGCCGTCCGATGGCAGCTCCGAACCGACGCGATCCATAAGCGCTTTGCCTGCAGGGTCTATTTCGTTAAGACCTATCACCTTGAGCGGGATGCCGAGATCGAGTTCATCGGTTTCGGCAATGATCAATTCGGCTCCGCATTCAACGGCGGCTCCTGAGAGCGTAGCTTTGTCAAGCCTTTGATTCATCAAAAAAGGGCGGAAGCCGCAAGCAAGAACGGACCAGAAAACCTCGATCCACTCGCGGCTGTTTCCAAGATAGATCCCAACGGCGGCGCCGCGCGAAATACCGAAACTTTCAGCGATCGAGCCAAGCAGCGCGCTTCTTTTCAATATGCTTTCGCGGCATTCTCCGTAGGTAGTTTCAACTATGCGGTAACCCTCGCTCTTTTCGAACATGATGTTTTCCTTCTCGGAAAACATGAAGTCGAAAAGACTGCCGAAGTTCTTTTCGGTGTTTGAAAACCTATTCAGCTTTGAAGCAACGTAACCGTCTATATCGCGCAGTGCGCTGTCGGACCTGTTTGCCACAAATGAACTCTCCATTCAGCTTAATGATATGCCGCGCGGGATCATTCGCCCGAAAACAGCGGCTGTAAAAATCTATCAACAGCTTCCATCAGCGGAGTATTGAGCGCCCCCTCCTCGGTAAAAAGAATGGAGCCGTGCCCTGCGTGCTCGCTGTTTTCCTCCAAGTAGAAGCTGATGCCCGAGGATATCTCAGAGCCTTCAAGCGTCTCATAGAGGCTTATCTCCAATGGTATTGTGTCGTCGTTCGCGCCATGCACGATAAACGATGGTATCGACGACTTTTGTATGCTGCGCGCGGCAGAGGAGTTGGCCTCCAAACCGAGCGAAGCATATTCGTGCGCGATCAGGAAGGGGGCGTGGATATCTCCGAAAATAGAAGCATAGTTATGCGCCCAGAAGCGCATGGTGTCGACCGGCTTATCAAAAGCGGATACGCAGATCACCGCATCAGCGCCGGAGCGGTCGCCCTCGACTGCCGAAGCATAAGCACCCGCGCTGTGTCCGAAGAGGATGAGCGGGATACCGTTTGAAAGACCGTTTGCCTTAACGAACCCGACCGCCGCGCGAAGATCGTAGCGCGCCTGCTGAATGCCGATAACGCGCTCGCCGCCGCTTCGGCCGACTGCCGTGCCGTCGAATATCAGCACAGCATAGCCGCGCTCGGCTAAAAAACGAACCACCGGCTCATAACCGTCCGAGGAGCCGTACATTCCGTGCGCTATAAGCACCAGAGCCTTGGGCTCCGAGCAGGAGATATGATAGCCGCACAGCGTGTTTCCGTCGAGCTCAAACTCGATCTCGCTCCATGAAAGCCCTCTGTTTTTCGCCCAACTCTCAAGGGGGAAGGGCTCTGACACGCGCGGCTTCGAGCGCCCGAACATCACAAGAAAAACGACCTCGGTAGCGATCATGGAAACAGCCACGGCGCCGCCGAGCACGACCGCGGTTCGCTTGATATACTTGCGCAGCTTCTGCCTGCGCGGTGATTCCGTAACTCCGCTTTTCTTTTCGTCCAATTTCGATAACTCCTAAAGGATGAATGCGTCATCCATGGTCGGGCATCGCGGCGCATAGAGCGCCACTAATACATTATAAAGTATTGCCGTCAAACTGTCAACAATTTCGGACAGGTTTTGACATTCAGACGCATCCAATACCAAGCTTGAAGGCGGGAGAGAGCATAGACCGGATCGTCCCGCCTTATTCAAAATGCCCGCCGATCACAAGACGAAGGCCGACCTCGAGCCCGACCTTCAGCGAAGGGATATCGAGCCACTCCTCCCGAGTATGCGCACCGCCGCCGTTTAACAGCCCGAAGGTCACGGCGGGCACTCCGAGCGAAAGCGGTATGTTTGCGTCGGTCGACGCCATGTAAAGCTGCGGCGTTTCGCCGGTCACGGCGCATATCGCGTCCGAACAGCGCGAGATCAGAGCGGCAAAGGCCGCTTCATCCACTTCACCGCCGCAGGGACGCTCGCCTATCAGCTCCACATCGAACTGCGCCTCGCTGCAATTCGCCTGTGAAAGCAATCTATTTAAGCTTTCGCGCATATATGCGAGCGATGCGCCATCATTCGAGCGGTATTCATACAGCAGCTCGCAGCTTTGCGCGATCGTGTTCACGCTCGTTCCGCCCGAGATCGTTCCAACGTTATAAGTGGTTATCGAGCCCTCGCGGTGCGGAAGCACATGCTCGTACAGCCTTGCAACAAGCTTCGCCATATGATGGATGGCGTTTGGATTGCCGAATGCGCCGAACGAATGTCCGCCGACCGTGCGCGCCGTAACGCGCCAGCGCTCCGAGCCGACAGCTTTAGCGCAGATGCCGCTGCTCAAATTGCAGTCAAACGAAACGACCTGCTCTATCCTCCCCGAGTGATCCTTCATTATCTGCCGTATCCCTTTAAGGTTTCCAAGCCCCTCCTCACAGGAATTTAGCACGAACATGACGGGCGATCTGGGTTTGAGCCCCTTTTCGCGTATGTACTCGAGCATCATCAGAATTGCCACAACGTTTGCGGTATCGTCTCCGACGCCCGGCGCATAAAGCCTGCTGCCCTCCGAACGAACCGGAAGAGGCTCGGTATCGGGAAACACAATATCCGTATGCGCGGTGTAGCAGGTGATGCGATCATCCGCTTCATCGAAGAAGGGTATTATAACGTTCTTTGCCTCGTCCACGCGGCACTCAAATCCACGAGCGAGAAGCCATTCGGTTATGAACTCAACGCGCCTGTCCTCATCGCCGGATGGCGCGGGTATAAAGGCAAGCGCTTTCAGCAGCTCGAGCTGCTCGTCAAAATGCGATGCGATCCAGTTATTCATATAAGTTTTCATGCTCCTTTCAAACTGCATACAAGCTTTGCTTATGTATTGATTATATCAAATCGCACGAGCTTAAACAACAAGAGATAGCATCATCCGAAAAAGCACCGGCGCGCTTCCGCTGAAACGCACCAAAGAAAAAACAAAATTTGACAGGATACGCTGTTGACTTCGTGTCAGCAAGGTGTTATAATGAGTTTGTTGACACAGAGTCAGCACAAACCCCGCGGAGGACAGACTATATGACCGTAAGAGGATCCGCTCAGATGCGGACGGAGGAAATACTGAACGCCTGCGAGAGACTGTATGCCCGCATGAGCTTCAAGGAGGTTACCATCAAGGAGATCGGCGCCGAAACCTCCTTTTCCCGTCCGTCCATCTACAACTATTTCCAGACGAAAGAGGAAATTTTCCTTGCGCTCTTCGAGCGGGAGTATCTGTTGTGGGGCGACGATCTCGAAGCCGTGTTAAGTTCGCTTCCCGAGCCGTCGCTGATACCCGCACGGATCGCCGAAACGCTCGATAAGCGCGAGCTGATGCTCAAGCTCCTTGCCATGAACCTATACGACATGGAGGATAACAGCCGCATTGAGCGCCTCGTTTCCTTCAAACAGGCCTACGGCAGAAGCGTCTCGATTTTCGATGCGATAATCAAAGCTGCGTTTCCTGCATTGACAGAGGATGAACGCAGGCGGATGTTGCTTTCCTCGCTCGAATTCATGCACGGAGTGTATCCTTATGCGCACGCGACCGCAAAACAGCTCGAAGCGATGACCAAAGCAGGCGTTCGGTATGATGCAAAAAGCCTGCACGAGCTTGCGCTCGACGGTCTGCAAAGAATAATAAAACAATAATAATTTATCGGAGGAAATAACCATGCTTGGAAACTTCAGCTACAAGAACGCAACCAAACTCTATTTCGGCGAGGATTCGCTGAGCTTTTTGAAGGATGAGCTCAATAACTTCGGCAAGAACGTCGTGCTCATCTATGGCGGCGGTTCGATCAAAAAGAACGGCATCTACGACAGCGTTATTGCCATTTTGAAGGAATGCGGTAAGAATATCGCCGAGGATGCCGGAGTTATGCCCAACCCCACTGCGGAAAAGCTCCGCGAGGGCGTGAAGATCGCGCGCGAGCATAATGCCGACCTGCTTCTCGCCGTCGGCGGCGGCTCCTGCTGCGACTATGCAAAGGCGGTATCCGTGTCCGTTCACTGCGATGAGGATCCGTGGGATAAGTACTTCATCAGGTTCGATGAGCCGACCTGCGAGATAGTACCCGTCGGATGCGTGCTGACTATGGCTGGCACCGGCTCCGAGATGAACGGCGGCTCCGTCATCACCAACCACGAGACCCATCAGAAGATCGGCCACGTTTTCGGCGACGAGGTAATGCCGAAGTTCTCCATACTCAATCCGCGCTTTACGATGAGCCTGCCCAAGCGCCAGATGGTCGCCGGTATATACGATATCTTCAATCATATCTGCGAGCAGTATTTTTCTGGCGAGGATGACAACGTGAGCGATTACATTGCGGAGGGGCTGATGAAATCCGTCATCCGCAACTCCCTTGTGGCGATCGAAGATCCCGAGGATTATGAGGCGCGCTCAAACATCATGTGGGCGGCTACCTGGGCGCTTAACACGCTTATCGCCTGCGGAAAAGCCACCGATTGGATGGTACATATGCTCGGACAGGCGGCAGGCGGCTACACCGACGCCACTCACGGCATGACGCTTTCGGCGGTCTCGCTTCCCTATTACCGCCACATCATGCCCTACGGTTTAGCTAAATTCAAGAGGTTCGCCACCGAGGTTTGGGGTGTTGGTGGAGCGGGCAAAACCGACAGGCAGATCGCCGAAGAAGGCCTTTCCGCCATGGAAAGCTGGATGAAAACGATCGGCGTTGCGATGAACCTTACCGAGCTTGGCGTAACGCCCGATATGATCGAGGCTATCGCGGATGCGACCTTTATCTTCGACGGCGGCTATAAGAAGCTTGAACGCGAAGAAGTTGTTAAAATAATCAAAGAAAGCCTTTAAGGAGGAAAAAACAATGAAGATCGAGATCAAAACCACCGAAGCAATTTTCCCCATGCCCGTATTGCTCGTTTCCACCTTCAATGAGGACGGCAGCGTGGACGTTATGAACGCAGCCTGGGGAACTATGCTCTCCCGCGATATGGTCGCCCTTAATCTTACCGAAACGCACAAAACCGTGCAGAACATCAAGTCGCGCAAAGGCTTCGTTGTGCATATTGCCGATGCAAAGCACGTTGTGGAGGCGGATTGGTTCGGCGTGATCAGCGCGAAAAACGAACCCGATAAATTCAAAAAGTCCGGCATGAGTTTTGAAAAGTCATCTCTTGTTGATGCGCCCGTTATCAACGAGCTGCCGATAGCGCTTGAATGCGAGTTTGTCGAGTATCAGAGCGATGCGACCGGTCTCGGCGTGATCGGAAAGGTTCTGCGCACTTCTGTCGAAGAAGCGAATATGAAGGACGGCAAGGTAGACGTCGGCTCTCTTGAAGCGATCGCCTTCGATCCCTACACCCACGGGTATTACAAGGTCTGCGGCCGCGTCGGCGATGCGTTCAAGGATGGGTTCAAGCTGAAATAATAAAGGAACCGTTAAGGAGCAAAAATGAAAAGAATACTCGTTGCTTTTTTCTCGGCAAGCGGCGTAACCGCCAAGCTTGCAAGCAGGATGGCCGAAGCCGTCGGCGCGGACTTGTTCGAGATAGTTCCCAAGCAGCCCTACACAAGGGCCGACCTTGATTGGACGAACAAAAAGAGCCGCAGCACTTTAGAGATGCAGAATCGCGCCTGCCGCCCGGAGATCGCAGATACGATCGACGCTTCCGCATACGATACGATCCTCGTCGGCTTCCCTGTTTGGTGGTACCGTGAGCCGTCCATAATCGACACCTTTATTGAAAGCTGCGATCTAACCGGAAAAACGGTCGTTCCGTTCTGCACCTCAGGCGGAAGCGGTATCGGCGACTCGGCCGCCAATATGCAGGCGCTTGCAAAGGGTGCCAAAGTGCTTGAGGGACGCAGATTCTCGCCCTCAGCGTCGGCTGACGAGCTTAAAAACTGGGTCGAGCAGTTCTAAACTGTGTGATCAAATGAAAAGGATAATTTCGATTATCATTGCGGTTCTGATGCTTGCGCTTATGATGAGCTCATGCGCAGAGCAGCCCGCAACTCAGATCGAGGAAAACACGGCTGCTCCGAGCGTGACCTCCGCCCCCATTACATCTGCACCCATTACCGCCGCTCCAACCAAGAGCGTACAGCCGGCGCAGAGCGCTCAGGCACCGGAAACAGAGCCGCCGACGCCGACTGAAAGCGAGCCGCCGACAGAAGCTTCCGAACCTCCGACCCACAAAAGCGGCGTGCTCGTGCTGTATTTTTCGGCCACAGGCAACACAAAGCTGCTTGCGGATAGGATAGCGAAGCTTGAGAAAGCGGACATTGCTGAGATAGTTCCCGCGCAGCCGTACACCGCGGAGGACCTTAATTATCACGACCCCAGCACACGCGCCTCCGCCGAGCAGAACGATCCGAGCGCAAGACCGGCAATCGCCGAAGAGATCTCGCTCGAGGGTTATTCCGCCATTTTTCTCGGTTATCCGATCTGGTGGGGGAAAGCGCCGCGCATCCTGAATACATTCGTTGAAGCGAATGATCTTACCGGCATAACCGTGATCCCGTTCTGCACCTCCGGCTCGAGCGACATCGGCGCAAGCGACGATGAGCTTGCCGCGCTTGCGGGCAGCGGAAACTGGCTGCAGGGCAAACGATTTGCTTTGAGCGTCACTAATGAAGAATTGCTGTCGTGGATCGGCGATTCGCTTGGAGAATGAACCGATAAGCTATTTTCAATTGCCAAAAGGACCGGGCAGCGGCTCGGTCCTTTATATTAACTTTTGAGCAGCACTGTCATAATGCTCGATCCTCGGAAAAAGCAAACCGTATAAAATGTTTGCCGTTACGCTTCATTCACGAGCTTTCCGCTAATATGCTCGGGATTTATCGCAAAGAGCAGCGTAGCCGGTCCGGAGCGCTCGAGCTCATGCTCGATATAGGCTTCATCGTGTGTGAACTTGTGGCTTAGCTCGGCGGAGATGCGATAAACGGTTTCTTTGTCCTCGATGAACTCGACTCTGCCGAAAACGATGACCGAGCTGATATTCAAAGCCCATTCGCCATCGCGAACAAAGCCCTTATCATACACGCAGAAAGAAACCTTGTCGTGTTCCTTCATCGCATCGATCTTATGGCCGCGTTTCCCGCCGTGGAAATAGAGCTTGCAGTCATCCTCGCAGTAATAATGATTCATCGGCATCCCGTAAGGATACCCGTCATCACCGAGCACCGACAGAACGCCGCGTTTTTCTTCCTTCAGAATGCGGATGCACTCCTCATTCGAAAGCTGCTGCTTTTTTCTTAGCATTTCTCTAAACATTGTTTTTTCCTCCTCGATCATTATCAAGATGATTATACTGCTATCTCATTAACCGTTCAATTGCAGTTTTTCTCTAACCTTATCTTTTTCACTTATTATTTCAGCAAGAAGCCACGAATGTTCCGCTTTTGAGCGCAAATGTCGCAGTTTCTGTTAAATATTCTGAGCGAGTATTCTTTTCGCATTTTATTCCTCCGGCTTCAAAGAATTCTCTGTTGCATGATCAGAAGAATTATTTTTAAGTTTGAACTCCACATTGTTTGCCATAAGTTCATTAAACGTTACCGGCCTAAAACCGTTTATATCCACTCCCGCATTGAGTACGTTTTCACGCGACACAAGAAGTGGCCAGAAATCCAAATCGGTAGTGTTGTGGATATGCCCGTGGATCATAAACGAGCGCTTCTCATGATTCCAAGAAAGCAGAGGATAGTGGCAAAGCGTTATGGCGTGAGCTCCGTCCGACATTTCAATCATTGGATTTACGGATCTGAAGTATTTGTTCATATCCACCTTTTTCATCCAATCGGCATCATGATTGCCAACTATAAGATGCTTCTTTCCGCGAAGCCTTTTCAGTATGCTCTCGGGCTCTCGGCAGCGGAAGAACATGTCGCCGATGACGTAAACGGAGTCGGTTAATTTTACCCGCTCATTCCAGTTGGATATGAGCGCCTCATTCATCTCATTAGCGCAAGTAAACGGTCTGCCGCAGGACTTAATTATATTTTCATGCCCGAAATGTGTATCGGCAATAAAATAGATCACGGTTAATCCTCCCTATAAAAACAAAAAGCACAACTTAAGTATTTGCCTTTGGATCATCCTTTTTGCGTCCTCTGCCGTTATTATACCATAACAAAGCATAAGATTCAGCATTTTCCGCAAAATCATTTACGCCGCATTATAAGGCGGAGCCTCCGCTGTTTGATTGAGTTATGAGTAAAATGGTGAAATACAATTCTTAAAACAAACAAAAACCCTGAAAAGTTCAATTCTTTTCAGGGTTATCTGGCACACCATACTGGATTCGAACCAGTGGCCTTCCGCTTAGGAGGCGGACGCTCTATCCTACTGAGCTAATGGTGCATACCGGCATTGAACGCACTTGCTTTTGATGATCTTGCTTGCGTCCATTATAGGCGCAAAAGCTTTAAGATCGTTTATCAATTATACTCAATAACGTTATGATTGTCAACCTAATAATCGACTCGAGCCAAATATATCTCGATTCGAAAATCGCAGTATTATACGAATTCGTTTTGAAATCCTTGAAAAATTCGGTTCTTGTCCATTGAAATATTCACAGCCGTTTATTATAATATAATGGATACGGGGCAGAGTGCAAACAGCTGCGCCTTCCTCGGCAAATCCGCAAACCTACGAGGTGCTATTAAAATGGAGAATGATTTCGATAGACCGATCGAAAAAGAACAGATCGCGATCGACACCAAGATCGAGCGCGTTTTCAGCGAAGCCTATTATATCGGCAGGGCTTCGACCGCCAAGGGGACCGTTGCAGCCTACATCCCCGAGCTCGCCAAGGCTGACGCGAGCGCATTCGGGCTCTACATGATGCATGAAAACGGAGGCAGTCTTTCATTCGGCGATTTTGAAACTCGGTTCTCCATTCAGTCCGTTTCAAAGGTCATCATCCTTGCTGCTTCGTTGAAGTACAGGGGCTTTAGAGGCACCTTCGATCACGTTATGATGGAGCCTTCGGGGGATGCGTTCAATTCGATCCTAAAGCTTGATACGCGCAGCAACCTGCCGTTCAATCCAATGATCAACGCCGGCGCGATCCAAACCATCAGCCTGCTTGCGGATATCCTGAGCTTTGAGGACCTTTTGAGCTTTTCAAGGGAGCTTTGCTGCGATGAGGGGATAACGCTCGATGAGGCCGTTTATAAGAGCGAGTTCGAATCCGGGGACCGCAACCGCGCGATAGTGTATCTTCTGAAAAGCAAGGGCGTTCTTATGAGCGAGCCACAAAAGACTCTCGATCTGTACTTCAAAATGTGCTCTCTCTCGGTCTCGGCGCGCTCACTCGCTTCCCTCGGACTGATCATATCAAACGGCGGTACCGATCCGCTGAGCGGTAAACGACTCATAGACAGCGAGCATGTGCGAACTATCAAAAGCCTGATGTTCACCTGCGGAATGTACGATTTTTCCGGCGAATTCGGCGTTCGTGTCGGCGTTCCCGCAAAGAGCGGCGTTGGAGGCGGCCTTGTTTGCGCGGCTCCCGGCATGGGAATAGGTCTTTACGGTCCATCGCTCGATCCGTTCGGAAACAGCATCGCCGCAGTCAAGGCGATGGAGCATATCTCCGAAAAGCTTGGGCTGCACGTATTTGATTATTGAATTCGATCCGCATATTGAGGAGAAAAGCATGAATAATACTGATCGCATCGCTCTTATATCCGAGCTTTCAACCGCCTTCGGTCCATCCGGCTTCGAGGATGAAGTCGTAAGCGTTCTCAAAAAGCATTGCGCTGATCTTGGAAGACTGGAGGAGGACTCGCTCCGCAATCTGTACGTTTACAGAAACGAAAACACCGGCGACAAGCCCGTTCTTATGCTCGACGCGCACAGCGACGAGGTCGGCGCAATAGTTCAGGCTGTTCGTCCGAACGGCACGATACGCTTCCTCCTGCTCGGCGGTTGGGGCAAGTCCGCGCTTCCCTCGAGCAAGGTGCTCGTTCGCAGTCGGACCGGCGAATTAGTTCCCGGAATAGTGGCTGCAAAGCCTGTGCATTTCATGAGCGCTTCAGAGAAGGCCGGCGCAAGCTTCGAGGTGACCGACCTGAGCATAGATATCGGCGCTGCTTCCAAGGAGGAGGCCGAGAGCGTATTCCATATCGGTGTCGGCGAGCCCATCGTCCCCGCCGTTGATTTCGAATTTAACGAGGCGCATGGCCTGCTGTTCGGGAAGGCGTTCGACTGCCGCATCGGCTGCGCGGCGCTCGTGCAGACCCTTCGTGCTTTGAAGGGGAAGGAGCTGCCCTTCGATGTTGTGGGCGTGTTTTCCTCGCAGGAAGAGGTCGGCGAACGCGGCGCACAGGTCGCAGTAAATCGAGTCAAGCCCGATATCGCGCTATGCTTCGAGGGCGCACCTGCGGACGACACCTTCACCGAGCCCTGGCTCACACAAACCGTACTCGGCAAAGGCGCAATGCTTCGCTATATGGATCGTTCGATCATATGCAATCCTCGCTATATGCGTCATGCCTGCGACGTGGCGCAGAGCGCAAGTATCCCGATCCAGTGCGCGGTGCGCGAGGGGGGAGGGAACAACGGCGCGGTGATCAATCTTGCAGATAAGGGAATACCGGTCATCGTTGTGGGCGTTCCCGTGCGCTATATCCATTCTTCAAACGGCATCGCAAAGCTCGATGATTTCGATTCAACCGTGCGCTTTGCTGCGGCGCTTGCGGAAAGCATGAGCGAAAAGCTGCTTCGTTCGCTTTGATCCTTCGTGCACGAGATCGGCTTTTATACTAATTAGGAGGTCAACAGTATGAGTAAACTATTTGATAAGAGCGCGGAGCTTCGCGCGATCGAGATCCCGCATTATAACTGCGCGCAATCGGTCCTGATCCCGTTTGCAATTGAGGCGGGGATCGACCCCGAGACCGCAAGGCGGATCGCCGCCAATTTCGGCGGAGGTATGAAGCGCGGTTCGGTCTGCGGCGCTGTAACCGGCGGACTGATGGCGCTTGGTCTGTTTGAAGCGGACGACGCCCAAACCGTCGAAGCCTATCATGAAAGATTTCTTTCGAAGCATTCCGGCTGCTTGAACTGCTCGGAGCTGCTTCAAATAAATGAGGAATCCGGAGGTGCGAAGAAGCCCTTCTGTGACGGCTTGGTCTTTGAATGCGTATCACTTGTTGAGGAAATCTTGAAAGAGAAGGGCAGGATCTAAGCATGAAGGCCTTCGTGATGGACGCATTCTCCGAAAACTTGTTTTCGGGCAATCAGGCGGGGGTCGTGCTTGTTGACAGAGAGCTTTCCGATGAAACCATGCTCAAGATCGCGGCCGAATTCAAGCATTCCGAAACAGCTTTTATTCAGCCCTTCGATCGAGGCGGCAACTCAATAAGGATACGCTATTTTACTCCTGCCGGGGAGGTAGAGCTCTGCGGTCATGCAACCGTGGCGAGCTTTGCTTTGCTTCGCAAGCTCGAGCTGATCGGCGATGGCGGGTATTTAGCAGACACTGCGGCCGGCAGGCTGAACATCACCGTGAACGATAGGCGTATCTGGATGGATATGGCGCAGCCGAGGCTCGTAAAGGAGCTCGACGCGGCTGAGATATCCGAGCTGTACTCCGCTTTCGCTCTCTCCGTTTCGGACGGTATCGAGGGCTGTTTGCCGCAGATAATTACCACCGGGCTCTCGGATATCATTATGCCCGTTCGCAGCAGAGAATTACTGCTTTCAGCCGTTCAGGATACTTCGCGCGTTTCCGCTCTTTCATATAAGCTTGGATGCGTCGGCGTGCATATGTTTGCGCCGGGCGACGAGAGCTGCACCGCCTACTGCAGCAATTTCGCTCCGCTTTACGGCATACCGGAGGAATGCGCCACCGGCACTGCAAACGGAGCGCTGACCTATTATCTGCATCTTAAAGGGCAGATCACCGCCGGACAAGAGAACAGTTTTATACAGGGCGAGCATATGCATAGGCCGTCGAAGGTGCTGAGCATGCTGATAGAAAACGGGAATAGCGTTCTGATACGCATCGGAGGCACCGCAGTAATGAGCATGGAATGCGACATCAAGCTATAGCATTATTCATCCTCGGGCTTCATCCCCGGGGTTCTTTTTTTCTGCGTCCGTTGCCGATAAGATCGCAAGCAGATCCGTCTCATATTTATAATGCTCGATCTTCACGCCGGTATAGTAATGCTTGAGTATCGTCTCATAGTCCGCTCCCTCCCCGGCCATTGCGTTTGCACCGACCTGGCTCATACCAACGCCATGCCCGAAGCCGAGGCAGGATATGCGCACCTCGCCATCTTCAAATTCAAACTCAACATTCGTGCTTTTCAGCTCCAGCGCATTTCGAAGCTGCTGCCCGCTCACGACCGTTCCGCCGAGGCGGATCAGCGCTATGCGGCCGCTGTCGGTGCGCTGCCACACCTCCACATCCTTTGCCGGCTCCACCATCATCGCGTCCGGAAAAGCGGTGTTTATCTTCTCTGCAAACTCTTTATTTGAGAGGCAGACCGTTGTTTGAAACTCCGGCGAAGCCTCCTCTCCGCCGCTTTCAACCGAAACGAGGTAGGGAAGCGCCACAGCGAACACCGCCTCACAATTTTCAGTTTTTCCGCCAGAGGAAGAATGATAAAGCGCGGTCACAAGCTCGCCTTCGCTCGTCAACACAAGCCCCGAAGTGCCGTCCACCGCCTCGCATATTTTATTATACTTTTCCATGAATCCCTCGCCCCAATTCTTCTTCATTCGCTCAATGCTTATGTACGCCTGGCAGCATCTGTGATCCGTGCAAACGGTGTGCCCGCTTTTGCATTTCAGCTCACCTGTCATATGCTTGAGCGTGAAGGTCCGCGCGGCGACCGCCTGCGCCTTCAGCGCCTCGATGCCGTATCCAGCCGGCATTTCGGCAGCGGTGACGCCGATCAGATAATCCCTCAGCGTCATCTTCATCAGCTCCTCTCCGCCGAAAACGCCTATATGCACTCTGCCATCGCTATTGTCTGGGTTTGATCCTTTATCCTGCACATGCCCGGCAACTCCGATTAGATCGAGCCCCTTGGTGATATTCGGCGTAAGGTCGAGCGAATATGCGTCCTGGACCGCCCGCGAGTTCGTTCCCTTCGGCAAAAAGCACGAAGCAGCCGCGGCCAGCAGCACGGCAAATGCAAGGATCCTTATTGTAATTTGTGATGACGATCTTTTCATGCTCAACCCTATGTCAACTTTGTCATAATTATGCCATTATCCGTACCGAAAAATCCATTGAATAAGTATGCGGCACAATGTATAATATAACAAAACGGGAGTTATCCCGAATAACAGAGGTGTTAGAAATGCTTTTATTCAATCTTGCTCAGGCAGCCTCCGTCACTAGCGAAGCGAACTTCTTCTCCGAATGGGCGCAGGGGCTCAACGTCGGCGGCATTATTCTTCTGCTCGTCGGCATTGCGCTCATAGTCGTTGAAATGGTTATCCCCGGCTTCGGCATCGCGGGTATATCCGGCGGCGCCGCAGTAGTTGCGGGTCTGATCGTAAGCTCCAGGAGCTTCGGAGCGGCAATGTTCTCGCTTGCGATCGTTGTGCTGATCCTGTGCTTGGCCGCGCTGATCGTGTTTAAGGTCGTTTTCGGAAAGGGACGGCGAAATTCAAAGCTCGTTTTAAACGACAGCATCACGAGCGGTTCGACCGACATCTCCACCCTCGATCCCGCCGAGGTTATCGGCAAGGAGGGTGTAACTCTGACCGCTCTTCGCCCCTCCGGTATCGCCATGATCGATGGCAAGAGGCTCGACGTGCTTGCCGAGGGCGAGTTTATCGAGAAGGGTGAGACCGTCAAGGTATCCGCTGTTCAGGGTATCCGTATCAGCGTCATCAAAAAATCAAAGTCATGACAAAAAAGCCGATCCACAAGCCTGTTCGCGGTCAAATCAAAACCGATGCGCCCGATGAAGCAAAAGGCGCGGAATCCGCTCCGAAGCGGGAAGGCTTGTTTAAAAGCAGCTTCTACAACAGATGCGATATCGACGCGGCTGCCGAGAATGCGTATAACAGCGATATCGACGAAGCCGAGCTCAAGAAGCAGCGCAGGCGGGATTGGATCTTCATTCTGATCGGCGTTCCCGCCTTCATCGCCTTCATGTACCTATTGGTTATGATCTTCCGAGGGGCGCATTGAACGCCGCATACTCATGCGTCCATGCCCTCTTTGGAGGTTCAGAATAAAAACTCAATTAAAACAAAGAACATTTTTCGGAAAGGAAAAACCATGCCAGAACCAGTCGTAATCATCGGAATCATCATTGCAGCGATCATCTTCCTGATCTTTTTCTTCACCTTCGTCCCCGTTGGACTTGCCATCAAGGCCAAGGCCTCCGGCGTAAAGGTAGGTCTTTTCCAGCTTATAGGTATGCGTATCCGCAAGGTCAACCCGCATAAGATCCTCGAGCCCCTCATCAAGGCTACCAAGGCGGGTCTCGACCTCAACGTAAACAAGATGGAAGCGCACTACATGGCGGGCGGTAATCTCGACCGCGTTGTAAACGCTCTCATCGCCGCTCAGCGCGCGGGGATCCCGCTCGATTTCGAAAGCTCCAGCGCCATCGATCTTGCGGGCCGCGACGTTCTGACCGCAGTTCAGATGAGCGTCAGCCCCAAAGTAATCGAAACTCCTATCATTGCCGCTATCGCTAAGGACGGTATCGAGCTTCGCGCCAAGGCGAAGGTCACCGTTCGCGTGAATGTTGATCGTCTCGTCGGCGGTGCAGGCGAGGAGACCATCATCGCCCGTGTCGGCGAAGGTATCGTTACCACCATCGGTTCCTCTCAGAGCCACAAGGACGTGCTCGAGAACCCCGATTCCATCTCCCAGACCGTTCTCGGCAAGGGCCTTGACAGTGGCACCGCGTTTGAAATCCTCTCCATCGATATTGCGGACGTCGACGTCGGCGTGAACGTTGGCGCTAAGCTGCAGATCGACCAGGCCGAGGCCGATAAGCGCATCGCACAGGCGAAGGCCGAGGAGCGCCGTGCAATGGCAGTTGCTCAGGAGCAGGAAAACAAGGCCGAGGTCCAGGGCATGCGCGCCCGCGTTATCGAAGCCGAGGCTCAGGTTCCTCTTGCAATGGCGGAGGCCTTCAGAAACGGCAATCTCGGCATCATGGACTATTATCGCATGAAGAATATGATGGCCGACACCGAGATGCGCGAGTCCATCGGCAAGACCACCGGCGCAGACCCTGACAACAAGTAATGCCATCTGCATCACAGTATTTGTTTGAAAGGGGGTGCCGCCTTTGGGAGGTTTTGAAGGCATTATCGTATTGTTCGTGATCGTTTCCGTCGTTTCCTCTATCATCAGAGCGGCGAAGAACTCTCAGCAAAGCGGCGGTTCGTCCGGCGCGAATGATCCTTCCGGAACGATCAGGCCCATGCAGCGCTCTGCTCCTTCGCAGAGGCCTGCCGCTGCCGGCTCGTACACAGGTTCTATTACGAGCGCTCAACGCGAACGGCTCGAGCAGCTTCGCAGGCTTCAGCAGGAGCGCAGCGATCGCATGCCCTCAGCGAATCCTTCGGGAACAAGCGCCGCCAAACCGGCCGACAGACCCGTGTATCCGCATTCCGGCGAGGACTGCACCGGCGGCAGCCTTCATGACGGCTATCATGAAGGCACCATCCGTCCGCCGGCAAGACCCGCGAACATCGAAGGCTCAACGGGCAAGCAGGGCGTATCGGCAACGGAGGAAAGCAGGTTGGATCGACCGTTGGCCGCTGCAAGCGCAGCTGCAGCCGCCTCAAGAACTGCGGATGCCGCATACGATTCTTCTTCTTCACAAGCAAAGCAGTCGACCGGCGCTGATAAGCTTGCAAAAGCTATTGCAGCAAAGCCTGCGATCGTTCAGGGCATGATTTGGTCCGAGGTGCTCGGCAAACCGCTTTCCGACGGCTGAGCTTCACGGATTCAACAACGTACAGCTTACATTCGATAAGTCGAATAAGTCTAATGAGTCGAAAGAGTCGGCCTGTGCAGTGCGCACGAGCCGGCTCTTTTGCTTACAAAATCAATCGAAAGCCTGTATCAACAAGCCTCTGAACGAACCGCTCTTACGTATCCGAACACATAACTCAACGCATACAAAGCCGCCTGCTGAACTTGCCGGATGATCGTATTCTGCGCTGCTATTGCCAAGTTGTCGATCTTGGCAGGCACAAGCATTTGCAACCGTGCATTTGACGATTTATCGTTCTATTCTACGTTATCCTATTCTTTGCACTAATGCTCGTTTCGCCGCACAGCGCTTGAAGCGGAGTTCATTCACTCCGTACAAATATACATAACATCAAGATAAACATCATTGTTATCCGCAAAATAAAGGAGCCGTCGCAAGGACGGCTCCGCATTGATCTTTGGAATACTGCTTATATGTTTAGCGGCTTACTTATATTCGCCTGCGGGGATCTCGTTTACGGTGGAGGCGAAGAGCACTGCGCCGGTCTCGGCATGGACGATCGCCATTGCGTAGGGGCGGTTGCATACGACCCTGTAAACGGGTTCGGAGGGTGCGCTCTTGCTGCCGGAAGCACCGCTTGCCGCGCCTGCTTCGGTCCCGCTCTCGGTAACTCTGAGGGTGGCGGCATGCACGAACTGATCGAGCCTGATGCTGCCTTCTTCAACGATTCCGGGGAACTGCATGCTGCCGTTTGCGATGTCGCCAAGGCCAAGCCTATCGAGCACGGAGGAGCCGATAGCGTCGAAGCTCGTGCTGAGCTCGATCGCGGGCATCGCCAGATACGCGGGTGCGCTCACGCACTCGGAGAACCTGCCGATGGTATCCGCGAGCGCCGCACTCGGTGCTTTGCCGTCACGGGGGAGTATCACGGCCATGTAGTATTCTTCGTCCGCATAGGGAACGAGCACAACCTGGTCGCCGTCAAACTCGCCGCAGAGATAATTTGCGGTCGCGGTAAGCATGCTGATGGGCTGTTCGCCGTTCACACCGTTGAACATGCTGATCTCGGAACCCCTGGTGTCCGGATCGCCCCTGAAGGTCACAAACGGGGTCTTCCAGGTGCCGTTGAAGTACAGGGCGTTAAGCAAAACCATCGCGGTATCGGGATAGATCTGATCGAAAAGCTCGGGGATAAGTCCGTTGGTATGCTCGTTCACCCAGCCGTTGATGGTCGCAAGCGCCTTTTCGGTGTCGTTAAAGTCAATGTTACCGATAGAAGCCTTGAAATGATCCGCAAGCGTCTTTTCAAAGTTTGCGGTGAAGCTGTCGCTGTCGCTGACGATGATCGCGCTGTTCAGATTGAATTTCGAGGGCGTGCCGGGCTGCTTTGCAGTCGTGTCGGCGGGGGCGGTGAGCACCGAGATGAGTCGGGCGGCGTTTTCGTTGGTAGCATCAAGACCGAGCTCGCTGAGCATCGCCTTGATGATCGCAACGCTCTGATCGGCGTCCGCACCGTTTGCAAGCATCTCAAGCAGAATGCCGAAGGAAACGGGGGAGACCACTCCGGTCCAGTTCTCGCCCATCGCGTTAACGAGCGCAGCGGCAAAGGCGTTGGATGCGTCGATATAGCCCTTCTCGGGGAGACCTTCCGCATATGCGCCGGTGCCGTTTGCGGGACGGATGCCGGTAAGCCTGATCGTGCTGTTATTCGGCACGGCGGTCGGTTCGGAAGCGGATTGAGTCGGGCTTGAGATCGGTTCATGCGTGGGATCGCCCGAGGGCGGGGTATTGACGCAGCCGGAAAGCGCGGCCGCGGATAGGATAAAGGCGAGAATGAGTGAGATAAGTTTGGTGGACTTTTTCATAATAAACACTCCTTTTCTGTGGTTATTGCGAGGTTTTATCTTCTCAGAATGGCCGGCGAGCGGCTCAGCAGGCATAGCCGGCTTCGCCGCTCGCACTCCTTTCTTCATTAATTATAACGCATAATCTCGGAAAACGGTTCACTTTTCATAAAAAAAATATTATAATAGAGGGGCGATGAACGATAGGATAGAGGAAAAACTCAAGCTGCTCCCCGACAAACCCGGCGTTTATAAAATGTACGACGCTAAGGGCGAGCTTATCTATGTCGGCAAGGCGGTGAATCTCAAGAACCGCGTGCGGCAGTATTTCCGTTCGCAAAAAAACCATCCCGAGAAGGTGCGGGCTATGGTTGCGAATATCGCCGATTTCGATTTCGTTATCGTTACAAACGAGACCGAGGCGCTGAACCTTGAATGCAACCTTATTAAGCAGAACCGCCCGTACTACAACATACTGCTCAAGGACGATAAGCATTTTCCCTATATCCGCATCGATCTTCGCCTTGATTTCCCGCGCGTTGAGATAGTGCGCAGATTCAAACGTGACGGCGCAAGGTACTTCGGCCCATATCTCAGCAGCTACGAGCTGCGGGAGTCTATAACCGCCGTTCGTGAAAACTTTCCCATCCGTCAATGCAAGCACGATATTTCAAGGATGATCGCTCGCGGTGAGCGGCCGTGCCTGATGCATCATATCGGCAAATGCTGCGCGCCCTGCTCCGGCAAGGTGACGCGCGAAGAATACCACGAGCTTATCGCCGAGGTGATCGCGCTGTTTTCGGGAAACGGCAAGGCATACATAAAAAAGCTTACCGAGCAGATGCTCGAAGCATCCGACAAGCTCGATTTCGAGCGTGCGGCGCAGCTTCGCGACAGAATACGGGCTATAAAGGGCATCTCCGAAAAGCAGAGCGCATCGCTTGCAAGCGATTCAAGCTACGACGTGTTCGCGCTTGCGCGTGATGAGCTCGGCACGCTTGCATACGGCTTGTTTGTCAGAAACGGCAGCGTCGTCAGCGCAGAAGGCTTCAGGATCGAATCCTCGGACGAGCCCTTTTCGGAGGTTATCTCGCAGTTTCTTCTGCAGTTCTACGTCGATTCCGGCGAATTGCCGCGCGAAATAGTCGTTATGGACGAGCCGGAGGATACTTCCGCAATAGAAGCGCTCCTATCCGAGCAGTGCGCCCACAGCGTTCATATCCACGTTCCAAAGCGCGGAGAGAAGCTCAAGCAGGGCGAGCTTGCGAGGCTGAACGCCGCTCAAACGCTTGCAAGAAGCCGAGAGCTGACCCATCGCGAATGGGAGAGGGGAGTGGGTGCGCTCAACGCGCTGTGCTCCGCGATCGGGCTTGAGGAAGGCGCCCACCGGATGGAATGCTTCGATAACTCGCATACCCAGGGCCGCGATACGGTGGGCTCGATGGTCGTTTTCATCGACGGTAAAGCGGATAAGAGCCTGTACCGTAGGTTCCGAACACGAACGGACACCGGCGGCGACGACTATCTTGCCATGCGGGAGCATCTGACGAGGCGGTTTGAGCGAACGCTCGCAGGCGATGAAAAATTCGCCGATCTGCCCGATCTTCTGATAGTCGACGGAGGGCGCGGTCAGCTCAACGTTGCGCTCGAGGTGCTCGAAAGCTTCGGCCTCACTCATATTCCCGCCATCGGACTTGCAGAGCGAAACGAGGAGATCATCCTTCCCGATAGGGATGAACCGCTCGTTCTTAAAAGGAGCGACCCCGCACTGCAGCTTCTGCAGCGAATACGCGACGAGGCGCACCGCTTTGCGATCACGTATCACAGAAGCATCCGCGCCAAGTCTTCGCTCTATTCGCGGCTCGATGAGATCAAGGGCATCGGCGATAAGCGCAGGCGCGCACTCTATGAGAAATTCCTTACGATCGAGGCGATAAGCGCCGCAAGCGAAGCCGAGCTTCGTTCGGTCCCCGGGATGGACAGCCGCGCCGCAAGAAGCGTGTACGCCTATTTTCACGATCAGGAAGGCGAAGAAGAAAACGCTTCCGCAAAGAACGAATAGCGGCAGTATGCTGAAAAAATGTATGATTCATGCAAAATAACCAATGATAAGAAGGATAATATGAAAACAGAATTCAAGCTTAAGAACAGTATAAGGCTTCTTGCTCTCGATATTGACGATACGCTCGTGTATAAAGCAGGCAAGGTCTCTGAAAGAAACCTTGCCGCGATCGCGGCAGCGCGCAAAGCGGGCGTTTACGTTACGCTCGCCACCGGCCGCGGATTCTTCGGGTCTTCCCGAGTTGTAAAGCAGCTCAATTTGGATACCCTGGTCGTGAACTACGGCGGAGCGATGATAAACGACGCGAAAACGGGGCTTCCGGTTTTTACGACCGAGCTCGATAACGAATACGTTCAAGAGATAATCGCCATGGCCGACAAAATGGGTCTGCATGCGCATCTCTATCAGGGAGACTGCGTTGTTTGTGCAAAGCCGCATCCATACGTGAATCAATACGTTTCGGTGCTCGATCTGCCGTTTGAACTCGACAGCGAGCTTCCGAATAAGGTGTGGCACAATGTTCCGAAGGTGCTCATCATCACCGAACCGGAGCGCGTTGACGGTATTCTGCCGATCTTTGAGAGCCATTTTTATGGAAGAGTCTGCGTTTCCGCATCCAGCCCCGGTTTCATTGAATTCAACAGGCTTGGAGCAAACAAAGGTACTGCGCTTGCCTGGATCGCTGACAGGCTCGGCATAGATCGAAGCGAGGTCGCCGCCATGGGCGACAATACGCTCGACCTTGAGATGATCGAGTATGCCGGCGTCGGAGCGGCCGTTGCGAACGCAAGCGAGATCATAAGGTCCGCCGCTGACTTGATCGTTCCATCCTGCACCGAGGACGGCGTGGCGTATTTTATAGAAAACTACATCCTTAACGATGCAGGATCGGCTCGGGAGGAATAAGCTGATGTTCGGATCCAAAAGCTGCTTCCTCGGCTTTGATATCGGGGGCACCAAGATCGCTTGCGGTCTCTTGAATGAAGAATATGCCGTGATGGACAAGCTCAGCTGCGCTTTTGAGCCGCTCGGCGAGGGCGGCATCGCACAAAGCATGCTTGAACTTGCTAAAAAGCTTTGTTCAAAAGCCGGGATCGGCATGGAAAGCATCCGCGCCGTCGGAGTATGCATCCCCGGCAGCGTGGATACCGAGCGAGGCATCGTGATCGACGCATACAATCTTTCGCTCCATGACTCGAATTTTCGCGAGACCGTTGAAAAGCGCTTCCATATAAAGACGGCGCTGCTCAACGATGCCGACGCCGCAGCGCTTGCGGAAGCAAGGATAGGCGCACTAAGCGCGGTGAAAAACTCCATGCTCGTTACGATCGGCACCGGCATTGGCGTGGGGATCATCCTCGGCGGAAATCTCTTTCACGGAGGGCGCGGTCTTGGCGTTGAAGCAGGGCATGCGGTTATGGATATTCACGGCGATGAATGCACCTGCGGCAGATTCGGCTGTGTTGAAACGCTTTGCTCCGCGTCTTGGCTGCAAAGTAAGGCAAAAGCGGCGCTTGGGCAGGATGCGTCCATCCCGATGCTCGTAAAGCTTGCCAAGGCCGGTGACCCCGTCTGCGCCGCTATTTGGAACGAATTTGCCTTCAACCTCGGAAACGCGCTCGCCTCTTATGTGAATATTCTCGATCCCGAGATGATAGCGCTCGGCGGCGGAGTTTCGGGCGTGGGCGAATTCCTGCTGAGCTCCATTCGCGATCACGTGGACAAGGGCTCTTTTTTCAGGCCTCAAACGCCCGTCGTTATCGCTTCGCTCGGCAACGACGCGGGGCTTGCCGGCGCGTGCATCTATGCTGATGAACAGCAGCGGAATTGCGAACAATGATGAATAATCAATGAACATTAAACGATCAACAACAATCACGCTAAGGAGGAAAAACAAATGTCAATAATGTGTGCGGTCTTTGTGCCGGACGGTATCGTGATGGCGGCCGACAGCCGACAAACAGTCGGGATAACGCCTGTGGCGCGGCCTCAGCAGAGCGCGCAGTCGGGAGAGCCAACCGTGCTCAACCGAATGAATTCTCCCAATCAGACGCCTGTGCAGATGCTTGCGCAGAGCGATAACGCGCAGAAGATCATGCTTCTCAGCAAGGTCAAGGTAGGCATCTCGGCCTGCGGGATCGGCATTCTGAAAGGGAAGACCGTTTCGGACTTCATACGCTCCTTCGAGATCGAGTGCGTTCGAGCAGGCGACACCGTTACGGACGTTGCAAACAAGCTCCAGACCTATGCCATGGAGTTCTTCCCGCAGGTCAATTTCTTCGTTTGCGGCTACGAGGAGGATGAGGCCTTCGTTTACAGCGTAAACAAGCAGATCAAGCGAAACAACGTTGAAAACGGCAAGCCGCGCTATGCTTCCGTTTGGTCGGGCGAACAGGCGGCGATCACCAAGCTTTTGAACGGGAACCCGCCCATGCTCGTGAATCACGTGCTGATGCCACTTAAGGACGCAGTTGATTTTTCTGAGTTTCTTATCGACCTAACCATAAAGGCTCAGCGCTTTGAGATGAAGGTCGCAACCTGCGGCGGCGATATAGATCTGCTTGTGCTCACCAAGGACGAGAGCTTTTGGTATCGTCATAAGATCTTCAAACCCGGAAGATAACGGGCAGCAGCTAAAAATCCCGTCATAAAACAGCCTTTCATGCGTAAACTGTTGCATGAAAGGTTTTTTTATCGGAAAATCGAAGGATCCTCTCAACGCAGCCAACGCAAGGTACGGCGCACGCTTTTCTATGCGTAACGGCGCAAAGAAGCGCGTGCTTATTCTCTCAAGCTCAAATCTAACTTTGCAGCTCCTCGGCTTTGTTTATCGAATGATGCTTTCGCGCCTTGCGGGCAGCGAAGCGCTCGGTCTGCAGTCGCTCGTTATGCAGATCTATTCGATAATAGTTTCAGTATGCATTTCCGGGCTCAACGTAGCCGTGATGACGCTTGCGGCAAGGCTCATGGGGAACTCGATAAGAATAAGAACGCTCACGCGCTCGGCGCTCATGCTGTTCGCATTGCTTTTCACCGCAGCTTCACTCCCGATATTCGTTTTTCGAGCTCAAGTTGCCGCAAAGCTTATCGGCGACCCGGAGGCGCAGACGGCAGTGGTGCTCGTGCTTGCCTGCATACTGCTCACCGGCATTGAGAACGTGCTGAAATCGGTGCATCTCGGCAGCGGGTTGGTCAAGCGACCGGCCATTTCGGAGCTTATCGAGCAGAGCATAAGGTATCTGTTCGTTTTTCTCCTTTTAAAAACGGTTTCGGACGGCAGCGATCACCGCATAGCGGCGCTGATCATGCTCGGGATGCTGATGAGCGAATTCTTCAGCGTTTCGTTTCTTTCGATCTCGTTCAAAAAAAGCTTTCCATTGATTAAAAAACACGATATAGTTTTCGCCCCAAACAGCGAGAGCAGGCATGCGATCGGCGAGCTGATCGGGATACTCCTTCCTGCCGGACTGACGAGCGTTGCCGGAACGGTATTTGCCTCCGCCGCATCCCTGATGCTCCCTTCTCGATTGATGCTAGCCGGCTACTCGAGGCAGCAGGCGCTTTCCGCGATCGGCACTCTCGGCACCGTAGCCGTTCCGCTCGTTTTTCTTCCCATAGCGTTCGCGGGCGCGGTTTCGACCGTGGCGCTTCCTGCCGTTTCAGAGGCATACTCTCGCGGCGATACATCTCGCGTTCGAAGCATCGCAATAAGGAGCATCGGTGCCGCCGCTGCGGCGTTCGTGCTGTTCGATCTGCCCATGCTGCCCTTCTTCGGAAAGCTTTGCGCCGTGCTGTTTGGAAAAGTTCCAACTGCGCTCTGCTTCGTGCTTCTCAGCATAAAGGCCGGCGTCATCTTCATGCAAATGGCAGCTTCCGCCGTGCTGAACGGCATGATGAAGCAGAAGAGCGTGCTGTATCTTGCGATTTTCGGCGAGATCAGCCAGCTTGTGATGATCTATACGCTCGCAGCACTGCCGCAGCTTCATATCTACGGCTATCTGATATCCATGGCAATAGGAGAAGGTGCAAGGCTTATCGCTTCGCTAGTTTATCTCCACGGCTGCATGCGCTCTTCCACAGGTCGCAAACTGCTTCCTTCAAATACAAAACAGAGCCCGAACTGCGAGCTCTGCTGAAAACCTTTATGCTGCTGTGACAAGGTCAGGTTAATGGTCAAGTAAAGGGTCAGGTCAAGGGTCATGTGTCGGACGATTGCCGGAGGATGTCTCCGGGCTTAAGAGGCTCACCGCAGCCGATGAACAGCCTCTCGCAGGGATGCGGAGCGCCAGTCACGACTTCGCCTTCTTCGTTTCGGATGCCGCGTACGGTGAAGCTTCTCGAAACGTCGCCGGGGGAGAGGATGGATAGCACGTCGCCGTCAAAGAAGCGGTTGCGCTGCTCGATATGCGCGATCTTCGTTTCCGCGTTATAATCAAGCACAACGGCGGAGATTCGGTAGTCCTGAATATAGCCGCCGGAATCCTCGGCCATAAGCTCTGCACCGTCATCGAGCATGAAGCCTGTGGTGTAGGGGCGGTGGCTGATGCGGTTCAGCTCATCAAGAACTATGCCCATGTCCGCTCCGTCGAGCGCCATGCGATAGGCGTTCACAACGGTCGCAACATAGAGGATGGACTTCATCCTTCCCTCGATCTTTAGACTGATTATACCCGAGTCGATCAGCTCATTCAGATGCTCCGCCATGCACATATCGCGCGAATTCATGATGAAGCTGCCTTCCTTTTCGGAGATCAGCGTGAAATACTCGCCGTTCGAGCCAAGCTCGCGCACCTCGTAGCTCCATCGGCAGGGCTGAACGCATTCACCCCTGTTGCTGTCGCGTCCGGCGATATAGTTGCTGAGAAGACAGCGGCCCGAATAGCTGACGCACATTGCGCCGTGAACGAAAGCCTCAAGCTCAAGGGAAGCGGGAAGCTTTTCGCGCATGGTCCTTATCTCGGACAGGGTCAGCTCCCTTGCAAGAACGATCCTTTCGATGCCCTGTTCATGCCAGAATAGAGCGGCCTCGGAGTTAAGCGTGTTTGCCTGAGTGCTGAGATGCAGCGCAAGCTTCGGCGCAACTCGCTTTGCTATGCGCACAACGGAGGGATCGTTGATGATAAGAGCATCCACGCCGGCATCCTCGAGCGCTTTGAGCGTTTCGGGGAGCGATTCAAGCTCGCTGTCACGCATGAAGGCGTTGACCGTTACGTAGATCTTTACGCCGCGTTCATGCGCGTATGAAACGGCTTCGCGCACCTCGTCGAGCGTGAAGTTATCGGCCATATTCCGCAGCGAAAAAGCGGTCGTACCAAGGTAGACCGCATCAGCTCCGAAATGGATCGCGGTGATGAGCCTTTCCATATTGCCGGCGGGGGCAAGCAGCTCAACGCGTTTATTCGATTTAACTTTCGGATCAGACATAGTCCTTCAAAGCATCAGAGCAGATTTATCTGGCAGCTAGCAAGCGTTTTGAGCGCGGCTTCATGCAGCTCCGGCGTAACTCCCGCACAGCAGGCGGGATCCACGCTTATCTCGGCTTCGGGGAAGAAGGTCTTAAGAAGCAGTGCGTTTGAAACCACGCAGATATCGGTGCAGAGCCCGATCAGCTCGATCGAGAGCGCTTCGCCGCGAGCGGCCTGTGCTATATCTATCGCAAGCTGAATCGATCCAAACGAGGGCTTTCTAATCGAAACATACTGTCTGCCCTTAAGCGCGTCGGCGATCCGTTCATCGAGCTGCCAGCCGTCCGAATCCACAATGCAGTGAGGGACCGGAAGCTTCTTGCCCTCCGCAGTTTCAAGATAATTACCGTAATGAGTGTCGAAGGTAACGAAGATATCGCCTTCGAAGCACTCTATCTTTTTCACAGCCGCAGGAATGATGGAAACGGCCTCGGCAGTGCCGAGCGCGCCGTCCACAAAATCCTTCTGCATATCCACGACCACAAGAATCTTTTTCATATTGCCTCCATTATAAGTCGTTTTCACTTTTCACTTTTCAGCTCTCGGTCTATTCAGTTTTCCTCGTTCGTTTCGGAAACGGTGCTCTGCACGGAGCGAATAAGCTCGTACATCGGCTTCATCAGCTTCATCTCGGCCTTGAGCCTTGCAAGGATATCCGATGGTTCGATCAGATCCATAACGCCCGAAAAGCGCTTGCCCCAACCGAAATATTTTACGTTTAGGTATGGCTTCAGCTCCTCCGGCACGTCGGGAAAGCGGTCACGCTTATAGCGCTCTGCATCGAGGAAATAACCCTGCTTTTCAAGCTTGCGTGCAAGCTTCAAAAAACCCTGCGGATCAGATAAAACGCGCTTTCTGTATGCGTTCATGAACTCGCTCGATGAGGAATAGAGCCCAAAGCCATACGAATAGCCCTCCGGTGTGATCTCGAAATAGATCATGCTGCTTTCGCTGATGCGCGTCTTGGGGTAGCGAAAGCCGATCCACATATGGTTTCTAAAGGGTGATTTATCGTAGGTGAAGCGCGTGTCGCGCCGGATCCTCGAAACGCTCGTGTTTATATTGGGATTGAAATTCGGATCTACCGCAAGCGCATCCTCCATAAGCTCCGAAGCAAGAAGGCGCATGGGGTCGCGGACGAAGCGCTCGTAGCGACCCCTGTTTTCATTGAACCATTCAACGTTGTTGTTGAAGGCGATCTCAAACAGAAACTCAAAGGTTTCCCTGTAAAACCCGTTAAAACTCATATCCACGAACTATTCAGATCACCACAGCGGACTGTACATTGCAACGTTTGCAAGATGCTCCTCAAGGGTCTTTGCAAACACGAGCTCGCCGGTCTGAGGATCCTTAAGGCAGAAGTAGAGGAAGGCATCCTGAACGAATTCTTCATCGGGATAGAGCACGGCGCTCAGCGCGCTGTCTCCGGGGTTGGAAACGGGGCCTATCGGCAAGCCGTAGTTGATATGGGTGTTGTACCCGGACGGCGTGGCAAGCTGCTCCTCGGTCAGATGAAGCGAGCCGGTCTTGAGTACGTATTCGATGGTCGCATCCGATTCAAGCATCATGTCGCGCTCCATACGGTTTTTGAAAACTGCGGAAACGCGGGAGAAATCGCGCTTGATGCGCGCTTCCTTCTCAACGGTGGAAGCAAGGGTCACGACCTCATACATCGAAAGGCCGATAGTCTTTGCGCGTGCCGTGTAGATTGGTCCCCAGATCTGGCCGAAACGGGAAAGCATCTTGTCGATTATGGTCTCCTCGGTCGCGTCAACGTAGATCTCATAGGTAGCGGGGAAGAGGAAGCCCTCAAGTTTGTACTTCCTTTCGCCGGTCTCGTCGTCCGGTATGTCCTTGATGAATGGGTGATCGGCAACAAATGCTTCGCCGGTCACGCAGAGCTCAAGGAAACGATCGGGGCTTGAAAGAATGCCGTCCGCAACGAGCTTTGCCGCCATCGCTTCGATGGTCATACCCTCGGCAACCTGGAGGTTTCTCACCTCGCGCGGAGGCATGCCTCGGCAGATGGTGTCCACGATATCGGGAATGCTCATATTCTTAGAAAGCACGTAGGTGCCGGCCTGAAGCCTGCTCGATTTGCCGATAAAGTCAACGTACACCTTGAAAACGGCCTTGTTTGATATCAGACCCTCCTCGCCCTCACCGCAAGCCTCATAGAGCACCTTTGCGATAGCGGAGGCGCCGCTGCCCGGCTCGATGTTTATCACGATGGGCGTTGGGTCGTTGGGATCCACCGGCATGATATACTTCTGATAAAGCTTGTTTCCGACCTTTGTAACAAGGGTGTAAACTATTAATATCGAAGCCGCAAGAATGATCGGTATGCGCAGGATCGACCATACCTTCCAGAAGATGCGAACACCCTTCTGCAGATTCTCCTTCGCATCGGCCCTTTCGCGTATCTCGGCCTCGGTTTTGAAATACCTGTGGCCGTGCAGATCGTCGAACTCAGGGTCATCTGGGTCGATGATCTCGGTGGAGGAAGTCTTCTTGCGCGAATACAGCTTTTTCGCCGAAACAGGCTTCTTGCTGCGCGCAGAAAAGATGCTGCTCTCCTTTTCCGAGGAAAGCTTGCCGTCAAAATACTCGTTCATATCGGCATAGATATCATCCTCGGGCTCCAATGCACCGGCATCCGATTCAATGGAATGCGCGGAAGAAGCAAGCTCCCTGTGCGCTTCGTGGGAAGGCGGCAGCTCCTTGCTGTCCGAGTTTTCGCTTGACGTTTTGCGCCCTAGCGCACCGCCGAAGAAGTCGTTCACGCGGCCGCGAATGCTCTGCAAGCTGCTGTCGCCGACAGCGGCAGGTTCCGCAGGCTCGACAGCCGCATTATTCTTATAACTCGCGGGCTGCAGCTTCTGCACTGCAAGACGCATTTTCTCAAGAATCTCGTTAAATTTCATAGTTCCCCCTTTGGGACGGGCATTGAAACTCAAAAGCCCTTGTTATTTATGTTCAAATCTCGCTTCGTGAATGCTCGATCAGTCATCAAGCAGTCCAAGGTCCGCATCCACAGCCAATGCAAGCCTTTTATAGATCGCGGCAAGCATGTTGTTCAGACGATACTGGGCGAACAGGTATTCGCTCGCGGCAGGATCGAGCTGCAAAAGCTCTCCGAGACGCTGCAGCTTGAACAGCTCCGCCTCGTCCGCGCTTCCAGATACCGATGCAGCCTGAAGCCTCGTTTGAAGCGTGCGGTATTCGTTAAGAAGGATCCTTGTGGATTCCTTAGCAAAGGCGGCTTCGCGCGCTCTTGAAAACTCGGCATATTCCTCGCTTGCCTTCAATAGCGCAGCAAGCTCCTCAGATTTTTCGGAAATAGGTTTACTTAGCTCCTTATCCATACATATAACGGCCATATCGCCGTAAAGGTTTATCGATCAGATGTCGATATCGAAAACTACGGGGATGATTATCGGGGTTCTGCGGGTCCTCTCCATCAGAAGCTGCTTGACGGCAGATTTGACAGCCGCAATGAGCTCTGCGTGCTCCTCACCCTTCTGCCTGACTATCCGCTCCGATGCAATGCTGAACACAAGCTGCTTTACTTCGTCGATCAGCTCATGCGAATCATTCAGATAGATGAAGCCCTTGGTCACTATCTCCGGCATGCCCGCAAGCTCGCCGGTCGAGCTTCTGAGCGGTATCATGACCGAGAACAGGCCGGACTGCGAAAGCAGCCTTCTCTCTCTCAACACCGCTGCGCCGACGTCGCCAACGCCGAGGCCGTCCACAAGGAGGGAGCCGGAGGAAACGCCGCCGCTGATCTTCGCGTCCTTCGCGGTGATCTCAAGCACGTTGCCATTGTATAGAACGAAGATATTGTTCTCACCGATGCCCATCTGCTCGGCAAGCCCCGCATGGCGGTAGAGGTGGCGCGTTTCGCCATGGACCGGTATGAAGTACTTGGGCTTCAGCAGGTTGAACATCATTCTAAGCTCCTGCCGCCTGGCGTGACCAGAAACGTGAACGTCCGCAAGGCGGTCATAGATCATGTTTGCGCCGCGCTGAAAAAGGCGGTTGATGACCCTGCCTACGCTGCGCTCGTTGCCCGGTATGGCAGAAGCTGATATGATGACCGTGTCGCCCTTGCCCACGCTGAGCTTATGGTTGGCGTTCGCCATGCGGAACAAGCCGCTCATGGACTCTCCCTGGCTGCCCGTAGTAAGCACGCAAACCTTGCTGTTCTCGTAATTTTTGAGCTGCTCAAGCTCCACAACGCAGTTTTCGGGCAGGTTCAGATAGCCGAGCTCCGAGGCGATACGGGCAATATTGACCATCGAACGCCCCTGGAAGCAAATAACGCGCTTATGCCGTATCGCTGTGTCCACGACCTGCTGGATACGGTAGACGTTTGATGCAAACGATGCAACTATTATTCGCCCTTCGGCTTCTGAAAACACCTTTTCAAAGGTTTTTCCGATCTCCCTTTCAGATGGAGTGGAGCCCTCATGCTCGGCATTGGTGCTGTCCATCAGAAGTGCGAGCACGCCGTTTGCGCCGTATGCGGCAAAGCGGTTAACGTCGATAGGCTCGTCGTCCACCGGCGTATAGTCGACCTTAAAGTCGCCTGTGTGGATGACCACGCCGAGCGGAGTGGTAATTGCAAGAGCAACGGCGCCGGCAATGGAATGATTGACCTTGATAAACTCGATCTTGAAGCAGCCGAGCTCGAAGCTTTCGCCGGGTGTTGTGCAGATAAGATCCGCGTTGACGATGCCGTATTCTTCAAGCTTATGCTCTATGAGCGCAAGCGTGAAGCGTGTTCCATATATGGGCACGCGCACCTTCTGAAGCGCGTAGGGGAGGGAACCGATATGGTCCTCGTGCCCGTGAGTGATGATGAAAGCGCGAAGCTTTTCCTTATTGGCCTCGATATAGGTCATGTCGGGTATGACCATGTCCACGCCGAGCATGTCCTCATCGGGGAAGGCAAGTCCGCAGTCGATAACGATCATGTCATTGCCGTACTCGATCACGGTCATATTCTTCCCTATCTCACCAAGACCGCCGAGGGGGATTATCCTCAGCTTCGCGGTCTGTTTGACTGTCAAAATATACTCCTTTCGAATTTCCGCACGCCATAGCGCCGCGGAAAAAACGTCTTATTCGTTGATCCAAGGAATGATAAGCTCATTCCTCCGAGAGCGAAGCGAGCCTTTCGGCGGCCTCCTCCCATTTTTTATATAGTGCGTCGAGCGCGCCGGAGAGCCTTTCGGCCTTCTCGGACAGCTCGCCCGCTTTTTTATAATCCGATGCAACTGCGGGGGACGCAAGCTCGTCATTAAGTGCGGCAAGCTCCGCTTCCGCATTTGCGATCGCCTTTTCGCAGCGCTCAAGCTCGCCCTTTGCACGGTTTACCGCGCTTTGGCGTTCCTTGCGCTCGCGGTAATCCATGGCGTTCTTCGAAACAGGCTTTTCGGCGCCAGTTTCTTCCTTCTGCTTGGCGGATACCGCCTCAAGATAGTCGTCGTAGCCACCGATGTATTCCTCAAGACCGTTCGGCGTCATGCGCAGGATACGGTCGGCAAGGCGGTTCACAAGATAGCGATCGTGCGTCACGATCAGCATCGTGCCGTTGTATTCATCCAAAGCAATTTCAAGCGCCTCGCGGGAAGCGATGTCGAGATGGTTGGTCGGCTCGTCAAGCAGCAGAAGATTTGCCTTGGTGAGCATCAGCTTCAAGAGCTGGACCCTTGCAAGCTCTCCTCCCGAAAGCGTTCCGAGGGGCTTGTTCACGTCGTCACCCCTAAACAGAAAGGCCGCAAGCGCGTTGCAGATATCCTTGTGGGAGATCGTGGTATAGTATTTGTCCCAAACCTCGCGAAGAACCGTGTTGTTCGGATCGAACTGCGTGAGGGTCTGCTCATAATACGCGCTTTCAACATGCGCGCCGAGATAGAAGCTGCCCTCGCTTGCTCTGAGCCTTCCCGCGATTATGTTTAAAAGAGTGGTCTTTCCGCAGCCGTTGTCGCCGAGCAAAAATACCTTTTCGCCCTTTTTTATCAGCATATCCACGCCCGAAAAGATGCGCTTGCCGTCAAACGCCTTGCCTAGTGAACGGGCAACGAGAACGTCGTTTCCACCGGTTTCCTTGGCTTCGAAATGGAAGTGGATGGATGCGCTGTCCCTCTCGGGCGCAACAAGCGTTTCCTTTAATCTGTCAGCCTGCTTCTGCTTGGATGCGGCCGTTATGAAATTATGCGCCTGTCCCCAGCGCCGCTGCTGCTCAACGATGCCTTCGATGCGCCTGATCTCTTTTTGTGTGCGCAGATAACGGCGCATCTCCAGCTCGCGAGCGGTGCTGCGAAGCTCGAGATGGCGGGAATAGTTGCCCTGCGAGATATAAAGCCGCAGATCCTTCAGCTCGATGGTCCTGTTCGTAACGCGGTCGAGGAAGTAGCGGTCGTGCGAGATAACGATGAACGATCCGCGATATGCGCTCAAAAAGCCTTCAAGCCATTCGATCGAGGAAACGTCGAGATGGTTGGTCGGTTCGTCAAGCAGCAAAAGATTCGCATCCGAAAGCAGCAGCCGAGCAAGCTGCGCCTTGTTTTTCTGCCCGCCGCTGAAGGAGCCGATGCTCCGTTCGAGTTCAGCTTCGGTAAAGCCGAGGCCGAGCAGGGTGGAGCGAGTGCGTGCGCGATAGGTCGCGCCGTCCCTGTCATAGTAGCGGTCGTGCAGCCTCTGCTGACGCGCAAGCGTTTTTTCATCCGCCTTGCCGCTTGAAGCGATCTCCTCAGCGATACGCTCAAGCTCTGCTTCGATATCCATCAGCTCTGAGAAAACAGAAAGTGTGTATTCGTACAGCGAGCAGCTTTCATTAGAAACCTTCTGCTCCATGCTGCCGATCTTCGTTGTGGCAGGCGCATAGATGCTGCCCTCGTCATAGCTCTCTAGCCCGAGAAGTATGCGGAACAATGTGGATTTGCCGCAGCCGTTGACTCCGACAAAGCCAATATGGTCGCCTTCGTTCACTTCAAATGAGATGTCCTCAAACAGAACTCTGGTGACGTATGATTTTTTTAGCTCACGAACACCCAGTAAAGGCATGTTATTCTCCAAGTAAAGCGGATAATCCGGCGGAATACTCCGGCTAAGATCCCTGTTCGGGCGTCAAAGGCCCATTTCGGTGTAGCGCTCCCAATCGCGGTGCATATAGCGCGAAATGGGTCTTATGGTCCCTATGTATGCAGGATCGAGCCCCTCGGACTCGGCATACTCGCGAAACTCTGATATGATGGGCTCGCAGCCGATGGTGTATTTGACCGGCAGACCCGTCGCCTCGCTCACGCGCTTCACCATATCGTAGCCGTCGATAAGCTCGATCAGCGCGGTCTCCTGCGATAGATTGGTATTGTTCACGATCGCGGATATGGCAATCCTGCCCGCCTCTGTTACCTTGCCGATCATATCGAGATTGAGCTCGAGCTCACAAGAGAACGGACGGCGCGCGTTAATTACGTACAGCACTTCGATATTATCAACGTCCTTAAAGAAACGCTTGTACTGCCCGAGCGCTATCGCACCCGCAGCATCGCCGCCAACGTCGAAAATAACGACGTCGCTGTCGTTGGAAAACACGGAGTAGATCTCCGCAGGAAGGCTCGGGATCTCCACGCCGAGCATTGCATAGGTGGGGGAGAAAAGCTTTATTCCCGCCGCCTCAAGCTCGCTGCTTCGCTCGGTGGAGCGAAAATACGGATTGATTATGTCTAGGTCAACGAGCGTGACCTTGCTTCCTTTTTCTGCGGCCTCGAAGGCAAGGTTCAGCGAAAGTTCGGTCTTGCCTGAGCCGAAATTACCTATCACCACAATGTATTTTTTCATTGTATTATCCTGCATATTCAACTTTGCTTCACTTTGTGGGCTTTATAACGCCCATTATCCTTTCGGCGGCACGCATTCCATCCACTGCCGCGCTGACGATGCCGCCCGCGTAACCCGCGCCTTCGCCGACGGGGTAGAGCCCCTTGAGGCGAGTGGCTTCACCGTTTTCATCGCGCATGATGCGAACGGGTGCACTCGAGCGGCTTTCAACAGCGGTCAGCACCGCATCGTACATATCGAATCCGCGTATCATTCTTGAGAAGGCGCGAATGCCGTCCCTTATGCCGTTTGCGATCGTGGGCGGCATGCACTCGGAGATATCCTTGTTCACAACGTTCGGACGATACGTCGGCTTGATCGCGCCAAAGCCGGAGGGCACCCGTTCGAGCAGAAAATCGCCAACGCGCATAGCAGGCGCGGAGAAATCGCCTCCGCCGAGCAGGAAAGCCTTTTTCTCAAGCTTTTCCTGGAAAATTAGGCCGCCGAGCGGATCGCTGCCGAAATCAGATGGGTTCACCTGAACGATGATCGCGGAGTTGGCGTATTCGCCGTTTCTTGCGTGATAGCTCATGCCGTTTGTGACAACCTGTTCCTTATCGGAGGAAGAGCCCACCACAACGCCGCCCGGGCACATACAGAAGGTATAAACGCCGCGATCGCCGCTCTTGCCGGTTTTGCCCGTGAGCCTGTATTCAGCCGCTCCAAGGCGCGGATGCCCGGCAAATTTGCCGTACTGCGATCTGTCGATAAAGCTCTGAGGATGCTCGATGCGCGCGCCAACGGCGAAGGGCTTCGCCTTAATCTCCAGGCCGCTTGAATAGAGCATGCGATAGGTGTCCCTGGCGGCCTGACCGACTGCAAGCACTACGGCGGAGCAGGGGAGCTTCTCACTGCCGTTCACGGTCACGGAAGCGATCCTTCCGTCCTTTTCTTCAAAGCCCGTGAAGATCGCTCCAAAGCGCACCGAAACGCCCATGCTTTCAAGCTCCCTGCGCATATTCAACACGACCCTTGAAAGCACGTCGGTACCGATATGCGGCTTGGCTTCGGCAGCGATATCATCGCTTGCGCCGAAACGGATCAGCGTTTCAAGCACTTCCTTCGAACGCACGTCCTTGATCCTGGTCGTAAGCTTGCCGTCGGAGAAGGTACCGGCGCCGCCCTCGCCGAACATAATATTGCTGTTCGGATCGAGCTCTGCTTTTGCAAAGAATCTGTCTACGTCCTTTTTGCGCTCGTCTATCGCTCTGCCGCGCTCGAGCACAACAACTTCGTATCCATAGCGTGCAAGCTCGTAGGCCGCGAAAAGCCCTGCGGGGCCGAGGCCGACCACCACAACAGGCGCATCCTGCGGCTTATCGCCGAACACGGGCTCGGAGTTCTCGCGAACAGGAGCCCTGCCGATATTCTTTCTTTCAAGCGACGCTATACGCTTGGCGTTCTCTGCGGAAACCTCGAAGCACACCGAATAGATGCTCCTGATGTCGTTCTTGTCCCTCGCGTCGAGCGAATGCCGAACTATGCGGATATTTTCGATCTCGGAAACGCTGAGGCGTATGTGAGCCGAAAGCAGCAGCGCAAGCGCGCTTTCATCGGCGTTAAAGGGAAGATCGAGGTTGGTTGCTATAAGTTCCATTATCGGGTAAATCTCCTAAGATCGATGATCGCTGTTTTCAACATTTATGCCTTATCATCAGCCGCCCGTAGCAGTCGTGATGGTGCAGAAGGATTTTTGCACGCTTATGCTGACGCTTCCGTCGGTAAGCCAGCTCGGCTCCCCGTCGACCGTCATCTTCGGCGTGATCTCATGAGTGCCCCTTGCAAAGCCCGAAACGTCGAGCAACAGATGGATATTGCTCTGCGCAAGATCGTTCACGATCCTTGCGGGTCCGAGGAGCTGAACTGTGAAGGTGCGAGTTCCGTACAGGTAATTGAACAGCTCGGTATTCTCGCCCGTGATCTCAACATCGCTGATCGGGATCGTGAAGGCGCGCTGAACGGTCTTGTCCGCAACCTCGATGGTGACGAAGAAATTGTTGTCGCTGAGCAGCACTGCATCACCCGTGATACCCATTATATTAACGCGCTGAGTATGCGTTCCCGGGTAGAGGTTTGAAACGTTTATCGGCTCAAGATAAACGGAATCCGCAACGGATTCAAGCGCATCCTGCGGCGCGGCGATACTGAAGGTGGGCGGATTAACGAAAATGGAGGTGAGCTCATAATTCTCGTTGATCTCGCCTGAGAGCAGCAGATAGTTCTGCAATTCAAGCTCAACGTAGGGACGAATGCTCATTCGCACCGTGACGGCGGGAATAGCGCCGATAACGCCTTTCTTATCGAGCACGTTCTGATCCTCATCCAACAGCTCCGGTACGAAGGATTCGTTTATATCGGTCATGCGCTCGCTGAGATCGATCACGCAGTTTGCCTTTACGATACTGCTGATCTTTTCTTCTGCGCCCGAGATATTGATATTGCCGTTGACCCCCGCATTCGTGGTGAGGGTCGGGTCGTTGTGCCAGTAACCGTCCGGCAAGCTGTTCACAAACGAATACGTTATGGGAACCGAGCGCGTAACGTAGTTATCAACCGTTATTGTAATGGTGGAGGGCTCGATCGATATCGGCGTGCCGATGGTCGAGGTCGCGGAGATGGGCAGCTCGTAAACGCCGGGGCTCCTGATGTCGTTCAGATTGATCGAGGCGGAGACGATCTCGCCAAGCGCGCTGTTGAATCTGGGAAGATCGTTCAGCGTAGTGCGGATGTTTACGGCAACGCTCGGAAGCGAGCTTGTGATCTCGTCGCTAATGATAAGGTTTCTCGAGCGAAGACCGGCTTCACTTCCGCCATCCACGGAAAGATGAACGTTCTCGATGCGCTTCGTTCGGACCGGGTTCTCCGTCATGAGCACATAACCCCAGATCGTGACAGCGATCAGCAGCGCCGCAAGCGCATAGCCGATCTTGCGGAAGAACGCATGCTTATACCACGGCACGCGCACGTCCGATTGAGCTTCCGCAGCTTTCTCGGAAGACGCTGACGGAAGAATTTCGCCTCTTGAAACGGCGTGGGCCGATTGGGTGTCGCCTGCTGCGGAAACGCGTTCACTCGGCGGCAGCGCCGAAGCTTCGCGCTCCGAATTTGCCTCGTGCGAAGCGGGCGGCTCAGATACGGACTTATCCGTATTTTCGAGTATCGGATTATCGTTTGCTGTTGTCATTTTTGAAAAACCTCTTGGTGATAAGAGTCAGCGGCCTCTCGGGCTCGGTCTGAATGAAAACGCCCTCAAGCAGTTCGGTCAGTGCAGCCTTGTCCACGTAGCGGGTGAGCTTGCCGTTTTCCGCATACGATATAACGCCGGTTTCCTCTGAAACAACGAGCGTAAGGCAGTCGGATACGGACGAGATCCCAAGAGCGGCACGATGCCTCGTTCCGAGCTCGCGCGATATGTTCGGATCGTTGAAAAGAGGAAGCACGCAGGCGGCATAATGAACGCGTCCGTCACGGATGATGACAGCGCCGTCGTGCAGGGGAGTGTTGGGCTCGAAAATGTTTTCAAGCAGCGCGCCGGTGATATGCGCATCCACGTTCGTACCCGTAGGCAGGAATTCATCGAGCTTCGTGTCGCGCTCGATAACGATCAGTGCGCCGACCTTGCGCTTTGAGAGCCTTATCAGCACGTTCGTCATCTCGCGAACGATGTCTGCGCCATCCGCCTCGGTCCTGCCGGCGATATTGAGCTTGAATCTGCCGAGATGAGCAAGACCGCGCCGGATCTCTGGCTGAAACAGCACGATAACGATCACAATACCGGAAACAAGCAGCGTGTTCAAAAGATAGTTGACTGTGTAGAGATTGAAAACAGCGCTCAAAAGCATTATGACCAGCAGCACAACAAGCCCCTTCAACAGCTGAAAGGCACGAGTGTTGACCGAGACGTCGATTATTTTATATACGATAAAGGCGATGATAAGTATGTCCAACAGATCCTGAAAACGGAACTCCGCAAGACCGTTGCCTATCGCGCTCATTATTTCATCAAAATGCATTCTGCCCTCCCGGATCGCGCTCAGGACCGCTCAAGAGCGCAAAAACCAGAAAAATATAATGAAAATCAGGGTATATTGGCTTGCAAAGCCAACACTTTTCCATGCTACCCATTAACTCTACTATATCATAACACAAATCGAATGAAAATTGTAGTCGCTTTTGTTAACTTTTTATGTTTTTTTCATAAGTCGAGCTATATAATCTTTGAAAATAATGAATTATTCCGAATTCAGAAAACAGTGTTGCAAAAATTGAATAATTGTGCTATAATAGAATGAGTTAATTCTGGAGTGTTATTCAGGCGGTCTTTTATCATGAATGTAAAAATGATTAGAGAGCCATTTCTTTTGTATGAAACATTGGGAATGGTCGGCAAGTATTATTCGAAGAGTTCCTTCGTTAAAACTGCCGAAGTGCTTATAGGTAAATACGGAAGTCTATTGACTCCGAGCCAGATCAGTGATCTGAACAGCAACGCTATGCTTGCAGAACAGTTCACTAACGTTGTTTGCGCCGATCTCGATTTGGACTCGCCCGACGTCAAATTCTTCTTCAAGCCCTTCGATACCGGAAGGCCAAACGAGCTCAACAACGTTGCGCGCGTTCTGTTGCTCTCGCTTTTGGGTTTGACGCATACCGATTTCGATGAGCAGATCGAGGAGACCAAAAGGCGCTGGCACAGGTTCCAGGAAGAGGGCGTGGAGATAGTCGAGTTCACAAACGCGGGCATCTCTCTTATGAGTGCGCATGGCAGGCCGATGCCCACTCTTTTTGAGCAGCTCTATGCGCTTCAGTATCCCCACGAAGCAAAGATGGACGCATTCAGGGTGCTTGATAATTTCGATTATTATATCGACAAGCTTGCCGATCTGCTTCGTCCGTATTCCATGAGGCTCAAAGAGGGCATGTCGAGGCTTGCGCCCATCTACTCGATGACGGCCGATTATTGGGAGCACAGCTTCAAGAGCATGAATCGCGATCAGTTCCTCGAGCTTGTGCGCGTCGATCCCGAAAACGAGAAGTTCCTCGAAACGAGCGTTGCCGTCAGTCTTTTCTTCTTCAACGAGATCGGTTACGGTTACGACATCGTCAACGGCTCGGATGATGAGATCACCACCATCTTCATCGGCGCGGCGGTTTATCCCGAGTTCACCAAGGGCTATTCCGAGCGCAGGGCCGATCGTCTTGCCGACATTATGAAGTCCTTCTCCGATCCCATCAAGCTTGAGATTCTTGCAAAGCTTTCCAAGGGGCCGGACTATTGCCTCAACCTTGCGCAGCAGATGAAGCTCAACGCTGGCAACGTGTCAAGGCATCTTACCTCTCTCTACGACTGCGGTCTTCTTCTGAAGGAAAGGCATATCGGCAGAACCTACTACAATACCGATATAGAGGCCGTTCGGCACGCTTTTGAGGATGTTGAGGCGTATATCCTCGGCTCCAACCGTTAAACACTGTGCGTGCGGAGTGGACTAGCTATCCTCTCTGCGGAACCGGCGCACGTTGTTTTGGCTTCACAAGACTCGTTTTTGTGAAGCCGTTTTAGTTTATATGCCATCTTTTACCGCAGCTTTTTTCTTCTTTAGCCTGCTTCGCCGTCTTTCTGCCATTGACATAGATTCCATTATCGCTTATACTTTCATGGGGTTGGAGCGTGATACGAACGGCTATCAGCCACAATTCACTCCTTTCACGTCGGAGGTTCTTAATATGATTCGCGAAAAGAGCTGCGGAGCAGTTGTATATACGGAAATAAACGGGGTAACGCATTATCTCATCGTCAGAATGCGCAAGGGTCACTTCGGCATGGCCAAGGGTCACGTTGAAGAAGGCGAGACCGAGGCGCAGACCGCCGAGCGCGAGATACGCGAGGAGACCGGCCTCACCGTCAAGGTGGACACCGGGTTCCGCAGAAGCATTATGTATCGTCCCTATCCCGGCTGCCTGAAGGACGTTATCTTCTTCGTTGCGCATTCTTCCAGCACTGACACCGTGCCTCAGCAGGAGGAGATAAGCTCGATCCGCTGGGCTGCTTACGATGACGCAATGAACATCCTGACCTATGAAAACGATAAGGACGTTTTAAAGCACGCTCGCGAATATCTTGTCAGAACCGGAGCTATTAAAAAATGACCGGAACCGTGAATAAGCCCATAACGCGCGCAATAATGCTGCAAACGCTCTGCGCTCCGTGCTTTAATTACTGCCGATACTGCCTGCTCTCGTGGAATGGGCGGATCATTGGCGCACCTTGGGACAGGAGCGCGGCGTATGCAAATCGCTTTTACGATTGGGTTCGCGAAACTCGCCCTGAATTGAAATTCGATTTTTCCTTCGGCAGCTCCATGGAGCACCCAGAGCTGATCGAAGCGATCGATTTTATGAACTCGATAGACTCGGTAATGGGAAAGTTTCTCCAGCTCGACGGTATGAAAATGCGAACGGACGATGAACTGGAAGCGCTCTATTCATCGCTTGCAGCGCATGGCGTGCAGAGCGTGGATTTCACCTTCTACGGCACAGAGGCTTATCACGACCGCTTTGCAGCGCGCAAGGGCGATTACGACCTTATGATAAGGAGCATCCGTTTTGCGCTTGCCGCAGGGATAGCCGTTATTGCGGATATCCCGTTGACTGGAGATAACATCGGCATGGTCGAAGCGCTCATTGAAGAATTGCGCGGCGCCGGCTGCACGGATATCCGCTTCCGCATCCCGCACGGCGAGGGCAGGGGAGTACTGATCGAGCCGATAAGGCTGAAAAAGCATGACTTCGATGCGCTTTCGGACGAACTGAAGACTCATTTAAACCGCAGCGCTTTCAGAACCGAAGGCGAATGGCTCGCTCTTGCGGAAAGCGGCGAGCTGAAAACGGAGGAAAACCGAACCCTTCTGATCTCGCTGACCGAAAAAAACATCGAGCGTATTGAGAAGATGCCGTTTGAGGAGCTTATATCGGAGACCGAGGCTTTGGATGAAACCCATTATAATGCGTTCCCGAGCTTTGCGGAGCTTCTGAAAACCTATGGCGATAGGAACGGTGAAAGGCTGTTTTCCTACCGCGATCTGTTTCATTTTTACAGGAAAAGATACGCGCTCGAGCACGGCGTTAAAGTGTACGATGTGACCGATGAGCGGCAAAGCGGCTCAAGGAGATATTAAGAATGTTGAATAACGCAAAATAAAGAGTGATCCGAGAATACGCGCGGTATCCTCGGATCTTTCATTTGTTGACCGTGTTTTCCCGAAAGCTATTTTTTGAGATAGGCGCGGATCGCGGAGCGTGCGAACTGCGCCGTGCCTTCGCCGCAGCGACGATCGATATTCGCCTTGAAGCGCTCATCATGAACGTACATTTCGCCAAGCCCGGATAAGATCTCATCGGTGCAGTTATAGAAGTTCGCGCTTATATAGCGTTGAAGCGATCCTGCTGCGGCCAGTGCTTTTTCGCCGCATTCCGACTCGCCTTGCCTTAAAAGCTCGCCAAAGCCGTCAAATATCCGCATAAGCCCATCTGCCGCATCTGCGCACTCTGCTGCGTTTCCTGTGCCGTTCTTCTGCTCAAATTCGCGATATGCCTCGGTTCCGCCCCAGCGTTTTCTCGCTTCCTCGGCGTATTTCTCCATTTCTCCTCTGTCAAAGACCGAAAAATCCATAGTTTCATCTCCTCTCAATTGTTTTTCAATATGCTCGATCAGCCTGTTGAGCCGCTGTGCCTTGAGTTTAAGCAGCTCACACTGATCCCTTAACGCCGCCTTTTCATTGAAGGATGGCGAATCAAGCAGCGCTTTGATCTGAGAAAGCGGCATCTCAAGCTCGCGAAACAGCATTATGGTTTCAAGCCGTTTCAGCGTCGCATCATCATACAGCCTGTAACCCGCTTCGGTGAGCTTGGCAGGCGGCAAAAGCCCTATCGCATCATAATGATGAAGCGCCCGAACGCTTATCCCCGTCAGCTTGCTGACCTGCTTTACTGTTTTCATCATGTTTTCCGCCTCCTTTCCCAATATTATAAACTATAACGCTGCGTGAGTGTCAAGATGTTATCTGAAAGAAAACCAAAACTGCGTCTGATATCGAGCAGCAATTAAGTAAAGTTCTTTTGCAAACAAAAAAAATCGGAGCCGAGATCGGTTCCGATTTCTTTATAGCTTGGTGTTTTAGTTCATGCCGTAGCGCTTCTTGAACTTATCAACGCGTCCGCCGCTGTCGACCAGCTTCTGACGGCCGGTGTAGAAGGGGTGGCACTTGGAGCAGATTTCGACCTTGAGCTCGCCCTTGACGGAACCGCTCTTGAAGGTCTCACCGCAGGCACAGCGAACGATGCTCTCGCCGTAGGAAGGATGGATGTCCTTTTTCATTGCTTTCTCCTAATTTTTGGACAGAGGTCGGATGTTTGCTCTGTCTCTAAACTCTTGACGATGTAACAGCATCATCAAGGCAAAACTTATTATATCACGCAGCATAAGCAAAACGCAATACGATATTCGATAAAAACGCAATATATTTTAACATTTTTCTATACATTGCGTTCACCCTCTATCTGAACACGCCATGCTTTAGTTTGATCCTTCCAAGCTTATTGAGCAGCGGCTTTGTGAGGATGAGCAGGAAGAACACGGTCGCCGCCGCAAAGATAAGGTTCATCGGAAGACCCGATGCGTATGCGGCAAGAAACATCTCCCACGTCACGTTTTGGGCTGCGGAGAAAACGTACTGGGTGTCCATTATCTGCCCGTAGATGCCGACGGTCGCAAAAGCGCCGAATGCACAGAGCAGGAAGAGCTTCCATTTTGATTTGATCTGATCGTTGAAAAGGATGCCGGAAAGAAAGCCGATCAGCCCGAGCGCGAACATCTGCCAGGGCGTCCAAGGACCCTGACCGAAGAAGAGGTTTGAAACGAAAGCAGTCAGCGCGCCGGTGATGAAGCCGGCCTCGCTTCCAAGGGAAACGCCGGTGATTATGACTATCGCCGCGATGGGTTTGAACTGGGGAAGCATCGCAAAAGCGGCCCTGCCGGCAACGCCCAAGGCGACCATGACCGCGATAAGCGTCAGCTCCCGCGCTCTCGGGCGGCGCTTTTCAAACACAAAGAAGAACGGCACCATCGAAAACAGGATTATCAGCATCGAAACGATATAATACTGCCGATCATGCCATTCGAGCATGCCCACAAGCACAACGCTCGGCACAAAAACGAGTATCAGCACCGCCGAAACTATGCGCCGTATCAGCCTGCGCTTTTTCTCGTCCGCCTCCATACGCGCGCGAAGCCGCTCGGCTGCAAGAATGCGCTCGTCCGTGCCGCCGCCCGTCATATCATGCATGTTCTGTTTTTCATGCGCTGCTTCGTTCATTGTTCGATCTGTATTCCGCCTTCCGCTGCTTTTACCTTGTCTATCAGCTCCGAGGCCGTTACCGCGCCGTCCAGTATGCCGTTTGCGATGCGCGCAGCGACCGTGGTGTAAAAATTATTCCCGGAAAGCACAGCTTTCGGCGTTCCGTCCGCGATAACTCCGCCATCGAAGAACATTGCAATGCGGTCGGCGAATTCGGCGCAAAATTCGATATCGTGCGAAACAAGGACTATCGCGGTGCCGCGCGAAGTAAGCCGTCTAAGCAGAACGCCGAATTTTTCCTTGAAAAATGCGTCCATGCCCTTTGTGGCTTCATCAAGAAACAGCACGGATGGCTCGAGCAGCAAAAGCTTTGCGATCGCAGCACGCTGCAGCTCACCGCCGCTGATGTCGTATGGGTTTCTGTCGATGATCGAGCCGATCTCCATTAGCGAAACGATCTCATCCAGCTTGCTCGGCTCGAGCTTATTTCTGTTAACAACGGCTTCAAGCTCCTCGCGCACGCTGTCATGAACGAAGCTCAGTATCGGGTTTTGCAGCAAAACGCCAACGCGCTTGCCGAAAAGCTCGCCGTCTGAGTATTTGCCTATCGGCTTGCCCTCAAGGAGCACCTTTCCGCGATAGGGCTTATACATGCCGGACGCCGTCATGATGGCTGTGGTTTTGCCCGCACCGTTTCCGCCGATGATGCAAACAAGCTCTCCCAAACGAACGTCGAAAGAAGCACCCTTGAGAATATCATCGGAGTTGCGTTCGTAGCGGTACCAGACCTCACGCATCGAAAGCACCGGCTTTTCATCGAAGCCTGCCTTGGAAGCGACCGGTTTCCTGCCTGAATCGAGCGCCGTGGCTTTCCGAACTTTCCCGCCCGTTTCAGCGGTTTTCTCAAATGATGCCCCATTTTCAGAAAGCGCGGCTTTAAGGTACTGCCTTCCCTCGCGAACCGTCAGCGGGGCGGGGAAATCCTTCATGCTCTCGGGGCGGGTCCTTGCAAAAAGTGTCATCGCTGTCGGAAGGACGGAGTATAGCTCCGAATCGCCTTCCAATAATTCCGCGCAGCTTCGCGGACTGCCTGAGTAGTATATGCCGCCGTTTCGCATGAAAACGACCTTGTCGGCAAGCGGAAAAAGCCCCTCGACACGATGCTCGGTTATCACGATCGTTGTGCCGAGCTCGCTGTTTATACGATGGAGTGTATCGAAAAAATCCGCAGCCGCGATCGGATCGAGCTGGCTCGTGGGCTCATCGAGGATCAAAAGCTTGGGCTGCATCACCATTACCGAAGCAAGGCAGAGAAGCTGCTTCTGACCGCCGGAAAGCTCGGAAACGGGGGAGTTGAACCACTTCTGTATCCCAAAGAAATTTGCCATCTCGGCCACGCGCACGCGCATCGTCGCCTGATCCGTGCCGAGGCTCTCAAGCCCGAAGGCGAGCTCATGCCAAACCTTGTCCGTTGCGATCTGCATCTCGGGATCCTGCATAACGAACCCGATCTCGGCTGTCTGCCTGCGCAGATCGAGCGCTTCGATCGGCTCGCCATTGAAGATGACAGCTCCGCTCACCTCGCCGTAAGCGCTCAAAGCGGGCTTCATTCGGCGAAGCAGCGTGGATTTTCCGCAGCCCGAAGGCCCCGCGATCAGCACGAATTCACCTTCGTTGATAGTGAGGTCAATATTTGAGAGCGCGGCGGCTTCCGCGCCGGGATATAGGAAGCTCAGAGCTTTGATCTCGACAAGTGCCATCTGTATGCCTCGATAGAATTCATAATTACTGGAATCAAAAGCGTTATCGCGTATATGGCGCAGAACGCAATAAACAACGGAGTGACTTCATTGATCTTAAAGGATGGGAAGAAACGTATGCTGATAAGCTTGAAGCCGGATGCGAGCGCAGAGCAGAGCATGCCAAGCGCCAGCAAGCCGCCGATCAGCGCATCCCTGCCGTCGAAGCGGTAGTTTGCAAAGCTCCTTCTCGGGTGCAGCCCGTAGCCCCTTGCGCGCATGGAATCAGCAGTGGTCACGGAGGTCTCAAGCCCCCAAGTGATCAGCGATGATAGTATGCTGAGGCCGCTCCTTGCACGCTTTATGACGCTGCCGCCGCCCGTTCCCATGCCCGCGCCGCGCTGCGCATAGGATATTCGCTTGGCCTGGCGTGAAAAGAGCGGAACAAAGCGAAGCGCCATCGAGACCACTAGCGATATCGAGGGCGCAAACCTGCCGAGCAGATAAACTATCTTGTCGCTGGTAAATATTTGATTAAAGCATGCAAACCACAGCACGACCGAAGCGAGCATGGCAGCCGAAGAAGCGCCGTACACGATCGATTCGAGAGTAACGGGATTGTGTCTGAGGTAGAAAAGGGTCGTGATGCCGGCATGGTTGAACAGCGGGTTCAGTATCGCCGTAAGAAGCATTATCGGAAGTACGAATTTGAGTATATAACCAATTGCCTTACGGCCGCGCAGCATGAAAAGCCATATGAGCGCACAAACAAGAGATATGCCCAAAAGAACCGGATGCATAACAAGCATCGGCATGATAAGAGCGAACGCAAAGAATACGAACGCAACGATCGGATTTACAGTATCAAACGCATCGCGCATCTGAAAGGCAACCTCATCAATTTACGGGTGTCGGTGTGGCGTCCGCGTCGAAAATGCAGCCGACGTCAACGCCGAAATCGCAGGTGTAGTGCCATTCAACAACATCCCCGTTATTGAGGTTGTATTTGCTGCAGCCGTAGTTCGGGAATTTGCCGTTGACGGAATAGGTCCAGCCGCTTCCCTCGCCGCAGTCAAACTCATAAAGATTGTTTATGCCCTTTATATATGCGCTGTCGTAAACGGGTGTATAGGATGCATCCATATGGATCTTTCGAGCCATAAGCTCGCGCACCAAAACATCGTAAACGCTATCGCCCTCGTTGAAGATGATCGTGCACTTTTCAAGTATGATGCCGTTCTCGGGGAGCACCTCAAGTTTGTCCTTGTTGAACTTTTCCATATTGTTCAGAATAGTGGTGCACTCGATATAGAACGTACAGCAAAGCGCTTCCGTATCCTCACCGGAAGTCGGGGAAGGGGAGGCGCTTTCGGATGAAGCCGGTGAAGCGGGGCCGTTCTCACGATTCGCGCAGGCAGGCGCAAAAGCAATTATGAGCGCGAGCAAAAAAGCAATGACCTGCAAGGGAAAGGGAAACCCGGCGATTTTATTAAAATTGCAATATGATTTCATAGTATTTTGATTAAAGCAAAATATGCAATGAACGGGCACGGCGGCCCATTCATTGCTTAAAGTTAAAGCTTATTGTCTCTTTCGTGATGCGATAAAGAGGAATATGCCCGCCACGGCTACAATGCCGCCGATGCCGGCCGGAATGATCCACTTGAGGCTCTCGCGCCTCTTGCTGTTATGACCGTTCCAATCTCCGCCGGTAATGTTGATGGGATCAAACGTAAGCTCGGGGATCGCGGTGGGGTCGGACGTATCAGCAGGAGTGGGTTCCGCAGGCGGAACAGTTGCGGTCGCCTCAGGCTCGGGCGTCTGAGAAGCTTCCGGCGTATCGGAGGGCTCTGCCGATTCCTCGGGATCGCCGCTGCTGTCGGGCTGATCAGTGTCTATCGGCTCATCGGAAGCATCCGGCAGATCGGTAGGTTCTTCCGAAGCAAACGGTGTTTCGTTCGGATCGACGGGAACATCCGAAGGCACATCGGTGGGGATCGAAGTCGGGGTCGAAGTCGGAGTCGGAGAAGGCGCATAATACGGCGTCGGCGAAGGCGTGGGGGTGTTTGTCGGCCGCGGCGTCGGCGTATTTGTGGGTCTCGGAGTCGGGCTCGGACTTGGTGTGGGCGAGTTAGTCGGCCTCGGCGTAGGCGTATTTGTGGGCCTTGGAGTCGGAGTTGGGCTCGGACTGGGCGTGGGAGTTGGACTCGGACTCGGAGTGGGAGTCACGGGCTCGACCGGAGTAATCGTTATAGGCGGAATGACGGCCCCCGGAGAATACAGGGGAACATCGTTCATATTGAAGAGCGCATAAGCACCGCGCCTGTATCTGTCATAGGCGCAGAGCGAATACGCCGCCTGCTCGGTTGCCATGCCGTTGATCTCACCGCCGATCGTGTGCGAAAAGCCGGGGGATACGAAGAACGAAAGAAGCGCGTCCACTACTGATTTGCCGTGCTTAACAAAGCGAGCGTCGCTGCCCGCATCGATATTCAGCGTGCTTAGAGCAACTATCACCCAGGCGCAGCTCTCGGCATTGGGGCTGCCATAGCTGGAAAAGCTTCCATTTGAATTCTGCATGGAGGAGAGCTTACTCACGCCTCTATTGATAGCTGCTCGCGCGGATGAATAAGGCGCAAGAGCAGTCATAGCCATTGCGGTGATGTCCGGATCGGCGTTGCTGCCGAACATTGCCCAGCCTCCTCCTGAGATCTCGCGCTCGAGAATGTAGTCCACACAGCGATTCTTGATAGAATTCATGCCGTACATGCTCTTGCTGCTGAGCGCGAGCAAGGTGAAGATAGCGCCGTTGATCCCCTGATGAACGTCAAAATCGAAGTTGCTCAGCGGGGCGGTGAGGTCATAGTCACCGACTTCACGCGCATCGCGCCCGATCGAAGTCAACGCGATGATAACTCTGGAGTTGTCGGTGGAAACGGAGCCGAGCGTCGGGCTGCCGTTGGTTCGAACGATCCTATCGATCTGAGAATAGTAGGTGTCAAAATAGCTGCTGTCCGCCTGAAGCCGTCCGCTTCTTGCAAGAGCCAAAACCTTCCATTCGCCGCCGATGCTGCCATACGCCGGGGCGCCCGTTGAATAGAGGTAGTCCAAAACGGTGTTGTACTGAACTGTGTAGGATACCGCAACTGACCCATGTCCGGAATCGGCCGTGACCGCAGAGAATATCGGTGCAGCAGAGAACAAAACAGCAAGCACCACTGACAATGTGCGGGCGAAGATCAACCCCGTTTTAGTAAAATAGCTTTTCAATACAGCCACCTCAAGAACAAAAGAATTTTTCGGCAGAAAGAGCTTTCCGAGAATACTATTAAAGCTCCTTGCCGATCCCCTCGGGACGGCGTTTATCCAGCCGTCCCGAAGAAATTATATCAGAAAATAATCTGTGAAAGTATCGATCCGATCGGATCAGGAAATATTGAGCGCGGCGCGAAGCGCGGTGAGCGCGTCGAGCGTGGTGATGCTGCCGTTGCCGTCAACATCCGCAGCGCCGACGAATTCATCGTCGATCTGAGCAACACCCATCGCATGGCGAAGGATCATGAGCGCATCCGCAACGGAAACAGCGCCGCTGCCGTCAACATCGCCGGGAAGAACGCCGCCCGCAAGCGCAGCCTCAAGCGCGGCAAGCGCGGCATCGATCGCGTCCTGACCGTTGTCAAGATCGGTGAGGGTCTCAACGAAAGCAACGTATTCATCGTAGGCCTGTCCGCCCTCGGCTACCATAGCCGCAAGCTCGGGATCGGCAGCGATCTCGGCATAAAGTGCGCACGCAGCGTCGCGGTCAACGAGGTAGGAAGGATTCTCGAAGGGAGCGAACATGCCCCAGCCGTCGTTGATGCCCACGTCCATACCCCAGCCGTAGATGGAGTACATCCAGCGGTAAACAACACCGTTCTCAACGGTAACGCCGTCCGCGCCAACGTCGGGCGAAGCATTGCCGGCAACGTTCATCCAGCCGGAATAATAGGTGTATTCCATCTGGGAGAGGATGCCGTCGCCGTTTTCGGGATTGTACCAATCGCCGGTATCATCGTCGTAGCAGCCGAAGTTATTCTCAAGCTCGGGAGCGAGATACTCGGGAACAACGATCTCTTCGCCGTTTGCAAGCTGTTCGCAGGCAACGCCGGTGAGATAGAAGCCGTACTGAGAAAGCTGATAATCGCCATCAACACCGGCAGTTTCGAGCAAACGAACGGTAACGTCCGCAAGGCTCTCACCCTCATGATAGGGAACGAGAGTGGGCTCGATGATGAAGCCCCAGCCGAGAACGAAGACCTCGAAATCTACAACGACGTAGCCGTCATAGCCATCGGGAACTTCGGGCATGGTGCGCACCTCGGCGGAAACTGCGCCGAATGCAAGGGTGAGGAGAAGCGCCGCAGCAACAGCAGCGGCAAGAAGCTTTTTGTAGATTTTCATATTACAATACCTCCGTGTATTATTTTTTTAGGGGTCTACAATCCCCGCGCGGCGGCGAAAGCGGAAAGCTCATGAGCCCGAGATCGCGAAGATCCCGAGCATCACAGCAGCACGCATCGGCAGCCGCATTGAAAGGTAGTACACGGCAGGTCTCCTGGCTTCCGGATAAGCCTACTTGCCCCGCCTTCCCAAGCTAAGCGCTAAGTGGCGGTATGGGGCTTTCGTGGCCGGTTACAGTAGCGGGGTCTGCTGCGGCATTGCACCGCATTCCCTTTTAACCGCGATGCTTTAAACGCAAAAAGCATGCCAATCGACTAATTGCGATCAGCAAAAGCACCGTTCGGACCGTATCTGCCTGTTCAATTGAGCTCAGTATATCAAACTCCGTGCGCTTTGTCAACATTTACGGAAAATACAGTAAGGCGCGCTGTATATTAAAAACAAAAGCGCGGCCAACACTTTTTGTGGATGACCGCGCTAAAGCAACAATTATTGTAGAATCGTATCGAATATCGAATCACTAAAACAGCAGTGAAACGAGCTTGAACAGCCAGTTTGCGGCAAAGCCCGCCGCAAGACCGCCGACAGTGTGGCTGATTATCGCCTTGCCGGTCATTTCGGGACGGCGAAGCGCCTGCATCATGGAGGCATGGGTGGAAAGGTAGCCGCTCCAGCACATGCACATCGCGGTGAAAACGGCGATATCGTGTGCGTTCACGAGACCCGCTGCGGAGAGCTCCTTGACGATGCCCGTTGCGGCGCCGGCGGAACCGAGCGCGGTTATAGGCACTGCGACGGATTCACTTGAAGCGAAGCCGAATATGGGCTGAAGGATGAAATTGATCTTTTCGGCGATAAGCGGAAGAAGCCTGATTCCCTCGAAAGCCGCGCCGGTGTAGCTCCCGTCCGGAGATGGCCCTTTGGTAAGAAGCATGACAACTGTGCAAACGACCACAACGCCGGGAATGATCGCAAGTCCTATGTCAACGCCGTTCTTTCCGCCGTTGAGCGCGGCGTTGAGAACGCGCATGCCGATGCCCACCTTCTTGCTGTCGCCGGTGGATGCGGAGCCCGCGATGACGGGCACGTTGTCCTCGTATTCCTCGGTACCAAACGCTTTCTTAGTCTGCATGAGCATGAGCCTTGTGCTGACGATACTGCCGATAACTGCGCCGATGTTTCCTATAAGAACGGCGATAACGACGTTTCCGCCTGCTACGTTCAAGCCGAGCATGAAGGTCGAAACGATCACGCCCATGCCGAACGCGGTGCCGAGATTGGTCAGCGCATAGAACTGATACTTCTTAAAATACTTACGGAAGCCCGAGTCCTCCGCAAGCGAAAGGATGGCGGGGTTATCCGAAAGATACGTCGTAACGATGCCGAGCGCCGCAGCGCCGGGAAGCCCGTAGAGCGGCTTCATAAGCGGGTTGAGCAGGTTGTTCAAAAGCGCAACTACGCCGAACTCGGTCAGAAGCGCCGCAACTGCGCCCATTATGACGGCGATCGCCATTATGTACAAACAGGTATCAACAAGCAGCGCAAACGCCGTGTTCATAATGGTACTCAGCGCATTGGAAAGCCCCATCGGGATAGCAAACAGAAGCATCAGTCCGATGAAGATCACGAGAAAAATAAGGGGAGACAGCCAGAATTTCAGCTTCGATACGCGAGCGGGGGATGCGCCCTCCGTATTCCTTTTAAGCTTAGCTTTCATAACCTTAAGCAACGCCCTTCCTATTGTTCTTTGGTGTTATTTGACTTTTGTAAGCATGCACACCGGCACTGGCAGGTGGCTCGCTTTTACAACAATTGCACTATACATTAAATCTGGTTGCAAAAAAAGCAAATGTTTGTTATACTTAACATGAAAATTTTTAATGGATCGTTGTTCAACGCCCTGTTTGTGCCGCACCATGGTCGAGCGAGCTGTCTGTTGAACGGATTTTATTCATCACCTCAACGGCGAACCGGAGGATTAACCATGAATATCGAGTATTGTCGCCTTTTTCTGAAAACGGTGAGGCTCGGCAGCTTCACCGCCGCAGCCGAGCAAAGCGGCTACACGCAATCCGCGCTCAGCCATATCATCTCAAGCATGGAGCATGAATTCGGTTTCGCGCTTTTCACCAGGAGCAAGGCCGGCGTCGCGCTCACACAGGAGGGCGAGCGAATGCTGCCATTCATCCGCGATGCTGTGAACAGAGTAGATATCGCACTTCAGGCTGCCGATGAAGTAAAGGGGCTCAAGTCGGGCAAAGTGAGGATCGGCGCTTTTTCGAGCGTCGCCATATGCCGCCTTCCCGCCATCATAGAGGAATTCGGGAGCGTTTATCCGAATATCGAGCTCGATGTGCGCGTGGACACTTACAAGGTGATCGAGGATTGGCTTGTGAACGATATGATCGACTGCGGATTCTTGAGCGGCGCTTCCTCCAAGGGAATGACGTTCTTTCCGCTGATGGAGGACAGACTGCTCGCAGTCCTTCCCGACGCACACCCGCTTTCTGTCGGATCAACGCTCGCCGCAAATAGCATTGAAGAGATGGATTTCATCGTTCCCGGTGAAGGCAGCAACTACGATATCGGCAGGCTATTCCGATCCGAGGGTATCATGCCCAAGGTACGTTTTGCGGTAAGCGATGACTACGCCGCAGCCGCAATGGTAAAGCAGGGACTCGGCATGACGATACTTCCGGAGCTCACCCTTGAGGGCATCGGCGGAACTTTCAACACGCTCGAGCTTGAGCCGGAATGTATCAGAACCATCGGTATCGCCGCGAAGAAGAGCGCTGCTGCTTCGCCCGCGTGCAAGGCGTTTATGGATTTTGTTAAAGCAAGTTTCAATAAGGCCGCAAATTTGAAATGATAGCTTTCGATCGAACACAATAAGCGCAGCTCAAATATATTTGCCTGAGCGAACAGAAAAACGTATAATAAAATATTGCAAAATCGAACAGCAAACAGCCTAAGGCGGGAAAATGCTATGATAAGAACGAACAATATTGAATACAGCTATGACGGCGCGGAAAGAAAAGCGCTGGATGGAGTCAGTCTCGAGATCCGTGAAGGGGAATTCGTTGCGATAGTCGGGCACAATGGCAGCGGCAAATCCACTCTCGCCAAGATGCTCAACGCGCTGCTTCTGCCCGATGCCGGTGTCGTGAGCGTTTTCGGGATGGACACCTCGGACGAGGAGCTGACGCTCGACATTCGCAAGAAGGTCGGCATTGTGTTTCAAAACCCCGATAATCAGATCGTTACCACCGTTGTTGAAGAGGACGTAGGCTTCGGACCCGAGAATCTCGGCGTACCGACGCAGGAGATCGTCGAGCGTGTCCACAGTGCGCTCGAGGCTGTCGGGATGCTCGATTACGCGAAGCATGCGCCGCATATGCTCTCGGGCGGTCAAAAGCAGCGCATAGCCATTGCCGGAGTGCTTGCGATCGACCCGGACGTGCTCGTTTTCGATGAGGCGACCGCGATGCTCGATCCGCTCGGCAGAAGAGCCGTAATTGATATAGCATCACGGCTAAATAAGGAGAAGGGCAAGACCGTGGTTATGATAACCCAGTATATGGAGGAGGTCACCGCCGCAGACCGCGTTATCGTGATGAGCGGCGGAAAGATCGCCATGACCGGAACGCCCGAGGAGATCTTTAGGCGCGGCGATGAGCTGAGAGCCCTGCGGCTCGACGTGCCCGTGATGGTGGAGCTGCGCGAAATGCTTGAGAAGGACGGGATCATTCCCGTGACCGATGCGCTTGAAGTTGAGGAGATGGCGGAGGTAATATGCCCATTGTTGTTGAAAAACTGACGCATACTTATATGCCCAATACCGATAACGAGTTCGTTGCCGTCGAGGATATAACGCTGACCATCAACGAGGGCGAGTTCTTCGGCATAATCGGGCATACCGGCAGCGGCAAGTCCACCTTCATCCAGCACCTCAACGGGCTCATGCAGCCTACGAGCGGCAGCGTTACCGTGGACGGCTTCGACATGAGCGATAAGAAGCAGCGCGCAAAAGGCAGAGCCCGCGTCGGCATGGTGTTCCAGTACCCGGATTATCAGCTCTTCGACAGCACCGTTCTGGACGACGTTTCCTTCGGTCCGAAGAATATGGGCTTCGCTGCCGACGAGGTCAAGCAGCGTTCGCTCGAAGCCATGCGAATGGTCGGTCTCGACCCCGAGGTATTCGCCGAAAAATCGCCCTTCGAGCTCTCGGGAGGCGAAAAGCGCAGAGCAGCGCTCGCGGGCATAATCGCGATGCGCCCCAAATACCTCGTGCTCGACGAGCCTATGGCGGGCCTCGATCCCTCCGGCAGACGCGAGATACTCGCTACGATAAACTCGCTTCGCGACGAGCTCAAATGCACCGTTATCATGGTCAGCCACTCCATGGAGGACGTGGCGCACTCCGCTGAGCGCATAGCGGTGATGAACGACGGCAAGCTCTACGCGCTCGGCACGCCGGACGAGATATTCTCAAAAACCAACGAGCTGATCTCACTCGGGCTCGATGCGCCCAGGACCGCGCGCCTTGCACAATTGCTTCGCGAACGCGGCTGCGACGTGCCCGAGGATATCTATACGAACGAGCGCTTCGTTGAATGGCTGAAGAGGAGGATGAAAAATGCTTAAGGATATCACCCTCGGTCAGTACGTTCCGGGAGATTCCGTGCTGCACAGGCTCGATCCGCGCACGAAGATACTGCTGATGGTTGCCTATATCGTGGCGGTGTTTCTCGTTAAAAGGATAGAGGTCTTCCCGATCATCATAATCTTCACCATAGCCGTGACCCTGCTTTCGCGCGTTCGGCTATCATACATCTTTAAGGCGCTCAAGCCCATGAAGCTGATACTGCCGCTGATGTTTCTGATGAACCTCTTTCTCATCAAAACCGGCGATCTGCTCGTTGAATGGTGGATCTTCCGTATTTATAAGGACGGTCTTATCAACGCCGTTTTCATCGTGCTGCGCCTTGCGACCCTCGTGACCGGCACGAGCCTTCTTACTCTCACCACCACTCCGATCGCACTCACGGACGGCCTTGAAAAGCTGCTGACACCGCTGAAGATCATCAAATTCCCGGCGCATGAGCTTGCGATGATGATGACGATCGCGCTTCGCTTCATACCGACTCTCGTTGAAGAAGCGGATAAGATAATGAAGGCGCAGCTCGCAAGGGGTGCGGATTTCGAGAGCGGAAACATCATAAAGCGTGCCAAGGCGATGATACCCATACTTATCCCGCTTTTCGTGAACTCCTTCCGCAGGGCGGACGAGCTTGCGATGGCGATGGAGAGCCGCTGCTACCACGGCGGCGAAGGCCGCACGAAGATGCGCGTTTATTCCTTCAAGCTCATCGACCTTCTTGCAGCTATAGTTATGGCGCTGCTCATAGCTTCGGTCATTCTTTTGAATAAGTATATGCCGAGCATTTGGTAAATCGGTCGCAAATTAAGAGGGGGTGCGCATGGAAAACAGCGAAAGGTTTGCCGTAATAGACACCGAAACGAATTGGGACAACGCGCTGATGAGCATCGGCGTGGTCATTTCGGATGCCGATACCATGCGCCCGCTCGATGCCAAGTATTTCATCATCACGCCCGAATTCGAGCGCGGCGGCATATACGAAAGCAGCCTGTTCATCGTTGAAAAATACGAAATGCTGATGCGGCACGAGCTCGAATCGGAGCTTAGCGAATATATTAAAGCAAACGGCGTAGAGCGCATCTTTGCCTATAACGCACGCTTTGACCGGGGGCTTCTTCCGGAGCTGTCCGCGTATGTTTGGCACGATATAATGGCGGTTGCCGCATACAGGCAGTTCAATAAAAGCATCCCGGACTGCGCCGACTGCTATAAAACGGGCAGGCTTAAGCGCGGCTTCGGCGTTGAGCCGATACTGCGCATGCTTTCGGGCGAAACGGATTATTTTGAAACACATAACGCCGTGGTCGATGCGCTTGACGAGCTGACCATTATGCGGCTGCTTGCGCACCCGATCTCGGTTTATGAATGTGCGATAATTTGAGAAGCGATCAAATATATCGCATTTCGGTTCAAAAAACGCTTGACAAACCGTTTGAGCATGAATATAATACTACTGTTCAAGAAGAAGCCGCCCGCTTCTCACTCGCCGCAGGTATTTATGCAGGCGCAGTAGTTTGGCAAAAAAGCTCAGCTTGTTTGTGCGCGGCGCGGAATGCGGCGCGTTTTCTTTTTTGAAAAAATCTCTATAAGGTGGTGGATATCATAGCAACTCAGGAATTATTGATCAATGAAGAGATCCCCGATAAGGAGATAAGGCTCATTGGAAGCGACGGCGAGCAGCTTGGCATCGTTAAGATCGACCATGCGCTGCGTATCGCCGAGGAAAAGGATCTCGATCTCGTTCGCATCGCGCCGAACGCGAACCCGCCCGTATGCAAGATCATGGACTACGGTAAGGCTCGCTTCGAGCAGATGAAGCGCGAGAAAGAGCAGCGCAGAAACCAGGCAACCGTAGAAACCAAGGAGATCCGCCTTTCCTCCACGATCGATACGCACGATATGGAGGTCAAAGCCAAGGCGTGCATCAAGTTCCTGAAAAGCGGCAATAAGGTCAAGGCTTCCATACGTTTCCGCGGTCGTCAGATCAGCCACGGCGACGTCGGTCTCGACGTTATGAACACTTTCTATGATATGGTTCAGGAATACGCGGTCATGGAGCGCCCCGCAAAGCAGGAGGGCAGGAACATGACCATGATACTGAGCCCCAAACCCGCACCGAAGAACTGATAATTATTTAGGAGGAATACCCATGCCGAAAATCAAGACCCACAGGGGCGCCGCAAAGCGTTTCAGCTTCACCAAGAGCGGCAAGATCAAGAGGGGCAGGGCTTACAAGAGCCACATCCTTACCAAGAAAACCACCAAGCGTACCCGTAACCTTCGCAAGACGGCTTACATCGCTGAGGAAGAACAGTCCAAGATCAGCAAGCTGATCCCCTACAAGAGATAAGGAGGACAAGGAAAAATGGCAAGGATCAAAAGAGCAGTCAACGCTGTTAAGAAGCGCCGCAAGGTTTTTAAGCTCGCAAAGGGCTACTACGGAGCAAAGAGCAAGCTCTACCGTGCTGCAAGCCAGCAGGTCATGAAGTCCATGGCTTACGCCTATGTTGGCCGTAAGCTCAAGAAGAGGGAGTATCGCCGCCTTTGGATCGCCCGTATCAACGCGGGTGCAAGGCTCTGCGGCACCAACTACAGTAACCTCATCCACGGCCTCAAGCTCGCGGGCGTCGATATGAACCGCAAGGTCCTCGCGGATCTCGCCGTCACCGATATGACCGCGTTCAACGAGCTTGTGAACGTTGCAAACAACGCGCTCAAGGCGTAAATAGCGTAAAAGAACAGCAAACACGGGGTCGACCGCAAGCTCGGCTCCGTGTTTTTATGCAAGTTTTCCGTTTATGCGGCGGCTTAGCTCGTTTTGCCGCGCTTGGCCGCTGTTTTGCATATGTTCCGCATTCGCTTTCTCCCTTGCGAACGGGCTCGATTTCGTGTATAATACTGATGATAAAACAAAGGAAAACCATTATGTGCGATAATACTTCTACCAAGCCCTGCGAGGGCTTTTCCATGGATACCGTTAACGAGCTTCGCAAAAGAGTGGGCGGGCTCGGTCTTAAGTACTTCATCGAGACCTACGGCTGCCAGATGAACGAGCATGATTCCGAAAAGCTTGCGGGCATGCTTCGCGAATGCGGCTACACCAAAGCTGAAACAAAGGGCGAGGCGGATCTTATCCTCTTCAACACCTGCTGCGTGCGCGAGCACGCCGAAAAGCGAACCTTCGGAAACGTGGGCTTTATAAAGGAGCTCAAGGCAGAAAACCCGAGGCTGATCCTCGGCGTTTGCGGCTGCATGATGCAGCAGAAGGAGGTCGCAAAGAAGCTTTTCGACCGTTTCCCGTTCGTTGATCTCGTTTTCGGCACGCACGAGCTCAGCCGTTTCCCTCAGATGCTGCTCGAGGTGCTCGACGAAGCAAGGGTGTTTCAGGTCACCGAATCGGACGGCGAGGTCGTTGAGGGGCTTCCCGTTGAGAGGACCGAGGGCTTTTCCACCTTCGTTAACATCATGTACGGCTGCAATAATTTCTGCACCTACTGCATCGTGCCGTACGTTCGCGGCCGCGAGCGCTCAAGGCGACCCGCCGATATAGTGAACGAGGTCTCTAAGGTCGTTGCCGCAGGCTACAAAGAGATAACGCTGCTCGGTCAGAACGTTAACTCGTATTCCTGCGACGGGCTCGATTTTCCCGCGCTTCTCAGGCTCGTTTGCAGCGAGGTGCCTCAGCTCAAAAGACTGCGCTTTATGACTTCACATCCGAAGGATCTTTCGGATGGGCTGATCAAGGCAATGTCCGAGCTCGATAATCTCTGCAAGCATATCCATCTTCCCGTTCAGTCGGGAAGCGACCGCATACTCAAGGCGATGAACCGCAGATACACTTCAGGCGCGTACCTTGAGCTTGTAGACAAGCTTCGCTCCGCCGTTGCGAACGTCGAGATCACGACCGATATCATCGTCGGCTTCCCCGGAGAGACCGAGGAGGATTTCGAGGCGACCTGTGAGCTTGTTCGCAAGGTCGGCTACAGCAACGCCTACACCTTCGCCTATTCTCCCCGTGCCGGCACTATCGCCGCAAGGATGGAGGATCAGATACCGGAGGAGGTTAAAAAACGCAGGCTGAATCAGCTTAACGCGGTCCTTGCCGAGACCATACCTTCAAACAACGACAAATACATCGGCTTCGAGGGTGAGATACTCGTTGAAGGCGTCGATCACAGGGGAGAGCCCCTGCTTTTCGGCAAGCTTTCCAACTTCAAGATGGTCTATGTTGAGGGCGATGAATCGCTCGTTGGATCTTTCTTGAATGTAAAGGTGGACGGCTATCGCTTCAACTCCCTTTTCGGACATATTATTCAAGGGTGATACTATGGCTTCTTTAACTCCGATGATGCGGCAATACCTCGAGATGAAGGAAAAATACAACGATTGCCTGTTGTTTTTCCGTCTCGGTGATTTTTATGAGATGTTCTTTGACGATACAGTGACCGCGTCAAGGGAGCTTGAGCTGACTTTGACCGGGCGCGACTGCGGCCTTCCCGAGCGCGCGCCGATGTGCGGAGTGCCGTATCATTCGGTGAACACATACATCACAAGGCTCATCCAGAAGGGCTACAAGGTGGCTATCTGCGAACAGCTCACCGACCCCGCGCTATCGAACGGGCTTGTTGAAAGGGACGTAATAAGGGTCATCACTCCGGGTACCGTTATCGAGGAGCAGATGCTCGACGAGCGCCAAAATAACTATATTGCCGCGGTTTGCGCGCAGGGAAAAAGCGGAAGCACCGAGTATTCGCTCGCCTACTGCGACGTTTCGACCGGCGAATTCTACGTGATGAGCGTTTCCGGCGCGAATTCTTCAAACGAGCTCTTCAACGAGCTTACGCGCATTTCGCCGCGCGAGCTCATCATCCATGAAAACGTGCTTGCGGACGAGCTTCTCGCCAAGCGCATAAAGAGCAAGTTTTATATCGAACAGCAGGATCAGCGCGCATTCGACATCGCAAGGGGCCAGCAGCGTCTTCTTGCGCATTTCGGCGTTGCAACGCTTTCGGGCTTTGGCATCAAGGATAATTCCTTCGACGTTTCATCTCCCGGCGCACTGCTGCGCTATCTTGAAGAAACGCAGAAAAACGCCCTTTCGCATATACGGCGCATGATCAGGCTGGTCGGCAGCGAGTATATGTCGCTCGACGCTTCAACTCGCCTGAATCTCGAGCTGACCGATCCGATCCGATTCGACGGCAACAGAAAGTTCACCCTTTTGAACGTACTGGACAAGACCAAGACCGCCATGGGCGGCAGGCTGCTGCGCCGCTGGATCGAGCAGCCGCTGCAGAATGAAGCCGCGATCAACGAGCGGCTCGATTCCGTTGAAGCCATGCATTTCGCGGCGGCCGAAAGGGAAGTGCTTTCCGATCTGCTTTCAAAGATCTACGATATCGAGCGGCTTTCAAGCCGGATCGCCTACGGCACCGTCACCCCGAGGGATTGCATCGCGCTTTCAAACACGCTTGCGGTTCTGCCCGATCTGCTTATGATTACTCTCTGCTTCAAAAAGCAGAGAACTGCGTATATCGCCGATAATCTGGACCTGATGGACGATATTCTGAAGCTTCTCACAGCCGCCATCTCGCCCGACGCACCCGCTTCCGCAAAGGATGGCGGCGTTATCAGAAGCGGCTACAACAAGCAGATAGACGAGCTGCGCGATCTTGCCGAAAACGGCGAGAAGTGGATACGCGGATTTGAGGCGGCGGAAAAGGAGCGCACCGGAATAAAGACGCTCAAGGTCGGCTACAACCGTGTTTTCGGCTATTATATCGAGGTTTCAAAATCGTTTGTCGGCGGCGTTCCGCTTGAGTATCAGCGAAAGCAAACTCTTGCCAACGCCGAAAGATACGTCACGCCGCAGCTTAAGGACACCGAGGAGAAGCTGCTCGGCGCAAAGGAGCACTGCCTCCAGCTTGAAGCAAAACTCTTTACCGAGATCAAAGAAAAGCTGCTCGCCTGTCTTGACCGTCTCAAAAAGGATTCCGAGCTCATCTCCGAGCTCGATGCGCTTTGTTCGCTCGCCAAGGTCGCCTGCGCAAACAATTATTCAAGGCCGAAGATCAACACGAGCGGCAGGATCTCCATAAAGGACGGCCGCCATCCCGTTGTTGAGTTGAGCATGAAGGATGAGTTTATTCCAAACTCCACCGAGATGAACATGAATGCGGACAGGCTTATCATCTTGACCGGCCCGAATATGGCAGGCAAGAGCACCTATATGCGCCAGGTCGCGCTCATCACGCTTATGGCACATATCGGCTCCTTCGTTCCCGCAAGCAGTGCAAACATCGCTATAACCGACAGGATCTTCACCCGCGTCGGCGCGTCGGACAGCCTTTCGACCGGTCAAAGCACCTTCATGGTCGAGATGAGCGAAATGGCAAATATTCTGAACAACGCCACCAAGCGAAGCCTGCTCATACTTGACGAGATCGGGAGGGGCACCAGCACCTTCGACGGGCTGAGCATTGCATGGGCGGTGCTCGAGCATATTTCGGACACCTTTAAATGCGGCGCAAAGGCGCTCTTCGCCACCCACTACCACGAGCTCACCGAGCTTGAAGGCAAGCTCGACGGCGTTAAGAACTACCGCATCTCAGTCAAGGAGATCGGGGACAGCATCATATTCCTGCGCAAGATCGTTCGCGGCGGCGCGGATAAGAGCTTCGGCATACAGGTCGCAAAGCTTGCAGGGCTTCCCGATCAGCTCATCGAGCGCGCAAAGAGCATCCTAAGCGAGCTTGAAGAATCCGACGTTGCAAAGGCGGCTTCGCGAGTCGGCCCCGAAAAGACCGATGAGCAGGTCAGTCTGCTTGCTCCCGTTAACGGTGCCGAACAAGGGGACAGTGAATCCTCGATCGTTTTCGATCTTTCAAGGATGGACGTTGAGCGGATGACTCCGATGGAAGCGCTCGCAAAGCTCTATGAGATAAGCACGAGAGCAAAACTCATCAAGTGAATCTTTAAATAAATTATACGAGAAAACTAATAAATGAGACCTATCATCGTTCTTGAACCGAATATCGCAAATAAGATCGCTGCCGGCGAGGTCGTTGAGCGCCCCGCAAGTATCGTTAAAGAGCTGCTCGAAAACTCCATCGACGCCGGAGCCACTTCCGTCACGGTCGAGATGCAGAACGGCGGTATCGACCATATCCGCATTACCGATAACGGCTGCGGCATCCCTGCAGGCGACGTTAAGCTCGCGTTCAAGCGCCATGCCACGAGCAAACTTACGAGCATCGACGATCTCGACTCGCTCTCAAGCTTCGGCTTCCGAGGCGAAGCGCTCGCTTCCATTGCCGCCGTTTCCAAGGTCACCATGCGCACGCGCACCGTGGACGCGGAATACGGCATACGCATAACCGCCTCCGGCGGCGAAGTTTCCGAGCCCGAGATCTGCGCCTGCCCGACCGGCACCACCATCAAGGTGGACGAGCTTTTCTTCAACGTTCCCGCAAGGCTAAAATTCGTCAAGAACGTTCGAACCGAGGCGGCCATGATAACGGACTATGCAAGCAGGATAATGCTTGCAAACCCGGGCATCTCGATCAAGCTCATAAACAGCGGACGCACCGTGCTGCACACGATCGGTGACGGGTCGCTTGCAAACGCGATCCTCTGCGTATATGGAAGCAGCCTTTTTTCCGCCATGTACGAGGTAGATTACGACGACGGCTATATCAGCATCAAGGGCTATGTCGGCGGCGAGGCAACCGCAAGGGCAAACCGCATACAGCAATCGGTTTTTGTTAACAACCGCTTCATCAAATCAATGCTGATTAGCAATGCAGTTCAGCGCGCCTATCTCACTAAGGTGATGAAGCACAGGTTCCCGTTCTTCGTTTTGAATATCCTCATCTCTTCTCGCGAGGTGGACGTGAACGTCCATCCAAACAAGCTCTCCGTCCGCTTTGGCGACGAGGAGCGCGTGGCGCGGGCTGTTACAACCGCTGTTGACACGGCGCTCGGATCGCCGCCTGTTTCGTTGAGCTCCGCAAACATAACCACCGAGCCGTATCCCGAGCCCAAGCTCGCTGGCAGCCAGATCGGATTCACCGCCGCCTCGATGATCGAGGCCGAGGAAGCTGCAAAGCAAAGGCTTCATGAAAGGCGCGAGCGCGAGATCGAAAAACAGGTTCGCGACGTTTTCCGCACGGACGGCAGCTCCGCACCTTCATCCGCAAACGCATCTGCGTTTTCCGCGAACGAGCCCGAACCGGGCAGCTTCGCTTTCAAGGACAGCGGCGCGTCCGCTTATCCCGATTTCAGCGACGCAGCCGTTCCCGTTCAAGGCGATTATCCGCCCTTTGTGCCGAGCGATGTGCTTCCTCCGCTTGACCCCGTCGTTTACGGCGATCCCTCCGATGGCGAATCGGAAGCGTATGCAAGCTCGGATGGTGGCTCCGATCTCGCGGCTAAAACCGATGCCTTCACCGAAAGCGGAATCCCCGTGTTCAAGGTCGCGCCCGCAGCAAAGCAAGTGCCGACCATTGAACCGAAACACGAGCAGATCTCGCTCGATGCGGATACATGCACCGTTATCGGCGCCGCTTTCGACACTTACATTATCGTTCAGCAGGGCGAGGCTATCTACTATATTGACCAACATGCCGCGCATGAGCGCATTCTTTACGAAAAGCTCGTTTCAGGCGAGCTGAAGTTCGATTCCCAGTTCGTTTCACCGCCTCTCGAGCTTGAATTCGATCCTATTGCCTATGATTGTTTGCTGCAGCATGAGGAGCGCTTCTCGGAATTCGGGTACTCCATCGAATTCGGCAGCGATCTAAAGGCGCGCATTTTCGCCGTTCCGAGCATCATCGACGCCTCGCCGGACAAGTTCCTGCGCGACGCCGTGGATATGATGCTCGAAAGTCCGGACGTCAGCGAGCTGGACCTTATGCGTTCGCGGCTCATACAGATGTCCTGCAAGCGCGCTGTCAAGGCAGGTGACGACCTCGATATAAGCCAGCTTAAAGCGATCGTGGACGCCTATGCCTCGGGCGACGTTCCTTTGACCTGTCCGCACGGCAGACCGGTCATTATACGCATAACCAAGACCGAGCTGCAAAAAATGTTCAAGAGGATCGTCTGATTATGTCCGCCAAGCAAAGAATCTTCCTTATCGTCGGACCAACGGCAAGCGGCAAGACTGCGGTCTCGATAGATGCGGCACTGAGCATGAACGCGGAGATCGTATCCGCCGACTCGATACAGGTCTATCGCAGGCTCGATATCGGCTCCGCAAAGCCAGCTCTTGAGGAGCGGAGGTGGATACCGCATCATCTGATGGACTGCATCGATTTAGACGATACTTCTTACAACGTTTCGATTTATCGAGAGCGGGCCGTCAGCGCGATCCGTGAAATCGCCGAAAGGGGCAAGGTGCCTCTTATCGTCGGCGGCACCGGGCTTTATGTCAATTCTCTGATCTTTCCTCTAAATTTTTCGGCTGCAGAGCCGGATAACGAGCTTCGAAGCAGGCTGCTTGCCGTCGAGCAGTGCGAAAAGGGCAGCCTTCACCGCATGCTCTCCGAGGTCGATCCCGCATCTGCTCAGAGGCTTCACGCAAACGATACAAAGCGCATAATCAGGGCGCTTGAGGTGTTTGAAAAGACCGGCGTTCCGCTCTCGGAGCACGGCGGAGACTTTGCAAACAGCAGGGGAGCGGATATCGAGTTTGAGCCGGTCATCGCCGGCATCACGATGGACCGCGCAAGGCTGTATGAGCGCATCGAGCGAAGGATCGATCTCATGCTCGAGCAGGGTCTTGTTGACGAAGTCGATTCCATCCTCGCGGACGGCTTCGATCCGGCACTTCCAGCACTGCAGGGGCTTGGCTATAAGCAGCTTATCATGTTCAGAAACGGCGAGCTAAGCTATGATGAAGCGGTCGAGCTAATAAAGAGGGATACAAGGCGCTTTGCCAAGCGTCAGATAAGCTGGTTCAAGCGCGACAAGCGCATTCGCTGGTTCAGTCTCGATAAATACGGCGACGAGCTTTCCGCGGCCGTTATTGAGTTTTTCAACGGCGCCGATATCGGCGAGAGTCAACCTTAACGGGGTTTGAGGTAACATATGTTTGATCATTTATTCAGCAGCCTTTCAATTAGCGAAAGGGCATACATCAGTGTTTGCGATATCGAGACGCGGCTCACCGACATTTTTCGGCGCATAGACGATATCGCAAACCATAATCAGGCGAGGGTGCTTGCGGCATTTCAGAAGAACAGGGTGGCCGCGCATCATTTCAACCCTTCTACCGGATACGGCTATGATGACGGCGGCAGGGATTGCCTTGACGCGGTGTTTGCCGATGCTTTCGGTGCGGAAGCGGCGATCGTCAGTCCGCAGCTCGTTTCGGGAACGCATGCGATCTTCTGCGTTTTAGCGGGGATACTTCGCCCCGGCGATACCATGCTTGCCATTTCCGGAGCGCCATACGACACCCTTCTTGAAGCGATCGGGCTGGAGGGCTCGGCCGCAGGCTCGCTCAAGGAGCAGAATATCGGCTATGAGCAGGTCGATCTGCTGCCCGGCGGCGAGCTTGATATCGAAGCGATAACCGATGCCGTGAAGCGGCTCAAGCCCAGGCTCGTTCATTTGCAGCGTTCGCGCGGCTACGCCTGGCGCGAGGCGATACTTCCCGATAGGATGAAGCCTGTTTTCGACAGCATCAAGCGGCTTTCACCCGAAACCGTTATCATAGTTGACAACTGCTACGGCGAATTCACGCTCAAAAACGAACCGACCGACTTCGGTGCGGACGTTATCGTAGGTTCGCTCATAAAGAACCCAGGCGGAGGCATCGCACCCACCGGCGGCTACATCGCGGGCGGGCGCGAGCATGTATCAAGGATCGCAAACCGGCTTACCGTGCCTGGTATCGGCAGGGAGGCGGGCTCGTATTTTTCAAGCTATCTTCCGTTTTATCAGGGGCTGTTCCTTGCGCCGAACACCGTGGCGCAAAGTCTTAAAACAAGCGTGTTGTTTGCTAAAATTTTCAAGGATCTCAACCTTCCCACAATGCCTTCGAGCGATTCCGTTCGCAGCGACATAGTTCAGGCGCTCAGGTTCAATACCTCGGATGAGCTCATCGAGTTTTGCAGGTGCATCCAATCCGTTTCGCCGGTAGATTCCTTCGCGCTGCCGGAGCCCTATGCGATGCCCGGCTATCTGAATGAAGTTATCATGGCTGCCGGCGCTTTTATACAGGGCTCGTCCATAGAGCTTTCTGCCGATGCTCCGATCTGCGAGCCGTACACCGGTTATTTGCAGGGCGGCTTGACCTATGCCCATGGAAGGATCGCGGCAATGAAGGTTTTGACCATGTTTTATGAAAAAAACGCCGGAAGCGGGGGAGAGCCGCAATGAAAAAATGCATTTTGTATGATGACCGCATCTGCAACGACTGCGGCGAGTGCCTGCTCTGTGACCTTGATCCGGAGAAGCTCTGCAACAACTGCGGAAAATGCATCGAGGGCGATGGCGGCGAGTTTATCAGCATGCTCGTGCGAAGGAACGACCCCGATGATTTTGAAAGCTCTGATGAGGATGACGAGCTTGACGGCATGGACGGCGGCTTTGATTTTGTTGAAGGCGGTAACGAGGGCGAAGATGGTCTCATGGATGAAGAATACTACGCTTCGCTTTCCGAGGAGGAGAAGCAGCTGCTTGCCTTCCTAAACGCGCCGATAGATCTGGACCCGCCCGAGCCCATAAGCATCGACCCGGAGCTCCAAGCAAAATGGGAGCGCATTCTCGCCGGTGATGCAGGTGATCACGGGCATGAGGAGCATCATTCGCACGAATTGCGCTTTGAACGCGCTCCGGCAAGCTACGGAATACGCACAAGGCGCAGGCGATGACGGTATCTTAAACTTGTTTAATATGTGGAAAAGCGGCGGGGTAGACTCGCCGCTTTATTGTGTGCAGTATCAGCTCTCGCTTTCCTCGTTGTCCGCGCAGTCAGAGGGAGCCGCATCTTGTTCGGCGGTTCGAGAATTTGTGCCGTCCTGCGTCTTATCATTGCCTGATGCACTGCCTGATCCGTTCGTGGTATATGGCGCGGAAGTATGCGTATCGGATTCGGGATCGCGCAGCTTTATCACCTCGGCCGCCGTTCGCCGCCTGTCCTGCGATATTGCAGCGTAGTGCTTGCGCGTCGTGTTCACATCCTTATGCCCGAGAACGTCCGCCACAAGGTAGATATCGCCAGTCTCCCTGTATAGCGAAGTGCCGTAGGTGCTTCTGAGCTTATGCGGCGATATCCTTTTGAGCGGCGCGGCTATCTTTGCATACTTCTTCACAAGCTGCTCCACGGCGCGCACAGTGATGCGCTTCTTCTGGAGCGAGAGAAAGAATGCTTTTTCGTGTCCGATCTCGGCCTCGATGCCCTCACGCCTAAGCATATACGCGATAAGTGCGGAGCGGACCTCGTTTCCAAAAACGAGGATGTCCTGATTGCCGCCCTTGCGCATAATGCGGACCTCGTTTTGATAGAAGTCGATATCGTCGATATTTATACCAACAAGCTCGCTGATTCGCATCCCGGTGCCAAGGAAAAGCGTAACTATTGCAGCATCCCGTATTTTGGTTTGCTCGTGATAACGCTTCTGAGCGCTTGTCAGACCCGCGCCGCTGTCGATAAGGTCGAGAAGATTTGCGATCTCATCGGGTTCAAGACGGATTATCTCGCGCTCGTGCAGCTTTGGCGCATCAACGAGGGATGGGGGATTGGTGGAGATGCAACCCTTCTTATAAAGATACTTATAGAATGCGCGCAGTGAAGAGAGCTTTCTTGCTTTACCTCGATCGCCGTTTGAAACGAAATCGGCGTCGGTATCGTCATCGGAGTCGGAGCCGCCTTCGCTCGGGTAAAAAGTAAGATACTCAAGAAAGCGCTCGATATGATCGGTCGTCACGGAATCAAGCAGCGCATAATCGATCTTCTTCATAGAGTCGATATTCTCGCAAAGCTCGGTTCCCATCAAAAAGCGCATGAACAGCCGAAGGTCGAGCGCGTAGCCGTATCTGGTCAGCGCGCCCGAGGTATGCTCGATGCCTCTGAAAAATTCGCCGCAGCAGGGCGGAAGCTCACGCAAGAGCTCTCGAAGCTTCAGCACGTATTTTTGAGTTCGTTCCTTTGAATAATCCTCGCTCATACAAACAACCTCCGAATCGGAATTGATCCTCGCAATGCAGGGGACGGATTTATTATAACACAACTATTCGCAAAAGACAAGTTTTGCGAATAGTTATGTTGAAATTTTCATCAGAACTTATTATAGCTCATTTCGTTCGGCGCATGGCCGACCGGCTTTATACGAACACCTTGATATGGTCGGTGTTGTTTTATTAGATCGAATCATCATTGGTTTCATCCGAACCCGTCAAGCTTTCATCGGAGTTTTCAACCATGCCCTCATCGGCATTTCCATCTGCGTTTGCATTATCATCCCGACTTGCTTCGTTTGCTCCAAGCGTCTTTTTAAGCTCGGCGACCGCAGCCGTTGCAAGCTTGTCGCATCGATTGTTGAACTCGTTGTCCGCATGACCCTTGACTTTGTTCCAATCGACCTTATGTATGCCCGTAAGTTCAAAAAGCGTTTGCCAAAGGTCCTGATTCTCAACGGGCTTTTTCGTGGCCGTTTTCCAGCCGTTTCTGCGCCAGTTCCAGATCCAGCCTTGAGCGAAGCCGTTGTAGACGTAGCTGCTGTCCGTAAACAGATCGACCTCGCAAGGCTGCTTCAGGCATTTGAGTGCCTCGATAACGGCCGTAAGCTCCATCCTGTTGTTCGTGGTCCGCTCACAGCTTCCGCTTATTTCCTTTGAAACGCCCATATACATCAGCACGGCGCCCCATCCTCCGACGCCGGGATTGCCCGAGCAAGCGCCGTCAGTATAGATCGTTACCCTCTTCATTCTAATAATATATTATATCATTCCTCAAAATCGTCTTCGGGATCGTAAGTATCATCATCCGCGTGCTCTTCATCAGCGAAAACATTCAGCCGATCCGCAAAAGGCACGAAGCGCGCTTCCCCATCCTCTCCGTCGAAGAACCAGTCTCCATGCACTCCACAGGCGGCCGCACCGATCTCGATATGCAGCATTGCTATGCCGCAATCCACGTCGCCAAAGCCGAAATTACGCTTCGTGTTGATGATACGGATATAATCGCGCTCGATCTCAAGCTCCCACGGCTGCTTGTTCAGTGCCGAAGGCGCAAGCCTTGCAATCTCGATCGCACTTTGCTGCCATTTGGGCAGCTCGTTAAAATCTACTTCGGACAGACCCGTCAGCTTCTCAATGGTTTTCTTTTCTGCGGGCTGAGGCTTGTCAGCGGCTCGTCCGACCGAGATAACGCAGAGCAGCTTTTCATCCTCGTCAAGATCGAAGTAGTTTTTCAGCGCACCCTTTTTATAAGTGCCGCCGAGCCAGCATGTGCCTAGACCCATTGAAACGCATTCGAGCACGAAGGCTTCGCCGATATAGCCGCCCATGAACTTATTGTCATCCCGAACGATTATTGCGGCAAAGCAGTTCGTTCCGCCAACTCCGCCGAGGAAAGAGAGAAATCGCGGGCGCTCGAGCACGCCGCTCTTCGATTTGAACTCGATTCTTGCATCGCCGTTGTCAAGCGATTCGGCAAAATTCTTAAGCCGATAAAACATTTCCTTCGGCACCTTTCCGCTGTACTCGCGCACGGAAGCGCGCGTTTTGGCGGCATTGTACCATCTTTTCATCATTTCGTTTGCCATAGCTTTCCACCTTTAGCCTTACTGATTATTGGTTGAGTTAAGTATTTTCCTTAGGTATTGGCCCGTATAGCTTTCGCTGCAGAGCGCAAGCTCCTCCGGAGTTCCGCAGGCGACTATACCGCCTCCGCGAACGCCGCCGTCAGGACCGAGATCTATGATATGATCCGCAGTCTTGATCACGTCCAGATTATGCTCTATCACCACCACGGTGCTGCCGGACGAGCAGAGCCGCTGCAGGATCGCGATCAGCCTTTCAACGTCGGCCGAATGAAGGCCGGTGGTCGGTTCATCGAGTATGTATATCGTGCGGCCGGTATCGCGCCTTGCAAGCTCGGTCGCAAGCTTGACCCTTTGTGCCTCGCCGCCGGAAAGCGTTGTCGAGGACTGCCCGAGCTTGATGTAGCCGAGGCCCACGTCATAGAGCGCCTGGAGTTTTTTCGCGATCTTCGGTATCGCTCCGAAGAATTCAAGCGCCTGTTCAACGGTCATATCAAGCACGTCCGAAATGGACTTGCCGCGGTACCGCACCTCGAGGGTCTCACGGTTGTAGCGCTTGCCCTTGCATACTTCACAGGGAACGTAAACGTCCGGCAAGAAATGCATCTCGATCTTGATTATGCCGTCCCCTCGGCAGGATTCGCACCGTCCGCCCTTGACGTTGAAGCTGAATCTGCCCGCATTGTAGCCGCGCATCTTTGCATCAGGAGTGATCGCGAAAACCTCGCGGATCAGATCGAAAACGCCGGTGTAGGTCGCGGGGTTGCTGCGCGGAGTTCGCCCGATCGGCGACTGGTCTATGTCGATGACCTTGTCGAGGAATTCCTCTCCCTCCATGCGGTCGAAGTCGCCGGAATGAGTGCGAGCCCTGTTCAGTTTGCGAAGCAGAGTGTTTTTGATGATCCCGTTCACAAGGCTGGACTTGCCGGAGCCCGAAACGCCGGTTACGCATGTGAACACCCCGAGCGGGATCGAAACATCGATATTGCGCAGATTATGCTCGCGGCAGCCGTACACCTTCAGCCAGTGCCCGTCCTTCGCGGTCCTGCGCTCTTTCGGTATCTCGATGCGCCGCTTGCCGCTGAGGAACTGACCCGTTATGGACTCCGGGACCGCCATTATCTCATCAACGGTGCCTTGCGCCACGACCTCGCCGCCATGCACGCCCGGTCCCGGTCCGATATCCACGATATAGTCCGCGCTCAGCATGGTCTCCTCGTCGTGTTCAACGACTATCAGCGTGTTGCCAAGGTCTCTAAGCCCCTTGAGCGTTGCGATGAGCTTCGCGTTATCGTGCTGATGAAGGCCGATGCTCGGTTCATCGAGTATGTAGAGCACGCCTACGAGCCCCGAGCCGATCTGAGTTGCAAGGCGGATGCGCTGTGATTCGCCGCCCGAGAGCGATGAAGCGGATCTTGCAAGGGTCAGGTAATCGAGCCCGACGTCGGCTAGGAACTTCAGCCTTGCAATAAGCTCCTTGAAAATCCTCGAAGCTATTATCTGCTCGGACTCGGTAAGCTCGATGCCGTTCAAAAATGAGAGAACGTCGAGTATAGGCAGCTCGGAAACGTCGGCTATCGATCTTTCTCCGACAGTTACTGCAAGCACCTCGGGCTTGAGCCTTTTGCCGCCGCAGACGGGACAAGGCGTGTGATGCATATATTCACGATACGAATCCTTCATGCTTTCGGACTGCGTTTCGCGATATCTTCGTTCCATCGTTGGTATAACGCCCGAAAACGCCGCCATGAATACGCCGTTTCCGAAATCACGCTCATATTCCACCTTCAGCTTCTTGTCGCCGGTGCCGTAGAGTATCAGGTTTTTAGCCTCGTCGGAGAGCTCCTGCCAGGGCGTGTCGAGCGAAAAGCCGTATTCCTTTGCAACAGCTTTGAAGTACATCAGCGCGAGGCTGTTTTCGCTCGTGTAGTTTCCCGAGCCCCAGCCCATGGCGGAGACCGCTCCCTCCCGAAGCGATTTTGTGGGGTCGGCTATGACAAGCGCGGGATCGATCTGTTCCTGAAAGCCGAGACCCGTGCACGCAGGACAAGCGCCATATGGATTATTGAAGGAAAACATGCGCGGGCTCAGCTCCTCGATGCTGATGCCGCAGTCCGAACAGGCGTAGTTCTGCGAAAACAGCAGCTCTTCCCCGCCGATAACGTCTATCTTGGCAAGTCCCGCTCCGAGCGCGAAAGCCGTTTCAAGCGAATCCGTCAGGCGCATATCGACGCCTTCCCTTAGAACGACCCTATCAACTATTACATCAATATTATGTTTTTTATTCTTTTCAAGCGCGGGGACCTCGTTTATATCGTAGGTCTGCCCGTCTACGCGAACTCGCACGTAGCCATCCTTACGGATCTGCTCGAGCAGCTTGATATGCTCGCCCTTTGTGCCGCGAATAACCGGCGCGATTATCTGCATTTTAGTGCCTTCGCCGAGCTTTCGGATACTGTCGACAACCTGATCGATGCTCTGGCGCTTGATGACCTTGCCGCATTTCGGACAGTGCGGCACGCCGATTCGAGCAAAGAGCAGGCGCAGATAGTCGTTTATCTCCGTTACCGTGCCCACGGTGGAACGCGGGTTGTTTGAGGTGCTCTTCTGGTCGATAGAGACTGCCGGAGAAAGGCCGTCGATATAATCAACGTCCGGCTTATCCATCTGACCCAAGAATTGACGCGCATAGGATGAAAGGGACTCGACGTAGCGCCGCTGACCCTCCGCGAATATGGTCTCAAATGCAAGCGAGGATTTGCCGGAGCCCGAAAGCCCGGTGAATACTATCAGCTTGTCCCTCGGGATCGTAAGCGTAATGTTCTTGAGGTTGTTCTCCCTTGCCCCTTTTACCGTTATATATTCTTTCACTGTATAGTTCGTTCTCCCCTGTTATTTTCGGGTCCTGCCCCGAGCTTTTTTCCTGCTGCCGGGCATGCCGGGCTTGATGCCGGATGCCTTGGGCTTGCCGCCCTCGCCCTTCAGGCTGAACAGCTCATCGCGCAGCTTGGCCGCAGTCTCAAAATCAAGCTCCATCGCCGCCTTCTGCATCTGCTCGGTGACAAGAGCTATCTTGGCTTCAAGCTCCTCATCGCTCATGCCGATTGAAGCATCCTTGGCATCCGAGGATATCTCGATTATGTCGTGAACGGCCTTCTTGACGCTCTTTGGCACTATGCCGTGTTCCTCGTTGAAAGCAAGCTGCTTGGTCCTGCGGCGGTTGGTCTCGTCGATCGTGCGCTGCATGGAATCAGTGATCGAGTCGGCATACATTATAACATAGCCATCGACGTTTCGAGCGGCCCTTCCAACTGTTTGGATAAGCGAAGTGGTCGAGCGCAAAAAGCCCTCTTTATCGGCATCGAGTATCGCCACAAGCCCGACCTCGGGAAGGTCGAGCCCCTCGCGCAGCAGGTTTATGCCGACGAGCACGTCGAACTCTCCGAGCCGCAGATCGCGAATGATCTCCATGCGCTCGATGGTTTGGATATCCGAATGCATATAGCGAACGCGGATACCGATGGAATCGAGATGCTCCGTCAGCATCTCGGCCATGCGCTTTGTCAGCGTTGTTGCTAGCACACGATAGCCCTTTTGCGTGTTCTTGTTGATCTCGGAGATAAGATCGTCGATCTGGCCGGTGACCGGGCGCACGAAGATCTCGGGGTCCACAAGGCCGGTCGGACGGATGATCTGCTCGGCGATGTTGCTTGCGCGCGAGAGCTCATACTCGGCGGGCGTTGCGCTTACGCAAACGAGCTGCTTGAGCCTCTGCTCGAACTCTTCGAATTTTAGCGGGCGATTGTCATATGCACTCGGGATTCGGAAGCCGTATTCAACAAGCTCGGTCTTTCTCGCCTTGTCTCCATTGTACATGGCGCGTATCTGCGGAATTGTCGCGTGGCTCTCGTCGATGATCGTCAGAAAATCGTCGCCGAAGAAGTCGAGCAGAGTGTAAGGCGGCTGACCCGGCGCTCTGCCGTCGAAATAGCGGGAATAGTTCTCTATGCCCGAGCAGTATCCGATCTCGCGGATCATCTCGATATCGTATCGCGTGCGCTGCTCGAGGCGCTGCGCCTCAACAAGCTTGTACTGCGACTTAAGCTCCTCAACGCGCGCAAGCATGTCCTCCTCGATCTTGGCAAGCGCCGTCTCGATCTTGTCCCTTCCGGCGGAATAATGCGTTGCCGGGAAGATCACGGCGTGCGAGAGCGAATTGATCGGCACGCCCGTCACTGCGTTTATATCGCTTATCGCTTCGATCTCATCGCCGAAGAACTCGATCCTTATCGCCTTATCGGCAAAATTCATCGGGAAGATCTCGATAATATCGCCCCGCACTCTGAAATTGCCGCGTGCAAACTCGATATCGTTGCGCTGATACTGGATGTCCACGAGCTTTCTGATGAGCGCATCGCGGTCCATCTCGGCGCCGCGTCTCACCGATATGCTCATTCGAAGGTATTCTTCCGGATCGCCGAGCGCATAGATGCACGAAACCGAAGCAACGATCACCACGTCCTTTCGCTCGTTCAGCGAGCAGGTCGCGCTGTGACGGAGGCGGTCTATCTCCTGGTTTATATCGGCGGTCTTCTCGATATAGGTATCGGAGGATGCTATATATGCCTCAGGCTGATAATAATCATAATATGAAACGAAGTATTCAACGGCGTTGTTCGGGAAGAACTCCCGAAACTCCGAGCAGAGCTGCGCCGCAAGCGTTTTGTTATGCGCTATAACGAGCGTCGGCTTTTGAACGCGCTCTATAAGCTTCGCCATGGTGAAGGTTTTTCCCGAGCCCGTCACGCCGAGAAGCACCTGCACCTCGTCGCCCGCGAGCACGCCGCCTGCAAGCGTATCTATCGCCTGCGGCTGATCGCCCTGCGGTTCAAAGGGTGAAACTACCTTAAATTCGCCCATGCGCATAAACCTCCATTTTATCATTGCCCCTATTATACCACAAACTTATTTCATATTCACCGTTTATACAAGTGTATATAAATTTTCTTTCGATATATTGCCCGTTTCCCCCTTTATTTACGTGCCAAAATCTAATATAATAGAAGCGGCGAAATCTGCACGAGCCTCTTGGCTCTTACACCTACACATAAGGAGGAAAACTGAATTGAAAAAGCTTTTGCTCGGTAATGAAGCGATCGCAAGAGGTGCTTATGAAGCCGGCGTCCGCGTATCAAGCGCATATCCCGGAACCCCCAGCACCGAGATCAACGAAAACGTTGCAACCTATCCCGAGATCTATTCGGAGTGGGCTCCCAATGAAAAGGTCGCGGTCGAGGTCGCTCTCGGCGCAGCCGTAAGCGGTGCGCGCAGCCTTGCCTGCATGAAGCACGTTGGCCTTAACGTTGCCGCCGACCCGTTCTTCACCGCCACTTACACCGGCGTCAACGCCGGCATGGTCGTCGTAGTTGCGGACGATCCCGGAATGCATTCCTCTCAGAACGAGCAGGATACCCGCATGCTCGCCCGCGCATCCCACGCTCCCGTGCTCGATCCCTCCAGCAGCCAGGAGTGCAAGGATTTCCTCAAGATCGCCTATGAGATCAGCGAAAAATACGATACTCCCGTGATCTTCCGCGTCACAACCAGGATCGCGCATGCCCGCACGCTCGTCGAGCTCGAGGATCGCGTTGAGCTGCCCCTTCGCGAGTACAACCGCGATATCAAGAAATACGTTTCGATGCCCGCAAACATGATCGGCCGCCACCTCTATGTTGAAGAGCGTGAGAGAAGGCTTGCCGAGGATGCGAACACCCTTCCCATCAATAAGATCGAATGGGCGGACCGCAAAGTCGGCGTCATCACCTCCGGCGCTGCATACAACTACGTAAAAGAAGCCATGCCCAACGCCTCCGTGCTCAAGCTCGGTCTTGCGTACCCCATGCCCAGAAAGCTCATCGAAGAGTTCGCAAAGGGCGTTGAAAAGCTCTACGTCATCGAGGATATGGAGCCCTTCTACGAGGACACCATCAAGGCTTGGGGCATCGAGTGCTCCGGCAAGGATCTCACCGGCGTTCAGGGCGAGCTGTTTGCCCGCAAGATCGCCGCTAAGTTCGACGGCGCGGAGGAAGCCGGCCCCATGAACACCCCGGGCATCCCCGCCCGTCCGCCGGTGCTCTGCCCCGGCTGCCCGCATCGCGGTCTTTACCACGTGCTCGGCAAGCTAAAGCTCACCGTATGTTCCGACATCGGCTGCTACACCCTCGGCGCACTGCCCCCGCTCAGCGGCGTTGACACCTGCGTTTGCATGGGTGCTTCTATCGGCATGGCGCACGGCATGGAGAAGGCCCGCGGCCACGCTCAGGCGAAGAAGACCGTTGCCGTGCTTGGCGACTCCACCTTCTGCCACAGCGGTCTTACCGGCCTGCTCAACATGGCGTACAACCGCTCCGTAGGCACCGTCATCGTTGCGGACAACTCCATCACCGGCATGACCGGTCATCAAAACAACCCCGCCAACGGCTATGACATCCACGGCGAGCCCACCACGGCGCTCAACCTTGAGAAGCTCTGCGAAGCTATGGGCATACAGCATGTTCGCATCGTGGATCCCTTCGATCTCAAGGAGCTTGAGAAGGTCGTTCGCGAGGAGACCGAGCGCGAGGAGCTCTCCGTCATCATCTCCCGCCGTCCTTGTGCGCTTATCGTAAAGCAGCCCGGCGTTTCGTTTGTTTGCGACAGTGAAAAGTGCCGCAACTGCGGTATGTGCATGAAGATCGGCTGCCCCGCTATCCGCAAGACCGAGACCGGCGTTGCCGTCGATCCGACCCAGTGCGTCGGCTGCGGCCTCTGCGCACAGCTCTGCCACTTTGGCGCGCTCAATCCCGAAGCATAAGGAGGAAAAACGTATGTTCAACATAGTTATCGTCGGTGTAGGCGGTCAGGGCACCCTGCTTGCAAGCAAGATCCTCGGCCAACTCGCAATGAATAACGGCTACGACGTTCGCGTCAGCGAGGTCCACGGCATGAGCCAGCGCGGCGGCAGCGTGGTCACCTACGTTCGCATGAGCAACGATGCTCCCCTGTATTCCTCCATCGTTGAGCAGGGTCAGGCGGATATCGTGCTTGCCTTTGAAAACCTCGAAGCGCTGCGTGCTCTCCCCTACCTCAAGCCGGACGGCACCATGGTCGTCAACACCCAGCAGATCCTTCCCATGCCCGTCATCACCGGTGCAACGAAGTATCCCGTGGATTGCCTTGAGCGCGTTGAAGCGGCCGCCAAGACCATCAAGATCAACGCTGTCGAGATCGCGCATGAGTGCGGCACCTACCGCGCTGCGAACGTCGTTCTGATGGGCGTTTGCGCGAAGATGCTTCCGTTCAGCGCTGACGAGTGGCATAAGGCCATCGAGCAGTGCGTCAAGCCCAAGTTCCTCGAAGTGAACATCAACGCGTTCGATCGCGGCTACAACTTCAAATAATTGCCGATGTACGATTTCAAAACCCATATCGACAGAACCGATACCGGTTCTATCAAAACCGACATAGCACCCGAGTCCGTCAAGGACTCGGGTCTTGTGCCATTGTCCGTTGCGGACATGGAGCTTTCCGTTGCCCCCGAAATAATCGAGGCCGTTAAACTGGCTGCCGACAAGGGCATCTTCGGCTACACCTATGCCGACCGTGAGTATTCCGCTGCCGTTCGCAGCTGGATGAAAACGCGCCACAACTTCGACACCGAGGGCTTTACGCTTATCACAACGAACGGCGTGGTTCCGGCGCTGCGATTCGCGGTTGAAGCCTTCTTAGAGAAGGGCGAGGGCGTGGTCATCCAGCCTCCGGTCTATATGATGTTTGCAAACGCGATCGAGACTGCGGAAAGGCGCATAGTTGAGAATCCGCTCGTATTCGAAAACGGGCGCTATGTGATGGATTACGACGACCTCGACAAAAAGACCTCGCCGGATGACGTGAAGCTGCTTCTTCTGTGCAGTCCGCATAATCCCGTTGGCCGCGTTTGGACGAAGGGCGAGCTTGCAAGGCTCGGCGAGATCTGCGCGAAGAACAACGTGATAGTCGTTGCGGATGAGATCCACAACGATCTGCTTCTCAACGGTGCCGAGCATACCGTTTTCGCGACCATCCCCGGCATGGATCAGATCTCCATCACCTGCACCGCAACAAGCAAGACTTTCAATCTTGCCGGACTTTCCTGCTCCAATATCTTCATCAAGAATGGATCGATCGCCGAGCGCTTCAAAAAAGCCGCCGACCGCGCCGGAGCCGGTCTCGTTCCCTATTTTGCCCGAGCTGCTACCATTGCCGCCTATACGCGCTGCGCAGGTTGGGTGGATGAACTTAACACTCATATCGCGAGCAATTTCGAGCTGATGTACTCATTCATCGAAAGGGAGCTGCCGATGCTCAAGGTAATCCGCGCCGAGGGTACTTATCTCGCGTGGCTCGATATGCGTGCGCTCCATCTTGAGGACAAGGCGCTCGAGGAGCTCGTGCTTGCGCACGGTCTCGCGCTCGACGAGGGCTATCTTTTCGGAAGCGGCGGAAGCGGTTTCGAACGCTGGAACCTTGCCCTGCCGACCGATATTCTTCAAAAGGCGCTAACTCAGCTCAAGCTTGCCGTTAACAAAGCGCTTTACGCCGAATAATACCAATATTCACAAACACCGTTTACCGATTATTAGATGCTTGACCTCAAATCATTGAACAAAGAGCAGTACGAAGCTGCAACAACATTCGACGGGCCTTTGCTGGTGCTTGCGGGAGCCGGCAGCGGCAAGACCCGTGTTTTGACGTATCGGATCGCCAATCTCATACTGAATCACGGTGTTCCGCCTTGGGCGATACTCGCCGTGACCTTCACAAACAAAGCTGCAAGGGAGATGAAGGAGCGCGTTGATAATCTTCTCGGAACGCCGAATTCCGATATGTGGGTCACGACCTTTCATTCCTTCTGCGTTCGGGTGCTCCGAGGCGATATCGACAAGCTCGGTATCGAACGAAGCTTTACGATCTACGACGATCAGGATCAAAACTCAGTGATCGCGGACATAATGAAGCAGATGAAGATCGACGAGAAGGAGATGTCAAAGGCAAGCATTCGCTCGATCATCAGCGAGGCAAAGAATTCCTCCGAACGGCCCGAGGCCTATATCCTCGAGGCTGCGGGACCGAGCGCGGACACCTTTGTCGACATTTACAGGGCGTATCAGAAACGCCTTGCCGAATGCAGCGCTCTCGATTTCGACGATCTGCTTCTATACGCAGTCAGGCTGTTCAAGGAGCAGCCTGCGGTGCTCGAAAAATACAGACGAAAGTTCCGTTACGTGCTTGTGGATGAGTATCAGGACACGAACTTCCCGCAGTATCAGATAGTGAAGCTTCTTTGCTCCGAGCACCGCAATATCTGCGTCGTCGGGGACGACGATCAGAGCATCTACGGCTGGCGCGGCGCGGACATCCGAAACATACTCGAGTTTGAAAAGGATTTCGAGGGCGCAAAGGTCGTGCGGCTCGAACAGAACTACCGCTCCACAAAGGCGATACTCGACTGTGCAAACAAGGTAATTGCAAACAACGCCGGAAGAAAGCGCAAAACGCTTTGGACTGCCAAGCCCGGCGGCGAAAGGGTCGAGCTGATTATTGTTGAAAACGAGCGCGACGAAGCCTATACCATCGCAAAAACCATTTCATGGATGCACCGCAGCGAGCGGCGAAGCTACAATGACTTTGCAGTGCTTTACCGCACGCACGCCCAGAGCCGCGTTATAGAATCCGTGCTGACGACTGGCTACGGCATCCCGATCAGTATCATCGGCGGCACGCGCTTCTATTCGTACCAGGAGATCAAGGATCTGCTTGCCTATCTCAAGCTCATCTCCAACCCGAATGACGACGTAGCTTTCAAGCGCATAATAAACGTGCCGAAGCGCGGCATCGGCGCTGCAACCATCTCTTCCATCGAGATGGCGGCCAGGTCAAAGGATATCTCCTTGTTCATGGCCTGCATCACGCCCGATGCACTGCCGGAAAAGCTTGTTAAAAAGGTGCTGCCTTTCATCGATCTTATGCGGGAGCTTTTTGCCAAGCGATATCAGATGGGGCTGAGCGAGCTTGCCGAGAACATCATCGCTTCAACCGATTTCGACGCCTATCTGCTCGAGCTCGGCAGCGACAAGTACGACACGCGCACCGAGAACGTTCAGGAGCTTCTTGGTGCAATGCGCGAGCATGAGCAGCAGCTTCCCGAAGGTACGGATGCTCTGCAAAGCTTCCTCGAGACCGCCGCGCTCAACGCCGAAGCAGACAATATCGACGAGAGCGACGGCACGGTCAAGCTGATGACGCTGCACTGCGCGAAGGGGCTCGAATTCCCCGTTGTGTTCCTCCCCGGAATGGAGGACGGCATCTTCCCCTCCTACCGCTCCAAGGATAACACCTCGCGTTTTGAAGAGGAAAGGCGGCTTTGCTACGTTGGCGTTACGAGGGCCGAGCAGAAGCTTTTTCTCATCGCCGCCCGTTCGCGCATGCTCTACGGCAGGCAGCAGGCGAACGATCCCTCCGTATTCCTCGAGGAGATGGAGCTTTTGGATCCGAACACCACGCCTATGAAGCGCAATTCGTATTTGAGTTCAAGCTCCTCACGCACGCCTCCCGTCCCATCGCCGCGAACCTCCGGCGGATCGGGCGGCTTCGGCAGCGGTGCGAAAACGAGCTATTCCGGCACGAACGTCGGCAAGGACGTTGTTGAGCAGATAAGAAAGATGAACGGGCTCAACGGCAGAAGCTCCGCGCCAAAGCCCGTCTCCCCCGCTCCGAGCGGCGCGAAAAAGAGCGCCGCAGCCTATAAAAAGGATATGCGCGTTATCCATCCGCAGTTTGGAAAAGGCACGGTGGTCGATGTTTCAAGCGGAGCAAGCGCGGCCATAGTGAGCATCAGATTCGACAACGGTGCTGTGCGCCGTCTTGCGGCCGAATATGCGCCATTAACAATAATTCAGGAGTAAGCCATGCTTGAAAGAATGAAGTTCCTCGTTCGAAAGCTGAACGAATATTCTGATTCCTACTATTTCGGCAGCACGCCTCAGGTGAGCGACGAGGAGTTTGATGCGCTCATGGATGAGCTGCGTGCGCTCGAAGAGGCTACAGGAACCGTCCTTCCGGACTCACCCACTCATTCGGTCGGCGCGGAGGCTGTTTCGGAGTTTCTGCCGCATACGCATCTTGCAAGGCTTTGGAGCCTCGACAAGGTGCGCAGCGAGGGCGAGCTTCGCGAATGGGGCGCGCGCTGTGAAAAAGCTGCCGGAAGCAGAAGGCCGATCGAATACCTTCTTGAATACAAGTTCGACGGACTGACGATAAACCTGACCTATGACGGCGGCGAACTCATTCAAGCCGCAACACGCGGAAACGGCATCACCGGCGAGGGCATCCTCGCGCAAGCCGCGACCATACGCAGCATCCCGAAAACCGTTCCGTATAAGGGCAGGTTCGAAGTGCGCGGCGAATGCTATATGCACCTATCGGTGCTCGATGAGCTCAACGCCAAGGGAGAGGAGCAGCTAAAGAACGCAAGGAATGCCGCAGCCGGCGCGATCCGGAATCTCGATCCGAAGGTAACAGCTTCGCGCAGGCTCGACTGCGCATGCTACAATATCGGCTACATCGAGGGCAAAAGCTTTGAGACGCGCCGCGAAATGTATGATTTCATGCGCGAAAACGAGCTTCCCATGAGCGATTGGGTCTTCTACGGCGATCTGGATCAGGTCATAGCCGAGATCGACGTCGCGCTTGCAAGAAGAAGCTCGCTCGATTTTCTCATAGACGGGCTCGTGATCAAGCTGAACGATCTGCGGCTTTTCGACGAAATGGGCTTTACCGATAAGTTCCCGCGCGGCGAGATCGCATACAAATTCCCAGCCGAGGAGCTTGTGACTGTGATCGAGAACATAACATGGGAAGTCGGCAGGACCGGCAAGCTTACGCCGCTTGCGCATCTTGAGCCTGTGGACTTTGCGGGAGTCACCGTTAAAAAGGCCACTCTGAACAATTACGACGACATTCTCAGAAAGAATGTCGGCATCGGATCGCGCGTTTTGATCCGCCGCAGCAACGACGTTATTCCCGAGATCCTCAAGAGCGTTGACGAGCATGAGCCGGAGCGCCCGGTTTCCATCCCCGAGCACTGTCCCGCTTGCGGCGCAAAGGTCGAGCGCAGGGGCGCTCATGCATTCTGCACTAATTCGCTTTCATGCACTCCGCAGATCGTCGGCAGACTTGAGCATTTCGCTTCAAGAAACGCCATGGATATCGATGGCTTCTCCGAAAAAACCGCGTTGCTTCTTGTTGATGCGCTCGGCCTTACCACGATACCGCAGCTCTACGAATTGAACGCGGAGAGCTTTTCCGAGCTTGCAGGCTTTGGCGAAAAAAGGGTAAACAATCTGCTTGAAGCGATCGAAAGAAGCAAGGATTGCAAGCTTGACGCCTTCCTCTTTGCGCTCGGCATCCCGAACGTCGGCTCAAAGACCGCCAAGGATCTTGCAAGCGCGTTCGGCAGCTTCGATCGGGTCCGCAGTGCCGCTTTCGACGAGCTTATCGCGATTCCCGACGTTGGCGAGATCGTTGCCGCTAGCTTAATCGACTTCTTTGCCGATGAGCATATCAACGCTCAGATCGACCGTCTTTTGGCAAACGGCGTTACGCCGCGCGAAGCTGAACAGAAACAGAACAATGATTTTGTAAGCGGAAAGACCTTCGTAGTTACTGGCACGCTTGAGCGAATGGGTCGAAAACAGATCGAAGAGCTGATCATATCCCTTGGCGGAAAAGCATCAGGCAGCGTCAGCAAGAAGACGGATTACGTGCTTGCGGGCGAAAGCGCGGGAAGCAAGCTCGACAAGGCGAGGGAGCTCGGAATACCCGTGCTGAGCGAGGAAGAATTCTTTGCTTCATTAGGTGAATAAAATGAGAGTCGGAAAACTTACAAACGAGCAGCTCGACAGGCTGATCCTCGGCAAGCTCAAGCATAGACGCAGCGAGGTCGTGATGTATCCCGGTATCGGCGTGGACTGCACCGCCGTAGATATCGGCAACAGGCTGACGATCATTTCAAGCGATCCGATCACCGCCGCCAAATCGCGCATCGGCAGCCTCTCTGTAAACGTTTGCTGCAACGATGCCGCCGCGTCCGGAGCTGAGCCGATCGGACTGATGGTGACTCTGCTGCTTCCACCCGAAGTGAGCGAGCAGGAGATAGAAGAGCTTATGGACGAGCTCGTAGCTGCCGCCGAAAATGCAAACGTGGACATAATCGGCGGTCACACCGAGATAACAGCCTCGGTAACGCGGATCGTTACAGCGACCACCGTCATCGCCCGCGAAGGCAAAAACGGCGTCATTTCCCCGCGTGGGATGCGCGAGGGCGACGCCCTTATAATGACCAAGCATGCGGGGCTTGAGGGCGCAAACATACTCGCAGACCACATAAAGAATGCCGAGTCTATACTCTCGTTTGATGAACTCGCCACAGCGCACTCCTTTGCAGAGAATACGAGCGTTGTTCGCGAGGGCTTATATGCTGCGGATAATGGTGCTACCGCTATGCACGACGCTACCGAGGGCGGCGTACTCGGCGCTTGCTGGGAGCTCGCCGAAGCAAGCGGAGTCGGCCTTGAGCTGTTAGCGAACGGATAACGGTTCATCCCGTCACCAAAAAGCTCTGCGACGCCTGCGGTATCGATCCCCTCAGGCTCATTTCAAGCGGCTGTATGCTGATAACCTGTCCGAATGCATACGAGATGCTTTCCGGGCTCCGCGCACTTGGCGTTGACGCTGCGATAATCGGCAGAGCAGGCGGCGAAGGCGTTCGCTTCTCGGACGGAGAGGTCATCGCGCCGCCCGATGCGGATGAGCTGTATAAGGTGTTCGAATGAACCGCCAAAACATATAATGCTATGTGAAAATGCCTTCGAGCTCATCCCTCGAAGGCATTTATGTAGTGGTTGATTCCGGAAAACGGCAGTTTCTTGCTAAGATCGACCTCGATTATATCGTAGCGGAACACCGTCCGCTGAATATTGTGTTTTGCAATATACATTCTTGACGCAATGATAAGGTTCCTGCGCTTCTCGCTCGTTACGCTGAACTGAGGCGGAACACCGTTCATGTTTTTCCGAGACTTCACCTCAACGAATACAAGATTGTCCCCTTTTCGCGCAATAATGTCGATCTCCTTATGGTGGAAGAGCCAGTTGCGTTCGATTATCCTGTATCCATGCAGGCGAAGATAGAGCGCGGCGCGCCTCTCCCCCTTTGCTCCGCTTCTTTGGCTCTTGCTTCCGCTTTTTAGCGAAAGATTTGTTTTTCTTTGCGTATTCATAACAACTCAAATATAACTGTCAATCTACGAAATTCTTGATAAAACTGCGCCTGTGGATCGGGCAGGGTCCGTATTCTCTGAGCGCATCGATATGCTGCTTCGTGCCGTAGCCAACGTTCCGTTCAAAGCCATACTGCGGGTACTGTTCGGCGAGACGAACCATGAAGCGGTCCCTTTCCACCTTCGCAACGATGCTGGCGGCGGCGATAGAATAGCAGATGGAGTCGCCATGAATGAGCGGATGCTGTTCGGCGTTTATATCGAGATCCTTGACCGCGTCCACAAACACGGTTTCGCACGAAACGCCCTTTGAAAGCATGTCCTCGAAGGCAAGCTTGAACGCAAGCTTGGTTGCCTGCAATATGTTTATCTCGTCGATCGTTTTTTCATCAACGAATGCCACGCCGTATGCAAGCGCCGCTTCGGTGATACTCGCATGAAGCAGCTCGAGCTTTTTCTTGCTGAGCTTCTTTGAGTCGTTCACACCCTCTATAAGGCAGTTTGGCGGCATCATAACGCAAGCGGTCACAACGGGTCCTGCTAGCGGTCCCCTTCCCACTTCGTCCATTCCCGCAACGGCAGTACCGCGCGTCCAAAACGGAAGCTCATTTTGGCTCATGAGCATCAGGCGCTCGGCCTCGGGCACCTTTGGCTTGCGTGCTCGAGTGTTTGTTTCCCCCTCCATGCGATTATTCTCCCTCTATGCTCTGCGTATCATCGTGCGGATCATCCGCGGGCGGAAGATCATCCTCAGGGTTTTCAAGGGCGATATTGGCGATCTTGCCTCCCCGATACTCATCGAGCACTATCCTTGCGGCTCGTTCGGTGTCAAGATGACCTCCCGAAAGTATGAACCCGCGGCTTCTACAAACGCCTTCGAGCAGCTCAAACGGGAGCTCGGCATCCTTATCGAGCTTCTTATACCTTGAAACAAGCTCATTCGGGCAGAGCTTCATCAGATCAAAGAGCAGCAGCGATGCGATCTCCTCAGTATCGAGCACGTCGTCACGGATAGAGCCGATATAGGCAAGATGCTTTGCAAGCGTTTCGTTCTCAAGCTTGCCCCAGAGAAGACCGGGCGTATCGAGCAGCTCGAGATAATCGGACACCTTGACCCACTGCTTGCTCTTCGTAACGCCCGGACGGTCGCCGACCTGGGCTCTTGCCGCGCCCGCGATACGGTTTATCAGCGTTGATTTGCCTACGTTGGGAACGCCTATCACCATCGCACGCAGCACCTTCCTTATGCCCTTTTCCTTGTATCTTTGAAGAATAGGCTTTCCTGCACTCTCGATGATCGAAACGGCAGTTTTTCTTGCGGACTGCGAAGTGGAAACGAGTTCGGCGGCGGTTATGCCAAGAGAGCGAAAATGCGCGATCCATGCCTTGTTTTGCTCACGCGAGGAAAGATCGCTCTTATTCATAAACACTACACGGAGCTTATTTTTAAAGAGGCTTTCGAAATCGGGGTTGCGGCAGGCGAGCGGACAGCGCGCATCCACCACCTCGACCACGATATCCACAAGCTTTACGTTTTCTTCAAGCATCCGCCGAGCCTTCGCCATATGCCCGGGGTACCAGTTGATAGTTTGCATTCCATCCTCCGTTTGCTTCGCCTGTAATTTAGAAAATGCCTCCCGATTAGGGTCGGGAGGCGATGGAGCCAAGCTCCTTTAGCTCTTATTTGGTTACGATGCGCTCCTTGATCTTGGCGGCCTTACCGGTCCTCTCGCGGAGGTAGTAAAGCTTGGCGCGGCGCACGACACCGTGACGCACAACTTCGATCCTGCCGATACGGGGGCTGTGGTAAGGGAAGGTCCTCTCAACGCCGATACCGTAGCTGATGCGGCGAACGGTGGAGCTCTTGCGGATGCCGCCGCCCTGCATCTTGATAACGATGCCCTCGAAGTTCTGTAGCCTCTCGCGGTTGCCTTCAACGACCTTGACGAATACGCGAACGGTATCGCCGATCTCGAGCTTGGGGAGGTCTGTTCTAAGCTGCTCTTTTTCGAGCTCTCTGATGATGTCTGACATATTAAACTCCTTTTATACAGATGTTCTTAACCGACCTGCGGCCATTGGACCATCCAAATGCCATAAAATTATAGCATATGTTTACCGCAAATGCAAGCAAAAATGCAGTATTCACCATGCAATTTTGATATATTAGCTGTAAAATCAGCGTTTGAGCGCGGCTTCAGATCTCAAACCCGCATTGCCGCAGATACTCGATATCCTTTTCGGACAGCGAAGCGGTCATTAATAGATCTGGCCTGTTTTCGGCAGTGGTCAGAAGCGCCTTTCTGCGCCGCCATTTTTGTATCTCGGCATGGTTTCCGTTCAAAAGGACCTCCGGAACGTCCAATCCACGAAAACTTGCCGGACGCGTGTACTGCGGATACTCGAGAAGGCCGCTGCCCGAGAAGCTCTCTTCCTCGGCGGATTCATCCGAGCCGAGCACGCCCGGGATAAACCTCGAAAGGCAATCTATCAGCACCATAGCAGGAAGCTCTCCGCCGGTAAGAACGTAGTCCCCTATCGAGATCTCGTCGTCCATAAGCGTCATCACGCGCTCGTCGATCCCTTCGTAGTGGCCGGCAAGTATGAGCAGGCGCTCCTCGCAGGCAAGCTCCCTTGCAAGGGCGGTAGTAAGGCGTTTGCCGCGCGGACCCATATAGATGCAGCGCGGCTTTATGGCGCTTTGAGCGGTCACTGCCTCCACGCAGTCAAATATCGGCTGCGCCAGCATCACCATCCCGGCGCCGCCTCCATACGGGTAGTCGTCCGTATTGTGATGCTTATTCGCCGAATAGTCACGGATATTATGCGCATGGAATTCAAGGATGCCATTTTCCTCGGCGCGTCCGAGGATGCTTGAATGTATGGTCTCTCCGAACATCTCGGGGAATATCGTCAGAATATCAATCCTCAAAGAGCCCTACCTCCGCAAGCACATCTGCATTGAATACGATCAGCTTATTCTCAACGTCGACCTTATCGAGCAGCTTTTTCAGAGCAGGCACGGAAAGCTTTTTCTCGCCGCGAACAACGTAAACGTCGTTTGCATTTGTTTCGTAAACGTCCTCAACTCTGCCGAGCTCTTCGCCGCAGGAGGATACCACACGGCATCCGATGATATCGCTCACAAAATACGTGCCCTCGGGAAGCTTGACGGCATGCGCCCTATCCACGCAGAGATACTTGTTTCTCAGGGTCTCAGCCTGCTCAACGCTGTCCACACCCTCGATCTTCACGATCACCCCGCTCTCGGTTGCGGCTTTTGCTGCAATTACCGAAACACTTTCATACCGTGAGTCGGAAAGCTCGATATAAGCAGCCTTCAGTTTTTTGAAACGCGCGGGGTCGTCCGTGAGCGGCAGCAGCTTGAGCTCGCCGTGTACGCCGTGAGGACGCAGAATTAGACCTATACGAAAAAAATCCATTATCTTTTCCAAGCCTTTCAGATGTTTTGCGCTGCCGAAAATTTGAAAAAAGCGTGGTATGAGCAATGCCCTTCCCTGCGCTTTTTCAAATAGTTGTTACATTATATCCACGCGATACTTGATATCGCCCTTTACGGTCGCGGCGCGCACAACAGTGCGGATCGCCTTGGCGATCCTGCCCTGCTTGCCGATTACCTTGCCGGTATCGTCCTTAGCAACGGTGAGCGCGATGGTAACGACGTTCTCATCGTCGGTATCGGCGGGTTCGCCTTCGGCATCGTGCTCATTGGCCTGATCGTCACGCTCAGAGCTCTGCTCGGCGTCATTGGGCTTTATCTCCACTTTGACCGCGTCCGGCTCATCAACGAGGTTCTTCGCGATGTATTCAACAAGCGCGATCACCTCTTCAGTGGTGATGTTCTTCTTTTCTTCCATCAGTCGATAACGCCGTTCTTCTTGAACAGTCCGCGAACGGTCTCGGTGGGCTGAGCGCCGTTCTTGATCCACTGCCTGGCCTTCTCGGCGTTAACAACGACCTCAGCGGGATCGGTGAGGGTGTTGTAGTAACCGAGTTCCTCTACGAAAGCACCGTCACGAGGTGCGCGGGAGTCGGCGACGATGATGCGGTAGAAGGGAGCCTTCTTTGCGCCCATTCTGCGAAGCCTGATCTTAAGCATGATAGTTCCTCCTAAGAAATAATAAATGATTATTCGTTTTATATCCAAACGGCAGAGCCGGGTTTGGCAAATCAATCGGGCAGACCCTGTTTTCCAAACAGGCTGCGCAGCAGTCCCCTGCGCTTTTTACCCTTGCCCGTGAACTGCTTCATGAGCTGACGGGACTGTTCAAACTGCTTGAGAAGTCGGTTGACGTCCTGAACGCTCGTTCCGCTGCCGGCCGCTATGCGCTTTTTGCGGCTCGCATTCAGGATCTCGGGTTTTCTGCGCTCCTTCGGGGTCATGGAGGTGATTATCGCCTCCATGCGGCCTGTCGCCTTCCTGTCGATCTCAACGTCCTTGAGCTTCGATGCGTCTATTCCCGGCATCATGCCGAGTATGTCCTCCATGGAGCCCATCTTCTTCATCTGCTGGAACTGCTCCAGGAAATCGTCAAGCGTGAACTCGTCGTTCTTGATCTTGTTCGCAAGCTCAAGCGCCTGCTTTTCATCGAACGCCTGCTCCGCCTTTTCTATGAGAGTGAGCACGTCGCCCATGCCAAGTATCCTCGAAGCCATGCGGTCGGGATAGAAGGGCTCGATATCGGTAAGCTTCTCACCGATGCCCGAGAATTTGATGGGCTTGCCGGTGACCTGGCGAACGGAGAGCGCTGCGCCGCCGCGGGTGTCGCCGTCGAGCTTAGTGATGATAACGCCGGTGAGACCGAGTTTTTCATTGAAGGTCTTGGCAGCGTTTACCGCGTCCTGACCCGTCATCGCGTCGACCACAAGCAGAGTTTCAGCGGGCCTTGCGAATTCCTTGATAGCGGCGATCTCGTCCATCATGCCCTCGTCGATGTGAAGACGGCCTGCGGTATCTATGATAACAAGATCGAGCAATCTGCTTTCGGCGAATGCGATCGCTTCTTCAACGGTTTTGACCGGATCCTGTGTTCCGCGCTCAAAGACCGGAACACCAACCTTTTCGCCAACGACCTGAAGCTGGGTGATAGCGGCGGGTCGATAGATATCACACGCGACGAGCAGCGGCTTTTTCTGCTGAGTCTTGGCCAGATAGGCGGCAAGCTTGCCTGCCATGGTGGTTTTGCCCGCGCCCTGAAGACCTGCGAGAAGGAATATCGAGGGCTTTCTCGGTCCGAATTCGAGCTTTGCGACCGATCCGCCCATAAGAGTGGTGAGCTCTTCGTTTACGATCTTGATGATCTGCTGAGAAGGCGTCAGGCTTTCAAGCACCTCGGTGCCGACGGCACGCTCGGAAACGGTGTTGATGAATGATTTTACAACGGTGAAGTTTACGTCCGCCTCAAGCAGCGCAAGCTTGACCTCGCGCATCGCTTCCTTGACCTCTTTTTCGGTCAGCTTGCCGCGATTGCCTAATTTTTTAAAGATATTTTGAAGCTTTGAAGAAAGTCCCTCAAATGCCATCGTTACCCTCCGTTATATCCGAAAGCTCGGAAAGTAGAGAAAACAGTTTTATGCAGGCGGGATCGACCGATCTCTCGCCCAATGCTGGCTCAAGCTCCTGCCTTATCGCGTGAACAAGCTTTTTGATCCGCCTGTCCTTTTCAATAAGATGAAGCCTCGCTTCCATTTCAACGAGCGTTCTTTCACCGCGAGCGATCGCATCTCGGACGCCCTGGCGTGAGATGCCGCGCTGTTCCGCTATCTCGCTGAGTGACAGATCCTCGTCGCAGGTCAGACGCAGCGCGTCAAGCTGGGTATCGGTCAAAAACGAGCCGTAGTAATCAAGGAGAAGGCTGAGTTCCAATCGGTCGAGCATGGGCACCTCCTCGCATACTGTAAAGGTTTTAAGCTTTACAGTGCAATATTATAGCAGGTTTTTTCAAAAAGTCAACACAAGTACGAAAACCGCGAGCATATATTTTACAGTCATGCGCTGTTCTTACTTTCAAACAGCGAATGAAGCTTGGCGGCGAGCACATGATAATCGGGCGGAAAAGCATTCATTCCGCTTGCACATATCCTTTCGCCGTTCTCAAGCTCGAGCTCGAGCCAAAAACCCATTCCGTCGCAAACATCGGGATCGTTCTCGTTGAAGCCGTTCCATGAAGCGATATTAAGCCTTCCGAGCTCATCAGTAAGCTCGTTATAGAGCTCCATGCTGCCGCGTCTGCGCTTCGCAAGACAGTTTTTGCGCGAGTGCTCGCCCTTGCCTTCATCCCACCAATTTCCGAAGTAATTGGATATGCGCAGCCCATCAACGGTTTTGATAAGCTCGAATTCGCTCTCCTCGGCGGTGCTGCCGTATTCGTGAAGCACGAGTTTTGCGAATCGAAGCGCCACCGGCCTGCGCTTTGCGCGCTTGTTCATCCACCAAATCAGAATAATAATAGCGGCGGCAAGCACGATGCCGATCGGTATCAGAATTATCCACGGAATATGAGGCATACAGTCCTCCTTTCAAAAACGATCGGGCCGAAGCATATGCCCGGCCCTCAAAGGAAACCAAAGTATTGGGATTATCACAGTGATTCGCCGAAATCGGAGCGGAACTTCTCGGCAAGCTTTTCGGGCCAATCCGAGTTGGCATCGAGCGCATCGTAGAAATTGTGCAGACCTTCGGTCTCAAAGTGCAGACCACCGATCATATCGCGGTTATCATACAGCCAGCAGATGCGGTCGATGAGGTAGTTCATCTGCGAAACGGTATAAACCCTGCGCGGAACGGCGAGGCGAACGAGTTCCATCGCGCCGTAGGGCTCCACGTTCGGATCGTCCCAGGGCTCATCTATACCGCCGCGCTCCATGCCGCGAGCTCCGGAAGCGATGTAGACCGCCGCCGCAAGCGCGCCTGCGGGATAATCGGTCCTTGCAATATGCGGAACGAATTTCGAAGCATCAAGATGGCAGCCCAGACCGCCCGGAGGCGTTACAACGGGGATCCCCGCATCCTCGAGCTCATTTGCAAGATACTCTATGAACTGCGGTCCCTGAGCGATGATGTTTTCGTCCATGGTGTCGTCAAGGCCAACACGGATAGCTTCCATCTCCTTAACGCTCATGCCGCCGAAGGTCGGGAAGCCCTCAAACGAGGAAACGAAGGTTTTGATGTATTCAAACTGTTTTTGATCGTTGAGGATGATGGCGCCCCCCCTGCCGAAGCCTAGCTTGCGCGCCGAGAAATAGATGATGTCCATAGCATCGGACATGGTGCGAACTATCTCGCGAATGCTCTTATCCTGATACGCATTCTCGCGGGTCTTGATGAAATGAAGATTATCCTGGAGCAGGCTCGCGTCAAGGATCGAAAGCACGTTATACTTTTTGCAAAGCTCGGAGACAGCGAGCATATTGTCAAGGGCGATGGGCTGACCGCCAATGAGGTTCGTTCCGGCCTCGATGCGAACGAAAGCGACGTTGTCTCCCTGTTCCTTGAGCACTTTTTCGAGCTTTTCAAGGTCGAAATCGCCCTTGAAGGGATCGCTGCTCTGCTTTTCGAGGCCTTCTTCGCGCAGACAGATAACGAAATCTCCGCCGCAGTACTTGATCTTGCCCACAGAGGTGCCGAACTGGAAGTTCATCGGAACGATACTGCCGGGCTTGGGCTGAACGTAGGCAAGTGCAAGCATATGTTCGCATGCCCTGCCCTGATGCACGGGAAGGAAGTAATCCTTATTGAAGATCTCCTTGATCTTATCGGCAAGCCTGAAATAGGTCTTGCTTCCCGCATACGCATCATCGCCGATCATCATGGCGCCGAGCTGCTCGTTGGTCATCGCGTTAACGCCGCTGTCGGTGAGCATATCAAGATACACGTCCGCAGAGTCGATGCGGTAGGAATTGAAGCCCGCACGGCGGATCGCCTTGACCCTCTCTTCAACGGGAAGGATCTCCGTTTTCTGAACGATGCAGACCTTGTGCATCTCAAGGGGCAGCGCGTTTCTTCTATAATATCCGACCTTATCCATTTTATATAGCTCCTTTCGGGCAAGATAATGATTAAATCCGTTTGTTTCGCAGGAAAAAACTATTTTTTCCCGCGCTATTACCATATTATACCCATGAGCGGTAATTGTCAAAGCGTTTAACGAAGTTATTTACTACCGTTAATAGATTTGCCACATTTTAATTAATTATTACTTACAATAAACTTTACACGTCTGCAATAGCAAAGGGTTATCGACCGGAAACGGTGATCGATAACCCCTATAAAATCATTTGGCCATCAAAAGCGGAGTTATTCAGTTACGTATGCCCTGATAAGCTCAAGCGTGTTCTTCACGCCGTCGATATGCGAGCGCTCGTAGCCGTGCGAAGCATATACACCGGCTCCGATCAGGCCGTGGCGCAGATCGTAACCCGCGTCAAGCGCGGCATCCGCATCCGAACCATAGAGCGGATAAACATCGAGCGCAAAATCGAGCTCATGCTTCTTCGCAAGCTGAACGAGCCTGTCGGTAAGCTCATAGTTATAAGGGCCATGGGAATCCTTTACGCAGATGGAGACCTGATGCTCCTTGCAGTCCAGCCCTTCGCCGACGCAGCCCATATCCACGCTGATGATCTCCTCCGCATCAGACGGGATGCCGCTTGAGCAGCCGTGGCCGACCTCTTCGAAAACGGTGAGGTAGATATAAACCTTGCGGGCAAGCTTGATCTCCCCTTCGGAGATCCTTCTTGCAACGTCAAGCAGGATGGCGGCGCTGAGCTTATCATCGAGGAAGCGGCTCTTGATATAGCCGGAAGAGGTGACGGTAGTGCGCGGATCGAAGCAAACGTAATCTCCGATCGCGATGCCAAGCGCCTTTGTTTCATCGGCTGTGAACACCTTTTCATCGAGAACAAGGTCCATGCCGTCCCAATCGCGCTTCTGTTCGCTGTATTTGCCGTTGACGTGAACCGAAGGATCGTTCATCTGGAAGCAGCCTTCGTAGACCTTGCCGTCACGGGTGTAAACGCGGGCATTTTCGGTCTCGGCGTTGTTTGCGTTCATGCCGCCGACACGAGTGAGCTTGAGCCTGCCGTTGCCCTTTATAGAGGCGACCATGCATCCGAGCGTGTCGATATGCGCGGAGAACACGGTGGGCGTTCCCTCTCCGCCAAGGCAGCAGAGCACGCAGCCCTTGCGCGTCATCTCGGGCTTGAAGCCGAGTTTTTCGAGTTCGCCCATCAGGTATTCAGCAGCCCTTTTCGTGTAGCCGCTGGGGCTGTCGATAGCCATAAGCTTTTTAAGTTGATCAAGAGTGTATTCCATGTTGACCTCCGGATGGATTATTTATTGCTTCTTCCGCATTATGAGCGGAGTTGTCACTTGATGAGATAGAAGCTGTTCTGCGCATCGTGCAGCTTCTTGTACTCGCCGCCAAGCGCTATCAGCTCGTCATGACTGCCCATCTCCACTATGCCGCGCTCGTCGATAACGGCGATCTTGTCGGCATTACGAACGGTCGAGAGCCTGTGCGCGATAACGAGCGTTGTTCTTCCCTTGCTCAGGCGCTCGAATGCGGCGGTTATGCGCGCTTCGGTTGCGGAGTCGAGAGCGCTCGTCGCCTCATCGAGAATGAGTATTGGCGGGTTTTTAAGGAAGATACGCGCTATCGAAACGCGCTGCTTCTGTCCGCCCGAAAGCGTTATGCCGCGCTCGCCGACGATCGTGTCATAGCCGTCCGGCATTTTCATGATATCCTCGTGGATCTCGGCGGCGATGGCGGCGCGCACTATCTCCTCGTCGGTAGCATCGATCCTGCCGTAGCGGATGTTGTCCTTGATGCTCGCGGCAAAGAGGAAAACGTCCTGCTGAACGATGCCGATATTGCGCCTGAGGGACTCGAGCGTAACGCCTTTGATATCCTTGCCGTCCACCGTGATGCTTCCGTCAACGGTTTCATAGAAGCGCGGCAGCAGATGGCAGAGCGTTGTTTTGCCTCCGCCAGAAGGGCCGACCAAAGCAACGGTCTCGCCCGCTTTAATTTGCAGGCTGATGGTCTCAAGCACGTTGCGCGGGGTATCGTCGTTCGTTTGATACGCAAAGGTAACATTGTTGAAGTCGATATCGCCCCGAACGTTCTTAAGCTCCACCGCATCCGGCGCGTCCTCGATCTCGGGCTCAGTGTCAAGAAGCTCGGTGAACCGCTTGAAGCCGGCCATACCCATAGCATACTGCTCGGAGAAAGCGGCAAGCTTTCTGATCGGATTTGTGAATGATGAAACGTACAGCAGGAATACGATGAGCGTGGTATGATCCATCCTGCCGCGCATGATCAAAAAGCCGCTGACGGTCAGCACCAGCACGCCCATGATGGACGTGAAGAAATCCATGCCGGCGTGGAACAGACCCATCGTTTTATAGTAGCGGCGTTTGGATTTGATGAAGATGCTGTTGCCCTTCTCAAACTTTTCGATCTCGTAGCTTTCGTTCGTAAAGGCCTTGGCGACACGTGCTCCGCTGATGGAGGATTCGATATCCGCATTGATTATCGCAACGCCCTCCTTGACCTTGCGAGAGGTGCGGCTCATCTGTGTTCTCAGCTTCATAACGAAAAGCATGAGTATCGGCACCGTCAGGATCAGCACGAGCGCAAGCCGCCATTCGATGAACAGCATTGCGACGAATGCGCCAAGGAAGGTCACCACGGAGATGAATACATCCTCGGGACCGTGATGCGCAAGCTCCGTAACGTCGAAAAGGTCGTTCGTGCAGCGTGAGAGGAGCTTTCCCGTGCGCGATTTATCGTAAAAGCTGAAGCCAAGCTTCTGCAGATGCGAAAATACGTCCCTTCGCATATCCGCCTCGATATTCACGCCGAGCGTATGCCCAAGATAGGTAACGATGAAGGTGGCGACGGTGCGCAGCACATACATACCGAAGCAGAGCGCCATAAGCACGAAAAACGGCGCATATTTCGGAGAATCCGGAGTCAGATAATCGTAGAGCGCTTTTCTTGATATCAGCGGATACGAGATGTCCACCGCAGAAATGAACAGCGCGCATGCCATGTCCGTCAGGAAAAGACCCATATGGGGCTTGTAATAGGAGGCAAAGCGCGATAATGCACCCTTTCGTGTCTTACTTGATCGGGTATCCACATTCTTCATTTTCCGTCCTCCTTGCCGCTGTTGTCATCGCTCGGATAGAGCGACTCAAGTTCGTCCTGAGCATGCATGCGCTTAACGATGCCGAGCAGCACGAATGCTGCGGCGAACATAAGGATCGGTATCCATACCTTGATCTTCAAGACCCATATTAGGCAAAGAAGTATGAAAGCTGCGGCTGTGAGGCCGATCGCCAAAAAGCTGAGAAAGCGTTTCATTTGAAGATCTCTCCGTTCGGATTCATTTGCTTTGATTTTAGCATAGAACACGCATGTTTGCAACGGAATGCCGATATTATATTCCGCAGTTGAGAGCAGTACCAGCACCGCAAAACACCTGGCAAACAAAACGGCCCGCACCGCAGTGCGAGCCGCAATATGCTTCAGTTTCGCAAACAAAGCCTATCAGCCAAGCTCGGAGAAGAACTTGATGGTGCGAACCATCTGGCTGGTGTAGCTGTTCTCGTTGTCATACCAGGAAACGACCTGGACCTGGGTGTCGCCATTGGGGAGAGGCAGAACCATGGTCTGAGTGGCATCGAAGAGGGAGCCGAAGGTCATGCCGATAACGTCGGAGGAAACGATCTCATCGGTGGTGTAGCCGAAGGACTCGTTAGCCTGTGCCTTCATCGCCTCGTTGATCTGATCGACGGTCACGCTGCCCTTTACGACCGCATTGAGCATGGTGGTGGAGCCGGTGGGAGTGGGAACGCGCTGAGCGGCGCCGATGAGCTTGCCCGCAAGCTCGGGGATAACGAGACCGATCGCCTTTGCGGCACCGGTGGAGTTGGGAACGATGTTCACCGCGCAGGCACGGCTGCGGCGGAGGTCGCCCTTCTTCTGGGGGCCGTCAAGGGGCATCTGATCGCCGGTGTAAGCGTGGATGGTGCACATGATACCGCTCTGGATGGGAGCGAGATCGTTGAGCGCCTTCGCCATGGGCGCAAGGCAGTTGGTGGTGCAGCTCGCGGCGGAGATGATGTTGTCTTCCTTCTTGAGGGTGTTGTGGTTTACGTTGTAAACGATGGTGGGCAGATCGTTGCCTGCGGGAGCGGAAATAACGACCTTGCGGGCGCCGGCATCGATATGAGCCTTCGCCTTTTCCTTGCTGGTGTAGAAGCCGGTGCACTCAAGAACAACGTCTACGCCGAGCTTGCCCCAGGGCAGATCCGCCGCATTGGGCATCTTGTAGATAACGATCTTCTGACCGTCGACGACGATATAGTTGTCCTCGCCCTCGCCCTCGTGGAAGTCCACGGTGTGGCCCTGAGCTACCCAGTTACCCTGGGTGGAGTCATACTTGAGCAGATGAGCAAGCATCTTTGCGGAGGTGAGGTCGTTGATGGCGACCACGTCATAACCTTCTGCGGCAAACATCTGACGGAAAGCCAGACGACCGATACGACCGAAACCGTTGATTGCAACCTTTACCATGTGTTTTTCCTCCAAATAATTCTTGGTGATGGTGAACGGGCATACCCGTCCCTGTATTTATTATAACGCGATTTCAGGAAAAATCAACCGCTAATTTTGGATATTTTTCCTATAATGATTAAAAATTCAGCTCTTCAGCAACGATATAGAGCGGACGGTTCTTGAGCTCGTCGTACATTCTGTTCATATAGGCGCCCTGTATGCCGAGGAAAACGAAGCCTATACCCATCAGAAGCGCGAGGCCGAAGAACATCCACAGCAGACCTGACACTTTAACGGAGCATATCGCAAGGATGATGAAAACGAAGAAGGCGAGCAGGCTCAGCACGGAAAGACCCGCACCGAAATAGCCGCAGAGCGTCAGTGGACGGTCGGAGAAGCCGATTATGCCGTCCATAGCGAGCTTCATCATCTTCTTGAGCGAATACTTGGTCTTGCCTGCGTAGCGCTCGTTGCGAACGAACTCGATCGGGACCGCTTCAAAGCCCATCCATGCGCTCATGCCGCGAAGGAAGCGGTTATGCTCACGCATTTTGAGGAAAACGTCCGCAACGCGGCGGTCTATTAGTCGGAAGTCGCCGGTATCGAGCGGGATCTCGGCGGCGCTCATCGCCTTTAGAACGCGGTAATAGCAGGCGGCGGTGAACTTCTTGAAGAAGGTCTCGCCCTGGCGCTTCACGCGCTTGCCGTAGGCTATGTCCGCTCCGTTCTCCCATGCCTTGACCATCTCGACGATGACCTCCGGAGGATCCTGAAGATCGACGTCGATTATGATAAGCGCATCGCCCTGCGCCGCGTCCATGCCGCAGGTGACTGCGAGCTGATGGCCGAAATTGCGGCTGAAGGAGCGCACCTTGACCTGCGGGTTGTCCCTCGCGATCTTGCGCAGGATCTTCATAGACTTGTCGCGGCTGCCATCGTTGACGTAGATTATCTCGTAATCATAGCCAATGCTGCGCATCACTTCGTCCATTCGCTTGAAAGAGGTTTCGAGGACCTCCTGCTCGTTATAAACGGGCACGATCAAAGAAAGCATTGCATTATCCATTTTCTGTTCCTTTCTCATTTGCATAGAACGGGCAAAGCTCCCGCTCACATAGTCTAAGTTACATTATATTCGATATGCGCCGTTTTTTCAAGCAAATTGTGCAGTTTGCACAAATTCATCGAAACTTATACGGTATCCATGCGCACATCCGTCTCCGATCCGGGTGCAAAAGGCAAAAAGTGAGCGGCCATTACGGAGCTGCAATGGCCGCGTTTTGCAAAGATCGGTTGATTTACTTGGAAAGCGCCTCGTCGATCGCTCTTGCGGCGACCTTGCCCGCGCCCATGGCCGAGATGACTGTCGCCGCGCCGGTCACGGCATCACCGCCGGCGTAGATGCCCTCGCGGGAAGTAAGACCGTCCTCGTTTACGATGATGCCGCCGTGCAAATTCACTTCAAGGCCTTTGGTGGTGTCCTTGATGAGCGGATTGGGGCTGGTTCCGATGGAGATGATGACCGTGTCGACCTCGAGCTCGCACTCGCTTCCCGGCACGGGGACGGGTCTTCTCCTGCCCTTCGCATCGGGTTCACCGAGCTCCATCCTGATGCAGCGCATAGCGCGCACGAAGCCGTTCTTCGGATCGCGCGGGTCGTCTTCGTTATTATAACCGATTATCTCAACGGGATTGTTGAGAAGCCTGAAGTCGATGCCCTCCTCCTCAGCATGCTCGACCTCCTCGCGCCTTGCGGGGAGCTCCTCCATGGAGCGGCGATAGACGATATAGACCTTCTCAGCACCAAGGCGCAGCGCTGTCCTTGCGGCGTCCATCGCAACGTTGCCGCCGCCTACGACCGCGACCCTGCCGCCCTTCATGATGGGCGTGACGGGTTTATCAAGATACGACTTCATCAGATTGCTGCGGGTCAGGAACTCGTTTGCCGAGTAAACGCCCTTGAGGCTTTCGCCGGGGATACCCATGAAGTTCGGAAGTCCCGCGCCGGAGCCGATGAAGACGGCCTCATAGCCCTGCTCGAACAGCTCGTCGATGGTGAGCGTCTTGCCGATGACGACGTTTGTTTCAACGTCAACGCCGAGCGCATTGAGCGTGTCTACTTCCTTTGCTACGATAGCCTTGGGAAGGCGGAATTCGGGTATGCCGTAAACGAGCACGCCGCCCGCGGTGTGCAGCGCCTCAAACACCGTGACCTTATAGCCCTTCTTTGCAAGGTCGCCCGCGCAGGTAAGGCCGGATGGCCCGGAGCCCACGATCGCGACCCGATGCCCGTTCTGCTTCGGCAGCTCGGGCTGTTCCTTTGCGTTTTCGTTATGATAGTCCGCCGCAAACCTTTCGAGCCTGCCGATGCCGACCGGCTCAAACTTGATGCCGAGCGTGCATTTGCTTTCGCACTGGGTCTCCTGCGGGCATACTCTTCCGCATACAGCGGGCAGTGACGAGCTTTCGCTGATTATCCTATACGCGCCCTCGAAATCGCCCTCCTTCATCCTTGAGATGAAATCCGGGATGTTGATGTTTACGGGGCAGCCCTCCACGCAGGGCCTGTTCTTGCAGTTCAAGCAGCGTTTGGCTTCCTCTACCACTATCTCGGCGGTGTAACCGAGCGCGACCTCGCTGAAATTATGTGCGCGCACCTCCGGGGCTTGCGTGGGCATCTCATGCTTTTTCTGTACTATTGCCATTTCTCATGCCCTCCTTATGCTTCGGCCTTTTTGAAGAGATTGCAGGTCTCCTCATGCGCGTGACGTTCAAACTCGAAATACATCCTGCCGCGGCTCATGGCCTCGTCGAAATCGACCTCATACCCGTTAAAGTCGGGGCCGTCCACACAGGCAAACTTTGTGATCCTTTCGCCATCCCTGTTGAGAGTGAGACGGCAGCAGCCGCACATACCGGTGCCGTCGATCATTATGGGGTTCATCGAAACCGTGACGGGTACGCCGAAGGGCTTGGCAGCAAGGGTAACGAATTTCATCATGATGAGGGGTCCGATCGTGATGATAAGATCGAACTTCTCCCCCGCTTCAAGCATTTCCTTGAGCGGGACGGTCACGTTGCCGTGGCGCGCATACGAGCCGTCGTCCGTCATAACAACGAGCTTGTCCGAGCAGGCTCTAAACTCATCCTCAAGGATAAGCAGATCCTTGCTGCGGAAGCCGATGATGCTTGTGACCTCCGCGCCAAGACGGTGGAATTCCTCAGCAACGGGCATTGCGATCGCGCAGCCGACTCCACCGCCGACTATGCACACCTTCTTGATCCCTTCCGTATGGGTCGGAACGCCGAGGGGCCCAACGAAATCCTGTATGGATTCGCCCTCATTCTTATGGTTAAGCTTCTCGGTGGTTGCGCCAACGATCTGGAAGATGATCTTGACCGTGCCCTCGTCCTTATTGACGCCGGCAACGGTGAGTGGGATCCTTTCGCCGTCCTCATCCACACGCAGGATGATGAACTGACCGGGCTTGGCTTTTGCGGCTACGAGGGGCGAAAGAATCTGCATCTCGGTCACCGTGGGGTTGAGCGAACGCTTTTTTGCTATCTTGTACACTTTGCTAACTCCTTATATTATTTCGGATGACAAGTCTTTATATTATAAAGCCAGAATTATTAAAAAGCAATCCGCTTTCTGCTCCCCGCATGGGTTTTGCGCGGTATATTTGCGATCGTGCATTTTTGAGCCGATAAGACAATTATAAAAGAGCGGCCCGACCGAGCCGCCCTTATGAATGCTGAAGTTAGACGATCATTATTCAGTTGGACTTGACGAACGCGGAAAACACGTCGTTAAATATGTTTGCAAAGAACTCCGCAACACCGACAAGGAAGTTTCCTATATCCTCAAACACCTTGCTTACTCCGTCCGCAAACTTCTGCCAGCCCGATACGGCATTTGCAAGGCCGAGCGCACGCTGCCTGATCTGCTCAACGTCCAGCCCTTCAAGGGTCCTTCCGAGGGTGAGGATCTGGCCAACCTGCTCTTCGGTGAGAACAACGTCGTTATCGTTGGCAATGGTGCGTATGCACTCCTTTACTTCATCATCGCTCATGGTCTGAGTAACGTCAAGGATCTTCTTGAGCTCGATTATCACCTCGGTCGCTTCGTCTGAGCCGATTACCTCCGCAATATCCCAGGTAGTGAGCATTTCCTCGAAGCCCGCGCGCTTGATGTACTCGCTGATGAGACTGCCGGTCATGCTTTCATAGGCCTTGTAGATGCCAGTGAGAGCCGCCGTGCCGCTCACGGGACGCGGGGAAGCAACAACGATCTCCGCATCGGTTATGCCGACGGTGGCAAGGATGCTTTCATACATTTCGGCGGTGCAGTAGCTGATATTATGCGTGCTGACCTTTACGCCGCTGCCCTCCGGCAAAGCGCGAATGAAGATGCTGGAGATGGACCTCTGCCCGATCTTATCGGAAGGCACTTTACCGTCGAGGTAGAAGCGCTCCTCCGAGATCGTCACGGTGAGCACGCGCGCGGGATCCTGTTCGATGGTGCTGCTGAGCCCGAATAGCTTGAGCACCTCTTCCCTTTCCTCCGCAGTCAGATCGGCGCCGAAAACAACGCGCCAATCCCCTTCGTCCATGGCAAAAGCCGCGGACACAGCGCCAAGTGCAAACAAAAATGCGAGCACGGCGCTAAGGATACGTTTTTTCATAATAATAGTCCTTTCTTTGTATATTCAGGCAAATGCAAACGCTCTGCGCTCACAGTTACCATTGTATGGTACTATACCATAATCGTGCTTGATATTCCACCCGCTTTTGTTAAATCTTTGTGACATTTTGTTTTCAGCAAGCCGCACGTATCGCGATTTGGCGCGAAGCAAGCAATATATTTGTTCAAAGTCGCTCATTTGCTCGAAAATCCTGTATAATAGAGAATGAACAGGCGAGCCTGAGGATGCAAGATATCCTTCGGCGCTCCACCGGCGGCTTCGATGCCGATATCATTCATTCAACACGGAGGAAAACCCATGGAAAAGAACAGCGGCTTCGCTACAAAGCAGATCCACGTCGGCAAGCTCGAGATACCCGGAATTGCCCCGCTTGCGACACCGATCTTTCAGACCTCGACCTTTGAATTCGAGAGCACCGCGCAGGGCGCAAGCAGGTTCGCGCTTGAGGAACCCGGCTACATCTACACCAGGCTCGGCAATCCAAACACCACCAAGATCGGCCAAAAGCTCGCGGCTCTTGAAAACGGCGAAGCAGGCATGGCCATGGCAAGCGGCATGGGCGCCGTTACCACCGTTCTTTGGACTGCCCTGCACGCAGGCGATCATCTGCTTGCGGACGATGCGCTCTACGGCTGCACCTTCTCCTTCTTCACCCACGGCCTGACCCGCTACGGTGTTGAGGTCACGCTCGTCGATTTCTCCGACATCGAGCAGGTGAAGGCAAACATCCGTCCGAACACCAAGGTGTTCTACTTCGAATCCCCCACCAACCCCAACCTCAAGCTCGTTGACATCGCAGCGATCTCCAAGCTCGCGCATGAGACCTGCCCCGAGGCTAAGGTCATCGTTGACAACACCTTTGCAACTCCCTATCTTCAGAAGCCCCTCGATCTCGGCGCGGACGTTGTTATCCACAGCGCGACCAAGTATCTCAACGGCCATGGCGACGTTATCGCGGGCATGGCTGTCGGCTCCGCTGAGTTCATCACCGAATGCACGCTCTTCGGTCTCAAGGATATGACAGGCGCTGTGCTCGGACCCTTTGAAGCATACCTCATCGACCGAGGTCTCAAGACGCTCGATATCCGCGTAAAGAAGCATTGCGAGAACGCGATGAAGGTCGCGGAGTTCCTCGAGAGCCATCCCGCAGTTGCTCGCGTTATCTACCCGGGGCTTGCGAGCCATCCGCAGCACGAGCTTGCAAAGAAGCAGATGCACGGCGGTTTCGGCGGCATCGTGACCTTCGAGCTCAATACGAGCCGCGAGAGAAGCGCAGAGTTTGTGAATTCGCTCAAGCTCTGCACCATCGCCGTCAGCCTCGGCGATGCGGAGACCCTTATCGAGCATCCCGCAACCATGACCCACAGCACCTACACCCCCGAGGCGCTTGAGGAAGCGGGCATCGGCGAGAGCATGCTTCGCCTGAGCGTAGGTCTTGAGGATGCGGAGGACATCATCGCAGACCTCAAGGAGCAGCTCGACAAGATCAAGTAAGTCCAATATAATATTCCCGAAATTCAATGTATTTTCGGTTGCCCGCACCGCTTTGGCGCGGGTAATTTCATATCCCGCGAAAATTTATGTTCATAATATACCAAATAGAGCTTTACAAATCCGCTAACTTGTTGTATAATACCATCCGTTACGGGGCATTAGCTCAGCTGGTAGAGTGCCACACTGGCAGTGTGGATGTCAGCGGTTCGAGTCCGCTATGCTCCACCATCAAAGAAACCTCTTTTGTCTACCAGGGCAAAAGAGGTTTTTCTGCATTTCGGAAAAAAACGATTGGTAGAATGAATTCGGTAAATCCGGATTTGAGGAGGCTTAAAAATGTCAGGCAGATATAAACTGAAAAACAAAGGGATAAGACTTGAAAAGGTGAATGACAATAACTTCGTTGATCTGATGAAGCTTGAAGTTGCTGAATCGCAG
>JAFWVQ010000021.1 GCA_017523925.1 Clostridia bacterium
AATGCTTTCAGTCACTATCCATCTTATTGCTTTTCTTGCGGCGTTGATTCGCCATCAACGCCGCCCTCATAAGCTAAAGCGTTTTTTATTATCCACCCGTTAACCGGGTGGTTGTATAACGCCTGTTCGGCTCCAACGCAAAAGCGGACGTTCCAAAGAAAGGAGCGTCCGCTTTTCATTGGATAGATTTGATTCTTTACAGCGCGATTATGCAGCCCATCGGGCACTGCTTGGTGCATTCAAGGCAGCCGATGCACTTATCCTGATCGATGACGCAGTGCTTGCCCACGAGCGTGATGGCTTCCGCAGGGCAGCTCTTCTCGCAGCGACGGCAGCCGATGCACGCGTTCTTGCAGTTGTCCTTCGCTTCCTTGCCGCCATCGTCGTTTCGACAGAGTATCAGCACCTTGGCAGAAGTAGGCACCAGCGCGATCGCGCCGCGCGGACATTGCTTTGCGCACGCGCCGCAGCCGGTGCACTTGGCGCTGTTGAACTGAGGAAGTCCGTTCTCCCCCATCGTGATCGCTCCGAACTTGCAGTCGCGGATGCAGTCGCCCATGCCGAGACATGCCCAAGTGCATTTCTTCGGGCCGCCCGCAAGGCCGTTCGCTATGCGGCAGTTCGGAACGCCGTCGTACTGGTAGCGCACTGCGGCGGTCTCGCAGTCTCCGGAGCAGATAAGCCTTGCAACGGCCGGCGTTTGAGCGGAAGCTTCAACGCCGAGTATCTCCGAGATGCGTTTTATCTTCTCGCCCTTGGAGGCGGGACAGGCGTTTGGAGCAACGTCCCCCCTAACGATGGCTTCCGCAAGCGCGGTGCAGCCCGCATAGCCGCAGGCGCCGCAGTTCGCTCCGCCGAGACATTCGGCTATCTGAGGAACGCGCTGATCGATCTCTACGGCGAATTTCTTATCGGCAACGCCGAGAACGATCGCAAACACTATCGCAAGCGCGCCCATTACGGCGCCCGCTATGATTATTGCAGTCCAGTTCATAAATGAATACCTCCTTTAGCCTATCAGCCGCCGATGCCGGAGAAGCCGAGGAAGGCTATGCTCATAAGGCCCGCAATGATCAGCGAGCTTGAGAAGCCCTTGAGTGCGTTCGGCATTTTGGAAAACTCGAGTCTTTCGCGAACGCCCGCCATCAGCACGATAGCAAGCGTGAAGCCGAGAGCGCCGAAAACGCCGTTGCAAACAGCAAACAGAAGGTTATAGCTCTGCTCGATATTGATAAGCGTTACGCCGAGCACCGCGCAGTTCGTTGTGATCAGCGGCAGATAGATGCCGAGGCTTCGATACAGCGAAGGGCTGCTCTTTTTGAGGAACATCTCAACGAACTGCACCAGGCTTGCGATAACAAGGATGAAGCTCATCGTTTGCAGATACTCGAGCTTGAGCGGAACGAGTATGAAGTTATAAACAAGCCAGGTGAACAGCGAAGCAAGCGCCATAACGAAGGTTACGGCCATGCCCATTCCCGCCGCCGTTTCGACCTTGTTTGAAACGCCGAGGAACGGGCAGCAGCCGAGGAAGCGCGAAAAGATGAAGTTGTTTGAAAGTATGCTCGTTACGAGCAGAACAAGAAGCTTTGCAAGATCACTCATTATGCTGCCTCCTTATCCTCGAGAGCGCATTCCGCCTCGACCTCTTTTTTATCCCTATTGGATACGGCGTTCACGAGCGCGAGCATAAGTCCGAAAACGATGAAGCCGCCGGGAGCAAGCGCCGCGATCAGCATCGGTTCAAAGCCCGCGCCGAAAAGGCTTGCGCCGAAAATGGTGCCGCTTCCGACGATCTCCCTGATCGCGCCGATCGCGGTGATCGCCACGGTGAAGCCTATGCCCATGCCAAGACCGTCTATCGCCGAGTACAGCACGCTGTTTTTCGATGCAAACGCTTCGGCACGCGCAAGGATGATGCAGTTTACAACGATAAGCGGAATGAATATTCCGAGGGATTCATAGAGCGCCGGCACGAACGCATGCATCAGCATCTGGACCGAGGTTACGAACATACAGATGATGACGATGAACGCCGGTATGCGCACTTTGTCGGGTATGAACTTTCTAAGAAGCGATATAACGATGTTGCTTCCGAGCAGCACGAAGGTGGCTGCCAGCCCCATGCCGATGCCGTTCATCGCCTGAGTGGTGACGGCGAGCGTGGGACATGTGCCGAGAACGAGACGGAAGGTCGGGTTCTCATTGAAAAGACCGTTTGTGAAAACTTTTCCTGCTTTACTCATGCTTTCACCTCCATTTTGCCGATGAGATCGAAGAGCTCTGCGCAGGTGTTGTTGAAGGCAGCGATAACGGCTTTAGAGGAGAAAGTTGCACCGCTTATCGCATCAATGCCGCCCTCGCCGTCCGCTTCGGCGGTTTTAACGAGGATGGAGCCTGCGGGGATGATAAAGCCTCCGCCGCCCTCGCTGTACTTGACCTCGCTGCCGTCGAACAAAGTGCCGATGAACTGCTTTGCAAAAGCTTCGTCCTTGACCTTCGCGCCAAGGCCTGCCGTTTCGGAGAAATCGCCGTTGCCGCCGATTACGGTGCCGACGACCTTGCTCTTCAGATCCATTCCGACGACGACCTCGATATCGCCGCCGTAGCCATGCTCACGAGATGATGCGACGTAGCCGATCACATTGCCCTTTTCATCGAGCGCGGAATGGAAATTATGCACCTTTTCGGTATCGTGCCTGAGAGGCTCGAATTTGGCGGCTCCCGGGAATGCCGCCGCGCGGGCGCTGTCGGCCGCTGCCTTTTCCTGCTCAGCGATGGGGCCCTTTGTGACCTCGTTTACAAGGCCGAGCACGAGACCCGCCACAAGGCAGATGAGCAGCAGCTTCCATACAAGAGTCAGAGTGTTACGCAACCTTCTCTCCCCCCTTCTTATCCTTCGTGTCGCCGTAGATGCCGGGCTTGATGTATTTATCAAGCAGCGGCGTTACGATATTCATAAACAGTATCGCATAGGTCACGCCTTCGGGATAGCCCGCGAAGCAGCGGATGACCGCCGTCAGAAGACCGATGCCGAGCGCGAATATGACCTGACCCATCGCAGTCATCGGGCAGGTTGAATAGTCGGTCGCCATAAACACTGCTCCGAAGAGGATGCCGCCCTGGAGCATCGCGATAAGCTGAGTTTCGATGCCGCCGCCCGAGAAGAGCCAGGTGAACAGGCCGGTGGAAAGCACGATGATCACCGGCACGTGCCAGGAGATTACGTGCGTTACGAGCAGGTACACGAAGCCGAGCAGTATCGCTATCTTGCAGACTTCGCCGATAGTGCCGGGTATCCTGCCGATGAAGAGGTCGAGCATGCTCGTGTCCTCCGCAAGCTTTGCGCCGTAGGCAAGCGGAGTGGCGGTCGAGACCGCATCCACCCTGCCGAGTATGCTCGGATTCACAAACGCAGCGCCGCTCATTCTGACGGGCCAGCTCGCGAGCAGCACCGCCCTTGCGGTGAGCGCGGGGTTCAGGAAGTTATCGCCTATGCCGCCGAAGAGCTGCTTTGCAAGCAGGATCGCAACGGCGCTTCCGATGACGCACATCCACCAGGGCGCGGTCACGGGAAGGGTCAGTGCAAGAAGCAGACCGGTCACGGCGGCGGAAAGATCGCCTATCGTGACGGGGCGCTTCATTATCTTTTCATAGAGGAACTCAAACAGCACGCAGCTTGCAACGCAGATAGCGGCGATGATCAGCGAGCGGAAGCCGAAGAAGTAGGTTCCCGCAAGAAGTGCGGGAGCAAGCGCTATCAGCACGTGGCGCATGATGGACGTGGTGGTCTCATTCGTGCGCACATGCGGAGCGGTTGAAACGTTGAAATTCAGATCGCTCATTTCTTACCTCCGAGTCTTGAAGCAAGGGTGATCCTGTCCTTCATGTTCTTGAACGAAGCGGTCAGGAAGCGGTTCGCGGGACATGTGAACGAGCAGCAGCCGCAGACGATGCAGTCCATGACGTTGTTTTCCTTTGCGCCCGCCATATCGTTTGCATCGCAATACTGCTTGATCCTTGCGGGATTGAGCCCGATGGGACATACCGAAACGCAGCGCGCGCAGCGGATGCAGGGCTTTTCCTCATAGGAGATCGCTTCTTTTTTATTCAAGGCAACTATGCCGCCCATCGCCTTGGTGACGGAGAAATCGTCGTTCGGCGCGGCGGGACCCGTCATCATTCCGCCCGCAACGAGCTTTGCGATCTCGCCGTCGTAGCCTCCGGCAAACTCGATCATATCCTTGACCACGGTGCCGATCGGAACGAGCAGATTGCAGGGTGTTTTGACCCTGCCGGTGACGGTGGTGACGCGATGCGTGAGCGGAAGCCCATCCTCGATCGCAGATTTTACAGCGGCGGCCGTAGCAACGTTTGTAACGATAACGCCGCAGTCTATCGGGAGCTTGCCTCGAGGGACCTCGCGGCCGGTGGTCACGGTTATGAGCTGCTTTTCACTGCCCTGAGGGTATTTGGTTTTGAGCTCGCAGACTGAAACGCCCGCATGCCCCGCGGCGGCCTTCTTCATTGCCTCGATCGCCTCGGGTTTATTGTCCTCGATCGCGATTATGCCGCGCTCGGAGTTCATCGCACGCATTATCGCCACAAGGCCGTGCACGATATCATCCGTGCGCTCAAGTATCGTGCGGAAATCGCTCGTAAGATGCGTTTCGCACTCGGCGCCGTTTAAGATGATCGTGTCGGCGTGCTTCTCGTCCTGTATCGTGAGCTTAACGTGCAGGGGGAACGCCGCTCCGCCCATGCCGCAGATGCCAGCCTGCTTGATCCGCTCGACTATCGCCTTCGGCTCCGCCGTTTCGCACGTGCCGATCGCCGGCATCGGCTCCTCGGGCGTGTCGAGCCCATCGTTTTTGATGGTCACGCACATGACCTTTTTGGGGCCAAGCTGCTGCTTCTCCGACACGTCCACGACCTCGCCCGATACGGAAGCATGGATCGGCAGGCCGAGGAAGCCGACCGGAGTGCCGATGAGCTGGCCGAGCTTGACAATGTCGCCCTTTTTGACGCAGGGCTCCGAGGGCGCGCCGAGATGAAGATTCATCGGTATGCAGACGTATTCGGGCGAAAAGACCTGGGAGGCCTTGTTCCTCGTCAGCTGCTTGCCCTCATGGGTTCTTGAAAGCGGGTGAACTCCGCCTTTGAATGAACGTTTAAACAAACCTTCGCCTTCCTTCCGAGTTGGATTTATCAGTAAGCTATACTTTACCATGCAATATTATATCATATTGCGTGCTCGAATTGAATACCGAAAGCGTATTTTTGCCGCAATTTGTTTTCAAACCATCCCGATGCGCAGAACTTAGAAAAAATATTTTCGCAAAACGGTTTCTTTCACGGAACAAATCATTTATAATAGAGTGCAGTGATTTCATGGCAAAAGTGCAAGGTTTTGCATTTTTCGACCAAACCGTTTTCAACACCAAGGGGGTAATAAAAAATGAAATACGAACGCATTCTTCTCAAGGTCAGCGGCGAGGTGCTCTCCGGCAAAACGCCGATCGATTTCGACAACGTCGCTCTTGCTGCTGAGAATATCAAGGCGCTGCACGATCACGGATGCAAGACAGGCGTGGTCGTGGGCGGCGGCAACATCTGGCGCGGCAGATCGGGCGGCAGCATGGAAAGGAACCGTGCGGATAACATCGGCATGCTCGCGACAGCAGCAAACGCACTTGCGCTCGAGCAGGCTTTGATCGACGTCGGCGTTCCGGTGCGCGTTCTTTCCGCCGTTTCAATGGAGATGTTTGCCGACACCTACTCCGCGCGCGAGGCAAATAAATCCATCGATGAAGGCACCGTGGTCGTTTTTGCCTGCGGCACCGGCTGCCCCTTCTTCTCCACCGACACGGCGGCGGCGCTTCGTGCGGCCCAGATCCACGCGGACGCGCTTCTGCTTGCAAAGAACGTGGACGGCATCTACACCGCCGATCCGAACAAGGACCCGAGCGCGAGGCGATACGTTCGCATCAGCTACGATGAGGTTATTGCACGCAATCTCAAGGCAACCGACCTCACCGCCATCAGCTTCTGCCGCGAATACTCGCTGCCCATCGTTTGCTTCGATATGCGCGAACGCGACAACTTCACCAAAGCGGCTGACGGCGTGAATTCGGGAACCGTAGTCGATGCACTTGATGGGTTTGAGCTTGCGTAAGCCGGCTCCATCAACGCACCATATCTCGATCGAAGTGCTCCGCCGCTTCATCCTGCTCAAGCAGGGGCTGTTTGGCGCACACCGTTTCAGTGGGAAGCTCGGTGCGCTCGAGTACGTGCGCCAAGCCGGATGCATACAGTTCGATCCGATAAATCCCTGCGGACGGAATGCCGAGCTCACGCTTCAATCGAGAGTCAAGGGCTTCAAAAAGCAGGATCTGTACGACCTTTTGTATAAGGATCGTGCCCTGATCGACTATCCCGACAAGGAGCTTTCGATACTGCCCGTTGAGGCTTTTCCGTACCTTTCGAGGTGGAGGGAGTCGGCAAGGCGTAACGCAGCAAATTTCGAAGGTATCGATGCTCTTGCCGATGAGGCGCTCCTGTTTATCGAGCAGAACGGCCCTGTCAGCTCGGCAACGCTGCCGATCGAGGGCGAGATCAAATGGAACTCGGCCGTGCATTGGAGCGGGAATTGGCACGGCAAGACCAACGCCGCGCGCTCGGTGCTCGAGCAGATGTACACCGACGGAAGGCTAGTTATCCACCACAAGGACGGCACGCGCAAGTTTTACGATCTTGCCGAAAGGCATATCCCTTCCGAGCTTTTGAATGCTGCCGATCCGAATGAAACCCTCATCGAGCATATCAAATGGTGCCTTCTTCGCCGTATCGGCGCTGTCGGCTTGCTCTGGGATCGCCGCTCGGATTCGCTTCTCGGCATATGGGGCATGAACACCGAGCTGAGAAAGCAAGCTTTTTCCGAGCTTGAGGCGGAGGGGCTGATCATTCCGCTTTCGGTTCCCGAGATACCCGCGCTTCTCTATACGAAGGCCGAGGATCTGCCTTTGCTTGAAGCGGCAACGGATGGAAAGCGCTATAAGAAGCGCTGCGAATTCATTGCGCCGCTCGACCCGCTGATGTGGGACAGAAACCTGATAGAGGCGCTTTTCGGTTTCAGATACCGCTGGGAGGTGTACGTTCCCGCCGAAAAGCGGCAGTACGGCTACTATGTGCTGCCCATCGTTTACGGCGAAGAGTTTATCGGAAGGATCGAAGCCACTGCAAGCAATACGAGCAAGGAGCTTATAATAAAAGGGCTTTGGTTTGAGCCGGGAATCAAAGCGAGCAGCGCTTTGAGCGGTGCGCTTTATGCTGCCTGCGAACGGCTATCTAACTTCAACGGCTGCAGCGAAACCACATACTGCGAGGCGGCTCAAAGAGCGCTTGAACAGATTGGAAAGAGGTAAGGTAATATGCCGGAATTTGCATTGTTTATCAGTATAAAAGAATATGACGCCACCACGGGCGAGGGCGGGCTCGGAGAGCTCAAGGAAAACTATCTCTGCATCAGCCCCGAGAACGTTGAGATGACCGGCGATATGGCTTTTAGCGGCTATATCGAGGAGAACGGCGAGCGCGTGGGCGTGCAGATACTCTGCGATCCCGGCTTTGTGAACGCAGCAGGGAACGCGCCCCTTCTTGCCGAGATAAGGCTCGGCGGCAGGTATAAATTCGCCCATACCGAACGCGCAAACGGCTCCGCCGTCGGCAGGATACGCGGCTATTCGCTCAAGCTGTATGAAGCGGGACATGAGCATGATCACGGGCATGATCACGGGCATGAACACGACCACGAGCATGAACACGGCGGGGGATGCGGCTGCGGACATGAGCATCACGATGATTGCGATCATGACTGTGAGCATTGTGATGAAAACAGATGACCGCGCGCACTTTTTTCATGCATCCGCATCAACCGAAAATGCGATATTTTCGTTATATTGCCGGAATGATGTAAAGCTGCGGCCCTGTATTGACAAAACCGCGCTTCTACATTAAAATAATACAGTTAAATCTTTATCAAGGAGGCAAACTATGGACATTATCGAAACCGCACAGGACAAAATGAATAAAACCATCTCCGTTTTGAACGGCGAGCTCAGCACTCTGCGCGCCGGCCGCGCCAACCCCAAGCTGCTCGACCGCATCATGGTGGATTATTACGGCACTCCCACTCCCGTGAACCAGGTGGGCACCATCAGCTCGCCCGAGCCCCGTCTGCTCGTTATCTCGCTTTGGGATGCAAGCATGATCCCCGCCGTTGAAAAGGCGATCCAGAAGTCCGATCTTGGCATCAATCCCAGTAACGACGGCAAGCTGATCCGCCTCGTTTTCCCCGAGCTGACCGAGGAAAGGCGCAAAGAGCTTGTTAAGCTCGTTCGCAAAAAAGCCGAGGAAAGCAAGGTCGCCATCCGCTCCATCCGCCGCGATGCGAACGAGGCCATCAAGAAGGACTGCAAGGACGGCAACATAACCGAGGACGATCAGAAGCGCATGGAGGAGCAGGTTCAGAAGGCGACCGACAACGCCATCAAGGAGATCGACCGCATCGCTTCCGAGAAGGAAAAGGAGCTGCTTTCGGTTTGATAAGCGTGCTCGGACTTCCGCTCGGATCCGCTGTTGCCCGACTTGAAGCCGAGGGCTTTGCCGTGGAAACCGTTGAAGCGCGCTCTATGAAGGGCGTTGAAGCGCCGGACTCGCTGCGCGTTATACGGCAGGCGGCGCTTGAAGGCCGCAGCGTGCCGACCGTTATGCTCGTTTATTCCGCGTTTCGCACATCGGTTTATTCGAAGAACGAGGAATAAGGACCGGTATTCATAAAATTATGCCGAATATTTATCCGAAATTTACCGATGCGGAGCTCAAGGAGCTTTCGCTTATAAGGGATGCGCTTCCCCGCCACGTTGGCGTTATCATGGACGGCAACGGGCGCTGGGCAAAGAAGCGTCTGCTTCCAAGAAGCGCGGGGCATCGCGCGGGAATGGAAGCGCTGCGCGGCATCGTGCGCTTTTCACATTCTGTCGGCATCGATGCGCTGACGGTCTACGCCTTTTCAACAGAAAATTGGCGCAGGCCGAGATCCGAGATCGACGCGCTGTTTTCCCTGCTCGAAGAGTATTTTCATAAGGAGATCGACGAGCTGGATGCAAACGGCGTTCGAATCAGGATAATCGGCGACAAAACCGCTTTTGAAGGAAAACTCAAGCAGATACTCGAAACCGCCGAGGGCCGCACGGCGAACAATAACGGGCTTTGCTTCAATATTGCGCTAAACTACGGCAGCCGCGCCGAGATAGTTCATGCCGTTAACTCGCTTATCGAAAGCGGCGCTAAGGCGGGCGAAGTTACCGAGGAAATGCTCGACAGAAGGCTCTATACCTCCGGGCTCCCGGAGCTCGATCTGATAGTTCGCACCGCCGGCGAGCAGCGTCTCTCGAACTTTTTGCTTTGGCAGTGCGCATACGCGGAATTTGTTTTCACATCCACGCTTTTCCCGGATCTCAGCCCCGAGATCTACACCGAATGCCTTAGGGAATATGCGGGACGCACCAGACGATTCGGAAAGGTGCTATAACTGCTTTCATCACTGGCGGTTCAGCCCAACTGAGCCGCCGTTAAGTTTAAATTATACTTTTGGGGGAAACTATGAAGGATCTTCCTCTGCGCGCGGCTGTTGCCGTCGTGCTGCTCAGTCTGCTCGGGCTTGTTCTATGGCTCGGCGGAGTTTTTCAGGCGGTGATACTCGGCGTTTTCACGGTGCTTGCCGTGTTTGAAATGAACGCCGTATTCAAGGCGAAGGGCTTAAAGCCCTTCATCATACCGCATATCGTCTTTGGCGGCGGAATGTTTTTGCTTGCATATTTCTGCCCGCAATTCTTTCGCGGTTCGGCTGCGCTTGCTGTCATCACAGCTTTGTTTGCGGCGCTGTTCGCAATAGCGTTCGAGCGCGCGGTAAACCCGAAGCGCAGCAACGACGATCTTACTGCGGCGCTCGCTATGCTCGTTTTTCCGGTCGCGCTGTTCGCATTCTTTGCGCTCGTGGGCTTTGCAAAGGATGATCACTCACGCATCGCGATAATCTGCGTTTTCGCTGGCGTTGCAATGGCGGACAACACGGCATACATGGTCGGTTCGCTTATCGGCAAGCATAAGCTCTGCCCCGCCATCAGCCCGAAAAAGAGCGTTGAAGGCGCTATCGCGGGTCTTATCGGCGGCGCGCTCGGCGGCGTTATCAGCTTCCTGCTGCAGAAGCTTTGGGGATTCAACGTTTCCATACTGACTCATATCCTCGTTTGCTTCTTCGCCGGAGCGATCGGTCAGATCGGCGATCTGTTTGCCTCCACTTTCTAGCGCTGGGCTGATATCAAGGATTTTGGGCGGATATTCCCCGGTCACGGCGGCATAATCGACAGGCTCGACAGTGCGCTGTTCGCCGTACCCTTCGTTTATATCGTTTTCAGGCTGCTTGGGCTCATCTGAGCGCGGAGGTTCGCATATGAAGAGTATCGCGGTTTTCGGCTCGACCGGCTCGATCGGCACGCAGGCGCTCTCCGTTGCCGGTTTTCATAAGGATGAGTTCTCGGTCAAGGTCATCGCCGCAAACAGGAACGTCGATCTTGTTGAAAAGCAGATAGACGAATTCGCGCCCGAATACGTCGGCATCTACGATGAATCGGCGGCGGCTCAGCTTAAAAAGCGCCGTCCGAATTGCAAGATCGTTTCCGGAAACGAGGTGAACGCACTTTGCGCTCTTCCCGTGATCGATACCGTAGTAAACGGCGTCAGCGGCTTTGCGGGGCTGTTCCCACTGCTTTCTGCGCTTGAGGCGGGAAAAACCGTTGCCCTTGCGAATAAGGAAAGCATAGTTTGCGCGCATACAATAGTTAATGCGGCGCTCGAGCGTCACGGCGGAAGGATACTGCCTGTGGACAGCGAGCAGAGCGCACTGTTTCAATGCCTTGCTGCGGGCAGGCGCGAGGACGTCAAAAGCCTTATCTTGACCGCTTCCGGCGGTATGTTCCGCGACTTTACAGCGCAGCAGCTCGAGCGGGTAACGCCCGAAATGGCCCTGTATCATCCAACGTGGAGCATGGGCAGAAAGATCACCATCGACTCCTCCTCCCTTTTCAACAAGGGACTCGAGCTGATGGAAGCGGGCTGGCTTTTCAACTTTTCGCCCGATGAGATACGCATATTCATTCATCCGCAGTCCATCGTTCATTCGATGGTTGAATACAAGGACGGCTCGGTGATAGCCCAGCTTGCAAAGCCCGATATGCGCCTTGCTATTCAGTATGCGCTGACCTATCCCGCACGCATCCCATCACAGCTTGGCGGAGTGTCCCCTGCCCTTCTTTCCGGTCTGACCTTCGCTGAGCCGGACACCGAAAGATTCCCGGCGATAAGCCTTGCATACGAGGCGTTCCGCGAGGCAAACAGCCTTCCCGTCGCGTATAATTCGGGCAACGAAGCCGCGGTTGAAAGATTCATCGGCGGCGAGCTCCGTTTCACCGAGATAGCGAGCTGCGTGGAGTATGCAATGGCGCGGATCAGCCGCGTAAAGGTGTGCTCCGCAGAGGACGTTCTCGCGCTCGACAGGGAGGCAAGGCGGCTTGCAGGCGAGTATTCGCCGCGCCGCTCAACGTAAAATTTCGAGGTAGATATTATGACTTTTTTATACATCCTGCTTGCGATACTCGTGCTTGAGTTTCTGATATTCATCCACGAGCTCGGGCATTATACGGCGGGCAAGCTGCTCGGCTTCCGTATTCTCGGCTTCTCGCTCGGCTTCGGTCCCGCGATCTTCAAATTCGAAAGAGGCGAGACCGAATATGCGCTTCGTGCGATTCCCTTCGGCGGCGCATGCCAGTTCGACGGCGAGGATGAGGATGCGGAGAACGATCCGAGGAGATTCAACGCGAACCCGGTTTGGAAGCGCTTTATCGTTATCCTCGCCGGTCCCTTCATGAATATCGTTACGGCATTTCTCATCGCATTCGTGCTCAACGTTGCAACGCCCATGCCCGTTCCCGCGATCGACCCCGAGACCGGCGGCAATATCGCATACGTTTCCGAGGTCAATATAAACAGCGCAGCCGATCGTGCGGGCATAATGTCCGGCGACGTGCTCGTGGCGATCAACGGCGAAAAACCCGCTCCCACCGAAACCGAGAGCGTTCTTGATGCGTTCGTGCGCATGATCTCGTCCGCAGGGAATGAATTCTCCGTAACGATCAAACGCGGCGACGAGCTTCGCACGCTCGACGTTACCGGCGCATACAATATCGGCTACCAAAAGACCGTGCTCGGCGTCAGCATGGGCACGCTTATCGACAGTTACGAGCATCTGAACGTCGGCGAAGCCTTTGTCGGCGCAGGTCGGTATCTTGTGAACATAGTCAAGCTGACCGGTCAGGCCATCGGCGGAATGTTCAAAAACGGCATCAAGGAGGGCGACGTTTCCGGCGTTGTCGGCACCGTGGGCATCATGGTGGACGTTGCTCGGGAGAGCACGGTGAACATCTTTTACGTGGCTGTTATCCTCTCGCTCAGCCTCGGCATATTCAACCTCATCCCCTTCCCCGCGCTCGACGGCGGCAGGCTGCTCTTCCTCATCATCGAGGCGATCATCGGCAGGCCGCTGAACCGCAAGGTAGAGGCGATAGTGAATGGAGTCGGCCTTGCACTGCTGTTTGCGCTGATGATAGCGGTTACAGCAAGCGATATCATCACGCTGATACGGCGATAGGCGCAAAAACATAAACGCGACACACAAAAGCCGCAGGCGATAACCTGCGGCTTTGATCATGCTTTGAAAAAGTTTAGCGCTTATTTTATCTCATCCCTGATCATGGGCATGCTCATGCACCTCGGGCCGCCCCTGCCGCGGCTGAGTTCGCCGCCGGGGATCGGGCTGACCTTAACGCCGGCCTTATCGATAAGCTCGTTCGTTATCACGTTGCGGTCGTAGGTGATGATGCTGCCGGGCGCCATCGCAAGGGAGTTTGCGCCCATATTCCAATGCTCGCGGCGGTACTGGATCGGGTCGCCGCCCGCGACTTCAACGAAGGTGACCTTGTCGATGCCGAGCGCACGCTCGAGGATCCTTTCAACGGGATCGGTGGTCAGCGTCACGCGAAGCTCGCCGTTGCCGCCCGGGGTAATCTCGTACACGTCAAACCACTTATGCGCGATACAGGGGTGCGCTAAGAACTTGTCGTGGTCGATATGGGTCATCAGCACGTCGAGGTGCATATAGGTGCGCGTGTTGGGGTTTTTAAACAGAAGCACCTTCTCATAGCCGCGCTCGAAGAGGGTCTTCGCGAGCCTCTCAACCGCCGCAACGGTGGTCCTTTCGCCGCTGCCGATCGCAACGCATTTATCGGAGAGCGAGAGCACGTCGCCGCCCTCGATGCCGTCGCCGCAGTTGTAGTCGTAGAGAAGATCGACTTCGCCCTTGCCGAAATACTCACCGTACTGATGGATATAGCGGATGAACAGCGTTTCACGCATACGAGCGGGCATGCACATCGCCGAAACCGCGATGCCCGTGCCGAGGCTGAAGCTGATATCGCGAGTGAAGTACAGGTTGGGAAGCGGATCGGTCAGGAACGGATAATCCTCCTTGACGTAGTATTGGATGGGCTTTTTATCGAGCCCCGCAAGATCATCGCGGGTTATGCCCTTTGCAACAGCGTCGAAGAGCTTTTCATAAGGCACGCTGCGAAGATAATCGCGCACGGCATCCGACAGGCTCAGACCCGAAACGCCGAGGCGCACGAAATCATCGATAAAGGCATTCTTAACAGCTTCATCCTTGACGACCTCGCGGAACATATCCTCAATATAGACCACTTCAACGTCGTTCATGCGAAGGATGCCTGCGAACACGTCGTGTTCCTCGCCCGCACGGCGAACGTCCGGAGTGTCCTCAGCGAGCATTCTTTCAAGATAATCCGGCATCAGATTGCTCAGCTCAATGCCCGGACGATGGAGCATAACGCGCCTCAGTCTTCCGATCTCGGATTTAACGTTTATATGACCGTTCATTCTTTCCTCCCGTTAAAAGCAAGCAGCTTTGTAGTTTACCGTTCCATTATAACACAACACAGCGGAGTATGCAAACGAATATCCGACAATTAACGCGCAAAGGCGCGCGCTTTCATGCCCGTATCATCGATCCGTTTTGCGCGATGCGTGCAATATAATTTGCCATCACCCCGTATAAACTTGTTTTAGATCGGATTTGGCGGTATAATTAGGCTGTTATTTTATGGGCTTGCGTTCGAGGGAGGCAGTTCGGCTCGGCGCAAAATCCGGCCCCCGTGGAGTACTCATGAAACAAATCGATAAACTTACGGTCAACACCATCAGGACCCTATGTGCGGACGCCATTCAAAAGGCAAAGAGCGGCCATCCCGGCATGGCGATAGGCGCTGCGCCGATCGCGCTTGCTATCTTCGAGCAGCTCAGGAAGAAGCCCTCTCAGAAGGATTGGCTCGGCCGCGATCGCTTTATCCTCAGCGCGGGGCATGCCTCCATGCTGAACTATGCGCTTTTGCATCTTTTCGGTTATGACGTCTCCATCGACGATATCAAGTCCTTCCGCCAGTTCGGAAGCAGAACTGCGGGGCATCCGGAATATGCCCATACCCCCGGCGTTGAGGCTACCACCGGCCCGCTCGGTCAGGGCTTTGCTATGGCCGTCGGCATGGCTGTGGCAGAAAGGCATCTTTCCGCAGTTTTTAACCGCGAAAGCTATCCCGTTTTCGATAATTACACCTATACGCTCGTCGGCGACGGCTGCATGATGGAGGGCGTTGTGTCCGAAGCGGCTTCCTTTGCCGGCACCATGGGGCTCGGCAAGCTTATCGCCGTTTACGACTGCAACAAGATCACCATCGAGGGCAGCACCGATACCACCTTCACCGAGGACGTCAGCGCGCGCTTCACCGCCTACGGTTGGCAGGTGCTGAACGTTGCGGACGGAGAGGACATCGACGCGATCCGTGCCGCGCTCAATGAAGCAAAGCAGGAGCTCGATCACCCCTCGCTGATCATCGTGCATACGAATATCGCTCAGGGCACCGCCAAGCAAGGCTCCGCATCGAGCCACGGTGCGCCGCTCGGCGACGACGTTATCGCCGATTGGAAAAAGAGCCTCGGCTGGGAGTACGCGCCCTTTGAGGTGCCGGCTGAAGTCAAGGCGCATATCGCCGAGCTGAACGCTGCCAACGATGCCGCCGTTTGCGAATACGACGCGATGCTCGAAAAATACCACAGCGCCTACCCCGAGCTGACTTCGAAGCTCGCCGCATGGCTTTCGGGCAAGCTTCCCGAGGAGCTTTTGAACGGCAGCGAGCTGTTTGAGTTTGAGGATAAGCCGATAGCTACGAGGGTCTGCTCCGGCACCGTGCTCAACAGGATCGCCGCAAGGATGGAGAATCTTTTCGGCGGCAGCGCCGACCTTGCGCCGACCAATATGAGCGAGCTCAAGGAGCTTCCCTATTTCAGCTCGAATACTCCCGAGGGCCGCAACGTGCATTTCGGTATCCGCGAATTTGCGATGGCTGCGATCTCCAACGGCATCGCACTCTATGGCGGCTTGAAGCCCTATTGCGCGGGCTTCCTCGTGTTTGCTGATTATCTCAAGCCCGCTGCAAGGCTCAGCGCGCTGATGGGGCTTAACGTTATCTACGTTATGACGCACGACAGTATCTTCGTTGGCGAGGACGGCCCCACGCATCAGCCCATCGAGCAGCTTGATATGTTCAGAGCGACGCCCAACACCTTCGTTTTCCGCCCCGCAGACGGCCGAGAGACCGCCGCGAGCTATCTTGCTGCGCTCAATCTCAGCGCACCCGCTATCATCGCGCTTTCTCGCCAGAACCTGCCCCAGCTTCCCGGCACCGGCCGCGATGCGCTCAAGGGCGGCTACGTCATCAGCGAGGGCAGCTCCCCCGCTTCGCTTGACGCGGTTATAATAGCGACGGGTTCCGAGGTTTCGCTCTCACTTGAGGCGCAGAAGCTGCTTGAAGCGGAGGGCAAGAGCGTTCGCGTTGTATCCATGCCCTGTGCAGAGCTTTTCGATGCTCAGAGCGAGGCGTACCGCGAGAGCGTGCTTCCCAAGGGGCTTGGCGCACGCGTTGCCGTTGAGGCGCTAGGCGGCGCAAGCTGGTACCGCTACGTTGGCCTTGACGGGCGCGTTGTTTCGATGAAGAGCTTCGGCACCTCCGCCCCCGGCGCGCAGGTTTACGAGCACTTCGGCTTCACCGCCGAAAGGGTCGCCGAAGCTGTGCGAGAGTCCATCGACTCCGCAAAGTGATCGGCAATTTAGATAAATGAAGCCACCGGGATCCGCAGGCACGGCTTGCGGATCCATTTTATAGCCGCACGGCGCTTTGAATACGGGCATCGGGTTTTCGGAGATGTTTACACACTTCGTTTGTTATTTCGATTCGTACCGCTTTTTAGCTCGTTATTGTTTTGTTTATTCTCATGCGTTTGGTAAGCCATAGCATGCTTTCCAAATATATAATAGTTAATGGCGAAAGGGGCTTGAAAATGGTCTGAAAATTCGCTATAATAGCACCTGTTCGGCACGCTGGTGTAGCTCAGTAGGTAGAGCACGTCATTGGTAATGACGAGGTAGTCAGTTCGAATCTGATCACCAGCTCCAACAGAAAAGCCTTGCTTTGCAGGGCTTTTTTCAGTTTCTTTTCCTGCCTTTCGCCTCAATAAGCATTTAAGATACTGTTTGACTTACTAATTTTTAATTGATATAATCATATTGTCGCTTCGGAAGATCTACAGAGGGGATCAAGGGCTCCGCTCTTTACTGAATGCTCTGTTATCCGAAGCAATCTTAATGGAGGCGCTGAAAATGAGCTATGATGATGTTTCCAAGGTGTATTCTCATTCGTTTAGCAATTCCGCTGATGCTGTAATCAGTCACATCTTGCTTCTGGATGAGATAAACAGACAGATACCGAATACGATCGCCAAATACAAATCCATTGATTGGATCGACGGTTCTCCTTCGGGAAACGCTCCTGTTTGGGTTTGTTGGTTGGACGGAGCAAACGAATTGCCCGACCTTGTTAGCCGTTGCATCAGAAGCATCTGCGACCATTCGGGCGGCCATCCCGTTAAGTTTATCGACTACAACAATATCATAAAGTATGTTTCTATTCCCGAGCGAATAGCAGAACTTCGAGATGAGGGAAAACTATGTTTGGCAAACTACACCGACGTATTGCGCCTGATGCTGCTTTTCGAGCACGGCGGCCTATGGGTTGATGCCGATACATTCGTTTCAAGAGATATTCCCGACGAATTCTTTTCAAAACCGTTTGTTACAGTAAAAAACGACATCGTCGATATTTCTCCTAAAGAGTCGCTGAAGTATGTGGGATGCGGAAAATGGCACGTAAGTATTATGGGTGGTCAAAAAGGGAATTCTCTGCTCGGATTCCTTCTCGATGCTTTTTTGGAGTTTTTATCAAAGAAGAGCGAACTGCCGAGCTATTATTATTTGGATTATACGATCGAGCTTGCCAGACGGCAATTCCCTAAGGCTGCGGCCGCCTTAAAAGCCGGAGCGATCTATAACGGTCGGCATCGCAAATTGAGCGTCGGTTTGAAAAGAGGTTATCCGCAGGGCGCGTATAAGGACTTGATCCCAACGGATACCGTTTTCAACGTTTTGAATCGGAAAAGGGAATTGCCGCTCGTTACCGAAGAAGGCGAGGCCACTGCTTATTCAGAATTCCTGAAGAATCCCAAAGCAGACGCAGATCACCTATTGAGCTTGAGATAGTGTTTTTCGGAGTAATCAACTTCGATAGAACGAAGAGAGCAGTTTACGCTGATAATGGATATTCAAACGAGAAAGATACAGAACGCAGCGCATTCGATATAAAACAAGAATAGGATCAACGCAGCGCAGCCATATCTCGTAGTGCGCATGCCGCTGATAAAGCTTCCGCAGGCTCAAGCATGACCGCATACATTGAGCCTGCCGTTTTGTTTCTCACTCTCATCGGCGTTGCTTTTTCGGAAGCTTCGGCACCCTTATGCGCCGCAGCATGCACGCGAGGCCTTTGAGCAGGCGGCCGTTCGCAAGTTCCGCTATGCCCTCGGCAACGTTATACGGCAGCAGCCTTCCCGCTGTCATTGACATACAGCGCAGGGAATTAGTTTCAAGCACGCTTGTGATGAAGAACGACACCTTCAATAGGTTCTCTCGCTCCGCACCCTCGGGCATGCGCTTCGCCTTCCTTGCCATCCTGCTTGAATAAGCGTTCACTATGCGGAAGATGATGCGGCCGGTCCGAGTTTGTTTGAGATCGGATAGGCGCGATTCAGTGGTGATAGGAAAGCGCGGCGGCTCATCAGGCACAGTGTATTCAGCCGAGTACTGCGTTTTCGGCTCTATATGGGGCGTTATGCGCACGGTCCGCTCTTCGCCCGGTGCAAGATACACCTTTTCAAAGCCGCGCAGCTCGCCTTCAAGAAACAGCATAGAAACAAAGCCGCCGAAGCGGTCGCCAACGTTTTTGACGGTTTGGCAATAGGCATCACCTTCGCGCACCCAGTTCGATTGCTCGAACTCGGTGTAGCTTAGCCCGAATCCGAATGGGAAGCGCACCGGCACGGAATGCTTATTGTAGTATCTGTAACCCACCTCAAGCCCCTCGGAGTAGACCTCGTTCACGCGCTTGCCGAAGCTTGCGCTGCAAGGGCAATCCTCGTACTTAATCGGCCAAGTCTCGGCGAGCCTGCCGGAGGGATTGACCCTGCCGAAGATCAGGTCGCATACGGCCGTTCCGCCGTTCTGCCCGGGCAGGTACATATTCAGTATCGCATCGACCTTGTCGTAAAACGGCAGCTCGACGGGCGAACCGCCGAAAAGTATCACGACGATCCTTTTGCCGCTCGAGGAAAGCTCACCGAGCAGATCGAGCTGATCCTGTGGCAGGCGCATATCCTCGCGGTCGCGCCCCTCGGTTTCGTAGAAATCGGTTAGACCCGCGAAAACGAGTACGGTGTCGCACTGCTCAAGCGAATGAAGCTCCACTCCCCTTGCCGCAAAAGCATCCTTGGGCGAGGTTAGCATGGAGGGATTGATCATCGAGCTTCCTGCGCCCTGATAGCGCATATTTTCGAACAGCTCGCCCACGGCGCACAGCTTCTCGACGCCCGTCAGGGGAAGCACGCCGCTGTTTTTGAGCAGAACGGTGCTGTCCGCGGCAAGCTCCGCCGCAAGCGCGTGGTGTGCCGCCCAATCGACCCGAGCGTTTTTATCCGCATCCGAGCGCGCGCCGTTCGGCTTGACCAAGCGATCGATCCATTTGAGAATGTTTCTGCATGCGTCGTCGAGCCTTGCCATATCGAGCGAGCCGTTCTTCGCCGCATCGAGTATCGCGCGGCGGCAGAAGGCCGTATCGCCAGGCATCTCGAGATCGAGCCCGGCATGGATGCCCGCGACCCTATCCTTCACAGCGCCCCAATCGCTCATAACAACGCCGTCAAAGCCCCATTCATTGCGGAGCACGTCGGTGAGCAGCCACTCGTTCTCGGAGCAGAAAATGCCGTTCAGCCTGTTGTAGGCGCACATTACGGCGGCGGGCCTTGCGTGCTTCACAACGTATTCAAAGGGCTTGAGATAGAGATTGCGGATCGTGTTTTCGGAGGCGACGGAGTTGCCCATGAAGCGGTGATTTTCGGAATTGTTCAGCGCAAAATGCTTGATCACCGCGCCCACGCCGCAGCTTTGGAGGGCCTCGACAAGCGCAGCACCCATTACGCCCGCAAGCAGCGGGTCCTCGCTGAAATACTCGAAGTTTCTTCCGCAGAGCGGATCGCGCTTGATATTCAAGCCCGGACCGAGAAGCGCATGCACGCCGTAAAACGCGCACTCCTTGGCAAGCGCTTCGCCCATCCTGCGCATATTATCGGGGTTCCAGCTCGATGCAAGCGCAGCCGCCGTCGGAAACGCGGTCGCAGGCTCGCTGCGGCCGATCCCGTTGTCGCCCCTGCCCTTCTGTCTGCGCATGCCGTGCGGCCCGTCCGAGGTGCAAATTGACGGCACTCCGAGGCGCGGTATGGGGTTTGTGTACCAAAAATCCGTACCGGAAACAAGCGCCGCCTTTTCCTCGAGCGTCATAAGTTCAAGCGTTTTTTCAATATTCATGGCGGCACCTCCTGTTACGAACGCGGTTCGTTTAAGCTGATAATGTAAATCCGCTTTCGAAACGCAGCTTGAAATTTGCGATCGCAACTCGCATTGATAATATACCAGTTTTCGATATGGATTTCAAGTCGCTTTTTTCAGTTAGTTTATTACTGCCGATTTTATCTGTAATACGATGCTTGGCATAGTGACAATGATCGATCGAAACAGCAAGCCTCGATCGGCACAAATTACTATGTATTGGAAGCAAATGATCAAGGCTTTTGTCGAAACAAAGGTTTTAGAGCAGAAAAAAACCCTAAGCCGAAGCTCGGGGTTTTCATAATGCAAATCGAAGCGATTAACGCTTGCTGAACTGAGGAGCACGACGAGCGGCCTTGAGACCGTACTTCTTCCTCTCCTTCATGCGAGGATCGCGGGTGAGGAAGCCTGCCTTTTTAAGGGCAGCGCGGTATTCCTGGGAGTCAACATCGAGCAGCGCACGGGAGATGCCGTGACGGATAGCGCCGGCCTGGCCGGTGTAACCGCCGCCATATACGTTCACAAGAACGTCGAACTTGCCGAGGGTCTCGGTCAGCTCGAGGGGCGCGCGAACGATCATCTTGAGGGTCTCGTAGCCGAAGTAATCGTCAATGTCACGCTTGTTGATGGTGATATTGCCGGTGCCGGGAATGAGACGAACGCGGGCAACGGAGCTCTTGCGCCTGCCGGTTCCGAGATACTGAGTGGTAGCCATAGTTTAAATCTCCTTCCCTATTACTTCAGCTTGAGCTCTTCGGGCATCTGGGCCTGATGCTTATGCTCAGCACCGCGATAGATGCGAAGCTTGGTGATCATCTGCCTGCCGAGAGGTCCCTTGGGCAGCATGCGGCGAACGGCCTCACGAACCATGAACTCGGGCTTCTTCTCGAGAAGAGTGCCGTACTTGGTCTCTTTGAGTCCGCCGGGATAGCCGGTGTGATGGTAGTAGATCTTCTGATCGAGCTTGCGGCCGGTCAGAACGACCTTATCGGCGTTGATGATGATAACGTGATCGCCGCAGTCCACGTGGGGCGTGAAGATGGGCTTATGTTTACCACGGAGAATGGCGGCAACCTGGGATGCGAGACGGCCGAGCACCATGCCTTCTGCATCAACGACGTACCACTTGCGCTCCATGGACTCTGCTTTTGCCATATAGCTTTTCATGCAATGTCCTCCAAAAAGGTTTGTTGAATTTCTTATTTTTTGCTAAGATTTCCGACAACGGACGGGGCTGGTGACCGCAATCCTCCACCATAAGCAAAGCACTTCGGCATTATACAGAATCCGAAGCGCTTTGTCAAGCATTCTGCTATGTTTTTACGCAGTTTTTAAGATTATATTTTATTTTTTGTTCATAGTATGCGCATTCAAGCGAAAAATCGGCAAAATGCAGCTCACATCATGCATTTTCCATAGCAGTGACCATGATGCCGACGTTATCGAACCAGATCTCGTCGAACTGCGAAAGCGGCAGCGGATTCACTCCCTCCCCCGCCTCGACCGTGTAGCCCGGGCGGTCGTAATTCAGGATGAACCAATCACGGTAGCCCGCATTCGCGCTCTCGCTCGGCACGTCTGCAAGCGCGTACCCGCTCACCGCCGCCATCTTCTCGCCGATCTCGCGCGCTCTTGGCGGCTCCTCGTCCTTAAAGCGCCAATAGATCTCCCTGCCCTGTGTGTGGTATGAGATGGTCAGATCGAACTCATGCGAAAGCGTGTATTCATAAAGCGCGCGGCTCTCGGGCGCGCACAGCGGCTCGGTGCCGACAAAATCCCTCGGTGCGGGCGTGGTCCAGCCCTGCGCGAACTTGATGCGCCTTGCTTCCTCCCAATCCGCGGGATAGTTCAGATTCAGATCGACTCCCGCGATATTCGCCTTCCAACCCTCGGGAAAGCGCACCGAAGGATACCGCGCCGCGATGCGTTTTGCTTCCGCATACGCCTCGCTGCCGCGATCGAGCGCACCGTTCACAAGGTCCACGCCGTCCGGATCCACGAGCGGCGCGATATGCAGCCGCACTCGCTCATAGAGCGGCCTTGCGCTTCTGCCGCAGATCGTGCCGTTGCGGATAATCGCCTTGAGGAAGGTTTCAAGGAAGCGCAGCACCAGAACCGTGGTGATCCACTCGTTCGCATGATGGCTTGCATTTATAAGAAGCGACCTTTCCCCCGTGCCGAGGTTCACCGCGCGAAGCGGGCGGCCGAGCACCGAGCTGCCGTAGACCTCGCTTCGAAGGAAGGGATAGCGCGCTTCGAGCCCGTCTAGTATCAGGTCCGTCAGCATCGAGGTATAGCGCATATCGCTCGGAGCAAGGTCGAAACCGTAAGGAACGACAAGCTTTTCGCCTATCTTCAGGCTTTCCGCATCGGCCGAAGGATTAGCCGCCGCGATCGCCTCGGAAGTTGTGTCATAGCGTTTTGCGATGCGGTAGAAGCTGTCGCCCGCACGCACGGTCAGCATAAAATAGCCAAGCAGGAACGGACGCAGTGCCGCCCGGGTGCGCTCCCCGACGATGCCGTCCGGCGCGAGCGCGAAATCGGATTGAAACCTTCGAACCGCGTTCTGAGTTCCCGTGCCGAAAAAGCCGTCCTTCTTTCCCGTATAGTAACCGCTCCTTGAGAGCGCGAGCTGCAAAAGCTCAACCTCCGGCCCGCTTGAGCCGAGATGAAGTGTTTTCATAGTTACCTCCGTGCAGTGTATTCACAATATTCTATGCGGATCGGCTGTTAGAGATAACTGAAGGGGCTTTGGGCGGTGTCGGCAAACAGCAGCATAATGCATGCAAAAGCGGCACCCTTTCGGATGCCGCATAATGCTTTAAATCGGGAAAGCTTATGCCTTCTTGGTCTGCGCCATAACTTCCTCTGCGAAGTTGTCGCTGCGCTTCTCAAGGCCCTCGCCCATCTCGAAGCGGGTGAAGGAGATAACGTCGAACCTGCCGCCGATCATATCGGAAACGGACTGGTCGGGATTCTTAACAAAGGGCTGCTCAAGCAGGCAAACTTCCTTGTAGTACTTCTGGATGCGGCCTTCGACCATCTTGTCGATGATGGCGGCGGGCTTGCCCTCCTCCAGCGCCTGGGCGCGGAGGATCTCGCGCTCATGCTCAAGCTCGGCCTCGTCGCAATCCGCACGGTTCAGGCAGGTGGGCTTTGCGGCCGCGATCTGCATGGAAACGTCGTGCGCAACGGCGGGATGGTCGCCATTGGAGATGTGAAGAAGAACGCCGATCTTGCCGCCGAGGTGGACGTAAGTATCAACGATGCCCTCAACGCGGTCGAAGCGGCGGATGGTGATCTTCTCGCCGATCTTGGCAACGGCTTCGTTGATGACCTGGGAAACGGTCTTGGTCTCGTCCTCGGAATAGGTCTGCTCCATCATTTCCTCAACGGAAGCGGGGTTGTTCTTGGCAACGTGCTTCGCCATATTCGCAACCAGAGCCTTGAAGTCGTCGGTCTTGGCAACGAAGTCGGTCTCGCAGTTTACCTCGATGATGACGCCAACGCCGCACTTATCGCAAACGAGGCAGTCCACAAGACCCTCGGCCGCGATGCGGGAAGCCTTCTTAGCGGAAGCCGCAAGGCTCTTCTCGCGAAGATAGTCAAGCGCCTTTTCGATATCGCCATCGCACTCCTTGAGTGCCTTTTTGCAGTCCATCATACCGGCGCCGGAACGCTCACGAAGCGCCATTACGTCTTTTGCGGTGAATTCCATTGAATTATCCTCCAATTATCTTTGATAAACAATTTTACAACGAAAGGGAGGTAAAGCCTATCTCCCTTTCATGAATAAACGAATTAGAAATTATCTTCCTCTTCGGCTTCCTCGGGCTCGCCGCCGATCTCAACGGCGGAGTCGGTCATCTGAACGCCCTGCTTGCCTTCGAGAACTGCGTCCGCGATCTTGGAAGCGATGAGCTTAACGGCGCGGATAGCGTCGTCGTTGCCGGGGATAACGTAATCAACGTCATCGGGATCGCAGTTGGTGTCGACGATGGCAACGATCGGGATACCGAGGGTGCGCGCTTCGAGAACGGCGATGTGCTCCTTGCGGGGGTCAACAACGAACATGCAGCTGGGGAGCTTCTTCATCTCGCGGATACCGCCGAGATTCTTGAGGAGCTTTTCGCGCAGAGCGCAGAGCTGAACGACTTCCTTCTTGGGGAGAAGGTCGAAATCGCCGTCGGCCTCCATCTTATCGATCTGGTTGAGCTTTGCGATACGGGTCTGGATGGTCTTGAAGTTGGTGAGAAGACCGCCGAGCCAGCGCTGGTTTACGAAGAACATTTCGCAGCGCTTTGCTTCCTGCTCGATGCTCTCCTGAGCCTGCTTCTTGGTGCCGACGAAAAGAACGGTGCCGTCGCCCATGGCAACGTCACGAACGAAGTTGTACGCTTCGTCGATCTTCTTAACGGTTTTGGAAAGGTCGATGATGTAGATGCCGTTGCGCTCGGTGAAGATGTATTCCTTCATCTTCGGGTTCCAACGACGGGTCTGGTGACCGAAATGTACGCCTGCTTCGAGCAGCTGCTTCATGGAAATAACTGACATGATAAAAACCTCCTGTTTTTGATTTCCGCCCCGCGCTTCATCTCCCAAGGGAACCTCTTTTGAGGCACAGCCCTAAAGATCGGCACGGGTGAGTTATTTCAAGCCTTGCTATTTTAGCATAGTTTAGCTTGTGTTGCAAGTGTTTTTGCAGGTTTTTCGGGCGCCGGTCGAATATATTTTCAAGCAATGATCCTGTTGATCCCCCTGTTGACAGCCGCAGTACGCTTTCCGCTTCATGCACGGAACCGGCGCGGCGTTCAAGCCCGATAGGAAATGCGATCGGCACGTCTATTTCCCTTTTCGGCGATAAAATCAAGCGAATGAGATCGATTTTCGAAATATGCGGTCGAGCCCTTGAGCGAAATGCTTAAATGTGTTATAATAGCGATGTATGATCGTTTCTGCGATCGATCTTATATGGAGGTACTGAAATTGGGCGACAAGAAGAACGAAAAAACCAATCCCGCGCGCGGCAGCACCATGGTATTCGACCGTCCGGGCGAAAAGGGCACGGTGAGCGAAGTGCTATTGAAGGTTTACAGCTCGCTCAAGGAAAAGGGCTACGATCCCGTGGATCAGCTTGTTGGCTATCTGCTCTCGGGCGACCCGACCTACGTCACGGGTCACAACAATGCGCGCTATCTCATCAGCACCTTTGAAAGGGACGAGCTGATCGAGGAGCTCGTGCGCACCTATATCAAGCAGTTCACCGGAGAAAGGCCTTGATCCTGAATAAGCTCGGAAACACCGGAATAGAGGTCTCAAGGCTTTGCTTCGGCTCGCTTACTATGGGACCTTTTCAGCGCGATCTGACTCCCGCCCAAGGCGCGGAGCTTTTTGAGTGCGCTTTTTCGCACGGAGTTAATTTTGTTGACACCGCCGAGATCTACGGCACCTATCCTCATGTGCGCGAGGCCGCTCGGCTCAAGCCGGATCTCGTGGTCTGCTCCAAAAGCTACGCATACGACCGTCAAGGCGCCGAGCAGAGCCTGAAAAAGGCGCTTGACGGCATCGGCAGGGATTATATCGACGTATTTCTCATGCATGAGCAGGAGAGCGAGCATACCATACGCGGCCATCGCGAGGCGCTTGAATACTATCTTGAGATGAAGCGCAAGGGCTATATCCGCGCGGTCGGGCTCTCCACGCATTACGTTGCCTGCATGGACGGCGCGCTGAAGCATCCCGAGCTCGAGGTGCTCTTCCCTCTCATCAATAAAAAGGGCTTCGGCATCGCGGACGGCACCGCCGATGAAATGCTCGAGCGGATAAGATCGGCAAGTGCGCTAGGCCGCGGCATCATCGCGATGAAGCCCCTCGGCGGCGGGCATCTCATCGGCGAACGCGAGGAAGCTCTGGACTATATCCTCTCGCTCGACGACTGCATCGACACGATCGCGATAGGCATGCAGAGCATCGACGAGGTGGAGTACAACTGCGCAAGATTCAGCGGCGAAGCCCCCGACCCGGAGCTCGGGGACAGGCTGCGGCAAACAAAGCGCAGGCTGCTCGTGCAGGAATGGTGCGAGGGCTGCGGCGTTTGCGTTGGAGCCTGCCACAACCACGCGCTGAGCATTCAGAACGGCAGAGCCGTGGTGGATCCGGATAAATGCGCGCTCTGCAGCTACTGTGCAAGGGTGTGTCCGCAGTTTACAATCAAGATAATCTGAATACGCACCGCTTCGGCAGGTTTTCGCCGTATCGTTTGAATTTGTTATTACTTTCGGTTTCAATACGTAAGCAGCCCCCCGTTTTCGGAAGGGCTGCTTTCTCGTTTGATTTTCTCTTTGGGTTTTCTCTTTTGATATAATTCCCGGTGTATTTCGTGTGCGGCAGAGCGTTCATCCTGCGGGCCGTCGCAAGCCGCGTTTTCGCCCGTAAACATCAAGCCTTTTTCAGCCTTTCGAGCTCGCGCTTGCAGCGTTTGAACTCGAAAGTCCCTTTTTTCGGAGCGTATTTAGTCAGACGCTCGATATAGTATTCAAGCGCATCGGAATACAGCTTCATGTATCTTTCATCGGGCAGCATCTCGTAGCATTTTGCGGCGATCTCAACGTGACGCTTCAGAGCGGAAAACATCTCATCATGCATCTCAATATCCTCGTAAACGATCGCCTGCTCCTTGAAGGTGTGCGAATAGCCGCGCAGATCGCCTGCATCAAGCTCATTTTTGAAGCGCTCGAATGTGTCGCTCTCAGCCTTGAAAGAATCGAGAGCGGGCTCGTGCATATTGATGCAGTAATACGACCATCCAATGCGCGAAAGGATGACCACAAGCGCCCAGCCGTCTTCGCTTTCGAGGCTTGCATCAAAAACTATGCGCATATATTCGGCCGCTTTTTCAAAATGCGGGATAGCGTCATTATACCTGTCCTCTTCGTAGTAAGCATCCCCGAGCTCACGATAATCGGCGGCGAGCTTTGAGGCGATCGAGGCGGTCGGATTCTTCCCGTATGCAAGCTCACGGAATCTCGCAAGCTCGAGCATACGGGCGAGTTCCGCTTCGGTCGGCTTATCCTTTGTTTTGGCTTCGATGACTCTTCCTGAATTTGTGATCATACATCGCTCCTGTCTATCCGCCCGATCGCGGAAACGGCGTCAATCCGAGAACGGGATAGGACGCTTGTTTGCAACAACGTCATCAAGAAGCTTATGGACGTTGAACACCTTCACGTCGGGGACGGTGTAGGTGGAGAGCGGCACGGGCGGATAACCCTTGAACATCTCATAGTCGTCTATGTCGGCGATCTCGGTGATATAGGGATACTGCCTTGCATGCATTATCAGCGCCTCGCCTTTCTTTTTATCGAGTCTCTGAAGCTCGGAGGTGGAGATAAGCGGACGAGAATAGGTTTCGCTCACCCTGTTAACGCCGCATAGTCTGGAGATCTCTTCAAGCAGATCGAGCTCCTTGGAGGTGAGGAACACCCAGTTATCGCAGTTGCCCTTGATCGTGTCCGCGTCCTCCTTGTATCTGCCAACGAGCTGATGCTTGCTCTGCGCAACGAGGAAATAACGGATATTGCGGCTTCTTGCGGCCGAGATCATCGAGGGCATATCCGGCACCTTCGGGATATTGCAGAATTCATCGAGAACAAAGTTCACGCGCACGGGCAGCCTGCCGTTCTTCTCCTTCTGCGCCTCGGCGATCAGGATCTCATACGCCTGCTTGATGAAGGTCGTGACCATGAAATGATAGGTCGTTTTTTCATCGGGGATGATGATATAGATGGCGGTTTTCCTTCTTCCGACCGTGGATAGATCGATGGTGTTTCCCGAGAGCATGCCGCAAAGCTTTTTCTGAGTTGCGAACACGCGCAGCATGCCGTATAGAGAAACGAGGATCGAGTTAAGCGTTCTTTCCGGAGCTGTCAGCACAGAATCGTAGTTCAGCTTTGCGATGCTGTTGAGCGACATATGCTCACTGAGCCGCCTGAGGGGATCGGCTGCGCTCGCGACGCATAGCGCAGAGAGGCTGGTGACGTTCGCCTCCTCCTTTTTGCCCGCCTCCATGAGCAGAAGCAGATTCGCAAGCGCATAGGACGACGCCATCTCGGGCCAGAAAACGTCTTTAGTGTTCTCAATGTGGGGCTGGGCGATGGTTCGGATAAAGTCGTTGAGCATGCCGGTGGCTTCCTCGGTCTTGCCGCTGTGATACAGCTCATACGGCAATGCAAGCGGGTTCCACATATCGCCGTTGCCGATATCTCGGAAATTAAGCACGTAGGTGTCGTAGCCCTTGGAGCGAGCATATCCCGAGGTCCTGTTGTATAATTCGCCCTTTGGGTCGGTGGCGATGAATGATTCGCCCGCGCCCGCAAGGATGTTTAGCAGCGGCATGCAGAAAAGGCGCGTTTTCTTCGAGCCTGTTGCGCCGAAGATGATCGTATGCGAATCCTCGCCGTCCACCCATGCTTCGCGCGCATCGGTCATTATGGGCAAGCCGCCCACAGGAAAGCTGTCCTTTCGAAGGTCTATGCGCGTTCCGCTCGATTTGATCTCCTCCACGGTCGCCCAGCGCGATTGCTGATCGGTTATCAGGTATCTTCCGTATTTGTGCGTACTCATAATGTATCTCCTCCGAGTTCGTCAAGCGGCTCCGCTCAATCCACAAAGCCGATGCGTTTTTTCATTTCCATCTTCCGAACGGCCCTTGTGACGTATTCGGATTCCGGCGCGAACTCCGAAAGCTCTGCGGCTTCAAGCTCGCTGCTTTTGGAGCCCTGGCGCGAATAGATGGTGTACACTATATCCAGCGCGAGCATGTTCACGGTGTGTTCGCCGCCAAAGGACTTATTGGAGCGCAGTTCCTTTATCGTTTCGCTCATCAGCGCTTCCGCATCCGGCTTTAAAGTGATGCCGTAGTTGAGCAGGCCTTCCTTAAGAAGCGAAAGGTAGTATTCCGACTTCGGCAGGCCGAGCTTGAGCTCCTCGGTGCGCAGGAACCTTGCAACGAGCTGAGCCAGCTCCTCGATCTGCTGCTTTCGCTTGTTGCTGCTGCGGACCGTGAGCACTATCATCCAGTCGTGCGAATTCTCAGCAAGATAGTTCATAAGCTCCACAAGGCGCTTGTCCTGCACGTGATGGAGCCACTCGTTGACGTCGATATGCACGATACCCTTGAAGCGGTTGCGGAAGCCCGCAGCCTGGCGCACCTCGCGCATGAGCCTCGTAAGCTCGGTGAACCCTGCTTCCTCGGGCGTATAGTTCAGCATGAACTGGAAGAACTTTACGTCGCCGTAAAAGCTCAAAAGATTCTTTCGCGGAAGCAAAAATTCGGTGATGCTCTCAAGGATCTGCGTTACGTCGCAGCCGTTGTCGACCTGCAGAAACAGATCGGGAAGGATCAGCGGCGCATCGAAATTGCCGTATTTCAGATTCGCGGAAAGGATATCCCATTTTTTGAAGAGCTTGGTAAGCTGCGGATACTCCGCACGCTTATTCTCAGTATTTCCGGTTTCCATATGAAGGCACCTCGCAAATGAATAGTTAATAGGGTGCATTTATTATATAATTCTTCGTAGACTTTGTCAATCTCGGAATTATAAGCGGTCTTAATGTATGATCTTGTCGGTCTTTGAAAAAGCCTTGAAAACACGGCGCATCTTAAAAATCAAGGGTCCTAAATACTGCCGCACGGCGCAGGATTTTGAACGAAAATTGGGCTGTTTTGATTGACGCGGACGCATCTTTGATGTATACTCAAGCTGGAGAATCACGCATAAAAGCGTTTAGGGCATCGCCCTGATACACCGCAGCCGCCGAAAGGAGCTTTTAATAATAATGAAAAAGCACGCAAGGGACGTCCTGCTCATCGCCTTAATAATGCTGATTGGCGGCGTGATCGCGCTCTGCCTGCTGCTTACAAGGAAAACGGGAGCGTTTGTTGAGGTGCGCGTGGACGGCAGCGTCGTTTCGGTCTACCCGCTCGACGAGGACGCGGAATACCTCATCGAGGGCGCGCACGGCGGCAGCAACCGACTTATCATAAGAAACGGCGAGGCATGGGTCGAAAGCGCCTCCTGCCCCGACGGGCTCTGCATGAACATGGGGCATATTCGCTATAAGGGCGCCTCCATCGTTTGCCTGCCGAACAGGGTCGTTATCTCGATCGCCGGCGAAGCGGACGAGGATGTGGACGCGGTTGTTGGTCAATGAGCGGTGGTGTGTCAATGAAAAGAAAGCCTTTAACAACAAAGCAGCTCGCCTTCTATGGGCTGATGATCGCGCTGGCGCTCATACTGAGCTATCTTGAATCGCTTATCCCGCCATTCTTCGCAGTGCCCGGAATGAAGCTCGGACTCACAAACCTCGTGGTGCTGATAATGCTTTATTCAAAGGGTGCAAGGAGCGCGGTTTTCATAAACTTTGTGCGGATACTGCTCGTTTCGCTGCTTTTCGGGAACGGAATGAGCTTTGCCTACAGCATGGCGGGCGGCCTGCTCAGCGCTCTTGTGATGATACTGCTCAAGCGGATCGGCGGTTTTTCGATCGCAGCTGTCAGCATCGCGGGCGGCGTTGCGCATAACGTCGGTCAGATCATCGCAGCGATCCTGCTGCTTCAAACCACCTCTATCGCATGGTATCTGCTCATACTCTGGTTCACCGGCACTGTGAGCGGCGCCGTTATCGGTATTCTCGGAGGCATTCTATGCAAAAAGCTTCAAAGCGCTCGATTGTTTGCGGAATAAACAGGGCTTGCGCTTCCCCCGCCCCGCTGCGCCGAGCTGAGCCGTCGGCAAGCCTTTCACGCTCTTGCGCCGACCGTCGATGTGCAGGATCTATACGGCATGCCGTGCTCCTTCTTATCGCGCTCGCTATTTGCGTTTCATTCGCGCTCGGCTGTGCGCCGTCAACAAGCGTCAATACTGAGCCCGCAAGACGCGAGGTTTTCGCGATGGACACTTATATGAGCGTAGTCTGCTATGGCAAGGATTCAGAAGCTGCCGCCGAGGCCGCCATTGAGGAAATAGAGCGCATTGACGCGCTGCTTTCGATAGAGAGCGAAAGCGGAAGCGTGCGCAGAGTAAACGACACCGGAAGCGCGGCGATCGACCGCGAGACCGAGCTGATCGTCGAGCAGGCACTCGCTTTCCATTCAAGCACGGGCGGCGCGTTCGATATAACCGTTCTGCCCCTGATGGAGCTTTGGGGCTTCACGAGCGGGAACTTCCGCGTTCCCGAAAGCGGTGAGATAGACGCCGCGCTCGATCGTGTCGGGAGCGGGAAACTCTCTCTGACGAACGGAGTTCTTTCGCTCGGCGGTGCCGCAGGTATAGACCTCGGCGGGATCGCAAAGGGCTACACCTCGGACAGGCTGATGGAGCTGCTGCGCTCACGCGGCATCGAGTCCGCATGCGTTTCTCTTGGCGGCAACGTGCAGTGTCTCGGCTCAAAGTCGAACGGCAGTGCTTGGCGCTGCGGGATAGTTCACCCCTTTAAGAAGGATAGCGGCGAATACCTCGGCATTATCGCCGTTAAGGACAAGGCCGTCATCACATCCGGCGCGTATGAAAGAAACTTCACCGATAAAGCGAGCGGAAAGCTCTATCACCATATAATCGATCCGAAGTCCGGTTATCCCGCCGAATCCGATCTTTCGAGCGTTACGATCGTTTCGCAAAGCGGTATCCTTGCCGATGCACTCTCGACCGCCTGCTACATAATGGGGCTGGAAGGCGCGATAGAATACTGGCGAAGCGGTGCGCAGAGCTTCGAAATGATACTTATGAGCTCCGACGGAAGCAAGGTCTACGTTACTCCTGCTTTGGCGGACGCCTTCAGCACCGATTGCATGCTTGAGATAATTTCTCAGGGGTAGTTTATAATTTGAGAACTTGAGCGGCGCAGCACAATGCCGCCGAGCAAGCTGTGGAAGCAATATGAAATTTAAGAAGAAGACCGAACAAGAACCGAATACCGTTGTAAGGCTCGAGCTGCCCTCATCCCCCGCCGCGGACATAGTTCGCACCCCTCCCGAGGGACTGAGCTCCGAGGAGGTTCGCCGCCGCGCTCAGGCCGGGCAGAACAATCATCAGCAGGACGGCGAGCGCAAGAGCGTTTTGAATATCATTTCCGACAATCTTTTCACGCTGTTCAACCTTTTGAATTTCGCGCTTGCCGCATGCCTTATGCTCGTCGGCTCCTGGCGAAACATGCTGTTTTTGGGCGTGGTGTTATCAAACACGCTTATCGGCACCGTGCAGGAGCTGCGCGCAAGGGCAACGATGAAGAAGCTGAAGCTGCTCTCCGTTCGCACATCGCGCGTTATCCGCGACGGCCGCGAGAGCCAATGTCCCGCCGACGAGCTCGTGCTCGGAGACCTCGTGATCCTTTCGAGCGGGGATCAGATCCCCGCCGACGCGCTGATCGTCAGCGGCGCCTGCGCAGCGGACGAATCGCTGCTTACAGGCGAAAGCGAGCCCGTGACGCATAAGGCGGACGAGATACTGCTTTCCGGCAGCTTTTTGACCGAGGGCCGAGTGACCGCACAGCTAATTGCAGTCGGCGCGAACAGCTACGCGGCGCGTTTGACGCACGAAGCAAAGCGCCTGGTCGCGCCCAAATCGGAGCTGTTGAGCGAGTTGAAGCGGCTTGTTTCCTACGTAAGCAAGTTCCTTCTTCCAATCGGCGTTATCATGTTTTTGCAGCAATACTTCCTGCTTAAAACGCCGCTCGGCGAGGCCGTTCCGAAGGCTGTTGCCGCGATGATAGGCATGATCCCCGAGGGGCTGATCCTGCTCACCTCGGTTGCGCTGATGGCAGGCGTTGTAAAGCTCGGAAGGAAAAAGACGCTTGTTCACGAGCTGTTTGGCATCGAAACACTTGCAAGGGTCGATGTGCTCTGCACCGACAAGACGGGCACGCTTACCACGGGCGAGACCGCCTTCGAACGATTCATCCCGCTTGAGGCGGACGAAGCGGAGCTGCGCGAAAAGACCGCGAACTTCATTTCGGCATTCGAGGCCGGCTCCGGCACGCTTCGCGGCATTGCCTCGGCCGTTGGCCCCGGCAGCGGTCGCGCCGTTGCCACCCTCCCCTTCTCATCCTCTCGTAAAAAATCCGCCGCTTCATTTGAAAACGGAAAAACGCTGATACTCGGTGCGCCCTCCTTTGTGACGGACCGCACCGTAAGTGAGGTCGATAGCGCCGCTGCTCAGGGCTTCCGCGTGCTGATGCTCGCCGAGGCGGACGGCGTTATTGAAGAAGGCGAGCTGCCAAAGGTAACAAGACTGCTCGGGCTTATCCTGCTGTCTGAAACGCTGCGGCCTTCCGCAAAGGAAACGCTCGCGTGGTTCAAGGGCGAGGGCGTCACCGTGCGCATCATGAGCGGCGACGATCCCCGCACGGTGGCTGCGCTCGCGCGCACGCTTGAGCTTGATGGGAGCGATCGGGTCGTGGACTGCGGCGCGCTATCCGACGAGGAGCTCTGCGCCTGCGCCAAGGACAGGATCATCTTCGGCAGGCTTACGCCGGACCGAAAGCGCGTCCTCGTTGAGGCACTCAAGGCCGAGGGGCATAACGTGGCGATGACCGGCGACGGCGTAAACGACATACCTTCGCTCAAGGCGGCGGACTGCTCCATCGCGATGGGCGGAGGCGCCGAGGCGACCGAGCACGCCGCGCAGCTCGTTCTTTTAAGCAACGATTTCAACGCACTTCCCGCAGTTGTGGCCGAGGGCAGGCGCGTGATAGGCAATATCACGCGAACCGCTTCGCTCTTCCTGCAAAAAACGCTCTATTCATTCGCTTTAAGCGTTTTCAGCATACTTATCGCGCTGTTTCTTCCGCTGAAATACCCCTTTGAGCCGATCCACCTGACGCTTATAAGCTCGCTCACCGTCGGAATCCCGTCCTTTTTCCTTGCATTTGAGCCGAGCTCGGAGCGCTTTAAGGGCAGCTTCCTGCGGCGCATTCTGCTAAACGCGCTTCCCGGAGCGCTCGGCGTTACCTGCTGCGCGCTTGCGGCGATGATCGCAAACTATTTCGGCGTGCCGGACGGCGTTTCGTCCACCTTGGCCGTGCTTTCGGCAGCCACGATCGGCCTTGGCAACCTTATCCTCATATGCAGGCCGTTTTCGAAGCTTCGCATCGCCGTTTGCGCCGCAATGACCGCCGCATTCGTGCTGATCGTCGGTTTCATCCCCGACGTTTTCTCGCTTGAAGCCTACCGCTTCACCTCCGGCAACTGGCTGATGTACATTTTCATGGCGATCGGCGGCATCTCCACGCTTATTGCGGCAAGGCTCGCGGTGCGCCCGTTTTTGAAGAAGCTTGACAGCGAGAACGCGCCAAGACGCAGGCGGCGCTGACGACGAAGAATCCGAGCATCATAAAAGCGGATCCGATGGCTCTCGCGTTGGATCCGTTTGCATTTTAGGGTTTCGGTCGTATTCCGGATCTACCGGCCTTCTCAGCAGCCCTTTTGCGGATCGCCGCCTCTGAACAAGCGGCAGAAATGCTTCCCGTATCTGTGAACGCGGAAAGAGTTAATACTTTTTTAATATTCTTATTGAGACTTTTTTGAAATTTAATATAGCATATTGCGTTTTGATATGGTATAATATGATTGTGATTTGTTTCCGTATGGTCGGAAATATTTTTCGAAAGGAGTCCGCACGGGCTTGAAATTACGTTCCGTGTGATAAATAGTAAATGGAGCAAAGCAAGAAGACCTCCTTCGTTCAGGGAGCCACAATACTCGGCATCGCCGGTCTGTTCGTTAAGGTAATCGGCGCTGTCTATCGCATACCGCTTGCGAGGATAGTTGACGACGGCATGCGTTATTACGAAGTTGCCTATCCCTACTACACCTGGCTTCTGGTCATTTCCTCCGCCGGTATCCCCACCGCTATCTCCAAGATGGTTTCGGAGCGGGTTGCCTCCGGCGATATTTCAGGCGCAAAGAGGGTGTTTTCCTCAGCGCTGAAGCTTTTGACGGTAATCGGCATCGTGACGAGCATATTGCTCTTTGCATTCTCCGGCTCGATAGCAAGGCTCTGCGAAGCGGAGCCCGCGAAGCTTTCGTTCATGGCGCTTGCTCCCGCGCTCTTCTTCGTTTCCATAATGTGCGCATACCGCGGCTATCTTCAGGGCATGCAGTGCATGACCGGCACGGCGATAAGCCAGGTGATCGAGCAGGTGATAAAGCTTCTTGTGGGCTTTACGCTCGCCTATATCCTGATCGCAAAGTACCCAGAACGCCCCGAGCTTGCCGCGATGGGCGCGCTTATCGGCGTGAGCGTATCGGAGCTTGTTGCGCTGATAGTTATCAAGCTTTATTACGATGCGCGTATGCGGCGCGGCACTCTGCCGGTCTGCGCGCGCGGAACAACGCTTGCACAGAGCGTTGAGTCCACCGCTTCCATCACGAAAAAGCTTCTCGCGATCGCCATCCCCATAACCATCGGCGCGTCGATAATGCCTGTCACGGGCATCGCCGATTCCGCTTTGATAATCAATATCCTCAAGGCGAAGAACATCGCGGGCGGCATGCTCGCCGATGAAGCGGAATACGTTGCAGGAACCTCTTTCCAGGTGCTCCGCAGCTACGTCACCCCGCTTATCAACATGCCCGCGGTGCTTACGCTTGCGCTCTCGATGAGCCTCGTTCCCGCGATCTCGCAGGCCGTTGCAAGGCGCGATCGGCGCACGGCGCATAAGGCGACCGATACGGGCATGAAGCTTGCGCTTTTCATCGGCGCTCCCTGCGCGGTCGGTCTGTTCATCCTTGGCGGCCCGATCATGGCCATGCTCTATCCGAAGGTCGCGGGGAACCCCGATATCTATCGCGAGGCGCAGAGCATCATGTATTTCGCGGCGATCGGCGTGCTGTTCCTCTCGCTCGTGCAAACGCTGACGGGCGTTATACAGGGCATGGGCAAGCCCCAGATCCCCGTGTTCTTCCTCGCGATCGGCGGCGCGGTGAAGGTCATAAGCATGATCCTTCTTATGAAGTTTACCGATATGGGCATCCTCGGCGCTGCGCTTTCCACTGTGCTTTGCTATGCAATAGCCGCCATCGGCGATATCTTCTTCGTTTTGCACTACACGCGCATGCGCATCAGCTATGTGGATACCTTTATCAAGCCCCTTTTGGCTAGCGCTTTGATGGGCGTGGTGGTGTTCTTCGTGTTCAAGCTGCTTTCCGGTATGGGTCGCCCCACTGTCGGCACCATCCTCGCCATCGGAGCCGGCGTGCTCGTTTACTTCGGCTGCCTGATCCTTCTTCGCCCGTTCACCGCGGACGATCTCGAGTTTCTTCCGAAGGCGAATCTATTTGCAAAGATCTTCAGAGTGCGCGGCAAGCGATCGGTTTGATGATGGACCGCTTTGGTTTTTGTTATTGAAGGAGGCCGGCAGATGAACTACCGAGAAACAGCAGAGCAGCGCGAAAAGCAGACGCTTTCCCCGTTTGCCGCGCTTTCAAGCGAAACGCGCGGGCGGGTAAGGCCGCTTGCGCCCTGCCCCGTGCGCACAGAGTTCGTGCGCGACCGCGACAGGATAATCCACTGCAAGAGCTTTCGAAGGCTCAAGCATAAAACGCAGGTCTTCCTCTCGCCCATCGGCGATCATTACCGCACGAGGCTGACGCATACGCTCGAGGTATCCCAGATAGCGCGCACGATCTCACGCGCGCTCATGCTGAATGAGGATCTGACCGAGGCTATCGCGATGGGGCATGATCTTGGGCATACGCCCTTTGGGCATTCCGGCGAAAACGTATTGAACAGGCTAGTTCCCGGGGGCTTTGAGCACAACGTGCAGAGCCTTCGAATGGTGGAAAAGCTTGAAAACGGCGTTGGGCTCAACCTTACGTACGAGGTGCGCGACGGCATACTCAACCACAAAAAGAACGGCAAGCCCTGCACGCTCGAGGGGTACGTGGTCAGCCTTGCGGACCGCATCGCCTACGTGAACCACGATATCGACGATGCCATCCGCGCCGGTCTGCTCACAAACGAGATGCTGCCCAAAAGCTGCATCGAAAAGATCGGCAAAACGCACGGCGAGCGCATCAACTCGCTGATCATGGATATACTTGCGGAGAGCTATATGCAGCCGTTCGTTCGAATGAGCGATGAGATGATGCTTGAATTCGACAGGCTGCGCGATTATCTCTTCGAGAACCTCTACCACGATCCCCGCGCCAAGGCCGAGGAGGGCAAGGCCGAGGGCGTTGTGGAAACGCTGTATCTGCACTATCTCAAAAACATCGACGCCCTTCCGGATGATTTCAAGAAAAACATCGAGGAGGACGGCAGGGAGCGCGTTTGCTCCGACTTTATAGCCTGTATGACCGACCGCTACGCCGTTCGGGATTTCGAGAGGCTGTACGTGCCGAAGGATTGGAACTGAAATGAAGCTGCTTATTTTGAACGGCCCGAATCTGAATATGCTCGGAGTGCGAAAGCCCGAGATCTACGGCAGAAAAACGCTTGCCGAGATCATGGACGAGCTTGCCGCTTTTCTCGGCGGAAGGGGCGTTCAATGCGAGTTTCTGCAATCCAATCACGAGGGCGAGCTGATAGACCGCATCCACGCGGCCTTCGGCAATACCGACGGCATCCTGATCAACCCCGGCGCATTGACCCACTACTCCTACGCACTTCGCGACGCACTGGAGGCCGTTGGCATTCCGACCGTTGAGGTGCATTTATCGGACATACACAGCAGGGAAAGCTTTCGCTCGGCAAGCGTTATCGAGCCGGTTTGCATCGCCCAGGTATCGGCGCTCGGCGAAAGAAGCTATTTCGTTGGAGCCGAGCTCCTTTTAAGCAAGATCGGAGGATGAAATCATGGATAACAATAAAAAGTATTATGCCGTGATCGGCGATCCGGTGGCGCACAGCCGCTCTCCGGAGCTTTACGCGCCGATGTTCAGCCGATACGGCATCAACGCCGAATTCCTGCGCATTTGCGTTACGGCGGGCGAGCTTGGTGATATACGAAACACCGTGAAGCGCGAAAAGCTGAGCGGTTTTGCGGTCACGATGCCCCATAAGAAGGCGATACTGCCCTATCTTGATGCGGTTTCGGCTCCGGCGCAGAAGGCCGGCGCGGTGAACATTGTTAGCGTTGAGGACGGCAGGCTGTGCGGCCACAATACGGACGGCGCGGGGCTTGTGAACGCGCTGCGCGAAGCCGGAACGGAGCTGAACGCCCGCTCGGCCGTGGTTCTCGGCGGCGGCGGCGCCGGCTCGGCTGCAAAGGCCGCGCTTGAGGAAGAGGGCTGCGCCGTGCAGTGTGTTTCGAGGATACATACGAAAACGGGCAGAGCCTTCCCCATCGAGGATGCGATATTCAGCTTCGAGGTCACCTCCGCGCTGATATCCGAGGCGGATATTCTTATCAACGCCACGCCGCTCGGCATGAAGAACGGCCCTGTTTTCTCGGATCTTTCATTCGTTTCGCTTTTGAAGCCGGACTGCACCGTGCTCGACATGGTCTACCGCTGCGACAGGGGGACGGCGCTTCTCAAAACGGCCGCATCACGCGGCCTCAATACGGTTTCAGGCGAGCGCATGCTATATCATCAGGGCGTGCTTGCGTTCAAGCTTTGGACAGGCCTTGATTATGAAGATTGAAGATGGATAACCTAAAAAAGACTTAGATCGGAGAATACAAACATATGCTGATCGCGCTTGCTCAATATGAGTTCCGCAACGGAGACATCGACTTTAACCTGAATAATATGGAGTGCGCGGTCAAGGCAGCGAGCGGCAAGGCCGATATTGTGGTGTTCGGCGAAAGCTTCCTTCAGGGCTTCGATGCGTTTTGCTGGGATTTCGAGAAGGACAGGCACATCGCCATTGAAAAAAGCGGTGAAACGATGCGCCGCATCGAGAGGATGAGCCGCGAATACGGCATCTCCATCATTTTCGGCTATTTCGAGCTTGAGGGCGAGAGTCTCTATTCCTCCTGCGCAGTGATAGAGAGCGGGAGGCTTTCGCATAACTATCGCCGCATTTCGGTCGGCTGGCGCGAACCGAATACGGACGAACATTATAAAGAGGGCGAGGAACCTTGCGAATTCGATCATCTCGGGAAAAAGCTCATGCTTGCGCTTTGCGGCGATATGTGGGATATGCCGGAAAGGTTCAAAACGGACGGCGTGCTCATCTGGCCCGTGTATGTGAATTTTTCGCTTGAACAATGGCATGAATACGAAGCCGAATATGCGGAGCAGGGCGCGCTTGCCGCGCACAGGGCGCTGCTTGTGAACTCCGTATCGCACGATCCCGTGTCGATCGGCGGCACGTTCTTATTTGAAGAAGGCAGGCTCGCGCAAAGGCTTGATTATGGGGAGGAAGGACTGCTGATCGTTGATATTTGAGCGGGCGGCATATTTCCTTTTGCTGATATAATTGTTCTTTATACCAAGATGGACGCGGCGTGCCGCGTCCATTACTATGTATTTAACACAGAGAGCTGCTATGCTTTTCAGCGCAGCTTGAAGGTTTTCGGCGCAAGCTTATAGGCAAGTATCAGCGCAATTGCGGTATACAGCACACAGAACCCTATGAGTATGCCGCCAAATGCCAAGGGCGTTATCAGCACGCCCAGCTTCGTTGCAATCAGATAGCACACAGGATATGTCAGCCCGCTGATCAATGAATAGATCGGGTGCTTCGTTTCAAGCCCAGCGGTATATGGCTGAAACAGATAGTAGAGCACCAGATAATGCACCGAGAAAAACACGGACATTGACAGTATTGAAACTATCAAAACGGGATAATCAATCACATTCTCCGTTCCGCCCGTAACAAGGAGAAGCAGCGCAGCGCCTATGCAAACAACAGCGCTCGGAAGCAGATTGATGAGCACAACGGTTTTGAGCCTTTCTTTGAAAAGCTCCAAAACGGTTTTCGGCTGACGATAGAAACGATAAGTCAGCATATTGCAGTCGCAGCTGTAAAAGAATATCTGCGTGGTGGTTGCGCCGCGGTTTATGCTATACATCACAAGAAGCAAATACGGCAGCGTTTTCATTATCCTGCTGTTGATGTTTTCGGCAAAACCACGCTCAAATAGAGATATTGCCACGGCGGCGGCTGCAACGAAAGACAAAACGATGGCTGTGCGTTGAGCAGGGCGCATAAGAAACTTGCGATGACGGCGCACGAACAGCTCGTTGAACAGCGCGCAGCCGGTTTTGCGGCTCGCTTCCTCGGCTCCAAGCTCCAGCTTTTGCTTGTATTTTTCCTGTACGCCGCGCCGAATATCGCTTGTGGATATCGGCGAATACCGGTTTTTCTGATAGATCCTGCGATACTCGCTGCTGCGAATAACGCAGACTGCGGCGGGAATGGCTAACAACGCAAAAACTGCGGATGCCGCATAGAAGCCCCAAGCCGGCAAAATGATGCCAAATGCTGGAAGAGCGTAGGCTGATGCAAGGAAGACAGGGATAGCGATCAAGAATATTGCCGAAAAATCCTTGAGCAGCTTTTTTCTTTTCTCAAACAGCTTTATATCGACAGCGGCGGCTATCACCTTTATGCAGACCGCAAGCAGCGGCATCAATACTATCCAAACGGGGCGGATATCGGCAACGCCATTCGCTTTAGCTATAAAATACAGCGAAGCTAGCACAACTGCGAAGCCAACGAAGGTTTTAACGATAAAATATGCGTAGTTTGAAAGAGCGTATCGCTTTGCATCCATACGCATAAGGAATACGGCATAGGATGAGCTTGCATCGCTTTGGCAGAACCTGTTGTTGCTCAATGCGCCAAGTACGGTCAAGAAGAAAAAGATATTGAGAAACAGAGGCACATAACCTATTCCGTGGAGCGGCTTCAAGTAATAACACGGAAGCAGAATGCACAGCGCTATGTATAGAAGCTTTCCTGCAAAGAAGCCGAAAATCTCGCCAAGAACCGCCAGAACGCGGGCGAAAGCTTTGATGTGCGGCGAATCGTAAAGCTGCACCGGCAGAAGCTTCTTTATGATTGGAACCCTTTTCAGATTATAGAGGATCCCGTTTACTCGATAAGCTATCCGAAGTTTGAATGATTGGATGAATGCCTCAATCATTGCTTTCCTCCTTGAGCGCGGCTATTATGCGATCCTTGTACGCAGCATCATCGAGCTGATCGCGCGATACAGGAGAGAGCACGCCGTTGTGGAGTATCACGATATCATCGCAAATATCCAATGCAAGCTCCATTATATGGGTTGATAGGATGGTGATATGCGATTGCTTTCTGCGCTTGAGAAGCCGCTTCATCTCGTCCGCCATTACAACGTCCAACGCCGTAAGCGGCTCATCGAGCAGCAGAATTGGCGGGTCGGCGATGAAGTTTACAAGGAGCTGCATCTTATTCTTCATGCCGTGCGAAAAATCCTTTATAAGCTTGAAGCGGTCCTCCTGATCTATCTGCATATAGTCCAGGTATTCATCCGGCTCGCGGGGGGATTCGATCTTGCCGCGGTTGATATCCAGAAAGAAGCGAATAAACTCCCTTGCCGTCAGAAAATCCGGCACCACCGGAGTGGAAAGAACGTAGCCGATGTCGTCCGCAGTAAGGGGGCGTTTATTGCCGTTGTTTTCCTCTAAAACAATGGTGCCGCCATCGATGGGGATATCCTCGTTGAGGCAGTTGAAAAACGTGGTCTTACCCGCGCCGTTTCTTCCGAGCAGACCGTAGATCTTGCCCTGCTCGAACGTGTACGAAGCGCCGCAGAGCACCTCTTTTTTATCGAATGATTTCACAAGTGATGAGATCGATAATTTCATTTTTTCACCTTTCCCGATTGCTTATCGTAAAAATCGGAGCATTATTGCGTGCTCCACTTTGAATATGATATCATAAATGCAGCTGCTTTTCCACATGAATCATTCGTGTTTAGCATCGCATATTCCGCGAAAAGTGCGAAATAGGAATTAAACGGAGCAAGCGGCATCGATTTTTGCCGCATCGGCTTTGAAGCGAGCCACGCCAAAAGGGGCACGCACCACGCACCCCTTTTCGGTTTTGTATCGGCGTTCAGGCCTCGGCCTTTTTAAGGTATTCCCTTATGACCTCGACCATTTTCTTATTCTCAAGCCCCGCCTCGATCTCCTCCATATCGACGGTCTTTCCGTCCATAATGCCCTGAATGAGCACCTCGGCATACATAACATCACGGGTTTTCGGGTTCTTCAGATACTCGAGAATATCCATGTTCATCTTTTCGTTTATGCCGTCGATCATGGCGGTATAGAAGGTGCATTTTTCGCCGAAGCAGCGGCCGATATCCTCAAGAAGCTCAAAGCCGATCTTCACGTCCTCAAGGCGCATGAGCTTGCGTTCGTTCGTGATGAATGCGCCGCCCGTCAAGAGCTTATCCACCGAAACTCCGAGAATATCCGCCACGTCGAGAAGGATCCCCGTATCGGGCAGGCTCTCCCCCGTTTCCCATTTTGAAACGGCCTGGAACGAGATGTTGAGCTTATCGGCGAGCTCCTTCTGAGTTAAGCCGGCCCTGCGGCGAAGCATTTGAATATATGCTCCTGTCTTTGCGTTATCCATAGTATCGCTTCCTTTCGATTTAAGTTTTGTTGCCTCGAGACAATATGATGATACCCCATTGCGTGTCAAAAGTAAATAACGCCGAGCTTTAGCGGATTCAACCTGCGCTTGAGTTTTGAAGAGAAAAGCCCCGGTAAAGGGAAGGGGCGCAGCAGACCGCGCGCCCTTTCCGACTTTTACTTAACAACGATATTCACGATATTCCTTATCGCGATGAACTTGACGATGTTCTTGCCGTCCACATGGGGCTTGACCTCGTCGTTTGAGAGCACCATTTCGCGAAGCGCGGCCTCCTCCATGCCAACGGGGATCATCATCCTTGCGCGGATCTTACCGTTGACCTGCACGGCGATCTCCATCTCGTCCTTAACGAGCGCGGCTTCATCGTGCTTGGGCCATTCGCCCTCGTAGATCGGGGTGGTGAATCCGATCAGCGCGTTCATCTCCTCGGTGATATGCGGGCAAACGGGGTTCATGAGGATGAGCAGCGTGTGCAGCTCGTCCCTCGTTACGTCGCCCTTCTGGTAGAAGTCGTTCACAAGGCTCATCATCGCGGCGATCGCGGTGTTGAACTTCATTCGCTCGAAGTCCTCGGTGACCTTCTTTATGCAGCCGTGGACGCTTGCCGCCATCTCCTTGCGTATGCCCTCGCCCTCGACCAGCATATCCTGCAGGCGCCAGACCCTTTCAAGGAACCTGCGGCAACCCTTGACGCCCTGCGTGCTCCATGGGATAGTTTGATCGAATGCGCCGATGAACATCTCGTAGGCGCGCACTGTGTCCGCACCGTATTCATTTACAAGGTCGTCAGGGTTGATGACGTTGCCCCTGGATTTGCTCATCTTGCTGCCGTCCTCGGCGAGTATCATACCGTGGCTCGTGCGCTTCATATAGGGCTCGGGGCAGCCCACTACGCCGATATCGTAGAGGAATTTATGCCAGAAGCGGGAGTACAGAAGATGCAGCGTGGTATGCTCCATGCCGCCGTTGTACCAATCCACGGGCAGCCAGTAGTCGAGCGCCTTTCTGTCCGCAAGCGCGTTATCGTTATGCGGATCGCAGTAGCGCATATAGTACCAGCTCGAGCCCGCCCAGTTGGGCATGGTGTCGATCTCCCTCTCGGCGGGCGCGCCGCACTTGGGGCAGGTGGTATGTATCCAATCGGTCGCACGCTTGAGCGCGGAGGAGCCGTCGTCCGCAGGGCGAAAATCCTCCACCTCGGGCAGGCGCAGCGGCAGCTCGCTCTCGGGGAGCGGGACCCAGCCGCAATGCTCGCAGTACACGAGCGGTATCGGCTCGCCCCAGTACCTCTGACGGCTGAACAACCAGTCGCGAAGCTTGAAATTGGTCTTCTTTGTGCCGATGCCTTCCTTTTCGAGCCAGTCGATCATCGCCTTCTTCGCGTCCTCGACCTGCATACCGTTCAAAAAGCCCGAGTTCACAAGGATGCCGGTCTCACAGTCCGTAAACGCTTCCTTCTCGATATCGCCGCCGGCGACGACCTCTACGATCGGCAGACCCATGGTTTTTGCGAACTCATAGTCCCTCGTGTCGTGGCCGGGAACCGCCATGATCGCGCCGGTGCCGTAGCCCATCAGAACATAGTCCGATATCCAAACCGGGATGGGCTTGCCCGTGGCGGGGTTAATCGCGGTAACGCCCTCGAGCGGAACGCCGGTCTTATCCTTAGCAAGCTCGCTGCGCTCAAAATCGCTCTTTCTTGCGGCGGCGGCGCGGTATTCGCGCACCTTGTCGATATTGGTGATCCTGTCCGCCATCGCCTCAACGAGCGGATGCTCAGGAGCGATTACCATATAGGTGGCTCCGAAGAGCGTGTCGGGGCGGGTGGTGTAGATCCTAAGACCCTCGTCGTAGCCGTCGATCTTGAAGGTGACCTCCGCGCCGGTGCTCCTGCCGATCCAGTTTTTCTGCGAGAGCTTGACCCTGTCGATGAAGTCCACGGTGTCCAGATCGTCTATCAGTCTGTCCGCATAGGCGGTTATCTTGAGCATCCACTGACTTCTGACCATGCGCACAACGGGTGCGCCGCAGCGCTCGCAGCAGCCGTCCACGACCTCTTCATTTGCAAGGCCGACCTTGCAGCTTGTGCAGAAATTGATCGGAAGCTCCGCCTTATACGCAAGCCCCTTTTCAAAAAGCTTGAGGAATATCCATTGGGTCCAGCGGTAATACTCCGGATCGGAGGTGTAGATCTCCCTTGAATAATCGAAGGAGAAGCCGAGCATCTTGAGCTGATCGTGGAAGACCTTGATATTGCGCTCGGTGACCTTCGCGGGATGCTCGCCTGTCTTTATCGCGTAGTTCTCGGTGGGAAGGCCGAAGCTGTCGTAGCCTATCGGGAAGAGGACGTTATAGCCCTCCATGCGGCGCTTTCTTGTGATGATGTCCAGCGCGGTGTTGCTGCGCGGATGGCCCACATGCAGACCCGCTCCGCTGGGGAACGGGAACTCGATCAGCGCATAATACTTGGGCTTGGAATAGTCGTTCTTCGCCTCGAAGCAATGCGTATCGTCCCAGATCTTCTGCCATTTTCTCTCTATCGGCAGATGTTCATAGCGTTCGCTCATTATTTATGAAGCTCCTTTCGGTTTGTAAACAAAATAAAGCGCCTCGGAAAACGGTTTTTGCCGTTTCCGAAGACGCAGGAAAACAGTTTATGTTTCAGTACCCGCGCGGTACCACTTCGGTTGCCCGTTCCGAACTTTTATCCCTTAAGCAGGAGCGGGCCGCTCAACGCCTTTAACGCAGGCATACGTTCGAAACTAACTGACGGAAAGCCCATCCTTCGCGCCGAAAGCTCCGCGGTGAGTGCCGCCCTTCCCCGCTGCCGCCTTGCACCAAACGCGGCTCGCTTGAGCGGGTGAAGCAGGACGGATTATCCGCTTCATCGCATTTACAGGCAGTAAGTTTATCATTGAAGCATCGGTTTGTCAAGCATAAAGCGCTTGATCCGGCGAAAAATATGCAAATAAACGGAGGGTCTGAAAAAATTGTTCTTGCATATGGTGCAAAAACATGATATACTATAGAGGATTAAACATGATTTGACAGGATGATACTGCTATGGTGCTAAGCATTACACGCGACCCGTTCCTGCTGTATGAAACGCTTGGAATGGTCAGCATGTACTATACAAAAAGATCATTCATAAAGCTCGCGGAAAACATGATCATCAAATTCCGCGACTCGCTTTCGCAGCAGCAGATCGATGAGCTCAGGATAAACTCGATGCTCATCGAGCAGTTCATGTTGGACGTATGTTCCGATCTTGACTGCGATTCACCCGAGGTCAAATTCTATTTAAAGCCATTCGACACCGGCAACCCACATGAGCTCAACTGCGTTGCGAGGATCTGCATCCTCTCCTTCATGAAGCTCACCTCCCCCGGCTTTGACGAGCAGATCGCGGAGACCAAGGAGCGCTGGAGGAAGCTGCGCGCCGATGGCGTTGAGGTGGTCGATTTCACCAATGGCGGCATCTCCTTTGCGATGGCGCCCAAGGACAAGCCCGTTCCGAACCTTTTCGAGCAGCTCTATTCCATGCAGTATCCGCACGAGGCCAAGATGGACGCGTTCCGCGTGCTCGACAACTTCGACTACTACATGGATAAGCTTGCCGATATCCTGCGCCCGTATGCAATGCGGCTTAAGGAGGGCATGCCGAGGCTGCTGCCCATCTTTGAAGCAACTGCGCAGCGCTGGGAGCAAAGCTTTATAAATATGTCCGAAGGTCAGATCCAGGAGCTTATAAGGATCGACCCCGCCAATATGATCACCGGCGCGACCGCGGTCGGCACGAGCCTTTTCTTCTTCAACGAGATCGGCTACGGCTACGAGCCCGGCACGAACGACAATATCGCTACTCTGTACTTCGGCGCAGGCGTCTATCCCGAGTTCATATCGGGCTATGTTGAAAAGAGCGTCGATCGGCTTGCGGAGGTCATGAAGGCGTTCACCGATCCGATCAAGCTCGAGATGATGTCTCGCCTGTTCTACGAATCCGACTACTGCCTCAACATCGCGCAGCAGATGGATCTGAACGCGGGCAACGTTTCAAGGCATCTCACCACCATATATGACTACGGTCTGCTTCTTAAGGAGCGGCGCAACAATCGAACCTATTACAGCACCGATTTTGATGCTGTGCACAAGATCTTCTCCGATATAGAGGCCTATATCACATCAAAGAAATAATGTTAGGCTCAGTAAACAGGCCGATCACGATCTAAGCAAAACGGCTTCGTGGCTAATGCCCGAGGCCGTTTTATATTGCGTATATTTGATCGTGTTTACGCTGCGCTTCATAGGTCAAAAGCGCAGTGCAGGATCATTCGGCGGTCTCCTCCGCGCCTTCGACTTCGGTTTCGACTGAATCGGCATCGGCAGCTTCATCGGCTTCGGTCGGGTCACCGGCATCGGCAGCTTCATCGGCTTCGGCAGGCGCACCGTTCACAAGCGAGGGCGCGGCCGCCGCGGCACGGAGCATGGTCTTCTCGCGTTTAAACGAAAGCATCAGCCCGACTGCGCCGATCACGACCATCGCGATGCTTATCCACTGGGAGGTGGAGAGCCCGAGGAAGATGCCGCGGATCTCGTCGTAGCGGAAATATTCGAGCACGAAGCGCTCTATGCCGTACAGGATCATATAGAGGAAGAGCACGCTGCCACGCTTGAGCTGCCTGCCGACGTACAATAGAAGGATGACGAAAACGACGATGTTGCAGGCGGATTCAACGAGCTGTATCGGAAAGACCGGCGTGCCGGTGGGAGCGCCGCCGATGGGGTTGGTGTAGATCACGGAGATGGGCGTATCCACGCATTTGCCGTAGCAGCAGCCCGCAAGGAAGCAGCCGATCCTGCCGACCGCATGCGCAAGCGGGATGGTTGGCACGATGATCGCGGAATAATCCCAGACCTTTTGCTTTTTGATCAGCTTGAGGTAGCCTATGACCGCCAGCGCGCCGCCGATAACGCCGCCGTAGAACACGAGCCCGCCGCTTTTGAACACGGAGAAGCTGCCGTCGGTGATGCTCTTCCAGATCTTATCCAGAGGATATGTGACGAAGATATAGAGCAGGTACGCGCAGCCGAGGCCGATAACGATCGCGGCGATCGCAAGATCGAGTATGATCTCGGGGTTCTTCCCCGCCTTTTTCGCCCGAAAATAGCTGAGCACGATCGCAAGTATGAAAGCAAGCGCCATCATAAGGCCGTAGCTCGGTATCTCAAGCCCGAAAATATGTATAAACGGATGCATGTTTGTTTCTCCAGTTTTTCGTTTCTAAGGTTTTCAGCAGGAAGCTTTCGCTATCCATCCATGTTAATAATACTATTTTTCGGTTCAAGTGTCAACAGCGTGAAGGCTGCGTGCGTCACAGTTTTTCGGCGATCACCGCAAGATGCTCGGCGTGCGACAGGTATTCCGGCTTATCGCATAAGGCAAGGCTGTATTCATACCATGCAAGGCGCTGCTGCTCCGGCATTTCCGCAAGGCGCGCACAATACGGCGCAAGTATGCCCTCCTGCGAAAACATTGAGCGCAGCTTCAGATCGCTGTTTGAGGCGATCAGGGCGCATGCATCCTGCACCGTGGTCTCATATGCGAATGTGAAATCAAACGGCGCAAAGCTTATGCTCTCGCCCTTGGCGGCGGCGCTCATCCAAGCCTTTGAGCCTTCTTCAAGAATGGTCGAGGGGCGCTCGCGCATGGCGTAGATGACCTGTGCGAACGAGAGGATGAAGCTGCATACCAGTATGCCACCGCTTTTCAGAACGCGCACGGCTTCATTCAGCGCGCACCTGCGCTCGGCTTCCTCGAGCAGATGATAGAGCGGCCCCCTGAGGAACACGGCGTCGAACTCGCCGTCCGAAAACGCGGAAAGCTCCAAGGCGTTGCCATGACAGGCAGTCAACCGCACGCCCTGCTCGGCGGCCTTGCTCTCTGCATAGCGCAGATTCTCCTCGCTGAGGTCGAGCAGGGTCACGTTGAAGCCCTTATTTGCATAATACAGCGAATAATGCCCCGGGCCGCCGCCTATGTCGAGCAGCCTTCCCCTTCGGGCATGAATCTGTCCATCATGCGGAGCGTTATGAATTTTTCATGGGCAAAGCCCTTTTCGAGCCTGTCCCACTCGAGCTTGGCATTTGAATAGTATTCCATTATCTCCGCTGTATGATCCATAATGCGGCGCATTCCTTTCCGAAGCATTGGCCCACTCGGGGTTGCCGATCGCTCCTGCAGATATTATAGTTGTTTTAGCCGCTTCTTGCAACAGCATATTGCGTTTTGCGCGGCCTTCGCTCAGCCGCGGCAAAAAAGCCTTTCGATGCATGAAACGGGCGATCTTAGGCAAAACTAAGCAAGCGGTCGGCACGGCGCACTTGATGCGCCGAGTTTTATACAAGCTGCGGAGGAAGCCATGCGCGAAATACTCTTTTTGATAATAGGAATGATGCTCGGCGGCACCTTCGGAACGCTGATGCTGCTGCTCGTGCAGGCATCGGGCGATTACGGCGAGCTTGGAGCGAAGGATACGAACGACAAAACCCGGTGAGCGACCGGGTTTTGTTTTTGTATTTACCTTTTTACCTTTGTTCTTGACTATGTTCTAGACTTTGTTTTTGGCTCTGTTTTTGTATTCGCCTTTGCTCTTGGCTCTGTTTTGAGTTTAACTTCATTCTGTTTTATTCGCGTCCGATAGGGTATCCATACCGGTTTTCGAGCCGCGCGGAATTTATTTGAGCAGCTGCTTCATAAGAAGCGATTTGAGAAGAAGATAGCGCTCGAACTTATCCGCGTCCGCAAAATGCGCCTCGCGGCTCTGCTCGGGCGTGTTTTCATAGTCGAGCAGCCTGCCGTCGCCGTCGAACTGCTCGCTCGTTAGGTCGAATTTAACGCCGCCGATCTCGTTTATGCAGTGATAGCCGCCATCGCCGAGCGAAACGCCAAGCACCCTGCCGCCGAGAAGATCCTGCACGATGAAGGCGGTTATCGAGCATTGACCGAGGGTTTTATTCGCTTCGCTCCACTCGGGGCGAAAGCGCGGCGCGCAGGTCTCGGCGCACCAGCATTTATCGAAGGCATCGTAGAGCCTTCTGATCTCATTTGCAACCGCTTCGTTTCCATAAAACTTATACATTGATTGCTCCTTTCATTGAAAACGCATCAGCCGAGCGCCACGTCCAGCGCCATCATCAGCGCGAAGCCGAGCGCGAACATGATAACGCCGATATTCGAGTGCTCGCCCTCGCTCATCTCGGGGATAAGCTCCTCCACAACTACGTAGAGCATCGCGCCCGCCGCAAAAGCAAGGAAATACGGCATGATGGGCAGGAAGAGCTTTGCAAAGAAGATCGTAAGAAGCGCGCCTATTGGCTCGACGGCACCGGTGAGAGTGCCGTAGCCGAACGCCTTATGCCTGCTCATGCCCTCCGCATGAAGTGGAAGGGAGATTATCGCGCCCTCGGGGAAATTCTGAATAGCAATTCCGAGCGAGAGAGCGAGCGCACCTCCTGCCGTGACCTCGGGAAGCCCCGCAACGAGGCCCGCGTAAACTATGCCGAGCGTCATTCCCTCGGGTATATTGTGCAGCGTTACAGCAAGCACCATCATCGTGGCTCTTTGAACGCGGCTTCGCGGGCCCTCGGACTGGGCGGCGTTCATGTGCAGATGCGGCGTGATCTTATCGAGCAGAAGCAGAAACGCTATGCCCATGAGGAAGCCTATCACGGACGGAATAAACGCAAGCTTTCCGAGCCCCTGCTGCTCCGAAAGATTCATTGCCGGGATTATGAGACTCCATATCGAGGCGGCGACCATTACGCCCGCCGCAAAGCCCGTCAGCGCGCGCTGAACGCTGCGCTTGAGCTCGCGCTTCATGAAGTAAACACAGCCCGAGCCGAGCATGGTTCCGAGGAACGGGATCAAAAGTCCCAAAGCAACCTTTCCGGTCATTTTATCTCATCCTTTACAGTGGTTTTGCAGTGTGCAGTGTGTAGTGTTTAGTGTTTAGTGTATAGTGTGTTTTGCGCTTTTCAGCGGCGTTTTCGCTTGATCAGGATCATCACAAGCGCGATCGCGCCCGCCGTAAGCAGGAATGCCGGCGCAAGTATCAGCGGCTGCACCCGTGTCCACCGGCTCCCTCTTTCCGTATTCTCCTCGGGCGAAGGTGCATCGGTCTGCACCGCGGCTGTCGGCTCCTGCGTCGGTGCGGCCGTTGGCGTCGGCGCAGGCGTGGGAGCAGGGGTCGGGACCGGCGTCGGCGTCGGGGTCGGGATCGGCGGCCGCGTGGGTCTCGGCGTAGGCGTCGGAGTGGGCGTCGGGGTCGGGGTCGGCGCCGGAGTGGGCGTTGGCGTCGGCACCGGGGTCGGCGTGGGCGTGGGCAGCGGCATCGGGTAGGCCGTCTGCGAAGGCGCGGGGACCATGCCCGAGAGCGTGATGTTCTCGTAGAAATCGTGCTTCACGCTGTCCGCCCCGACAAGGCTGCGCCAGAGGCCGTAGTAGCGCGGCGAATACTGCGGAAACCCGTATGAGTTCGTGACAGGGTTTGCGTCCGTGCCGAGCAGCCAGTAGCGGTAGCGCGTGCCCATCTGCGAAATATGGCAGCGGAAGGCATCCTGCGATACCTGATACGCCGTTTTCCCTCCGAAATACGCAAGCGGCGTGTCGATCTCGAAGCTAATCTCGTTTTCCCAATACAGGTGGATATAGATCTTCGGCACGTCCCATGTGCCGTACCTCTGCGCGGACTCCGGATAGCGGGAAGCGTCGTTTGATACCAGCGCCGCATCGCGCAGCGCGTGGCTGTCGATGATATGCGCGCTGTGCCCGTATTCACCCGAAACATCATGCGCAAGCACGATCTTCGGCTTGTATTTGCGCAGAAGAGCGGTTTGGTACTTCACCATGTCGTCGAAGGAATATCCGAGGTTTGCAAATATCTGCAGTCCCTGCTCCTCGCTGTGTCCCCTGCCCGTGTCCGGATACGGTCCGATCACGGGGTAGCGCGTCAGCCCGCAGGTCCAAAGCCCGTTGAGCAGCTCGTGCGGCCTTGTGTGCGTGTTCCAGTGGTTGGTGAAGAAGCAGACCTGCATCTCCGCTCCGCGCGCGACCGCATCCGGCACCGAGCCCGCGAAGAAGAGCTGATCGTCATCCGAATGGGCGGGAAGCATCATGATATCGCAGGTCCCCTCGGCAGGACGCCAGACCTGTACGTGGGCGGGCGGCTTTGCGCCGAGCGAGAACACGAAGATATCGGCGATGCTGACGGCGGACTCGAAGAGAAGCACGATGCGTGAAGCATCCTGCGCATTCACCCGCTGAAACTCGTGCAGAAAGCCGTAGGTACCGCAGTTTTGCGCAAGTCCGTTGAAATACATCGTCCATGCGGGCGGCGTGCGGTCGAATTTGACGTAGATGCCGCCGATGGGCTCGCCTGCATTTACTGTGATCGCCGCATACGAATACTGCAGATAGGTGCTCTCCCTGTTGTCCGAAAGCATCCAATTCAGCGGCGCCCCGTTCAGCTCGATCGAGCAGCTCACGGTGATATCGCGCATCACCGCCTCGCTCCGCACGGCCGGCACCGGGATATTAACGATGATCAGCGCAAAAACTATCAAAGCAATGATCTTTTTCATCGCATTTCATCCTTAGTGCATATTTATACAATTTAATTATAGCATGATGACGGGCTCGTTACAAGGCGCGCAAACAATATAATCGTGCCGATGCTCCGCCTGCTTGCGCCGCATCGGGCATGGACGGTTCGTGTTCGCCCGCTATTGCAAAAGCGCGTTTGTTAATGTATAATTATATTAGGAAAATAGGCGCGGCGAATCGAGACTCTGCCGCGCAGGAGGTTAAATTGGCATACCCCAGAGAACTTATCAGAAATTTCTGCATCATCGCGCATATCGACCACGGCAAATCCACCCTTGCGGACAGGCTTATGGAACGCACCGATACCGTTTCGAGCCGCGATATGGCGGATCAGCTTCTTGACTCGATGGATATCGAGCGCGAGCGCGGAATAACCATAAAATCCACCGCCGTTCAGATGTTTTATAAGCATACCGACGGCAGGACCTATATGCTGAACCTTATCGACACGCCCGGCCACGTGGACTTTACTTACGAAGTAAGCCGTGCGCTTGCCGCCTGCGACGGCGCGGTGCTCATAGTTGACGCAACGCAGGGCATCGAGGCGCAGACGCTTGCAAACGTGTATCTCGCTGTCGATAACGGGCTTGAGATACTGCCCGTTATCAATAAGATCGACCTGCCCTCTGCCGATCCCGAGAACGCCATCCGCGAGATTGAGGACATTATCGGCCTTCCCGCCGAGGATGCGCCGCAGGTCTCCGCGAAAACGGGTCTCAACGTGGAGCAGGTGCTTGCACGCATCGTGACCGACTTCCCCGCCCCCAAGGGCGAGGCGGACGCTCCCCTTCGCGCGCTCATTTTCGACAGCTACTACGACAACTACAAGGGTGCATTGAGCTACGTTCGCATAATGGACGGCGTTGTGCGCCCCGGCGACCGCATCCGTTTCATGCACACGGGCAGCGAATTCGACGTGACCGAGGTGGGCGTATTCTCCCCGAGCCTCAAGCCCGTTAAGGAGCTTTCCGCGGGCGAGGTCGGCTATATCTCGGCTTCAATTAAATCGGTTGCCGAAACGAAGGTGGGCGACACGATCACCCTTGCCGAGAACCCCGCCAAGGAGCCCCTGCACGGCTACAAGCAGGCGAACCCGATGGTGTTCTGCGGCATCTACCCCGCCGACGGCGCTGAATACGAAAACCTTCGCGAAGCGCTTGAAAAGCTGATACTGAACGATGCTTCGATCAGCTACGAGCCCGAAACGAGCCAGGCGCTCGGCTACGGCTTCCGCTGCGGCTTCCTCGGGCTTTTGCACATGGAGATAGCGCAGGAGAGGCTTGAAAGGGAGTTTGATCTCGACCTGGTCACGACCGCGCCGAGCGTTATCTACCGCGTTATTTTGACGGACGGCACCACCGTTATGATCGACAACCCCGCGAACCTGCCCTCACCCACCGATATCGAGCGCATGGAGGAGCCGATGTGCCTATCGCACATAATGACCCCGCCCGAATACGTTGGCACGATAATGGAGCTTTGCCAGGAGAAGCGCGGCATATTCTCCGACATGGTCTATCTTGAGCAGAGCCGCGTTAAATTGACCTATCAGATACCGCTGAACGAGATAATCTTCGACTTTTTCGACAGCCTCAAGAGCCGTTCGCGCGGCTACGCTTCGTTTGACTATGAGATAAGCGACTACGTTCAGAGCGACCTTGTTAAGCTCGATTTCCTTCTCAACGGCGATATGTGCGACGCGCTTTCGACCATCGTTCATAGGGACAAGGCGTATGCAAAGGGCAGAGCTGTTGCCGAAAAGCTTCAGGAAGTCATACCGCGCCAGCAGTTTGAGATACCCATTCAGGCGGCTATCGGCGGCAAGATCATCGCAAGGGAGACCGTTCGCGCACTCCGCAAGGACGTTCTTGCAAAATGCTACGGCGGCGACATCACCCGAAAGAAGAAGCTGCTTGAAAAGCAGAAGGAGGGCAAAAAGCGCATGAGGCAGATCGGCTCGGTCGAGCTTCCGAGCGAGGCGTTCATGAGCGTTTTAAGGATAAACTGATGGCAGGACTTTACATACACATACCGTTTTGCAGGAGAAAATGCGCCTACTGCGATTTCGTGAGTTTCGCGGATCGCGTGGATTTTCTCCCCTATACAGCCGCGCTCATAACCGAGATGCGGCTTTATTCGCCGCTGATCAAGGAAAAGAGCTTCGATACCGTTTTCATCGGCGGCGGCACCCCTTCCCTGCTGCCGGCGGGGCTTATCTCGCGCATACTCGATGAGGCGCGGGAATGCTTCGATGTTGCGGAGGATGCGGAGATAACCATTGAATGCAACCCCGAATCCATTGATGAAATCAAGCTCAATGAGTATAAAGCTTCAGGCGTGAACCGCCTTTCGATCGGTATGCAGTCTTCGGACGATAAGGTGCTTGCCGCGATAGGCAGGATACATGATAAGGCGAGGTCTCTTTCCGCATACGCGCTCGCCGAAAACGCCGGATTTACCAATATAAATATCGACATCATGCACGGGCTGCCTTTGCAGAGCATGGAGTCGTATCTTGATTCCGTTCGCCTTGCCTCCGAGCTCGGGGCGCAGCATATCTCTTCATATTCGCTGATACTCGAGGAGCATACGCGGCTTTATGATGAAGTCGTTTCGGGCAAGCTCGCGCTTCCCGACGAGGACGACACCGCCGATATGCAGGATGCGGGAATAACCCTTCTCGAGAGCCTCGGCTACAAGCGCTATGAGATAAGCAATTTCGCAAAAGCGGGCTTTGAATGCCGCCACAACATCAATTATTGGAACAACGGTGATTATCTCGGTTTGGGCGTGAACGCACATTCGGCGCTGCATATCCGCGATAAATGGGTGCGCTTCCGCAACCATGAAACCATCGAGGAATATGTTAAAACTCTCGGAGAAAACAAGCTTCCGCTTGCGGAAACGCAGGAGGTCGAGCGCGAGGACGAGATGTTTGAATGTATCATGATGGGGCTTCGCAAGATAGAGGGCGTAAACCGCGCGGAGTTTGAAAAACGCTTCGGCATAGATCCCGTGGAGCAGTTCGCCGCCGCAGTCAGCGCAGCTGCACTCGACGGCATGATGGAAGTGACCGAGGAGCGAATGAAGCTTACAAGGCGCGGGCTTGATTTTCAGAATGAAGTGCTGCTGAACTTTATGTGATGCGGCGAAGGGCTATTGAAAATTGGGATTTGATGGAGCATGGATGATGAGAATAAAATCAAACAACATTATTCTTCGAGATATGGTCGAGGCCGACATAGCGGACTATGTGCGTTGGTTCACCGTGGAGCTGGGATGGGCAAACTGGGATGCTCCATGGAAAAAAGAGGATACTTGCGAAGAAACCGAGCGTAAAAGTTGGACGGAATACTATGTATCCGCGAAAGATCGTCCCGATGATGCTCCCCGCTCGAGGTTTGAGATCGAATGGAACGGCAGACACATCGGCTGGGTGAACTCCTACCATATCGACGAAAATTTCAAATGGGTCAGAAAAGTTAAGGACGGTCAGAAAGTTTATCGTGCCGTTGGTATTAACATTTGTGAACCGGGTTTGTATGGCAACGGCATCGGAACAAGCACCCTCCGCGCCTTTATCAACTATTTCTTTGAGAACGGCGTAAACGAGCTTTACACGCAAACTTGGTCGGGCAATATTCGTATGATCCGCTGTGCCGAAAAGCTCGGTTTTGTGGAATGCGACAGAGAAGTGGGCGAATTGGAGGTTGACGGACAGAAATATGATGGGCTGACTTTCAGGTTGATAAAGGATATTTCCGTTTTGCCTTCAGGGATAAATGACGCTGGATACGGCTTTAAGGATAAAAAAATGTTTAACAGCGACGAGTATATACATCCTCGATCTTCCAAAATAGAATGCTTCATAAACGAACTGCATCTATGGAATCTACCGCTGAGCAGCGTTGTTGAAACGCTGCTGCGTTGGTTTGATAATAACATAGCATACAGCAGACTGAATGCGCCGTACTATCCCCTTCAACGAAGTGATCTGGACTTGTTGAAAATGCGATCCGGAACTTGCGGAGATTATTCAAATCTAATAGTTTCGGTTTTAACGAGGTTAGGATATAAAACGAAATATGCCTATGTTCACGTTGATTGTTACGGAAACCCGCAGGATCATATTTGCGCGGCAGTTTGGAGCGCGGAGCGCTGGCAGCTGATTGATGCCACGCTGCCGTATAGAAAGTGGCATGGCGTGGATTGTCCGCATTTAGAATATGAGCTGCTTTCTAATGATGATATGCGTGAGAAATTGAAGCAGGAGGAGCAATATTGGACAAACAAGGCGATAGAGTGGAAAAAGGAGTCCTTTGCCGGACTGTTATATGCGCCGTGGATTCATGAAGAAATCGTTTTGTGTACGGATAATTCTCTTGAAACTGTTTTCTTTCTGCTGATGCTGAACAGCGTTAACGATTATAATATTTTTGTTTATTATCTGGTCTATTCCGAGGCGGAGGCATCAAGTGCCATTATGTGCAGAGTGAGCACGGAAGGAATATTTTTCCGTTTTTCAGTCAACCGTGCGGATAATATTTGGGACGAAAAACAATGGGGAGAAGAGTTTGCTAAAGAAAACATACCCGAATGTTATTGTTCCGACAGATTATTAAAAATGATCGAAACGCTTAACCGCGTTGTACCGTTGATACAAGGAATAATGAATCCGTAATGTGTTTGTCAGCGATCGAAGAAGCGCATAGGGAGTATGAATATAGTCAAGTTCGAACTTACGGAGGTAAGCTGCAATGTATTATTCAAAGCACAATGAAAAGATAGTTTATATAAACCATTACATCGGGCTGCTTGAGGTCGAGGGCGAAGGACTTCTCTTGAAAGAGGATGCCGAGGTATGGCCGAGCGAGCGCCCGGGCTGGCAGAAAAAATACGACACGCTGAGCATCACGGAGGGCATAACCGGACTTGCGGAAGGGTATATGGATGCCTTTGCCCATATCGAATGCCTTATTCTTGCAAGGACCGTGGTGTCGATCGCCGCAGCGAAGGAGCTTGAAGACAGGCTTCGCAAAAACAAGGTTCTTGTTCGCGGCGAATACGATACGTTCGCCGAAAGGTTTGCCAAGGAAAAGGGGCTTTTCTTCCTTCACTGCGACATACCTCTTGCGGAGGACGATATCGGGGATCATTACGAGCATGACATAATAACGCTGCGATTTCATACGAATGCTTCTCCCGATATCCACTACAACTGCTTTACGCCCGGAAGCTCCGCAGGCAGCTACGGCGGCGGCGAGTACGCGGTTTCGCTTCCAAAGGATTTCTATCGGGGCTGCTCATTGGAGGAGTTTACGAGCAGATTTCCCGAGCGCATCCATGCTCAACTGATGGCAAACGATATGCTCCGCCGTTTTCTTGAAGCGGCGAACGGTCGGAAAAACGGAGAATGATGCGGGAGATCCGGAATTAACAAACAGCAGGGGCAATGAATATGGAATTGTTTGTAAATGACAGCGTTAAATTAAAACCAATCGATCACGAGAATGCCGACTTGCTTTTCCCTTTACTCAAGGCGGATTTGAAGGAGATCAGTCAGTGGTTTTCCATTGGCGAGGATTATAAACTTGAATATGAACATGCTTTTGTTGATGAAAAGAATCCGCCCTTCGACGAAACCTTTGTGATCTACTATGACGGTCAACCGTGCGGAAGAGTAGGCTTATATGATTACGATCAAAGCAAAGCTGAACTATATCTGTACTATTGGGTGGCTTCTGCGTTCAGAAGAAAGCATATCGCAATCGAATCTATCCTGACCGTTATTGATCATCTTAAATCGTTGGGACTGAAAGGCGTTCTGTTTGATCTGAAAAAAGGAAATGAGTATAGTATCGCGCTTATCAATCAGCTGCCCAATGCAGTATTATTAAGAGATGAAGGTGACATTCTGATATACAGATGTTCACTTCAATAGCCAAATCCCCATTTATCGCACTCCCCCGTTCCATCTGGAGAAAATCGGAAGAACCGAAGTTTTTCGGCGGAGAAATAAAGACGATGAGTATCGGTTTTCGGGCGATGACGTTTTCGCTTTTGGAAACAATAAACATAAAGATAAGGAGATAAAAATATGAATAACAGAATCAAATCGCGTTCTTTGGTAAGATCGGCGGCCGCGCTTATGCTCGCGCTCGCCATGCTGCTCTGCTTCTTCGGCTGCGGCGGCTACAAATCAAAATACAAGGCGGTCGGCTTCGTTCATTCAAACGACACCGAATCCGCAAATATGAGCTTCTATACCTTTGAGGGAAGGATGGTTTTTAAGCTTAAAGCCAATAGCGAGAGCGATATCAAGTATTCCGCAAAGCTTGAAAGCGGAAGCGCAACGGTCTATTACGATTGGCACGGCAAGCAGGAGCTTTTTTCCGTAAAGGGCGGCGAGGAGCTCGATTTGCGCGGCGGATACGTCGATAACGGCACTATCCATATCATCGTTGAAACGGACGGCGAATGCATGAACGGCGAGTTCAGCTTTTGGATCAATGCGCCGAGGGAGGCCGTTTCGGAATGATGCCGGTCAACGGCTCGTTTTGGAGTTTTCGCTTTTGAGGTGATAATTTATGCTTTGTGTGATAGCAAAACTTGATAAGAGCGCGACCGAAAGGCTTTCATCGCTGAAAAAGCCTTTGTTCCCGCCGAGTTTGCCGCAAGACCGCTTTACGGGCATATCACGATAGCGAACTATATCGGGAGCGACGAGGCGGGCTTCATTCGCTACTGCAAAGCTATGCTTGAGGGCGCTGTCGCATTCCAAGTTGAGTATAAAAAGCTTGAGGTTTTGAAGAAATCCGCGATAATAGTCGCCTCGCCCGAAAAAGCGGGAATGCTTGCCGCGCTTCACCTCCAAATAGCCGAGAAGTTTGCGCCTTCGCTCAACGATTGGACGCAGCCGGAGCTTTGGCAGCCCCATACCACGCTTCTGTACTCCCCCGCTTTGGATCTTGATTCGATATGCGCGAATATGAAAAAAGCGTTCGCGCCGTTTTCCGCGCGGGTGTGCGCGATTGAGTTTTCACGCGTGCTCGACACGGGCTATGAAATAGTTGAGAGGGTGGAATTGAAAGAGCGCGGGTAGTTTTACTTGAGGAGGCATGTTTTGATCAAGGTTTTATTCTTTGATATCGGCTATACGCTGGTCAACGAGGATGCGGTTTGGAAAAGGCGCTGCGAGGAGCAGGCGGAAACCGCCGAAGCGAAGGCTTTGGGGCTTACCGCTGAGGATATTTACCGCGAGATAGAAGCGGCTTCGCGCACGGGAGCGGGTCAGTTTCGCGCGGTGCTCGATAAGCTCGGTCTTAAGGAAGCCGCACCCTATCGGAACCAGCTTGAGGTGCTCTACCCCGATGCACCGCAGGTGCTTGAAGCGCTTTGCCAAAGGTACGAGCTCGGCATTATCGCTAATCAGGCCGACGGCCTGCGGAAGCGCTTGGACGGCTGGGGCATACTGCGGTATTTTACACATATTGTTTCGTCGTTTGACGCTAAGATAACAAAGCCCGATATCCGCATCTTCGAGTATGCGCTGAATGCGGCAAGCTGCCCGCCCGAAAGCGCCTTTATGATTGGCGACAGGCTCGATAACGATATCATCCCCGCGAAAGCCGCCGGAATGAAAACGATTTGGATAAAGCAGGGATTTGGCGCTTTACAGCAAGCTTCATGTGATGCAGATATGCCGGATCATACTGTTGAAGGGCTGTCCGAGCTATTGAATATTTTCTGATATGAAAGGCAAAAAAATGAACGATATTACTATCCGATTGGAAAATGAAAAGGACTACCGCGCGGTGGAGGAGCTGACGCGCGAGGCGTTTTGGAACGTGTACAAGCCCGGCGCGGACGAGCATTATTACGTTCACATGATGCGAAGCCATCCCGATTTTTTGCCCGAGCTGGACTTCGTGCTCGAAAAAGACGGCAGGATCGTCGGCAATATTATGTTCACCAAGGCTTGGCTTGAGGACGAGCGCGGCGAGCGCATGGAGATAGTTTCCTGCGGGCCGCTCTGCATCGCTCCCGAACTTCAGCGGCAAAAGCTCGGCAAGCTGCTTATCGAACATTCGTTCGAGGCGGCGCGAAAGCTCGGCTACGGCGTGAACGTCAATTTCGGAAACCCGGGAAATTACGTCAGCCGCGGGTTCGTTAGCTGCAAAAAGAAGAATATCAGCTTTGTTTTTGACGGCAACTTCCCCACCGCCCTGCTCGTTTGCGAGCTTAAAGCGGGCGCACTCGACGGCAGAAAACGGATGTATATCCCGAGCACCGCCGCCGATTGCTGCGAGGATACCGCCGCCGTTGAAGCATTCGATGCGACATTCCCGCCCAAGGAAAAGAAATGGATGCCGAGCCAGGAGGAATTCTATATCTATCGGCATTCGTCGGTGGTTAGGTAAGCACGGGCTGTAATAACGCGCTTGCCGCTTCCCCCTACCGCAAGATTCTACTATGAGAATATCGCCGCAGGCAACGCGGTTTTTTGGGCTTTGCTCGTTCAAGGGGGGCTATGCCTCGATTTGCGGTATTCGCCGTGTGTTTTAACAGAAACGCCATAGAGCCTGCTTGACGGGATCGACACCGCAGAAAGGAAACCACTAAATGTTAGCACAGAACAAAAGCGGATGGAAACTGCTGGAATACCTGAATATTGGTGAGGAAAGAATAGGCGACTATGAAAACGTCACCGGCGCATTTGCCATAATAAAGGTCGGTGATAGATTCCTTGTCGGCTTTAATCCTATGAGGCAGCAATGGGAATTCCCCGCAGGAGGTATTGAGGAAGGAGAAACTGCCCGCGAAGCGGCTGTTCGGGAACTGTTTGAAGAAACTCATCAGACCCAACGGGAGCTGAATTTCGCAGGCTTGTTCAAGGTTATGGAGCCCAAAGGAATTATCAAGTATCAAGCAGTTTTTACCGGCGAACTGCCGGAGCTGCAGCCATTCATTCACTCCGAGGGCGATGAAATGACACGGCTCCGTTTGTTGGATCTAAAGGAAGATATCGGTTATGTTGACGAATGCGATTTGGCTATCGCAAAAACGGTAAATCAGAGAAGGCAAGTCGGATGAACAAAATGAACAACACGAAAAGTACGCACATAGAGCCCGCAATAAAGGAGCTTTTCTCCCATTTCTTTGATGGGGAGCCCGTTTCCGCCGAGCTTATAGATACGAGCAGGGGCGAGGACGACTTTAGAAACACGCTCATCATAACGACCGATGGCGGCAAAAGATTCGTTTTGAAGATAGTTTCAAACGATTTCACCTTCCCCGAAAGGATACAGATGTGGCAGCGGACGGTTGAAGAATACCGCGATCTGGGGTATTACTGCCCGCGTATCTTCTGCGATAAAAGCGGCGGCTTCCCCCTTATTGAGTATCGCGGGAAGCGCTGCATCGTTTACGCCGAGGAGTTTTCGATATTCAAGCCCATGTCGGATCGCGCGGCTGACGGAAACGATCAAGCCGTAAGCGCGAAAGCCTATTTCGATGATATTTGGTGCATGAGCGCAAAGCTTGCGGCAAAGAAGCTCGATCATGCGGAATATACTTCGGGCTACTGCCTTTTTGATACCTTTTGCCCGAGCGATCGGACCGACGAGGTCATGGAAAACGCGCTCGAATGGAAAGAGTATGCTTTTTCGCTTCCCGCGGAGTTTTTGGAGCAGGTTCAAAGGATATGGGATGCTTGGAGCGCCAACAGAGAGGCGCTGAAGGAGCGCTATTTCCTTCTTCCGACCTCAGTTTTTCAGGCCGATCTCAATCCGACAAATCTGCTCATCGATGAAAACGGCGCTTTTCGCGGCGTTTACGACTTCAACCTCTGCGGCAGGGACGTTTTTCTGAACTATCTTATGCGCGAGAACTACGCCGATTTTGAGGAGGAGCTTGAGCTTATCCTCCGAGCGTTGACCATCGCCAAGGAGCACTATGCTTTTTCCGAGGATGAGAAGGCGGCGGCGCTCCCCCTCTATCGTTGCGTCAAGCCGCTTTGGTATACGCGGGTTTACGATCTAAAGCAGGCGGGCGGCGATACGGTCGGTATAAAGCATTGTCTTGACAGGATCGAGCATTATCTTAACGCGGATATTGATTTTATAAGCTATATGGCCTGAGCTTCGCCAAACGGAGCATTATATGGCAGAGTTTACGGAGGTTTTAAAATGAGTTTTCTTGAATTGGCGCGCAGCAGGTTTTCGGTGCTGGAATACGAGCATAGACCCGTTGAGAGCGAAAAGATAGACGCTATAATCGAGGCGGCGATCGCGGCTCCAACCGCGTGCAACAACCAGCCGCAGCGGATACTTGTGATCGACAGCGACGAGCTTCGCACCAAGCTCAACGAGGTGGTTCCGAGCAAATACTATGTTCCCGTTGCGTTTTTGGTGTGTTATGACAGGGAAAGCTGTTGGGTTCGCCCGATGGACGGCAAGCCCAGCGGAGATATCGATGCAAGCATCGCGACAACCCACATGATGCTTGAAGCGACAGAGCTCGGTTTGGGCTCAATATGGGTCATGTATTGGGATCCCGATAAGATGAAGGAAGTCTTTTGTTTGGACGAGCGGCTTGAACCCGTGGCGTTGCTTATAGCCGGATACAAGGCGGATACCGCAAAGCCCCGACATGGGCATTTGAGCCGCAAGAGCAGGGATGAAATAATCCTTTAGCGGCGGCTTTATGGAAAGGAAGCACAGGCATTGAAGATAGAAAACAACATACTGAAGCATTATCTTAAAAACGTTTATTTTATCACCGGCACGGCGTACGCTGGCAAATCCACTGCGGCAAAGCTGCTTTCCGAGCGGTACGGGCTTATCCTCTGCGGCGAAAACTACCACAGCAGGGTGTCGGACGTCGTTGCAACGCGCGAAGCGCAGCCCGATATCAGCTTTATAAACGAGCTGACCGACTGGCGGCAGTTCGTGCTTCGCTCGCCCGAGGAGTACGAGAGGTGGATATTTGCGGTCGGGCGCGAGGCGGCGGAATTCGAGGTTGCGGAGCTTATCGCGATATCGCAGGAAAGAAAAGTGATAGTCGATACGAATATCCCTCTCGATATCCTTAAAGAAATTTCCGATTACAACCGCGTTGCAGTTATGCTTTCGCCGCAGTCTTTGAGCGTTGATCGCTTTTTCGACCGCGAAGACCCCGATAAACGCTTTCTGCTCGAAGTTATCGAGAGCTGCGACGATCCCGAGGCCGCCATGGCGAACTATCGGCGCGGGCTCGAGCTTATAAACAGCCAAAAGCACTACGACGAATGCGCAAACAGCGGCTTTTTCACGCTCGTTCGGCAGGACGACGGGCGGGATACCCGTGAGGAGGTCCTGGAAAAGCTCGCAAGGCATTTCGGTCTGATATGATGGGTGGCTGCCGGGGAGGAGCGCTATGATTGTTACATATAAAAACCCGGGTTTTGAACACTCGATAAACAGCATCCTTCTTTTTCTGGAGGACGGCACCGCGCCGTTTTGGTCGGATGCGCTTATTTACTTCTACCCGCAGATAAACAGAGAACGGCTGATCGGGCTTTCTCCCGATGAAAAAAGGGAATATCTCACCCGCGAATTGAAGGCTGCTTGGGATGGGATCGGCGATGAGCTTGAGGGCAAGGTCGAAGCCTACAACGCGCATTTTGTGAAATACCATAGTCAGATAGAGGATGCGCTTTCGGAGGCTTTTTCTATCGACACGAGAGCAATTTTCAATGATTTGGTCGGCAATATAAGCCTTAATCCGATATGTCCGCGGTTTTTACAGGAGCGGTATTTTGACATTTTCCATAAAAACAGCGAGCGCGGCGCTCTTGGGCTGAGCCTGCATGAGATCATCCACTATCTTTGGTTCCACGTTTGGAACGGGCATTTCGGCGATGACTATTCCGAATACGAAACGCCTTCTTTAAAGTGGATATTGAGCGAAATGGTGGTTGAAAGCATAATGAGCGATGAAAGGCTTTCCTCGATAAATCCCTATTATCCGCGCGAAAACGGCGGCTGCGTTTACCCGTATTTTCAGAATATGGTCATCAACGGCGAGCCCATACTCGATACGCTGATGAAAATGTACCGCTGCAATCGCATTACCGACTATATGGAGCTTTCGTATCGGTATTGCTCCGAAAGCGAAGCCGCGATAAGGCAGCATATCGCGGAAGCGGAAAAACAGTTTTGACCATCGCCGCGATTTTTAGTATAATTATCAATATCATGCCGAAGAAATCGGCACGGCACAAGGAGGGAAAACAATGGATCGTTTGGTTAGAAACGCGCGCCCGCTCAAGCTTTGGGCGATCATACTCGGAATAGCGTATCTGATCCTTCAGCACGCCTTTTATCTTGCGGGGCACGAGCTTGCGCTTTTGATCGGCTTTACGCCGTTTTCACCCAAGATCGCTTTGGACGATAAGATACCGCTGCTTTCCGTATTCATTATTCCGTACATCTGGTCCTACGCATATTGGGCGATGGGGCCGATGGCGGTTTCCAAATGCGAAAAGAACCATTTTGCGGATTTTATGGCGGCCTGCCTCGTTGCCTGCCTTGCGGGCGTTGTGGCGCTCGCGCTTTTCCCGACCTATATGAACAGGGTCGAGGAGGGGCTTTATAAAACAGTTGAGAATCCGACTGTTTTCGATAAGCTGCGCGAATTCTGGTATTCTTTGGACGGTTCGGAGATGGCGTACAACCTGCTTCCGAGCTTCCATTGCCTGAACAGCACGCTCTGCTATCTCGGCGTTGCGGGGCGCAGGGAGCTGCCCCTGTGGTTCAGGGTGTATTCGTTCATCACCACGCTGCTCATCTACGCCTCGACCGTGTTCGTTAAGCAGCACTTCTTCCTCGATATCCCCACGGGCATCGCGCTTGCCGCCATCGCGTATTTCATTTGCAAGAAGTTCCATTGGGGCAGGATGTTTGCGCCAGTTGAGCGGCTATATGAGAAGCTTGCGGCGAAAAAAGCGGCTTGAGCGCAAAGGAGAAAAACATGGCAAGAGCAAAATATCAGGTATTGATACTCCCCTATCACCGCGAGGGCGAAAGCGTGCTATACTGCGTTTTCAAGCGCAGCGATATGGACGCTTGGCAGTTCATCGCGGGCGGCGGAGAGGACGAGGACGGCTCGGCGCTTGCTTCGGCAAAGCGCGAGGCGTTTGAGGAGGCCGGCATTTCGGAAAGCTGCCGCTTTTTCCCTCTTGAAACGCTTTGCAGCATACCGACGGATTGTTTTCCTAAAGCGAGGGCTGTTTGGGGTGAAGAATGCCTTGTTATCCCCGAGTATTCGTTTGCCGTGGAGCTTGGGAATACGGAGCTTTGCATTTCAAACGAGCATACCGAGTACCGCTGGGTTGACTATGAAACGGCGAGGAAGCTTCTTCGCTACGACAGCAATAAAACTGCGCTTTTCGAGCTTGAAAACAAGATCAAGCTTGGAATGATATAAACGGAGCAAGGAAAAATGGATATTTCAAACCTTCTTATGTGCCCCCGCTGCGGCGGCGAGCTCGATCACAGCTGCAAATGCCTTGGCTGCGGGAGCGAATATGAGCAAAAGATGGGCGTTTACAGCATCCTTTACAAGGATATGGGCGAGGACTACGGCTTTTCCGCGTGGGAATTCGATGAAAGCGATATTCAGAAAAGTGCCGACGAGTACCGCGCGTTCCGCGAGAAGTACGAGAGCTGTCTCACAAGTGATTGTAAAAAGGCCGAGCAAAGGCTCGACGAGGCGGTGCGGGAGCATATCAAGGGCTGCCGCGGAATTGCGGCGGATATCGCCACGGGGCGCGGAATGCTTTTGAACCTCGTTATGGAGTGGAATCCCGAATTGAACCTTATCGGCACTGATATAGATGCGCGGATACTCGCCGTTACCAAGCTCGTGCGAAGCTGCGGCGAAAACGTTGCGTTTGTGGGCTGCGACGGCAGACATATCGCGCTTAAAAACGGGAGCGTGGATCACGTTTTTTCGTTCGTCGGGATCGCGAATATGCCCGAGCCGGAGAAGGCGATCTCGGAGGTTTACCGCATTTTGAAGAAGGGCGGCACCTTCATCTATAAGGGGCTTTTTATGGACAGGGACAGCGAAGGGATGCGCGACCTTGCGGAGCGATTCGGTCTCGGAAGGATCATGGATATCGAGCTTCTGACCGCGCTTTTTTCTGATGCGGGTTTCAAGGTGGTAAGGTCCGAGATCGTCGCATCGGCCGTTTGGGGCGAGAATCCCTACGACAGATACCCGTTTGCGGGCGAAAACTGCAATTACGGGCTGATTGTGGTTGAAAAATGAGCGAAGGATCCGAAAAAGAGTTTGAAATAGTGCTCGATGAAGCCGAGATAGACTTCGTTTTATTTGAAACGGAGCGGCTTTTTGTGCGCGAATACAATATCGACGATTTTGATGCAGTGAAAGCATACGCAAGCGATGCGGAGGTCACCGCATATCTGCCATGGGGTCCCGCCGACGACGATACGGTTCAAAAAATCGTTGACTCGCGCCTTAAAAGTCAGATAGAGGAGGCGAGAACGCGGTTTGAGTTCATCGTGTGCCTCAAGGCTTCCGGCGAAGCCATCGGCGCGGTCGGGCTGCACCTGAGCGACGATCTTAAGCAGGGTGATCTCGGCTTCATCTTCAACAGGCGCTTTTGGGGCAGCGGCTATGCTTCCGAGGCCGCAAAGGGTATGCTGTGTTTTGGATTTATGAATCTCGATCTGCACCGCATTACCGCGAAATGCGACAGCGAAAACCTTGCTTCCGAGGCGGTGATGAAGCGCATAGGGATGCGCAAGGAGGGCGAAACGAAGAGCAGCGTCTATACCAAGGTGCGCGGGAAGGAGCAGTGGCGAAGCGAGAAGCATTACGCGATGCTTCAAAAGGAGTTTTTGAACGCGCTGATCGAGCGCGGCGAGATTTGAGGCTATGTTTCAGCCTGTTCTGCGGGGGCATTGGGCGCATCCGCATAAGGATAAACAGCCTCAAAAGGCATCTTTTCGCGCCATACTTCGTTGAAAATGCTCGAAAGACCACTCCGAGTATTTCTCCGCTTTTCGCCTCGTCTGACACGAAAATCTGCTCTTTTTAGGCGC
>JAFWVQ010000022.1 GCA_017523925.1 Clostridia bacterium
GCGCCTAAAAAGAGCAGATTTTCGTGTCAGACGAGGCGAAAAGCGGAGAAATACTCGGAGTGGTCTTTCGAGCATTTTCAACGAAGTATGGCGCGAAAAGATGCCTTTTGAGGCTGTTTATCCTTATGCGGATGCGCCCAAATGCCCCGCATTTAGACTTTTCAGCTTTTCAACTTTTCAACTATAGACGAAAACCGCCCGAGTTCGCATACCCGAGCGGTTTTTGTGATCCTATTCGGTATTCTTAATTTACATCGCCCGCAGCGCCGCGAATGCGCGAGCCGCTTCTATCGCATGATGAACTCCGCGGCGGCCTCGGGCGAAGCAAAGCGCAGCAGCTCGAGCTCGGGCTCCGCGCCCGCTTCAAGGCAGATGCAGGCGAAGAGCCTTTGGTTTTCGGCTTCCGCTTGGGCATCGGCTTTGGCGGAAGCTTCGGCGTTCGGCACTGTGCAGAGCTGATCGAGCCGCACGATGCGCGCCGTCTCCCCCGCTTCCTCGCGGACGATCAGCGAATTCGCCCGATCGAAGCTCAGCTTATCGAGCCCCGCGAGTATGCCCTCGCCCGTCAGCTTCAGGAAGCTCTCCTTCGCCGTCCAGCATTCGAGGATGCGGGCGGTTTTTTCGGCTTCATCCAATTGACGAAACTCCGCGTATTCGCTTTCGCTCATTATCCTTTTTGCGATGCGCGCCGAAACGCGCCGCTCACGCTCGATATCCGCGCCGACGGGCAGGAGCGAAAGCGCCGCCATCGCCGCGCCGCCGGTATGTGAAAGGCTCATATGCGCGCCGAATACGATCGGGCGGCCGTTTTCCGCGTAGGAATACGCAAAGCGGCTTTTTATCTCGTCCGTGCGGGTTTTTCCGGAAGCGTCAAGGCGGTTTTCCTCCGGCAAATCAAGGCATATTCCCTCGGGTGCGCCAATGCGGGGTTCGGCATCGTCATGGCTTTTCGCTGCGAATATGCCACCGTCATACGCCGCCCTTGCCGCCGCAAGATACGCAAGCTCCGCCGCCGCGCTCTGCACACGCAAAGCGGGACTTGTGATGCCCTCAAGCCCCACCCGGCGCAGCGGCGTGTAAAGCTCCGCATAGCGCTCCGGTTCAAACGGAGCATATTCAAGAATACAAACGAATGCTGTAGCGTTCTTCATGCCGATAATTTAGCACTTGCAGAGCTTTTCGTCAAACATAAAAGCGGAGCCGCCCAAAGACGGTTCCGCTTGATATGCAGATCTGCATTGCTTAATGCAGTGTCAATTCCTGTCACGCTTTACCGCAAAATACTTCGTAGAACTCTTATAGAAGTTTTGTACAGCAACAACTATATTGCCATTTGTATCCAAAGAGTAAAGCGACCAATTTGCATTTGAAGGATTCGTAATACTAGTTAGCATCGATGGATGCTGACCAGGCTTATGCGCCCACCGACCAGTATTAGTCTGCTTCATAAAATGAAAATCCCAAAGCAGATAGTATACATAGTCAACACGGATATATCCTTTGCCAATTCTTAAAGCCATTCTCCATTCTTGATTCGTAACTGAAGCAGTAGATCTACCGATCTGCCTACAACTCCTAAAAGTATCTCTTTGGTAATCCCAAAGAACCCAATTGGCAACTTGCTCGATAGTCGAGTTTTCAGAAAACGGACTACCATGATAAAAATGGATGTCACCAGGACTTATATACCAGCTAAAACCGCCAGCATATCCATAACAGTTTACCGTTGTTGAGTCATCCTGTACATAAGCAGTTGCTCCACCATAAGCCGAGCCTTTTTCCGCTTCTTTCCCGTATTAGTGCGCCGAGCTTAATCCCTTCATAAAATTATCAAGCTCATCATGATTTTCGAGTTCGATAATCGGAAGGGAAGGATCAAGCAAATCGGGAGCAACTTCCTTCAATCCCGGATACTTGCTCAAAACAGACGGCTCGCCGTATATATACGACTGGGGGCGCCTCATCTGCACCGGCTGCCTCTTAAACATATACGAGCTATTCAAACCACTCATCAAGGAATGCAGCTCATCGAGGCTGTTAATGGTTATAACGGGAAGCGTGGGATCGAGCTTGCTTGCATCAACCCTTCTCAGCCCCGGATATTCCCGGCTTATATCACGCTGTAATGCGTTCATTCCATCCGAGCCGTCTTGCTCGCCCGAAAACACACCGTGATCCGCAGCGTATGAGAATGGCAGAAAAGATAATATGGATATAATACCCGCAAGTATCAACGAACAAACCCTTTTCACAATCAAATCAACTCCCAAATAGTATACTATTATTATAACCGTTGTTTACAGCTTTGTCAATGCTCTATATTAAATATATCGTTCCCGTCCGACTGATAGAAAGCGGAAATGACAAACGCCCTGCTCGGCTTCACGCCGTTTTTACGACTCCACATTGAACAGATTGCGAAGCTCATTGACTATATTATCGCTGTCCGCCTTGATGTTCACCGCTTCGTTGATGCTTGAAAGCTCCTCGAGCTCGCCGGTGTTGCGGTAGTTATAGGCGATGGTGTAGACCGGCACGTCCATGCCGTCCACGACGGGCTTTACGCGGTTCAGGCTCCAGCCGACGTTCTGCTCGCCGTCGGTCAGCACGAAGAGGATGGGGCGGCATTCGGGTATGCTCGCCTTTGCTTCCGCTAGCATCTCGAGCCCCGCGAGCACGGCGTCATAGGTGGCGGTGCTGCCCGAAGCGCGCAGCGCCTTTACCTCGCCGGAGAAATACGCCCGCTGCCTGTCGTCGAAGGGCTTTACGTCCAGATGCTTGATCACGTTGTCGGAATAGCTCACAAGGCCGATATAGCTGTCCGAGCTGATATAGGCGGAGCTTGCGATGAGCGAGCTTTTGAGCTCTGCAAGCGGAGTGCCCGCCATAGAGCCCGAGGTATCGGCGATGAACACGGCCACGGTGGGGATGCCGCCGTTCTTGTTCTTCTTCCAAAGCGCCTGCGCCTCAAGATAGCCCGCGCCGTCCAGCCCCGGCTCCTGCGCCGCGTACTCATTGTGGCGGTTGAAGCCCTTTTCGTAGCCGAGATCCTGGTTCTCCTTCCTCATGCAGTACTCGATGAAGAGCTGCGCCGCCGCACGCTTCTCCTCGCTCACATACTCGAAGGTGAACACCGGATGATCGTGGCGGATGCCCTCGGGGATGAAGATATAGTCCGAAAGCGCCTTGGTGAGGATGTAGGCCTGCTCCTCCATGACCATTGCGTCGATGATGCCCTTCGCCGCCTTATTGCGCAGAACAGCGGTGGTGTACGCCACGGGGGGCGACTGGCGCTGATACTCGAGCAGCTTATCCGCCGCGGTTTGGGAGAGCGGGTTCTGCTCGTCGAACGCCTTGAGGATCATGGTGAGCATGTTGAGACCGGTGCTCGAGGTGTAGGGGTTGGTGTAGGCGAAGTTCAGATCGCCCGCAAGAGTGGCCTCGATAACGGTTTTCATATTGGCCTCGCCGTACTTTGCGATGAAGCCGTCGTAGACCTTGTTGTTTATAAGGATACCGGCAGTGTTGCCGAGCAGCCTGTCGGTGAGGGTGATGGTGCGGATGCCCGAAGCATCGAGCATCTTGCCCCACGCGGCATGGCTGGGGATATACAGATCGGGCTGATAGGCGCCTGCGCGCATATAGGTGACGACCTCGCCGCCGGTGATCTTGCGGATGGAGACCGTAACGCTCTTGCCGTTCAGCTTGAAGCCCTCGCGGTTGAATCTTGCGGCCACCACGTTGCCCCAGTCGTCGGGCGCGCTCTCATCGGAAAGCTCGGTGTCCGCGGCGATCTCGATATTTATCTCGCCGCTGCCCTTGGTGGTGAGCGGGAAAACGCTGATATCGGAGAGCGCGTCCGCCTCGGTCAGGTCGTCCGAATACACGTCCATCACGGGGGAGGTCACGCTCGAAACGTCCACCTTCTTCATAAGCGCGTTCAGCTCGGTGATCGCCTCGTCGTAGGTGAGCTTATTTTGCCCGTTCTTATACTTGCTGCAGCCCGTGAAGGATGCAAGAAGCATGACCGAAACGAGAATGAAGATCGTTATCTTACGCATTGTTTTTTCTCCTTTTCTTTTTTGCTTGGTATTTTAACTGCATCATACTCACTCCGCATCGCTGATCGACTCGAGGATCGTTTTCTTATAGATCTCGAGCTTCTCGGCGCCGGTGTTGTCGTCGCCCTGCTTATTGAGAAAATCGGTTATCGCAAAGAGGAACTCCTTAACGTTGTTGAGCTGAGCCTCGTTTGAATCCCGCGTTTCCTCGAGCAGGGACTGCATCTTTTGAACGTCCTCCACGCGGTCGGTCTCGTACACCACGAAGCAGTTGAGCACCTTGCGCACCTTGCGCAGTATGCTCTGCTCCACGCTCTCGAGCACGCCGTTTGTGTCGTCGAGATAATCCGCGCCGTTGTTGGTGAGAAGGCGGCTCAGCTTCGCCTGGTAGCCGTTCATATCCTCCATCTGGCGAAGGATATCGCTCATAATAGCGGGGATATGGGTGGTGGTCATCCTGCCCCAATCCTCGTTCAGCCAGCTCCTCATGCGCTCGTAGATCACCGCGTCCTTGAGGGGACCCTTGACATTGAGCTTCGCCTTGGCGTTCCTCTCCTCGAGCTCCTGCCTCTTTCTGAGCTCCTCGAGCTCGCGCTCGGTGCGCGCCTTGTCCTGCTGCTCGCCCGAGATGCGCGCCGCGCTCACGATCAGCATGATCACGGCAAGCAGCACGCCCGCTCCCGCAACGATATAGGATATCACCCTCGCCGCGTTCAGCGTGTGAACGCCCGTATTCTGGATTATCGCGGTGGAGTTTGCCGCCACGATCAGCATCGGAAGAAGCGACAGCACGGCAACGAGCAGCCAGCCGATATTCTTTTTAAGAATCTTTCCGAACATTTTTCCTTATCCTTTCTCCGATCGAGATCGATTCGGTCAACAATGCGATCCGTTTTGCTTCATCGAGCGCGGTCTCGCTGCGCCTCAGGCTTTCAAGCAGCGATGAGAGCGTGCCCCGCTGAAGCTCGATAAGCTGTTTATTCTGCAGCGCAAGGCTGCGCGTTACCGAGGCGCTGCGCTTATCGGGCAGCTCGCCGATCAGCGCCGTCAGCTCCTCATCCATGGAGAAGCAGCGGTTCAAAAGCAGCCTGCATCGGAATATCGCACCGGGATCGCCCGGCTCGATGGGCCTTTCAAGCATCTCCCCGATCGCCTTCTGCACCTCGAGGATATCCTCGCCGACCGCCTTTATTTTCTTTTGAATCGTTCGCAGGCTTCTTTCAAGCATATTATCATCTCCAATGATTGTAGTATAATATAAAATCCCGCTCCCGTCAAGGTATTTCGGGCCTGTAATCATGGCATTTCGGAAACATCTGTTTGTACGGATCTTTACGGAATACCCGTTTATTCATATCTATATTCGCGCCCGTATATACGCGCCGCGCCGCCCCTTTCGCGCCCTCTGCGCCGCATCGGGCAAGCGCCGAGCGATCCTGTGTGCATATCCCGCTCGGCATAAAATAAAAACATATCGGCATAAAGCAAATACTTGCTCATGACGGTTCGGCACCGTTGCATTTGCCGCCGGTATATGGTAGAATCAAGCTGTTGCAGGATCAAATCGTTTTCTTCACAACAAGATCTGTTTTTATTTTTAATTAAGGATGGGTGATTATATTGAAGCGTAGGATAGTCTCCGCAGTTTTGGCGTTTTTTCTCAGCGTTATCTCCAATATAGCGCCGCTTCGACCCGCGCTTTCGGCCGTATCGGCGCAGATCCTCACCCCCGCCCGCGAGGATGCGGCATTCGGCGCGTTTGGTGGGCGCGGCACCGAGGACGAGCCGTTTCGGATCGCTTCTTCCGAGGAGCTGCTTCTTCTTGCATCGCTCGTCAACTCCGGCGTTTCGACAAGGGGCGTTTTCTTCAAATTATGCTCCGATATCGACCTTCGCGGCGAGCGCCGAAGCCCGATCGGGCTCGATCCCGAGCATCCCTTCGAGGGCAGCTTCGACGGCGGCGGGCATAAAGTGCGCGGGCTGTTTATCGATACCGATGCAGAGTACGCCGGGCTGTTCGGATACAGCATCGGCGCGATAAGTTCAGTTATCATCGAGGATTCCTACATTCGCGGCACGAGCTTTGCGGGCGCGGTCGCAGGCTTCGGCACCGCTGAAAACTGCGTTAACCATGCAAGCGTTTCGGGCAAGACCCGCGTAGGCGGCATCGTCGGCGAAGGCGCGGCCTATGGCTGCGAGAACCACGGCTCCGTCGCGGGCGCGAGCGAAGTCGGCGGCATAGTCGGTCGCGGCGAGGCGCAGGGATGCCTGAATCTCGGCGGCGTTTCGGGCGAAAGCTTCGCCGGCGGCTGCGCGGGGCTCGGCACGGAGCTTGACTGCAAAAGCGATGGCACGGTTTACGGATCAGACCCCGGCCCCGACTCCGGCTCCGCCCCCGAGAAGGCCAAGCACAGCGTGGCTGCATTCATTCGCTGGGCGCTCAGGCATATCGACCCGGCGAGCATCCCGACCAACGCGGAGCTCTTCCTGCCGACAGCAAGCTGCGGCACATCCCCTTGGGAGTATCTTTACGGAAGCGTGCGCGTGCCGACGAGCCAGAGCACGCTCAACAATTTTTACAACAACAATTACACAAAGACCATGCGCCGCCATCAGTACGACGATATCACCGAGGATTGGAGCCGCTCGACCTACGCCACCGACTGCCAGGGGCTTTTGGACGCTTGGCTGACCTACGAGGACGGCGAAAATACCGATATAAACGTTCATATGAACTATCAGTACTGGTGCACCGACAAGGGGCTCTGCTCGGAGATCACGCGCCCCTACGTCATCGGCGAGGCGGTTTTCCATTATTCGCGGCGCACCGAGCGAATGACGCATATCGGCTGGATCTGCGGCTTCGATGAGGACGGCAAGGCGCTCGCGTTGGAGGCGCGCGGCGTTTCCTACGGCGTGGTGGTGTCGCGCGTTGAGGACCGAGGCTGGGATTATCGCGGGCTTATGACGAACAAGTTTTACTATGATGCAGGCATGACCGCTCCCAATGGTGCAAACGGCCGAGCAAGCGAAAAAGCGGCTGCCGAGCATGAGAAATTCCCCGTTAAGCAAAGACCGGTCTCCCACGGCAAAGGTGAGATCTGGGACGGCAGCACGGCAGCGGGCTTTGCGGGCGGCAGCGGCACGGAGCAGTCCCCCTACCTGATCTCAAACGGGAGCGAGCTTGCGTATCTCTCCCAAGCCGTTAAAAACGGAAACAGCTTTTACGGCAAGCATTTCCGCCTTACCGCCGATATCCGTTTAAACGATACCTCGGACTGGCAGAACTGGGATATCCTCTACGGCCCCGAAAACGCCTTCGAGCCGATCGGCAGCTATGAGAATTCGAGCAATCACAAGCCCTTCCGCGGCAGCTTCGACGGCGGCGGGCATACCGTTTACGGGCTTTATTATTCCACCTCGAAAAAGGCGTTTTACGGGCTTTTCGGGTACGTTGGCCCGAATCCTGCCGGATACATCAAGGATCTGAACCTTGCCGAGAGCTTTCTGAACGCCGTCAACAATACGGGAAGTATAGCGGGCTATCTTGAGGATTACGGAAGAATAGCGAACTGCCGAAGCTCCGCAACGGCGGCAAGCGGGCTCTGGGTGGGCGGCATCGTTGGATACGTCAAAAACACGAGCGCATACACCGTTATAGAAAACTGCGTGAATGCGGGAAGGGTCTACGGCACGTCCGACACGGGCGGCATAGTCGGCTTTGCGGACACGCACTGCACCGTTTCGGGCTGCTCGGGCATCGGGCTTGCGAAAAGCTCCGACCGCACCGGCGGCATGATCGGCACCGCGCGCGGCGCAAGCATCGAGGGCTGCCGCAACGACGGCATTGTTCGCGGCACCGACACCATCGGCGGCCTGGTCGGCGAGATGCGCGGCTGCTCCATGGAGGAATGCTACAACGCCTGCTCGCTTTCGACCAAATACCGCACGGGCGGGCTTGCCGGCGTATCAGTGCAGAGCGAGATAGCCAACTGCTTCAACACGGGCGATATGACCCTTCTTGAGGACGGCGGCGGGCTCGTCGGGCGCGCCGAGGGCGGAAGGATCGAAAACTGTTACAGCGTTGGAAGCGTAAGCGCAAGACGGCGCAAGGGCTCGGTCCTCGGCAGCTGTGGCTCTGCGCCCGCGTTGGTCAACGTTTATGCGCTTCGCGGCTGCTGCACGGGCGGCAACGCCTTCGGGACCGAGCGCGATGGGTATGAGTTCGCCTCTGCTGCGGGCTATCACGGCTTCGATCTCGCTTCGGTCTGGACGATCGACGCGAACACCGAGTACCCGTTTGCGGAGCTTCGACAGGTGCGCTACACCTCGGACAACATCCCCGCATACGAACCCTTTGTGCCGCTGGAAACGCCCACGCCTTCCCCCTCCCCCACGCCGACACCGCCTCCTACACCGACACCGCCGCCGACTCTGCCGCCGATACCCACCGTTCCCCCCGCGCCCACGCCGCCGCCTGCTCCGACGCCGACTCCGACGCCCACTCCCACGCCGGAGCACACGGTCGAGCCCGTGCCGGGATCGCTTTGGGGCGATGCGGACGGGGACGGGCGCCTCAGCGTAGCCGATGCGATACTGCTGATGCGCTATGCGATGGGCCTTATCGATGCGGATGCGGCGCCGGGCATTATGAACGGCGATATGGACCATGACGGAGCTATAAACTTCAGCGACGCGATCGCTCTTCTGCGCACCGTGCTGGGGCTCTAACCGCAGCGGATCTCGAACAATATATTTCTTACACCCGTTGACAAGTGCGTCGGCGGGTGTTATATTGTGTATAACCAATATGCACAATCCTGTTGTTCCAATAAAGGAGGCGTCCAAAATGACCACCATTCTCGAGGCGAAGAACCTCTGCAAGGTTTACCCGGGTCCCGGCGGCTTTGAGCTTAAAAACGTCGGCTTCTCCGTGCCGAGCGGCTGCATAACCGGCTTTATCGGCAGAAACGGCGCGGGCAAGACCACCACTTTCAAAGTGATACTCGGGCTTTCCCCGAGGGATGCGGGCGAGGTCTCTCTCTTTTCCAAGCCGATGCCGGAGCACGAAGCGGAATGCAAGCAGGATATCGGCGTTGTTTTCGGCGGCTTTTCATACCATGAAACGAAGCGGCTGCGGGCGGTAACGAAGGCGTTCAAGCGGTTCTATAAGAATTGGAGCGAAGAAAAATACCGCGCACTGCTTAAAAAATTCGCGCTTGACGAGAACAAGCGCATCAAGGAGCTTTCGGCGGGAATGAAGGTGAAATACGCGCTCGCGCTCGCGCTTTCGCACGATGCGAAGCTTCTGATGCTCGACGAGCCGACCAGCGGGCTCGATCCCGTTTCGCGCGATGAGATAATGGATATCTTCCGCGAATTCGTGGACGGAGGCGAAAGAAGCATCCTGTTTTCAACGCATATCACCTCCGACCTGGACAAATGCGCCGACTACATCATTTACATTAGGGACGGCGCGATCGCGATGCAGGGCGACCGCGAGCAGATAATCGGCGGGTACAGGCTCATTCAGGGCGGCAGGGACGATATGAGCGAAGCTCTTCGCGCCGCACTCATCGGGATCAAGGAAACGCCGTTCGGCTTCACGGGGCTGATCCGCGAGAGCGAGCTTTATCTTGCCGAAGGCCTCGCCACCGCCAAGGCCGATATTGAATCGATAATGCTCTACACAGAAAAGTACGAGCGCCATGAGAGCTAAAGGGAGGAAACGCCATGTCTTTTTCCAACGTTAAAAACCTTATCCGAAAGGATCTCGGTTTGCTCAGCCACCCCACCGTCTTCCTTTTTCTGTTTCTTGCCTGCGGCATGCTCTTCATTCCCGAATATCCGCGCCCTGTCGGCTTTTTCTATGCGCTGATCGCGATAATGAATATCTTCACGCTCGACGTGCAGGGCAAGGATCATGAATTCAGCGGGCTTCTGCCGGTGCAAAAGCGCGAGAGCGTGCTTGCAAGGGTATTGACCGTGGCGCTCTACGAGATCGCGCTGCTTGTGATCACGGTGCCGTTCGCCGTGCTTTCAAATATGCTCATATCAAAGCTCGGACGGGTGAACCACGCCGGAATGAACACCAACCTCATTCTTTACGCGATCGTGCTGCTCGGCTACGCCGCATACAACATCATCGTGATCCCCGGCGCATACCACAAGCAGTTCAAGGTTTATTTCAAAAGCTTTGTTGGCATGCTGGCGTTTTCATCGTTCATCGGATTTGAGATCCTCGTTCGCAATTTGAAGGGCGGTTTGGAGTATTTGAACGGCACCTCCCCCGCCGCGCTTACACGCCAGATCCCCTTCCTTCTCGGCGCTGCCGCGATGTTCGTGATCGTAAACGTTATCGCGTACTTCATCGCCTCGCGCCGCTATGAAAAGGCGGAGATATGATCCATATGGAAATATCCCTTTCGATACTGAATACCTCCGATAAGCCGATCTACCGCCAGCTATATGAGCAGCTTGCGTTTCAGATCGTGACGGGCAAGCTTTCGGGCGGCACTCCCCTGCCGCCCATTCGCGCGCTTGCAAACAGCCTCGGGATAAGCGTTATCTCGATAAAACGCGCATGGGAGGAGCTTGAGCGCGACGGCTTCATAGTGACTATGGTCGGGCGCGGCTGCTTCGCTGCCGATCTCGGCGATGAAGAAAGAGGCTCACGGCGGCGCGAGCTTGCGCTCGGCGAGCTGAGGCCGAGCTTGGCTTCGCTCCGTCAGCTCGGTCTCACAAAGGCCGAGCTTATCGAGCTTATCTCGGAGAACTACGACGAATAGGCGTTTGCACCGTTTCCGTCCCGCTGTCACACCGTTTCCGTCCCGCTGTCACACCGTTTCCGTCCCGTTCCCCATCCGTTTGCGGCGGCATGAGGCGGGGTTTTTGGTTTTCATCGACACTGCCCCGCCAAATGAGCTTTGTCAAAGCGCGCTATTGACAAAACTCCTTCCCGGGGCTACAATCATACCGAAACTACCGGGTTCGTTCCGCTTCGGCGGGGCGTTTTCCCATCGGACAAGGATATGGACTTGATCAAAGCAGGCAGGATCCGCGCCGTGCGGCATCCGAGCATGAGAAAAAAGCGCATCATCGTTTCACTCGGCGATTCGTACTCCTCCGGCGAAGGCGTGGAGCCTTTCTACGCGCAAAACGATACGGACAGGTATCTCAATGAGGATTTTCTCGCGCACCGCTCCGCCGCAAGCTGGCCCGGAAGGCTGACGCTTCCCGGCGTGGACGGCGTTATGGCGGAGCATCGCGGCGTGAACTGGTTCTTCGCCGCGTCCTCCGGCGCGCACATCAGGCATGTTTGGCTGGCGCAGGAGAAAACGGCGAGGGTGCGCAGGTTCCGCGAAAGCGACGGTTTGCCATATCTTTATTCCTATCCGAAGCAGCTTCTTGCGCCGCAGATTGAGATATTCGGCAAGCTCGGCGGCAGAAAGCCCGATTACGTTACTATCACTCTCGGCGGCAACGATGCGGGCTTCAGCGAGGTGATCGCGCAGGCCATGGCGGCGCACACCTATATCGGCCTGAGCTTTCTTCGGCTCAAGCTTGCTTCGCTTTGGAAGCATTTTTACGAGCCCGGCGGCATAAGGGACAGCCTGCTTCGGGCATATCGCGATATTTCCGCCGCTGCGGGTCCGCAGGCTCGCCTGATCGTGGCGGGCTATCCGCGCCTTTTCGGGCGAAACGGAAGCCGAACGCTTTACAGCAGGCAGGCCGCCACACTTTTGAACGACTCGATCTCGGAATTCAACAATCAAACGGAGTACCTTGTGAACATGCTTCGCACCTCCGGAATGCGTATCTATTTCGTTTCCGTTGAAAAAGCGTTTGAGGCGCACGAGGCATACGCCGCCTACCCCGGCAGTGAGGAGCGGAAGGATGAGATAGAGTTCATCCACAGGGTCGCTCTTGGAGCCGGTGAGCACGACATCGAGGCAAACGCGGCCGCCAGCGCGTATTCGCTGCATCCGAACGCGCTCGGAGCGGAGGTTTACCGCATATGCGTGCAGCGGAAGATCGACGAGCTTGAAGCCGACATCGACGACGAGCGCGGTTTGAGCCTGTGCAGCCCCGCCGAGAAGCAGGATCCCGCCGCTCCGCTGTTCCCGCCCTGCAAGCCCGCCCCCGCTGAGACCGGCGGCGAAAACGAGCCTTCCTCCGAAAAAGGCTCCGCACCGGCGCAAGCGAAACCGTCCGTGCTGCCCTACGTTATCGGCGGCGCGGCGGCGCTGCTGTCCGTTGGTGCGCTTGTTGGGACCGTCGTGATGAAGGGCAAGGCGCGCGCGATCGCAACGCTGAAGAGCGTGCGGCGCTGCAGCCGCTGCGGAAGGCCGATACTTTCTCCCGTGGGACCCTGCCCGAGCTGCGGAGCGCCGCCCCCTATCGAGGCGGGCGAAACGCCCGATGCGGGCTCGTGACGCAAAGTGCGCACCCGAGCTGCTCGGCACGATCGTTTCCCGATCATTAACCGATACTTTTGCCCGCTTGCGCGGGCTTTTTGCTTGCCGCGTTTTCAAGCGGGTGCGGTGTTGCACACGGGCGCACAATACCGCAGCGTATCATTTCGGCTTTGCAGTTGGCAGAAGCCGCGTTCGGCGATACGGCGATGCGAAAAACGCCTCTCCGCGCGGGAAAGGCGTTTTGCTTGTGAAGCGGCGGGCTGGTCGATCGCGCCGGGTCGGTATGGGCTTTGCGGGTCGATCGCTGCCGGGTCGGTATGGGTTATGCGGGTCGACCGCGCCCGGTCGGGATGGGCTTGGGCGGGTCAATCTCTGCGGCGGCTCCTTGCGAGCAGGGAGAGGATGCGAATAAAGAGGTTTGCGACGTCCAGATAGATATCGAGCGCGCTGTCCACGGCGTTGTCGAGCGTTTTGGGGAACTGCTGCGAACGGTGGACGTCGTAGCCGATATAGATGGAGAAAACGCCCGCAGCGATCCAATCGGTGATCGACTGATCCCTGCCGAGGATAAGGAGCACGGCCTCGCAGACGATCAGTCCGATCAGCACGCCCATCAGCATGCCGCCGAGCTTTTCAAAGAGCGCCGGAAAGAGTATCGCCGCGCCCGAGATGCCGACAGCTATCAAAAGAGTGTACAGGAAGGCATCCGCAACGTAGCTTTGGGAGATGCCGCCGTATGCCTCGATGACCGTGGAAAGCATCAGGCCGAACGGCACGACTATCAAATTGTAGCCGAGGAAGCTTATCCACGGGTTGGAGGACCTGCGCGAGATAAAGATGCCCGCAAGCGCACAGACGGCGTAGCCGATCGCGAACACGATCGGGTTGATATGGTTGTAGAGCCCATGGACGGTCGAACAGAGAACGACGTTCACCAGCAGACCCCAGAGCAGCACGCCGAGCAGTACGCCGTTGTAAGCGCGCACGGAGATCTGCTCATCCTCCGAAACGGGCGTATTTATGCGCGCGGCTCTTGCGGCTGCGCCGAAAAGAAGCCCCGTGTTTCCCGCGGTTTGGGCGGCAAAGTTGCGCGTTCCGCCTCCCGATGCGCCGCCGCGAACGGCTCCGCTCAGCTCCGCACCGCACAGTGGGCAGGTGGTGTTTCTATTGTCTATTTTGGAATTGCAGTTCGGACAAATCATTTTTTACCTCGTTTTATCGGTTTTATCGCTTATCGGCGAGGGCGCGGATCGAGCGTCAGTCGCCGTAGAACACCTCGAGATCGTCCAGCCTCAGCAGCGCGGGCGGGATGCGGCTTGCGGCGCCGGCGTCGATATCGATCCAAGTGCGCGTTCTCAATATCCTGCCCCGATGCTCTTCGCCGTAGTAGAGCGTGGGCGTGTGCCCGAAAACGGTTATGATATCGTCAAAATACTCGGTCTCGATCGTGGGGCGAGTCCAGACAAGCTCCTCTAGCGTGTACTCCGAAAGCTTCTTTTTCGGCGAGAAATTGCCGAGGCCCGCATGGGTGAGGATGAAATCGCGCCCGCCGCAGCTCACGGCGGCATAGCTCGGCGCCTCGCGGATGAAATCGAGGATATCGTTTATCGCCTCGGGCCCATCCTTTTGAAGCGCGAGAAGGTTCTCGATCGTTACCCCGCCGCCGTTGCGCTTGTAATGCTCATAGGCGGAGAGCTCGAAGTGGTCGCGTTCACAAAGCGGGATATCGCTGCCGTCGAAAAGAAACTCGCACAGCAGGAGCATATGCTCATGGTTGCCGAGGATGAACTCGGCGTTGTCCATATCCATAAGCCGGCGCAGCATGCGAACGCCGCCGTCTCCGTTTCTGTCCACCACGTCGCCGAGCACGTAGAGATAATCCTCGTCCGTAAAGCCCGCTTTTTCCAGCAGAGCCTCGAATTTTTCAAGCGGATAGCCGTGCATGTCCGCAATAGCGTAGGTTTTCATGCCTCTTTTCCTCCCTTTTTCGATCGCAGCTATTATACCACATATTATACCATAGGTTCGCGTGTAATTATGGCGTTTTTCGTTCAGTTTGAAGAAATGTTCCTCCGAAGCCCTCCGCGGCTCAGTACGCCTCGCATTCGTTCAGCCCGCTTTCGCTCAAAAGATACACCTTATCGCAGACCTCGCGGATGAACTTTCGATCGTGCGAAACGCTGATGATGCAGCCGCCGAACGCGCGCAGGATGCCGCGTATGACGGGGTTGGAGAGCGGCGAGAAATTGCGCGTGGGCTCGTCGAGCAGCAGCACGTTATAGCCCGAAAGCGCCATCTTTACGAACAGGAGCTTCGCCTTCTGCCCGCCCGAGAGCCTGCCTATCGGGGCTTCGTCCTCATCGGCGGTGAAGCGCACGCTGCCGAGATAGGTCCGCGCCTCGGTGATCGCGCTTTTTTCAAGCGACGGCGCAAGGAATTCCACCGGAGTGGAGGCTTCATCGAGCAGATCGAAATAATTCTGCGGCATGTAGAACACGCGAATATCCTTCCTTTTCGAAAGCTCGGCTTCGATCAGGCGCAGGAGCGTGGTTTTGCCGACGCCGTTTCGCCCGATGATCGCGATATGCTCGGCTGCGTCCACGTTCAGCTCGAAGCCATCGGTCAGCCTATCGCCGTTCGGCGCGAAAAGTCCGTCCGTTTCAAAGCGCAGTATCTCCTTTCTGCGCGGCATCTCCACAGGGGGCAGGTCGAGGAAGATCTGCCTTTCCGTGACCGGCAGCTCGGTCATGTTCTCGCGCTCCTTTTCAAGCCGCCTGCCCTGGCTCATAACCGAATGCATCTTCTTTTTTAGAAGCCTGCCCGTGCTCGGGTCCTGCCTCGAGACGTTTCGCTGCGCCTTCTCCACCTTATCGTAGATCTCCTGCCAGCGCGCCTCCTTTTTCAGCTGCTGCTCACGCTCCTTGTTCGCGGTCTGCTCCTGATGGAGCATGCTGCGCTCGCGGCCCTCGATGTACTCGCGGTACGGCATATTCGCGACGGTGTGGCGGCAATACTTTTTATGATGAATGTGCTCGAGATGGATGACCGCGTTCGCCGCGTTCTCGATCAGCGTTTCATCATGCGAAACGAACAGCACGCCGCCGTCGAAGCGCTTGATGAAATCCTCGAGCCACTCGAGCGTTTCTATGTCGATATCGTTGGTCGGCTCGTCGAGCAGCAGCATATCCGGCTCGTCAAGAAGCAGCCTCACAAGGCGCAGCTTGACCCGTTCGCCGCCCGAAAGCGTTGCTGCCCTGCGCGTATCATGCACGATGAGAGGATCAAGCCCGAGCTCTGCTGCAAGGCTCTCCGCGCGCCAGCCGTCCTCGCGGATATCCATCAGCTCGCAAACGCTTTTTTCAAGCTCCTCCGACGGAAGCTCCTGCGAAAGATAGCCGAGCTTATGCCCCGTTTTAGAGATGCTGCCGGTGTATTCGGCGTGATCCTCGATGAGCTTGGGGTCGTAAATGAGCTTCAAAAGCGTGCTCTTGCCGTTGCCCTCCTCGCCGATGATGACGGTTCGATCGCCGCTGTTCAGGGTAAAGGAAATATCCGAAACGAGCGCGCGCCCGTTCAGGGTAAGATAAATGGAAACTCCGTTTAATTGTATCATTTGAAAACCTCGCTGAAATCAATGTGAAACAGGCATCGCCTTGCCGCGATGCGTTTAGCTTATGATCTGAAATGCGTTCAGCGAATGATCAACCCGGGATACCTCGTTTAACAGGATATGTGATACCGCTTCTCGGCGCGCGCTGCACGGCGGAGCCGCTTCCCGCTCGAAGCCAAAAAGCAGTATTCGGAAGAGCCGAGCCCTTCCGAATACTTTATACCATGCGCCGCCGAATTTGTCAAGCGGCGGTTTGTGTTTTTTATTTTTTGCCTATTTGATCCGCATTTATCGCGCGATCATTTTGCTGCCGAAACGACCTTGGAAAGGTAATCCGCGACCTCCTGCTCCGTTGCAAGGCTCATCGCCTTTTCGGCGATCCCGTCCGCCTCGAGCTTGGTCCAGCGGGAGATGCATTTGCGCGTGCGAAGCACGCTCGGTGCGGAAACGCTGAACTCCGTGAGGCCGAACGACATCAGCAGCGGGATCAGCATCTCGTTTGCCGCCGCCTCGCCGCACATGCCCACGGGGATGCCCGCCTGCCTGCCGCAGCGGATCGTGCGCTCGATCATGCGCAGCACGGCCGGCTGAAGCGCGGAGTAGAGATAGGCGACGTTCGCATTTCCGCGATCGCAGCTCATTGTGTAGCCGGTGAGATCGTTCGTGCCGATGCTGAAGAAGGCGGCCTCCTTCGCAAGCACGTCCGATATCATCGCGGCCGCTGCGGTTTCGACCATGATGCCGACCTCGATATCCTTGTTGAACGGTATGCCGAGCACCGTCAGCTCCTTCTTGGTCTCCTCCACCAGCGCCTTGCCCGCGCGAAGCTCCTCAACGCAGGTTATGAGCGGGAACATGATCTTGATATCGCCGAATGCGCTCGCACGCAGTATCGCGCGAAGCTGGGTCTTGAAAAGCTCCCTGTTTTTGAGGCAGTAGCGGATCGCGCGGAAGCCCATGAAGGGGTTTTCCTCCTTCTCGAGCCCCAAGTAAGGTATCTCCTTATCGCCGCCGATATCCAGTGTGCGAATGATGAGCGGCTTGCCCTTGAGGATCAGCGCCGCCTGCTGATAGGCCGCGAACTGCTCCTCCTCTGTCGGGATCGCGCTTCTGTCCATGAAAAGAAACTCCGTGCGGAACAGCCCGACGCCCTCGCCGTCGTGATCCAGCACCTTGTTTGCATCCTCGGGCTTGCCGATGTTGCAAACGAGCTCATACTCCGCGCCGTCCGCGCCGAGCGTTCTTCTGCCGCGGAACTGCTCGAGCTCCGCGCGCTCGCGAAGGTAGGCTTCGCGCTTCTCGGTGTATTCATTGAGCTGATCGAACGACGGATCGGGGATCACGATGCCGGCGCTTCCGTCCACGATCACGGGCTGCCCGTTTTCAAGCCGCGATACCGCGTTTGCAGCGCTGAGCACCGCGGGTATCTCAAGCGCCCTTGCAAGGATCGCCGAATGGGAGGTCTTGCCGCCGGTCTCGGTGATTATGCCAACGATATTGCCCTTTTTGATGCCTGCGGTAACGGAGGGGGTGAGCTCCTTTATGAGGATGACCGTGCCCTTCGGCGCATCGCTTATCCTGACCTCGCGAACGCCGAGCAGTATCCTCAAAAGCCCCGCCTTTATATCGCGCACGTCCGCCGCGCGCTGGCGCATCATCTCATCCTCCATGGAGGAGAATATGCCTACGAACATATCGCACATGCTCGAATACGCCTCCTCGGCGCACTGCCCGCCCATGATGAGGTTCTCGGTCTCGCCCTTGAGCGCGGGATCGTTCAGCAGGGAGATATGCCCCTCCATGATAAGCGCCTCCTTCTCCCCCGCCGTTTCGCGAAGCATCGCGGCGTCGCGCTCGGTTTGGGCGATAAGGGTGTTCACTGCGCTGCGGAATCTTTCCACCTCCGCCGCCGGGTCCTCCACGGGATGGGGCGTGAATTCGAGCGACGCTTCCTCTATCAGCAGTATTTTGCCGATGCCGATGCCGTCCGATGCGGCTGTGCCCTTTATCATTTTATTCACCTCTTTCGATCGAATCCATAATATGCGGCGCGGCCCCGATGAAGGAGACCGCGCCAAAGGAAATTTGCTTACTCGCCGAAGCCGCCCTCGATCATCTCGGCGGCTGCCGCAAGCGCATCGTTCTCGCCCTCGCCGTCGCAAACGACGTCGATCTCACTGCCCACCTTGATGCAGGCGGCCATGATGAGCATGGGGCTCTTGGCGTTGATCTCCTTGCCGTTGAACCTGATGGTCACGGTGCAGGGATGGGCCGCCATCGCGGTGGCGAAGTTGGTGGCGGGGCGCATATGGAAGCCCTGCGCGTTGATAACGGTAAAATGCTTCTGTACCATGATTTATCTCCTTTTCAGAATGATTTATTGCATTATTGCATCGCTGTGAGGAAGGCCGAGCTTGGCTCAGGACCTTTTCCCTCATTTCTCTTCCTTGTTGGGGCGCTTGAGGATGGCGAGCATGAGCATGCCGACCACGGCGCCGATCGCGAGCGCGAGCAGGTAGAGCAGGGGCTTGCCGATGGTGGGCACAACGAAGATGCCGCCATGGGGCGCCATGAGCGTGCAGCTGAACAGCCAGGAGAGGCCGCCCGCAACGGCGGAGCCGAGCGCACAGGAGGGGATGACCTTGAGCGGGTAGGACGCCGCATAGGGGATCGCGCCCTCGGTGATGAAGGAAAGACCCATTACGATGTTCACAACGCCGTTCTTCCTCTCATCCGCAGTCCAGCGGTTCTTGAAGAATATAGTGGAAAGCGCGATCGCAAGCGGGGGCACCATGCCGCCGATCATGACGGAGGCCATGACCTGGTAGCTTTCGGTGGTGGCGGCGGCAAGCATGCCGGTGCCGAATACGTAGGCAGCCTTGTTGAGCGGGCCGCCCATGTCGATGGACATCATCGCGCCGAGGATGCAGCCGAGGAGCACGCCGAGATTATGCTGATTGAGCCAGAGCAGACCGTCGGAGAGCGCGTTGTTGATGATGCCCATAATGGGGTTTACAGCGCACATCATCACGGCAACAATGCCGAGACCGGCAAGGGGGTAGATGAGCACGGGCTTGAGGCCCTCGAGCGCACGGGGAAGCCCGTCGCAGAGCTTCTCAAACAGCTTGAGCAGCCAGCCCGCGAGGAAGCCCGCGAGCAGCGCGCCGAGGAAGCCGGAGGGAGTGGTCGCAACAGCGCCGGGATCGGGGAAGGTGGCGCCGTTCGCGGCGAGATAGCCGCCCACGATACCGACGAGCAGACCCGGCCTGTCGGCTATGGACATTGCGATGAAGCCCGCGAGAATTGGGAGCATGAAGTTGAAGGCGTAGCCGCCCATCGACTTGAACCATGCCGCAACCGGGGTGACCGAGCCGAAAGCGGAGTTGCCCGCCGCCTCAACGCCGGCCGCCGCGTCGATAAGGAACGCGATCGCGATGAATATGCCGCCGGCAACGACGAAGGGCAGCATATGCGAAACGCCGTTCATAAGGTGCTTATAGAGCTTGCGTCCGAAGCTCTCGTTTCCGATATCGGCGGTCGCTTCGGCCTTCTTATCGGCCTTGAATACGGGCGCTTCGCCGTTCACGATCCTGTTTATGAGCTCCTCGGGCTTATGGATGCCGTCCGCCACCTTGGTGGACCAGACCGGCTTGCCGTCGAATCTCGCGGTGTCAACGCTCTTATCCGCTGCGATGATTATGCCGTCGCAGTTTGCGATCTCCTCGGCGGTGAGCACGTTCTTTGCGCCGCCGGAGCCGTTCGTTTCGACCTTGATCGGGATGCCGAGCTTCTCGCCGGCCTTATTGAGCGCCTCCGCCGCCATGTAGGTATGAGCGATGCCCGTGGGGCATGCGGTCACGGCGAGGATGCGGTAGCCCTGCTTGGCCGCGGGTGCGGCAGCGGCCTTCTTCGCACTCACTTCCTCGGGGAATTTCTCGGTCTCCTTCGCATCAATGAGCGCAAGGAACTCCGCGGGAGTGCGGGCGCCTTTCAGCTTCTCGGTGAACTCGGTGTCCATAAGAAGCTGCATCATGCGGGCTAGCACCTCCATATGCACGTCGCCGTCGGTGGTGGCGGCGATCATGAACAGGAGCTTGCAGGGGTCTCCGTCGGGCGAATCATAGTCCACGCCCGAGGGAACGGTGATCGCGGTGAGCGCGGGCGCCTTTACGGCCTCGCTCTTTGCGTGGGGTATGGCGATCTCCATGCCGATCGCGGTGGTGCCCATCGCTTCGCGCTTGAGGATGCCTTCACGGTATGCGGCGCGGTCTTTGAGATTGCCGCATTTTTCGTGAAGGGAGATCAGCAGGTCGATCGCTTCCGCCTTGCTTGCGGGAGCGGCTCCGATGCCGATGCCTTCTTTTTTGAGCAGATCGGTGATTCTCATTTTCTTTCCTCCTATTGATTTTTCGTTTCAAATCGAGCCATGAGCTCTGCTATCTTCTCCCTCGTGGCAAGCCCGTCGAGGAATGCGGTGGCGTTGCCGCACGCACTGCCGAGCCGCAGCGCGTAGGCATAGTCGTTTGTTCTTATATAACCGGCAACGAAGCCGGCTACCATCGAATCGCCCGAACCGACGGTGTTCAGCACCCTGCCCTTCAATGCGCCCTCGAGATGCACCTTGCCGAACTCATCAAGCAGCATCGCGCCGTCGCCGCCCAGCGAAACGAGCACGTTCATCGCGCCCATCCGCTTGAGCTCGCGCGCATAGGTGAGGGTGGTCTCCTCGTCGTTCACCTCAACGCCGAAGATCTCCGATATCTCCTGGCGATTGGGCTTTATCATGAAGGGACGGTATTTGAGCGAATTAACGAGCAGCTTTTTCGTTGCGTCCACAACTATTCGTATGCTTCGCCCCTTCAGCCTTTCGAGTATCCTTTCGTAAACGTCGTCCGGCATGGTCTTCGGGATGCTTCCCGAGATTATCAGCGTGTCGCCGTCCGCGATCGCATCCGTTTTGAGCATGAGCTGCTCGAGCGCCTCGTCGTCGATATGCGGACCCTGCCCGTTTATCTCGGTCTCCGTTTCGGATTTGATCTTGACATTGATCCTTGAAACGCCGCTATTAAGATGGATGAAATCGGTTTTGATGCGTTCACGCGCGGTGCCCTTTTCGATCGCCTCGCCCGTGAAGCCCGCAACGAAGCCGAGCGCCGTGCTGTCGAGGTCCAGCTCCGCAAGCACGTGCGAAACGTTGATGCCCTTGCCGCCGAAGTAGTATTCCTCGCCGCTCGTGCGGTTGGTGATGCCTTCCACAAGCCGATCGAGATGCACGACGTAGTCTATGGACGGGTTCAGAGTTACGGTGTAGATCATCCTTTCACCTCCTTGATTATCACTTTATCGCCGAAGCTGCCCTTGGGCATCCGGTCGGTCAGTATGCAGCAGGCGTCTATCGGCGCGAACGTGACGGAGAAGGCGCGGTTGAATTTCGTATGATCCGCGAGAACGAACGATATGAAGCTGCGCTCGATGACGCTGCTTTTTATGCTCGCCTCCTCCACGTCCGGCGTGGTAAAGCCTTCATCCGGCGTTATGCCGTTCGTGCCCATAAAGGCCTTGGTGAAATTGTATTTCAGCAGCCCGCGCAGACCCTCCGCGCCGACCACCGCTTCGGTCGAGCTGCGGACCCTTCCTCCGATCAGGTAGACGGTGAAGCCCGCCTGAAGGAGCCTGTACGCATGGAGCACGCCGTTGGTAACGTAGGTTGCTTTTGTGTTCGTAAGATGCGGGATCATGCAGGCCGTGGTCGTTCCCGAATCGATGAAAACGAAGTCGTCGTCCGTGATCAGCCCCGCGGCATAGGCGGCGATGGCGTTCTTTTCTTCAAACATCACGGCTTCGCGCCTTGCCACGCTTTCCTCAACAAGACCCATCCTGCGGATCGCCGTTGCGCCGCCGAAGACCTTGTTCAGCTTGCCCGCCTTTGCGAGCGCGCCGAGATCGCGCCTGATCGTGGCTTCGGATGCATCGAGCAACGTTACGAGCTTTGCGACCGTTACAGTACCCTCCGCATCGAGTTGATCGAGTATTATTTTGTGCCTTTCTTGTGCCAGCATTTTTATCACCTCGTCCATATATTATACCTATTCTCGCTCAAAGTCAAGCATTTTCGCGCATAAAAATAAAATTTTTTTTGCAAATTCGCTCATTTTTGATTAAAATTGATCGTTTTGGGCAGAATAAGGGGGCAAGACACCGTGCAGGGCGGCTCGAAAAGAAGGGCTGCTCTCGCGATCGGATCGCAAAGGCCGCGAATACATGCTGACACGCGGCCCGATTTGGTGTATAATCTTATTTAGAGAAATGATTTGGGAGGCGGAATGAAACCCTACCGCATTGGAATAGTATTCGCGCACGGGATACAGAGCAGCCCCGTTCAGTTCGAGCATCTCATCGAGCGCCTGCCCGACGGGGTGCGCGTTCGCAACCTGCTGCTTCCGGGTCACGGCAAGACCACCGCGGAATTTCGCAAGGTGCGGGCCGAGCAGTGGCTCGATGCCGTTGAGAAGGAATGCGCCGAGATGAGCGAGCTTTGCGAGCGCGTGATATTCGTTGGGCATTCGATGGGCTGCCTGCTCGGCCTTTTCGCCAACAAAAAGCTCGGCTGCCTGTCGGGCATGCTGCTGCTGTGCTGCCCGTTCCACGTTCACTTCACGCATCGCAGCGTAAAATACGCCGTGCTGGCCAGCTTGGAGGATTACCGCACCGACGATCCGTTCATCACCGCCGATCGCGAGCTGAACGGAGTATCCGCCAAGCATCCCTTCCTGTACCTTTTCTGCTCGCGCCCCTATCTGGAGCTTTTGAAGCTGATCCGCCGGGCGCGGAAGCAAAGCTTTGCCCTGCCGAGCGAAACGCTGTTCTGCTTTTCGGAGCTGGATGAGATAGTCGGCCGCAAAAGCCGCCTGCACGCGCAAAACAAGCTCGGCGCAAAAACGCGGCTGCTGAGCGGATGCAGCCACAGCTACCTCACCCCGCAGGCCAAGGCCGAGATCGGCGATGCGCTGCTCGATATGGCAGCAAGGCTCGGCGAGCAGGATTGAGCGGCGCGGGCGCGCAGATCAAAGCAGGATGAAACGAGAATGCTTTGCTGTTTTCGGCACGGATTACTTGGATCGTTCCATCGTCCTTGAAAAGCGCGGCACGCCGATGGCCAAGAAGATGAGAAAGTATTATGAAGCATTATAAAGTATTATGATGTAAAGGTCGAATGCCTTTGTCTGTGCCAAAGATCCAAAAGCCCTCCGCTGCAAATCCACAGCGAAGGGCTTTATAATACGGATTTACTTCCAACAAACCTCTCGGGATCATTCCTTTACCGGGCAACCGGTCGGAATCGGAATGATTCATCATATAAGGCTTGTTATCAATTTGTTATCAAAGAGGGATTTGAAGTTCAAAAAAGCCATGTATTTCTTGGCTTTTTTGAGTTCGATACATCATTCCCACTCGCTCCCTGGACCCGTGAGCTAAACGATTTTGTATTGGTCATTTAGCACAGATTATCAGGATTATTCGCATTACCTATAAATCTTGGACTATCAAGATTTTTGTTGTCACTGTGTTGTCACACAGTACTCTTATACTACTGTGCAAATCAAAAAAAGCAACCTTTCATTTGAGCATACGAAGAATTTCTCCAGCGTCTCCGTGAATACAGATAGACCGCTGTTCTATCTCTTTTGGACATACTGCTTCGTCATAATTCACGCAGGCATAAAAGGCCTGCCTGTTGTCTCTTGTCATCTGCCAGACGGTATACTTGATGATGACCGGGGTATTGGCTCCAACTCCGATCTCCAGAAACAGCACATGCAGGTTTTCGTGTCTGCGCAGGAAATCGGAATATGCAGCTGACGCTTTGCGCCATCCGGCATCCTCAACAAAGGTATCGTCCGTACGAAGATTCATCGTGACCGGATCGCCATTTGGAGCAGTGGGGATCAGTTCTGTCGGCAGCTTCATAGAGATCGTGCCTTTCTCCGGAACTTGGAATATGCCGGCTTCATCTCTGACAAATCCCTGCGCTTCCATGGCCCGCATCGTCCACTCCTCGTTGTCGAAGGTTTCCTGCACCTTTGGATCAACGCTCTGGAACAGACCGTAATCTCCCTGCGTATAGAACAGCCGCTTTTTGTCGAAGCCCGCACGCTGGAACTGGTGATCCACGTTGGTGGTGATCACGAAATAGTCTTTGCCATCCAGCAAGACCAGTAGATCCTGATAAACGGGCTTCGGAGCAGGGATATAACGGTTGAAGTAAATGTGTCTTGCCCAATATGCCCACATAACTTCAGGCTCCGCATTCATCACAACAAAGCCACCGGTGTACATATCGTGAAAGCCGAATACTTCTTCAAAATCGGAAAAACACCTTTTGAAACGATCCCCGGCGTAAGTAAAACCGGCCGCCGTGGAAAGGCCCGCCCCTGCTCCGACAACGATAGCATCTGCTGTTTCGAGCTCATTTTTCAGCCTTGCGATCTGTTCGTCCCGCGATCCTATCCCATGAGACATGCGAAGGTCGTAAGTGCGCACTGCGGCGATTCCTTTTTGTATCGATTCCAGATAGCCGTTTGGTAGATTAGTGTAATAGTTCTTCATAGTATGCTTTATCCTCGTCTTTGAACACGTTGAAAATCACTCGGTCAATCCGTCCCTTGTGTTCAACCAGCCACTTACTTACCGTTTCGACCGCAATTTCCGCTGCCCGCTGGTTCGGAAAGCGGAATACGCCTGTTGAAATACAGCAGAAAGCCACGCTGCGCAGCCCGTTCTCGGCGCAGAGATCAAGCGTGTTACGATAGCAGTCTGCCAGATCCTTCTCCAGCGCAGGAGTCAGCCGATCTTCTACAATGGGGCCGACAACATGGACGATCTTCTTCGCCGGCAGGTTATATCCGTCCGTCAGCATAGGAACAGCGGTCGGCTGCTCGTAATCTCTGCCATAGCGAATGCGAAGCTGATTCATCTGCCGATTGCATTCAGCCCGCAACTGCACCCCTGCAAAGGTGTGAATGCAGTTGTCGATGCAGGTGTGCATCGGGACGAAGCAGCCGAGCATCTGCGAATTTGCGGCGTTCACGATGGCGTCAACGGATAGCCTTGTAATATCACCCTGCCAGATCGACATTCCGTCCTTGATCTCCGGAATATCCGCAAGGCTTACAACTCCATTTTCACGGATACGCTCCCGAAGGTATTCGTCCTGCACTTTAAGGATGGAATCATTCATTTTTCGAGGCATACGAATGTTCATCAGGGAACGGAGGATTCGTCTTTTGCCCTCGTTATCCTCCGGCGTCTGTAAATCCTTATATTGAACGGAATCTGCCTTAAACGCTTCCACCAGCGTATCGAGCCTTTGTTCTTGTAGTGCTTTCTCCTTCATGGAATTACCTTCTTTCTACCGCTCCCACAGGGCACGCCTCCGTGCAGTTCCCGCAATGCAGGCAATGCTCCTGTTCGATCACATAGGGAATGCATTCAGCATTGATGCAGTTCTGAGGGCAAACAGCCGCGCAGCTTCCGCAGCCGATACAGGCGTCCGTAATGAAGTATCCTTCCGATTTCTCTGTTGCTCCACCGAAAGTGAAAGAGGCGCGTTCAATCGGCTCTTTCGAGAGATCAAACCATTCGCCGGTGCCTTCGTAAATCTGAAAGACGGTCA
>JAFWVQ010000023.1 GCA_017523925.1 Clostridia bacterium
CGTTGTTGAGGAGAGCGGACTCTTTGATACAATAGATGAGTTCTGGCTGCAATACAAGGATTCTGTTTACAAAAAGGGATGAGCCCGAAACGCCGAACGCATCCCGTGATGCGGAAAACATTGACTTGAAGCCAACTTCAAGCGCCCAAGCTCAAAGCCGGGCGCTTTTAATTTGCAGCGTTTATTCTATTTCAGATATTCAGAAGTATCAGCGAAGCGATTATCATAAGATACCCGATAAGCCTTCTGCCCTTCACGCTTTCGCGGAAGATGAACATTCCCGCAAGGCCGATCAGCACTATCGCGCCAACGTTATAGACGGGATAGACTATCACCGCCGGCACGGACGAGAGCGAGAGGATAAGAAGCCTTGTTGCAAAATAGTTCGGAACGCCGATCGCCGCGCCGTAGATCAGGTCGTATTTATGCACGCCGCGCTTTTTGATAAGCGTTACCGCCGCGCTCAGAAGGAACGCCGAGAAGAAGATGAACAGCATATAGTGATTCTTGAACTGCGCCGCGCCGAGCTTATCATAGATATTCGCAAGCGAATTCGTGAAGCCGCCGACTATGAAAAGCAGGATCAGCAGCGCCGCCGAAGAAAGCCCCTTGCGCTTTTTCTTCTCCGTATCCTTTTCAAAATAGATCACGATTATCGCGGCGGCGGCTATGATGAAGCCGATTATCTGCACCGCGCTCGGGCTTTCCCCAAAGAAGATTATCGCGATAAGAAGCGGAATTATCACGCCGAGCTTCATAAAAACCGAAGCGAGCATAACGCCGTTTCGCGTGATATTGTATTTCAAAAACACGAAGCTCGTCAGGTACAGAACGCCCGACAGCGCGCCGAGCAGCAGCGCGAACGGGAAGCCCTCGCCCGAAACGGGCTTATCCCCCGAAAGCACGAAGAAAAGCGCGATCGCGCTGCAAACGAAATAATTTGCCATGAACATGGCGAAGTTGTTTTTAACTCTGCCCTCGCCGTGGCGCATGATTATCGAAACGGCGGAGCTTGCGAGCACCGCAAGGATAAGGTAAAGCATATTTTCCTCAGAGCAGTTTATTCATAGCGCAAAAAACCGATCTTCGCGCCCGAAGAATGATACCACAAAGGCGCGAAGAATACAATAGCGGCGCGAAAATGTATTATTCGGCGAACTAAAACAAAAAGCGGGATTGACCCGCCGCCGCGCATAAAGTATAATAATGAAAAACAAGCCGAAAGGCAAACGGAGGCAAATATGAAAAAGGTTCTTTTGATAAACGGAAGCCCGCATAAGGACGGCTGCACCGCCGAGGCGCTCTCGGAGATGATGCGCGTTTTCGAGGAAAGCGGCTTTTCCTGCGAGCTCGTGCATATCGGAAACAAGGCCGTTCGCGGCTGCATTTCCTGCAACAGATGCGGCGAAACAGGCAAATGCGTTTTCGATGACGAGGTGAACGAGATCGCCCCGAAGCTTGAGCAGGCGGATGCGCTGGTGGTCGGCAGCCCCGTGTATTTCGCTTCGCCGAACGGAACGATCCTCTCCTTCCTCGACAGGCTCTTTTACAGCACGCATTTTTCAAAGCATATGAAGGTTGGAGCAAGCGTAGTCAGCGCAAGGCGCGGCGGCAACACCGCTTCATTCGATGCGCTGAACAAGTATTTCACCATCAGCGGAATGCCCGTTGCTTCGAGCACCTATTGGAACATGGTGCACGGCTTCACCGCCGAGGACGTTCGCAAGGATAAGGAAGGGCTGCAAACCATGCGCAACCTTGCAAGGAACATCGTTTTCATGGTGAACGCTATCTCTGATGCGAAGGAAAAGTACGGCATGCCCGAGGTGGAAAGGGGCAGCTTTACGAGCTTTCCTGATGGAAAGTAGGCTTAGTGAATAGTGAATAATGAATAATGAATAGTTGTGGTTGAAATTCCTTCGGAATTTCTGTGATTTCAATTGGTATGATAAAATAATTCTAATCGAAGGGGCTGTTGTACGCAATCCTTTTGCTTGTGCAACAGCCCCTTTCAGCATCATTTTCAGTTATCTGCGCAAATTCTATTCTTACTCGATATAATCCTTCAGTCTCTTGCTCCTGGAGGGGTGCTTGAGCTTACGAAGGGCCTTCGCTTCGATCTGGCGGATGCGCTCGCGGGTCACGTTGAACTCCTTGCCCACGTCCTCGAGCGTGCGGTTTCTGCCGTCGATAAGGCCGTAGCGCAGCCTCAAAACGCGCGCTTCACGCGGGGTGAGCGTATTGAGCACCTCGGAGAGCTGCTTTTGCAGCATCGCGTGGGTGGCCATGCTGTCCGGCGCGGGGGCGTCGTCATCGGGGATGAAGTCGCCAAGATGGCTGTCCTCCTCCTCGCCGATCGGGGTCTCGAGCGAAACGGGCTCCTGCGCGATCTTGATTATCTCGCGCACCTTCTCCTCGCTGTAACCCATCTCCTCGGCGATCTCGTCGGGTCTGGGCTCCCTTCCGAGCTCCTGAAGAAGCTGGCGGTTCACGCGAACGAGCTTATTGATGGTTTCGACCATATGCACGGGGATTCGGATCGTGCGCGCCTGGTCGGCGATCGCCCTTGTTATTGCCTGCCTGATCCACCACGTGGCGTAGGTGGAGAACTTATAGCCCTTGCGGTAATCGAATTTATCCACCGCCTTGATAAGGCCGAGGTTGCCCTCCTGGATCAGATCGAGGAACTGCATCCCCCTGCCCACGTAGCGCTTTGCAACGGAGACCACGAGGCGCAGGTTCGCTTCGGTGAGCTGCCTTTTGGCCTCCTCGTCGCCATCCGCCATGCGCTGCGCGATGTCCTTTTCCTCGGGCTCGGAGAGAAGCGGCACCTTGCCGATATCCTTGAGGTACATGCGAACGGGATCGTCGATCGAGATGCCCTCGCTTGCCGCCATCTTCGCGCTGATCTCGATGGTTTCATCCGAAGCGATCTCGGCCTGGTCCACCTCCTCAACAACGTCGATGTTTGCATCCTCGAAACGATCGTAAACATCCTCCATCTGCTCAACGTCCAGCTCCATAAGGTCGCTGCCGAGCGTGTCGATGACCTCCTTATAGGTCAGCTCGCCCTTGTCCTTGCCGCGTTCGATAAGCTCGTCCACCTTATGCATGGGGCTGCGTCTTTCTTCATTTGCCATTTTATCCGTACCTCCTTGGTATTATCTTTTGCATGTATTATTTTGATGCAGCGCAAGTAAGAAGCGCTATGCATTCTTCAGCGCGCGGATCGTGTTCAGCAGCTGCATCTGCTCCGCAAGCAGCTCGCCGCGCTTTGCCTGGTCGCTCTCTCCCCGTATCCGCTCGGAGAGGGCAAGCATTCGCGCCTCGCAGGTTTCGAGCACAAGCGCGTTTATGCAGTCCCTTGCAGTCTCAACCGGGTTCGCTATCTCCTCCGCCTGCGAAGCCGCTCCACCCGCCGCGTCGGATGATTCATCCTCGAGCTCCGAGAGTATGAGCCGAAGCTCGGCTTCGCCGCCGTCTCTCTTCGCGCCCGTCAGCCTTGCAATAAGCGCTCGCAGCCCGGGCTCGGTGAAAAGCTCGTCGGAATAGCCCGAAAGCCGCGTTATCTCATCGCGCGTTTGTGCGGATCGCAGCATGCAGGCGGCGAGCATTATCTCGGTTTTAACGCGCCTGTCGAAATCATGCTGCCTTTTATAGCCGTTTGAAACGAGCCTTTGCGGCTCCTTTTCCGCGATATTCACGGATGCGATGCCGCATTGCTCGCGTATCACGTCCACTCCGATGCCGCTGCGCTCGGAAACCACCCTTATATAGCGGTCGCGCTCAACGGGCTCGAGCCTCGAGAGCAGCGTACAGGCGCGCGTTGCGTATTTCTGCCTGCCGTCCGGCGTGGAAAGCCCGGTCTCGCCCTCGATATAGTTCAGCTTGAACTGCACGGCCGTGATAGTGGAATCCTTGAGGGCGAGAAAAGCGTCCCTTCCGTATTTTCTGATGTATTCATCGGGATCGAGCCCGCCCGGGATGACCATCACGCGGGGCTCGACCGAGCACTCCGAGAGCACGTCCACTCCGCGAAGCATCGCCTTCTGCCCCGCCGCGTCGCCGTCGTAGGCATAGACTGCCCTTGCGGCGAATCGGCCGATAAGCTTGGCCTGCTGGCTCGTGAGCGCAGTGCCGAGCGAGGCAACGGCGTTGTCGATGCCGTGCTGATGGAGGCTGATAACGTCCATATAGCCCTCGCACATTATCAGCTCATCGAGCTTCTTGCCCTTCATCATGTTTATGGCGTACACGTTGTGCCGCTTGTTGTAGATCAGCGTGTCGCCCGTGTTCATATACTTGGGCTCGCCGTCCTTATCAAGAGTTCTTCCGCCGAACGCCAGCACCCTGCCCCGATCGTTTATGACCGGAAACATCAGCCTGTCGTGGAAAAAATCGAAAGTTTTGTTCTCGTCCTGCCTGCCCTTAATGCAGAGGCCGGCCTTGATCAGCTCGCCCCTCGTGAAGCCGAGGCCCGTCAGATGCACGAAGAGCGCGTCCCAATCCGGAGGGGAGTACCCCAGGCCGAAGCGGACGGCCGTTCTGCCGTCGATGCCGCGGTTCAGCAGATAGCTTCGCGCCTTTGCGCCCTGCTCGCCGAGCAGCATCTCACAATAGAATTTCGCGGCGGCCTTGTTCGCGTCGTAGAGCCTGTCGCGAAGCGCCTTGTCCGCCCGCAGCTTTGCGTCGTTCACCTCGTCCGGCAGGTCCATTCCCACGCGCTGCGCGAGGAAGCGCACCGCATCGGGATAGGAGAGGTTTTCCGCCTGCATCACGAACTGGATAACGCTGCCGCCCGCCTTGCAGCTGAAACAATGGAAAAGCTGCTTATCGGGCGATACCGAGAACGAAGCCGTGCGCTCCGGATGGAATGGACAGAGCCCCCACATCCTGCCGCCCTTGGGCGAAAGATGCGTGTATTCCGAGATCACCGAAACGATCTCGTTTTTATTCATAAGCTCGTTCATCCAAGTCTCGGGAAATGCCATGCTTCTCTCACCACGCTTCGTAATAAAATCGGAACGGAAGCCGCGGATAATGTGAATATGATCGGCGCGCCTTTCTTTCTTGCTAACTATAATTCGACACAAAATCCCGAATCCCTGCTTTTTAGCGAAAAAAATTTTCGCGTTCTTTCGATATATTGTTTTCACGTTTTCTTCGCACTCAAAGAATGTTCCCGATGCAAACGCGGTTGTTTTCTTCAAGCATGCCGATCAGCGCACGAATGCCCGCGATGGATTCGAGGTAATCGTCCCTCTCCCCCGAAGCGCCGAGCGCGGTGAGCTCGCCCGAGCAGCGCATCAGATCGGTTATATCCCTATGGCTCGCGTAGATCTTCATCGCGCTCTCATATGCGCGAAGCACCGCGTCGATCCGCCGTGCCGCACGCTCGACCCGCTCGAGCTCCCCCGCCTGCGCGGCTTCATGCGCCTCGTCGAGCAGCGGACCGAGCCTGCGCTCGAGCGATGCGATGCTGAGAGTGGAAAAAACGAAGCTTGCCGCAAGCAGCAGCGCGAATGCGCAGAGCGCCAGCCTCCCCGCCCGCGCCTGCGTGCGAAGAAGCTTTTCCGTATGCGCCTCTACAAAGCGCTCATCCCGCATAGCTTTACCTTTCCTCATACCCTTTGCTTTCACCCGCTTTTCCCGATTTCGCCCGCTTTTCCCGCTTTTCCTTTTTTCCCTTTTTTCCCTTCTTTCCCTGCCCTTCGTCCATCTTCTTCCGCACTCCTTCCCGCGCCCGTATCGATAAACAGCGCCTCCTCCCTTCCCTGCGCCCCCTTGGCGCGCTTTTTTTGGATATGCAGCGCGCCGCCGTTCCAAACAGCAAAAAGGCAGTCCTCCATTCGCTCTATCCCGGCTTTTTTAACAAGAAGCTCCAGCGTTTCTCGGCTCATGCCGGCCCGGGCGAGCGCGAACTCATCCACGCTGCCGTCCGCAGCAAGCAGCAGCGCCGGGGACCCCGCCTGCGTTTCCACCTTGAGCTGTGCGCAGGTCGGCGGCTGCTCGGCGGACTTCACAAGCACGCTCAGGCTGCCGTTGGTTTCGAGTATCGCATACTCCACCTGCGAAAGCGAAAACACGTCCTTCAGCCGAAGCTGCTCCGTTAGGTCGGTCAAGCTGTACCTGGCGGCGCGCATCACGCTTTCATTCACCACGCCCTTCTCGATTATCAAAAGGGGGTGACCGCAGATCAGCTTTCGCAGCTTTTCGCTCTTTAGAGAAGCGTAGGAAACGAGCCTTTGCACGATGAACAGCCCGATTATCGGCACGAGCCCATAGAAAAGCGGCACTGCGGGCTCGCTCATCGGGATCGAGGCAAGGTTCGCGATCAAAAGCGTTACGGCGAAATCGAAGGGCTGCATCTCGCTGATCTGCCGCTTGCCCATCAGCCTGAGCACCGCGAACATCAGCGAAAATACCAGTATCGTTCTAATAAAAAGCGTGGGCATTTCTCATGCGCTCTTTCTTCGTATTTTCCTTATTTATTCCACCTTCTTCATAAAAAATACGCCGCACGGCAAAAAAACGGAGAACGCGCTTTCGCGCGTCCTCCGCGTCGGCTTTCGACGAGAGCATCAGCTCTGATTATTTGTTGTAGAGACCCCTCTTGGTGTAGTGGGTATGGAGCAGCTCGTGGGACTTGTGGCCGTTGGGCTCGCCAAGGTACTCATAGAGCTCCTTCATAACGGGGTTCTCGTGGGACTTACGGAGAGTCATCGCCTCGTCCTCACCGTACAGACCGGCGGCGCGAACCGCGCGCAGGTCCATATTGTTGCGGACGTAACCGGGCTGATGGGGCTGACCGCCGCCGTTTACGCAGCCGCCGGGGCAGGCCATGACCTCGATGAAGTGGTAATCCCTCTCGCCGTTCTTGACCATATCGAGCAGCTTTGCGGCATTCTCAAGGCCGCTGGTAACAGCCACGCGCACCTTGATGCCCGCAACGTCGTACTCGGCTTCCTTGATATCCTTCAGGCCGCGAACCTCGTTGAACTCCAGCTTTTCAAGGGGCTTGCCGGTGACCTTTTCAACCACGGTGCGCAGAGCCGCCTCCATAACGCCGCCGGTTGCGCCGAAGATGTGGCCGGCGCCGGATGCGATGCCGAATACGGGATCGGCGGTCTCATCGGGCAGCTCGGTGAACTTGATGCCCGCGCGCTTAATCATGGAAGCGAGCTCGCGGGTGGTGAGCGAAACGTCGATGTCCCTGAGGCCGTCCTTGTTCTGCATCTCCTCGCGGGAAAGCTCGAACTTCTTCGCGGTGCAGGGCATGATGGAAACGGTTACGATATCCTTGGGATCGATGCCCGCCTTCTCGGCATAGTAGCTCTTGACCATTGCACCGAACATGCCCTGGGGCGATTTGCAGGTGGACAGGTTTTCGGTGAACTCGGGATAGTAATGCTCGCAGAACTTGATCCAGCCGGGCGAGCAGGAGGTGATCATGGGGAGCTTGCCGCCATTGGTCAGCCTGCCGATGAACTCGGTGCCTTCCTCCATGATGGTGAGGTCCGCAGCGGTGTCA
>JAFWVQ010000024.1 GCA_017523925.1 Clostridia bacterium
CTTAAACGTTCTCGCGCTGAACGCGCTTACAGCGGCGAACAGCGTTCTAATCCCCACTCAGCCGGAGTTCTTTTCAAATGCCGGTCTGCAAATGCTCCTTGAAACGGTTTCAAAGGCGCGTAAGAAGATAAACCCCTCTCTTTATATTGAGGGCGTTCTCGTCACCATGATGGACAAGCGCTTGAACTTCACGAAAGAGCTTGTAATGAAGCTGCGTGAAAGCTATGGCGACTATATCAAGGTGTTCGATACCGAGATACCGAAGTCCATCCGCATGACCGAGAGCAATGTAAGCGGCAAGAGCGTGTTCGGATACGATCCGAGAAATCCTGTCGGCATTGCATACGAAGCATTTACGAAAGAGGTGATCGAGCATGACAAACAAATCGAGCGCATCGGAAGTGTCATTCAGACCGCTCGATGATCTTTTTGAACCTACGGACGGCAGCGGTGAAAAGCCGCTGCTCACAGAACTGCCCGTAGATACCCTCGTTCCCTTCGAGAAACACCCTTTCAAGGAGTATCCCGAAGAAAAGATGCAGGAAATGGTGGAAAGCGTTTCCGAATATGGAGTTTTGATGCCCATACTTGTCCGCCCGCATAAATCGGGAGAAGGATATGAAATAATTTCGGGGCATAACCGTGTTGAAGCTTGTAAACGCGCAGGGATAACGAGAATCCCCGCCACTGTTCGTGAACTCGATGACGATACCGCTGTGATAATCATGGTGGACAGCAATCTCAGGCAAAGGGATAAGCTGCTGCCGAGCGAAAAAGCAAAGGCTTATCAAATGAAAATGGAAGCTATGAAGCGCAAAGCCGGGCGACCTGGGAAGAATTCGTGCCAAGTTGGCACGAATTTCCGCGCTGATAATGCAGTCGCAGAAAACACAGATGACAGCGCACGACAAGTCCAACGCTTTATCCGCTTAAACAACCTCACCACGCCTTTGCTTTCGTATGTTGACGACGGCACTTTGGCTTTCAATCCCGCCGTGGAGGTTTCGTATCTCGATCCTGCGGATCAGCAGGTCGTATTCGAGATTATGGAACGCGATCAGATCTCGCCCTCGCTTTCACAGGCGCAGAAGCTTCATAAGCTTGCGCAGATAGGAAAGATAAGCGAAGATGCAATCGAAGCCGTAATGACCGTTGAAAAGCCCATGTATGAGACCATCACTTTCAGAAGGAACACCGTTGAAAAGTATTTCCCTGCCGGAACGAGCGGAAGGGAGATAGAACAAACCATAATCCGCTTGCTGGAAGATTATCAGCGCAAGCACGAGAACATTACATCTTTAGAAGAAAGGTAAAACGATATGATCATTCAATTCAAAGAAACCACCCCTTGCGAAGTCTTCTGCGGCGTAAAGCCGCATACAGGAAGAACCGGAAGGCTCAATCCCCTTACCGCCTTTGCCCATCTGCACAGGATCGGGCTTCTGGATGAGCGCGGCAGGCTGAGGGATCGTGCTGTATTCCTCGACGAAGCCATCGACGCGGCGAACTATATGTATGACGGCTGCATCGCTATCCGCAACCGCTACCTTGAGGC
>JAFWVQ010000025.1 GCA_017523925.1 Clostridia bacterium
CGGCAGCCGAACTCGGCGAAACCGAAAGTGTAGGTGCCGTCGTTCATCGCCTTGATCTTCGCGTCAAGCCGCTCCTCCGCGCCCTTTAAAAGCTCCCGGTAGTCGTACTTGAAGCGGAAATAGACCTCGTTTATTATCTCAAGCAGGTAGATCTCAAACTGCATCGCCGAGAACAGGGGACCGTCCACAACTACCGAAAGCTCGCCCGAATCGGAGAGCGAAACCGAAACGTAGTCGCGTATAGGATGCCAGAGCCGCAGGAATTCAACGTAGTCGTTTTTGATGAAACGGATGGAGCGCAGATAATCGAGCTCGGACTTGGTGAAGCGGAGATTGCAAAGGTGATCCACCTGCTCCTCGATCTCCTTCACCATTTCGGGAGTGAAAACGATGTCCTCGTTGCGGCATTTGAAATAGTATTGACCGCAAAGATCGGTGTGCTTGTGGAAGATGACCTGATCCATGTTGAATTTGTAAAGATCGGTGTCCAAAAGAGAAATGATGATGGGTTCAAGCTTCATTTTTTCGTGCTCCTTTCGGTGTTTTCCTATCCGATTTATGCTTTGGTGTTTGTTCGTGCCTGTCGTATCGGAATAATGAATATAAAAAGATCATTGGAAATTCCGCAGGAATTTCAACCACAACTATTCACTATTCATTATTCATTATTCACTATAATTTATGTCAGTTTTTCAACGTCCTTGTCCTTGCCGAACAGGATCAGGTGCTCCTCCGTGTTGAAAACGTAGTCCGGACCGGGTAGAAAGAGCCTGCCCTCCTGCGTTTTGACGGCGATGATGTTCACGTTGTGCCTCCGGCGAACGTCCACGCTGAGGATGCTCTGCGAAAGCCAGCGCTTGGGCGGGATGATCTCGTAGATGCCGTGATCGTCCGAAAGCTTCAAAAAGTCGAAGATGCTGTCGTTCGCGATGGCAACGGCGAGGCGCTCGCTCATGTCGCGGTCGGGGAAAATTATGTGGTCCGCGCCGTTTTTGAGAAGGAATTTCGCCTGTATCTCGGTGGATGCAACGGCGGTTATGTTCTTTGCGCCGCATTCGTTTAGCAGATCGACGATCTGCAGGCTGTTTTGGAAGCTCTCCGGAACGCAGACCACCGCCTCGTCGAAATCCTCCACGCCGAGACCCTTCACAACGTCCCTCCGCGTGCAGTCGCCCACCTTGGCGCTCGAAACGTAGGAAAGCATGTCGGAAAGCTTATCCTCATCACCGTCCACGATCATTATCTCCGCGCCCTCCCTCGAAAGGAATTTGCAGAAATAATGCCCGAATTTACCCGCGCCTATTACTATAAAGCTCTTCATTTCAGCCTCCTGAACATCTGGAAAATGCGAACGGATCGTCCGTAAGTTATTTTATCAAAAATCCCGGGAAAAAGCAAAGCCTACCCGATCAGTATCCTCTCCACGGGATCGACTATCTGCGCGTTCTCGCGCCGCTCGGCGAGCGCAAGCCCGAAGCTCAGGCTTCCGACGCGCCCGAGGAACATCAGCATTATTATGATGATGCGCGAAACGGTGGAAAGGCTGCGCGTGATGCCCGTAGTCATGCCAACGGTCGCAACTGCGGACGAGGTCTCAAAAAGCGTGTCCACAAGCGGCAGCTTGTCGATGGTAACTATAAGGAAGGTCGCCGTCAGCATCAGCATGAGGTTGGTGAAAAACACCGTTGCCGCCTTGTCCAGCGCGCCGTCCTCAAGCCTGCGCCCGAAAACGCCGAAGCTGCGGTTATGCCTGATATAGCTGAAGGCGTAGATTAGCAGCGTGAACACCGTGGTGGTCTTGATGCCGCCCGCAGTGGAGCCGGGCGAGCCGCCGATGAACATCAGTATTATCGTTGAAAGCTTGCCGCCCTCGCTCATCGCCGCAATGTCGATCGTGTTGAAGCCGGCGGTGCGCGCGGTAACGGAGCCGAAGATGGCGGTCAGTATCCGCTCGCCGATGGGCATGCCCGCGCAGGCGGCGTCCTTCTCGGTGAAAAAGAGGATAATGGCGCCGAGAAGCAGCAGAAAGCCGGTCGCCGTGAGCACTATCTTCGAGTGCAGGCGGTACTTTTTCAGCCGCAGCCCGTGCCTGAGCATATCGTCCCAAACGAGGAAGCCGAGACCGCCGATGATCACGAGGAAATAAAGCGTTATGTTAACGAGCGCATCGCCGGCGTACGGCACGAACGAGCCGAACTTTTCAAACCCGCCGAGCAGGTCGAAGCCCGCGTTGCAGAATGCCGAGACCGAGTGGAAAACGCCCATGAATATGCCCTTCGCGGTGCCGAACTGCGGGCAGAAGCGAATGGACAGCAGCGCCGCGCCAGAGAGCTCCACGAACGCCGTGACCGCGATTATCTTCTTTGCAAGCCCCATGATGCCGCCGAGCTCGAGCGTGCTGATGCTCTCGGAAAGAAGCTCCCTGCCGCGAAGCCCCATGCGGCGGTTTATCATGATGAAGAAGAAGGTGGCGATCGTCATAAAGCCAAGACCGCCGAGCTGGATCATAACGAGGATAACGCATTGTCCGAAGAGCGACCAATGCGTCGCCGTGTCCACCGTCACAAGGCCCGTAACGCAGCTTGCGCTCGTGGCGGTGAAGAATGCATCGAGAAAGCGCGTGCTCTCTCCGCTCCTTGAGGAGATGGGAAGCATCAAAAGCAGCGTTCCGAGCGAGATTATGATGAAGAAGCCGAGCGTGATGACCTGCGTTCGGCTCATGCGCGGCTTGGGCGCGCCAACGCCGTCCGCGCCGCACTTTTTCTCGCCGCCCGACGCCTTGATCACCTTGATCCCGCTGTTGTTCGTTTCGTTCATAAAGTAAGCCTTTTCGAAGGATTTTGCTTGGATGCCGGTCTAATACCGGCAGAATATCGGTTGAAAAATTCTATAATGATGAATAATTCTATAATTCAGAAGAAACGCTTGCGTTTCAACCACAACTATTCACTATTCACTAAACCATCAGTACTGCGCTCTCTCCCCGCCGATAAGCTTGGGGCGGGTGCGCGCCATGGTCACGTTTGCGCAGCCGATCTTGGTGTTCTCATTGTGTATCGGCACCACGACCGCTCGCATATGCATCCCGATGAAAACGCCGCCGATGTCGATGCCTGCGCGGGCGCGGGCGCGGATGTCCTCCACCACGACCGGCTCGGCGAAATTCTTCATCGCCTGAACGCTCCAAGCGCCGCCCGCATGCAGCGCAGGCTTGACCGAAACCTCTGTAAGATCGTACTTCTGCATGCATTCGCGCTCCACCACGAGCGCCCGGTTGAGGTGCTCGCAGCACTGGCAGGCGAGGAAAAGCCCCTTCTCGCGAACGAGGGGAAGCACGGTGTCCATGATCGCGGCGGCGACCTCCTCGGTGGAGTGCTGCCCCATATGGTAGCCCATAACGCGGCTGGTGCTGCATCCGATAACGAGCATATCGCCCGCATGGAGCGCGTAATGCCCCTCGGAGCAGTTTTCGAAAAGCTCGTTCATAACGGCCCTTACTTCTGTTTTTATGCTTTCAAGCGTCATTGCGCCCCTTGTTTCTTCCATTTCCTGTAAGCCTCCCGCGGGGAAACGCCCGCGATCCTTTATTGTATGCGCGGCGGTATGGATCGGCTCCATACCGCCGCATTATAATTATACTACCCCGCGCGGTTTTTTTCAAGCGCGGCTGGCTTTGCGGCGCATAATGCCAAGCGCGGCGAGCAAAGAAGCCGCGCTGCGCCTTCCGGACCCCGAGGGCGTTCCGCTCACACAACGTGAAAATATATACCGCAAGGCTGTTGACAAGTCCTGATAAGTGTACTATAATGCATAACACACTTAATGATGGCGGAATACTCCATGCACTCGCGCTCGATGCGCCGAGCGCAGGGGGAACGCCGACCGATCGGAAAAGGCGGCACCGCGGATCGTCAAGCTCCGCCATGGCAAAGCCAAGCGAAGTTAAGCAAAGGTAAAGAAAAGAAAAGTATCGAAAGGGGAGATGGGCTTGCTTATCGATAAGCATTCAAGAGTTCCGCTCTATGAGCAGGTGATAGCGCAGATCGAGCGCGGCATCCTCACCGGCGAATTCAAGGCGGATGAGCAGATACCCTCGGTGCGCCAGCTTTCAATCGAGCTCTCGGTCAATCCGAACACGCTCCAGAAGGCGTACACCGAGCTCGAGCGGCGGGGGCTCTGCTACACGGTTCCCGGAAACGGCAGATTCGTTTCGCGGGACGCTGAGTTGAAGCTGCGCAGCATGCGGCGCGAGCTGATAGAGAAGGTCGAGCAGCTTGCGCGGGAGCTGAAGCTCTCGGGCGTGAGCGAGGCCGAGGTAGTAGAGGCGGTCAGGACCGCGTATTCGGAGGGCGTAAGCCAAGCAACCAAAATCGGCGAAAAAGAGGGAGAAAACAAATAATATGATAGAGATAACCAATCTTTCAAAGGGCTTCGGAGCCACCAAGGCTCTCGACAGCATGAGCTGCACCATTCCGGACGGGTGCATCTTCGGCATGGTCGGCGCGAACGGCGCCGGCAAAAGCACGCTTCTCAGGCTCATCTCGGGCATCTACCTGCCCGACGAGGGCTCGGTCAAGGTCAACGGCCGCGAGGTCTACGACAATCCGCAGGCCAAGGCGGACGTCGTGTTCTCCTCCGACCTTATGCGCCTTGTTTCAAGCGGCGCAACGCTCAAGCGCATGGCGCAGTTCTACGCCTCGGTCTACAAGAACTTCTCCTATGAAAAGTTCGAGCATCTTGCGGGCATCTTCAATCTGAAGCCCCAGATGAGGGTGCGCGCGATGAGCAAGGGCATGACGAAGCAGTCGCAGACGATAATCGCGCTCGCCTGCTGCACGCCCATCATGCTCTTCGATGAAACCTTCGACGGGCTCGACCCAGTTGCAAGAAACGTGGCGAAGAAGCTGCTGTACCGCGAGGTTTGCGACAACGGCACCACGATCATCGTCACCAGCCATTCGCTCCGCGAGCTCGAGGACACCTGTGATCAGCTCGCCATGGTCTACAAGGGCAAGATCGTTCTTCAAAGCGACGTTTCCGATCTCAAGACCAAGCTCTTCAAGGTCCAGCTCGCGTTCGACGAGGAGCATGGCCGCGAGGAGTTCGCGCAGGAGGGGCTCGAGATACTCTCCTTCACCAAGACCGGCAAGGTGGTCACGATCATCCTCAAGGGTGACCGCGACGAGGCGGAGGCGAAGATCAATTCGATGAAGCCCGTGCTCATGGAGGTGCTGCCGCTCTCGCTCGAGGAGGTATTCACCTACGAGATGAACATCATGGGCTATAAGTTCGAGGATATCGACTGAGGAGGGTAAAAATGAGTGTTTTCAAAGCAAAAGCTTCGTTTTTCAGCGGAAGCTATTATAAGGAGCTTCTAAGGGAGCTGCGCATTTTCGGCATCATCTTCGCCGTGCTGCAGCTGATTTGCGGCTTAGCCGGCGCGGGCGGCAGGCCCCTTTCGCTCGGGCCGATGTCGCTTCTCATGTACGATGTTCTCGGTTCGAACCTCAACCCGCAGCATACCGACGTTTTCCTGCTGTACTTCTTCGTATGCGGTCTGAACTTCGTTTCGACCCATATCTGGAGAAAGAACTGGGATTTCCGCAACTGCCTTCCCATCGCAAAGCGCACGATGTTCGTTTGCCATCTTGCGGCAGTGCTCACCTGGGCGGTGGTCATCTTCGCGGCAAACTACCTCGGCGCATTCATCGGCGAGGGCATCAGGCTGATCACCTCCGCCACCAGCGTGCCGGACGGCTTCGGCATGTCCGCCGTCTCCATGCTTAAGGCGATCGTGCAGGGAATTTCGATCTACTCCCTCTTCGTGATCATCTGCTCCGTAACGAACAGGGTATTCGCCCAGCTCGCTGCGGTCGGCGTCATCATCGGTCTGCCCATCCTGTTCAACGTGCTCCAGGCGTATCAGCGCGCCAACGGCATTGACACCCTCGAACTGCTTCTTCCGATCGGCATCGGCGGCATTATCGCGTTCAAAACGATCTTCTCCGTGCTGCTTGCGATCGCGCTTACGGTCATCGCGTACTTTGCGTTCGGCAAATCCCGCGTTGAGACCTACCAGAAGTCCGCAAGAGCCGCATGGATCAACGTGCTGATCGGTCTCGGCGTCGCCGCCTGCGTTGGCATCATCTCCACCCTCATCATCTGCAACACCGAGGGCATGCTGCGCCTCGGCCGCTCGGAGGCGAGCTACGAGAACCCGAGCTGGTATTACAGCATCGCCTACGCCCTGATCCCCATGCTGATCGCATACTTCGTGTATATGTGGATCACGGAAAGAAGCTTCGTTTCGGCGCTCAAAAAATGCGCTTTCCTGCCCCTTGTGCTGGTGGTGTTCGGCGCGGCGACCCTGATCGCGCTTGCCGCCGACAAGAAGTGGGAAAAGCTCGATTTCTCCTATGAAAACATCGAATGCGTCCGCATTAGGGATGAGCATTTCATCGGCACGAGCCATAACGGCATGCTCGCCTACGACGGAGGCTTCTCGGGAAGGGTCAGGGGCCGCTCCAACGCCTATTCCGTCAAGATAACGGATAATACGATCCGCCGTCTCGCCTCGGAGCATGCCAAGATCAGCATGTATGAGCCCGGCTCGATCTCTGCGGCGTTAGAAAACTATCTGCTCGGCATCCTATCCCCGAATCGTGTCGAGATCACCCTCAAGGACGGCACGAGATGGTCCATCAGCGGCGGAAGCGATCTTAGCATCGACGCGCTTGCCGGCTGCGAGGAATACATCGAGGCGCTCGCCTCGCTCGACCGCTTCAAGGGCGCAAAGGTCATCGCTCCCATGAATTTCGGCGCGGAGCTCAACAAGACCCTTCTTGAGGAGCTTGCGGCGCTCGAGCCCGCCGAGCGTGCGAAACTCCTTACCGACAACGGCGGTCGTCCCTCCGGCTTCTACCACGACTACACCGGCATTACCCTCTTCGAGTATGACGACAACACATGGAAGAGCGATTACGGCTATGAGCTTACCCTCGTTTCGCCCACTTACGACCACGTTGCGGTGATCGAGCTCGGCAGCAGCTTCCCCAAGACCACGGAGCTTTATATGAAGCTGATGAACGAGAAAACGAGGAAGCACAGGGATTATGAGGAGTTCATCTCCACGCTCAAGACCGCGCAGTTCTGGGATTGCCACCTCAGCACCTCCATCCTCAAGGACGGCAAGATGCTCTCAAACTCCATCGGCATGGACGGCGTTCAATTCGCAGGCGGTATCAACGGCGACGCAGCGCAGTACAAGCAGGACGTGCTTGACCTCTGCACCTTCATCGCCGAATGCATCGAGCAAAACGCCCCGATCGAGGGTGCGGATGCAGTGTTCGGGCTAGGCGTCGGTCTCTTCACTCCTTACGTGGAGGGCAAGGAATACTGGTCGTACAGCCGGCTGTTCAGAGGCAACGATGCAAAGTTCTTCGTGGGGCTTGATAAGCAGAAGGCGGAAAAGCTCGAGCAGCTCATCACGAGCTTCAAGGAAAAGTACATGGTGAACTATGAACCGAGCTACGATATGGAGTTCACCGCCATAGAGGAAGCGGTTGCGGAAGGCAGCCTCAAGCTCTACGATCAATCCGGCAACGAGCTGACGCTCGACGACGTGGTACGCCTGTATAAGGACGGCTACGAGTGGTTCTACGTTGAGAACGGCGAGCAAATGCATATCTACGATATCTACGAGATGCTCATGAAGGATAAGGAGCAAACGCTGTAACCCGGCGCAGCAAGCCGCCGATGGCGGCATAATGCAGGCAAAACCGTATAAAAGGGCAGCCCCTGAGGAGATAGGAGTCCTCGGGGCCTGCTTTTTAATTCCCGTTACTGTTTTGTTTTTACCGGCTTTATACCGGCGTTATATCGGCTTTTTACCGGCGTTATATCGGCATTATACCGGATTTATCCCTGCGCTGCCACGGCGGCGGCGCGGGGGCTGGGGAAGGGGCAGGGGAAGCGCGCTGCTGCGTATGCTTTACGCAAGTCCCATCGAGATGCGAAGCAGGGACACCGCGTCCGCAACCGAGATGCGGCCGTCGCCGTCGATATCGGCGGCGGTGAAGTTGAGGTCGCTCTCGCCGATAAGGCTCATCGAGCAGCGCAGCGCGAGCACCGCGTCCGCGATGGTCACCTGGCCGTTGCCGTCCGCATCGCCGGGAACGATCGGGGGCTGCTCGGCGGAGATGATGTCGTACCAGCCGCTGACGTATTCATACATCTCCTCATAGTCGATGAACCTGCCGCGCTTATGGGCGCGAACGGTGCCGCTTCTGTCCACGATGATGGTCTGCGGAACGGGAACGCTGCCGTCGCCAACGAGCGCTTCGGCGATCGAGTAGAACAGCGGCGTCATGAGGATATGCGGCCAGGTAAAGCCGTACTGATCGCAGATCTCGATGGCCTCGGGGATCTCGTCGGAATAGTCATACATCAGAAGCCCGTAGAGCTGAACGTCCGCCTCGGGCGTGCCCTGATAATACTCGTGCAGGCGCTGAAAATCGGGCATCTCGCCGATGCAGGGGCCGCACCAGGTGGCCCAGAAGTTGATAACGGTCACGTCCGCGTTGGCAAGGATCGAATCGTTTATGGGGTTGTTGTACAGATCGCGGGAGGTGAAGCCGGCGATGCTCATGCCCACGCCGTCGCGCGGGGCGGGTTCGTACACGATCTCGGCGCTCGAAGCAAAGATCGAGCAGCTAAGGATCATAAGGGCGGTGAGAACGGCAATGAGTTTTTTCATGGGTTTTCCTTTCGTTTTTTCGATTTTCGGGCGCGGCCTCGGCGGCTTTGCGCCGTGGGGAGCGCCCCTTGTGAATATATTTTATCAAACCGGAACGCAACAGTCAATAGAATCTCATAAAAAATATTGGATCTCTTTCACATGCATATTTGATGACGATAAAAAAGACCGCCGAAGCGATCTTGATTTGGTTAAACGCTTGTTGAATGCGTGCCGAAAGCCCGCGCCCGTCCATCGTGCCTCACCCTCTTGCGAACGCGAAAACGAGGCTTGCGGCGTAGGCTGCCAGCATCATTGCGCCCTCGAGGCGGCGTATCCTTTTCGCGGTAAGCGCGAAGATCAGCGTGAGAATGCCGGAGGCGATCATCAGGAGCGTATCGCAGAGCGATGCGAGGCTCACCCCGATCGGGTCGATAAGCGCGGAAACGCCGAGAATGAGCATGATATTGAGTATGTTCGAGCCCACCGCGTTACCCACAGCGAGCTCCGTCTCGCCCTTGAGCGCCGCCACGATGCTCGTCACCAGCTCGGGCAGCGAGGTGCCGACGGCAACGATCGTAAGCCCGATCAGCGTTTCGGTAACGCCGAAGGAGCTTGCAAGCTTCCTTGCTCCGTAAACCACCGCCTGACCGCCGCCGATTATAAGCGCGATGCCTGCGAGGATGAAAATAATGCTCTTGCCCGTTGAAAGCCCGGGCTTGATGCTCAGCTCTCCCTCAAGCTTGCGCTTTTTCGCTGAGATGATGAGAATGATCGTGTAGATCAAAAAGCCCGCGAGCAGCAGCGCTCCTGCGAGCCTGCCGACGGTTCCGACCGTTTCGCTCATCCGCATATCCCTGTATCCGAGGAAGCCCGTGCCGCCTGCGTAAAGAAAGAGCGCCGCGCAAATGAGGATAAAGAGGGGCAGATCGCGCCTTGTAACGTCCCTTTCCACGGGAACGGGGCTGATGAGCGCACAAACGCCGAGCACCGCGAGCAGGTTGAATATGTTTGAGCCCACAACGTTTGAAAACGCGAGCTCATTCGCGCCCTGCACGGCGGAGGTGATGTTGACCGCGAGCTCCGGTGCGCTCGTGCCGAGGGCAACGATGGTAAGGCCGACGATGAGCGGCGGTATGCGCAGCTTCTTCGCCATGAACGAGCTGCCGTCAACGAAGATATTCGCGCCCACGATAAGAGCGATAAAGCCGAATATAAGCGCGGCGGGGTAGAAGAGATAGGGCATTTTGAACTCCTTTTAGTGAATAGTGAATAATGAATAATTTAGGTGGGAATTCCAAAGGAATTCTATAAATAGTATTCATTTCATTACGGGTAAGACCGAGTAAAAAACAAGACCTTTACCGGAAGCTCGCGCAGCATGAGCTCACGGTAAAAGTCTCGCTTTGTTTGGGCGCTCCGGGGAAGGGCGATACCGCATACACTTCCCGTACTGACGAAACGCGCCGCGAACGCTCAAAAAGAAGCCGTCCGCAAGCTACTCCCTCTTACGGACAGCATTATACCATGTTTCATTCGGTTTTTCAATATCTAACCGAGTTTTTCAATCGAATTCGGCCGATATTGCGTTACTCATAGATGAATTCATACTCCGGCAGCGCCTGCCATTCGGGGGAATTCATTATGATATCCGTTATGAAGCGAACGCCCAAATTATAGAAGGTGTACGCCTCATAGCAGTAGCCGTAGTACTCGCCAAGCGGGATCATCTCGCAAACAACCGAAGCTCCGTTCCCGTTCGCTTCGATGGAAAGCATGACGGTTTCATGCGGCTCGGTCATGATCCATGATTCCGAAGAGGGATCGTTTATCGGATCGTATCGGTCATACTGCGAGAACAGCGCGAAGAAGTCGATATGATACAGCATATTCGTGTAGAACCGGTTTATGGTGTATTCATCAAGAAACAGCTCCGTTACGTAGTCCTCGGGATACGTGGCATTCGTCGTCTTGACGAGCCTGCCGGTTTCGCTGCTATACGAGCTTTCACCGTTTATGCCCCATTTTATGGTGAATGAGAAATCCTCGGGCGCCTCGCAAAGAATATCATTGTAGGCATAGCCTATGAAAGGCGTGGGAGCCGGCAGGTAATGCGCCTGCGCATTCTGCTCGGGCGCAAGCTCGTACTCATCGGCCTTCACGCCGCCGATATAGAATGCGCCGTCAACGTATTCGACCTTAAAACCATCTATATAGATGCTTTCGCCGTCATAGCCAAATGCATCCTGCATGGACTCTCGATACCACTCCTTGAACGGTATGCTTTTTTGCTCCTTCGTGTTCAAATCGAAAACGTTTGCAAAGAAGCTGTACACGCCCGAAGTAACACTGCGACATAACACCAGATCATCAATGCCGTTATTATCGTAGTCCCAAAGGCACATATAGATAAAAGACCCACGGAAACAATAAAGCTCATCCTTAATCCTTATGAAACAGTCCCAGCCGCCGTCACTGACAAGATCGATATCCTCCGTCTTTCGGCGAATACATTCCGGCGTGCAGTTGCGGTAAACGGAATCACGATCATAATCAAAGCGCCGCTCGCCGGTCCGCTCATCGATATAACCGTTCGACTCGATCATCGACAACACGAGATCGACGTTGAGAAAGTCATAATAATAGGAATTCTTAACTATTGTCGTTTCCGTGATAAAGTTAGGTTGGGCTTCCGCTCGGCGTGGGCTCGGGCGTGTCCTGCGGCAAGAGCTGAGTTTCACAGAAATCCTTGACCTTCATGCCGCCGATATAGAATTCACCGTCAAAGTATTCGACGGAATTTCTGTATAAAAAGATCATTTTCCTTCCGGCGTCATAATCGAGATTGAAGCCATGCCCGACCTCGGCGCTTCGGCTCAGGATACTCATGCGCGTTCCCATGCAGACGTCGAGCACACTCGCTTCGACCACATAATTTCCGTAACCCCAACTATGATAGAACACAAGATCGTCGATCCCGTTTTTATCGTAGTCCCAAAGGCACATTTTCATATGGAAACCGCCGGGGGTATCGAAACGGTAAAGCTTATCTGCGATCCTCAAAAAGTACGCGAAATCGTCAGTCTGAAACAGCTCGATATCCGCTCGTTTCTCACGAATGAAATCAGGAGTGCAGTTGCGCAGCCGAGAGGCATCGGCGGTATAGTCGGTATATACCGAGCCGTCAATAACGGAGATATATTCGCCCTCTTCGAGCATCGAGCAAGCAAGCTCCGCGTTGGTCGAGTCCCCGTCATTATAGCTCTTCACCTTTATTTCTTCGCCCGGGATGAAGTTTGGACCATCGGGCGTGATCTCGGGCTCCTTGGTCGGAGGCACGGGGTTATAATCCTGAACTATAATGCCGTCGATCAGGAATTCGCCGCCCTTGTACTCCACTTTCTTAAGGTAGATATAGATATTCTCGCCGTCGAAATGGAATGTGAAGTTGATATCCGTATATACGTTGCGGTGGATGATATCCTTGAATTCCTTGGTGCTCACGTCGAAAACAACCGCTTCCTGGTAGGTCGTTCCGGAGCCGGCTTCGCTGACCATCAAGACGTCATCAACACCGTTTTTATCATAGTCCCAAAGGAGCATATAGATATGGTGACCGCCGCCCGCATCATGTCTGTACAGCTCATTGCCGACTCTGATAAAATAGGCTTCCCAATCGTGATAATTATAGAAAAGCTCGATATCATCCGTTTTCTCGATAACGTAGTCGGAAGTGCAGTTGCGCAGCGAAAGACCGCCGACATCGAGTTCGGTGTACCTTCTTCCGTCCTCGAAAATGAAGCCTGAGCTTCTGAGGATGGAATAAGCAAGCTCAACGTTATCGGAGCTTCCGTTTGCATATTCCTTAACGCTTATCCGCTCGCTTGATATGAGCTCATGCTCCGCCCAGTCGAACGAGGGCGCATGATCGGCGGCTAACCTCGTGCCGATATAAGCTTGCCCGTCGCGGTATTCGAGCAGGAGCTTATCCACGTAGATGTTTTTGCCGTCATAATCGAACACAAACCTGCTTGAAGTAAAATCCGCGCGCCGAGCGAAGATGGGCTTGAGCTCGCCCGTTACAGCATCCAGGCATTCGATCCATTGGTACGCGATGCCCTCATCGGAATACTTATATAAGCGGAGCGCAAGATCGTCAACGCCGCTGCCGTCGTAGTCCCAAAGGCACATATTATTGAGGGTAATGCCCTCATAGCAATAGAGCTTATCGCCAAATCTTAAAAAGTAAGCGCGCCCCCAGTGCTCCTGATCGCAAAAAACCTCGATCTCGGGGAAGCTTTCACGAAAATACTCGGGCGTGAGGTTGCAAAAATCCGAATTCTCGATATCGTAGTCCTTGTGCTTAACGCCGTCGGCAGCGTTGATATAGCCATCGGCCTCAAGCATGGTCAAGAATCGATCGATATTGAGCGCGTAGGTGTCGTCGTTCCAAATGACCTCGGTTTTTTTCGTGATGAAGATCGGCTCGGCGGGCTTAGGCGTATTCTCCGCATCGAACAGAGACTTGAGGTAGTCTTTGGCTTTCATGCCGCCGATATAGAACTCGCCGCCTATGTATTCGACCTTATTTCCGTCGATATAGATGCTTTCTCCGTCAAAATCAAAGCAGAATGCGGGCTGATCCTTCGGCGCATTTTTATAAATTATATCCCTGAACGACTTTGCGCTCAAGTCAAACACGCTCGCCTCAAGATACACAACACCGGAGCCACAATTGCTGATGAAAGCGAGATCGTCAACGCCGTTTTTATCGTAATCCCAAAGGCACATACAGATCTTCGAGGAACCGAAACTGTAGTAGAGCTTGTCGAGGTGCCGTAAGAAATACGCGCCGCTTTCATCCTGAAACAGCTCGATATCTTCAGAGCGCTCCCTGATATGGCGGGGTGTGCAGTTGCGAAGAACAGCATCGGAAATATTGTTGTAATCACGATGCACTTCGCCCGTGTTCAAATCGATATAGCCGTCCTCTTTGAGCATCGACATGGCGCGCTCGGTGTTGAGCTTATCTCCGTCTTCATAGCGCTTCACCGCGGTGGCTCCCAATATGGATTCATCGGCTTTTACGCCGCCGATATAGAATTCGCTGCCAATGTACTCGAGCTTTTTTTCGTTGACATAGATGTTTTTGCCGTTAAACTGAAACTTAAATATGGGCAAACGAATCATGTCGCGTGTAACTATCTGCTTTACTGTTTTCGTGCTCACGTCAAAAACATCCGCCATAAAGCATGATCCGGGGAAAATTGTGCTGAATAGCACAATATCGTCAACGCCGTTATTATCGTGATCCCACAGGCACATGTAATTGTAGTAATAGCCATTATGGTTAGGATCGTAGCGGTAAAGCGTATCACCGAGCCTTATGAAATAGCGATTGTAATCGACTGACGTATTTGGGGCAAGCTCAAACAGCTCGATATCCGTTGAATGCTCCCGAACGTAGTCGGGAGTACAGTTGCGAAGAACGGGATCGGAAGTATCGTAAGAATTCCGGTGCTGTCCGTCGGCGTCTAAATAGATATAACCGTCCGTTGTGAGCATCGACATAGCAAGCTCGGCATTGTGAGTATCGCCTTCATCATACCTCTTGACCTTTGCGGTTTCGGTTATGAAGCTCGGCTCGGCGGGCTCGGAAGTAAAGTCGGGATCGCCCCCGCAGCTTGGCGTTTCTTCAACAGCAGGCGTTGATTTTTCGCTATCCGCGCCATACCCAAACTGCCCTGCGTTACCCCTTTCCCCGAAGGGCTTGATAACGAGCACCGCGCCGATAATGAGCGCAAACGCGAGCGCCGCGCCCACGATGGTTTTGAGCCTGCTGCGCGTTTTCTTCGCCTTTTCCTGTTTTTCTTCGGTTATTACTGCGGCCTTTTCAAGCACGCTTTTCATCGTTTCAGAATAGGTTTTCATCAGTATAGCCCTCCTTTTCGAGCAAGGTCCTGAGCGCGCTTCTTGCGCGGGATGCGAGCGCTTCTGCGGCGTGCGTGCTTATGCCCATCACCTTCGCCGCTTCGCGCGAGGTCATATCATCAAAGTATCTGAGCCAAAGAACCCGATAATGCCTCGGCTCAAGCTTCTCCATCGCCCGGTGAACGATGCGCTTTCGCTCCGAGCGGATGCAGGCGTTTTCAAGGCTCTCAAGCTCCGAAGCAAGCTCGGCGGCGTTTTCGAGCGGAACGAGCTTTTCGCGCCTGCGCTTTCGTAAAAAGTCTATCGCGATATTCCTGCCGATCGTATAGAGCCAGGTCTTGAAGCTGCTCTTGCCGCTGTTACGCGGGCGCTTAACGGCGAGCTTAACGAAGGTATCCTCAGCCAGGCCTTCCGCTGCGGATACGTCCGAAGTGTAGCTCAATAGAAAGAGGATGAGCCCGTCGCGGTAGTCCTCTATCAGTTCGCCAAGCGCGTTGTTATCGCCCTCAAGAAAGCGGCGATAGCTTTCGTGTCCCTTGTCCATAGCCCCTCCGATCGGTTTTTCACTTATTAAACGAATGAAAGCGGCAAGCCCTCACGCCGTGGGAAAACATTTTATTTATCTATCGGATTATAACATGACTTCGCCGAAAATCAAAACGCCGATCGGCAATAACCGCATATTCACCTTTCGACAAAAATCCGCATAAGGTGTACAAACCCCAAAAGGAGGTCAAGTGAAATGAGCAATATTGTTTCTGCCGCCGGTGCGTCCTGCTCCTGCGGTATGCGCGGAGAGATGATACTCCGCGATCTCAACATGATACCGGCGGGCTCGGTCAACGGCGGGCTTTCGACCTGCGGCTACCCTTCGGAGATGAGCCTGCTTCCCGTGACCGTCATCAAGAAGCAGAGCTACACCGAGGGGCTCTGCCCGGACAGCGCGCTCGGCATCGGAACCATGTTTCCCGAGCTTGCGGATATCTATAAATGAGGTGGGAATTATGAATAAAAAGGAACTGCTTGAAAGGATCAGCGAAATACAGTTCGTTTGCGTTGAGCTGAACCTCTATATCGACACCCACCCCGATGATGCGGATGCCCTGAGCGACTATGCGAGCTATTCCATGATGCTCAAGAATCTCATCAAGACCTACGAGGAGCAGTACGGCCCGCTGATGGGCTTCGGGCATTCGGATGCGCGGACGGGAAGCTGGGTATGCTCCTGCTGGCCGTTTGAATAAGGAGGTAAAAAGCTATGTGGATCTATCAGAAAAAGCTTGAATTCCCCGTGAATATCAAAAATCCCGACCTTCGCATGGCGAAATACCTCATGGCGCAGTACGGCGGGCCCGACAGCGAGCTCGGCGCAGGCTGCCGTTACCTCACCCAGCGCTTTTCTATGCCCGATGACCGCGTTCGCGCAACGCTGAACGATATCGGCACCGAGGAGCTTGCGCATTGGGAGATGATCGGCGTTATGATCCTGCAATCCATGCGCGGCGCATCGCTCGCGGAGCTTGAAAGCGCGGGTCTTCTCGGCTACTACACGCTCCATAACCACGGCGTTTTCCCTGCCGACCCGAACGGCGTGCCGTTCTCCGCAAGCTATATCGAGTGCACGGGCGATCCCATCGCGGATATCACCTTCGACATGGCCGCCGAGCAGGGCGCAAGGGCGACCTACGAGCATCTTATGAACATGACCGATAACGAGGACTACCTCGCTCCGCTGCGCTTCCTGAGAGCACGCGAGATCGTTCACTATCAGCGCTTCGGCGAGTGCCTGAACATTCTGAACGAGCTTTTCCCGAACGGCGATCAGAATAAGCGGATGATGTAAGAGAACAAGATAAACCACACTAAAAAGCGCGGAGCCCTTTTGTGGGGTATCCGCGCCATTTTATTACCGAAGGCTATCCTGTGATGAGGCTGTCGATAAAAGCTTCGCATTCGTCAAAGGCGACCGCCCAATACGAGCTGTAGTCTAGGCTGTTCGAGCTGCCGTCCGTTTCGCCCTTCTTGTTGATAAAGATGCCGTATTCGCTGATGAACGCGCGCGTCGTGCCGTCCACGGTCGGCTCAGAAAAGACTATCATCAGCATGCGGAAGTCCTTATACATTCTCGTGCGCGGATCGCCGAATGGGCGGCGAAACTCAAATCCCTTCAGCTCGTCAAGGATCTCAGGCCACCTGCTTTTGTCGATATCTCGGGTGATCTTATATGAGAGCTCGGCGGTGGAGGAGTTAAAGGATTCGAGCTTGATCATCGAAACGGACTCGATCTTCGCTTCCTCGGCGGTGTAGTCCAATACGAGCGGCTCGGTCGTGGCAATATAGAGCTTTGAAAATGAAACCATAAGAAGCAGGTACAGGACGGGCGCGATCAGGTTCGCACCAACGGCAAGGCAAGCGATGCCCGCGCCGCGCCTGCCCCTTCGCGTTATCAGCGAGACGATGCCGTGAAGAGTGAGGAGAAGGCTGCCAAGGCCGAAGATCGCGATGAACACCGCAGCCACGGGGACCTGCGCTTCAAGCACGATCAGCCAAACTATGCCCGCGAATATGAGCGCGGCAAGCCCGAGCACTATGAAAAGCCATATGCGCCGCGTCCTGCTCAGATTTTTGATCGTTTCCTTCATGTTCCCTCCGAAAAGGGCGGCCCCGCTCCAAGCTCGAAGCTCGAAGCGCGCCGCCCTTCAAATTCAGCTTTCGTATATAAAACGGTCGAGCGCCGCTTTCGGTTGAGCGCGGGCGCAGGTCGGGGCTGAAGGATTCATCAGGGATACATTGCCGCGCGCATGATCGCCACCGCGTCCGCAACGGTAACTTCGCCGGTGCCGTCCATATCGGCGGCTTCGGTATCGAGCGCACCGCTGTCGATCAGCCCCATCGCATAGCGCAGCGCGAGGATGGCGTCCGCTATGGTAACGCTGCCGTTTCCGTCCGCATCGCCGGGAAGCGCGGAGCCGCCCTCAAATCTTGCGATGAACACAACGCCGTCCAGCTCGCTCGCCTCGTACATTGGGTTCCGGGAGATGAGCTCGCCCTGCGCGTCGTACCAGCCGGCGAAGGTGAAGCCGTCATCGGGGTATGCGTATACCTTGGTGTACCAGCCGCTCATCTCGCAGCCCACGGTGCCGCCGGGCTCGGCCTTGAGCGTGTTCAGCATGAGGATCTCGTTCGCCTCAAGATCGAACATGGTGATCGGATTGCTGAGGCTGTAAAGCCCGTTTAGATCGGGGTTGTGGGAAAGGTCGATATGCTCAAGCCCGGTGCGGCTTATGCGGAGCGACTGAAGGCGTGTGTTCGCAGAAACGTCCAGCCCGCCGAACAGATCGTTGTCCGAAACGTTGAGCTGATCGAGGTATTCGAGCGCGGAAACGTCGATATCGGTCAGAAGATTATCCGAAACGTCCAGTATCTCAAGCTCCGTGTTCGCTGAAACGTCCAGATCGAAGAGCTGGTTGTTGCCGCAGGTGAGCTGAACGAGGCGCGTGTTCGCTGAAACGTCGAGCTCGGTGAGCAGATTGTCATCGCAGCGGAAGAATTGAAGCGCACCGCAGCTTGAAACGTCGAGCTCCTCGATCAGATTCTCGTAGCAGTCGAAGGTCATGAGCGAAGAGCAGCCGCTCACAACAACGCCCTCAAGCAGGTTCGCGGAGCAGTTCATGTAATAGAGCGCCGAAAGCCCGGAAACGTCGAGAACGCCCTCAAGATGCTTGTCAAACATCAGTATGCGGATGACGCGGTACTCGCCGCTCTCGTCCTCATACCATTGGACGGTGGGCAGCTCGTCGTAGTAATCCGGGTCGTAGCAGGTGCCCCATGTGGAGGGGTCGCTCGGGTCGTAGGAGGCGCTGAGCCTTTCGCCGTTTTTAACGCCGAATACGTCCTCGATCTCAAGGAAGGCGGCAAGCTTGTTGTAGTCGTTTTCATTGTAGCCGGCCGGCACGCTCCATGCGGGGGAAACGGCCTCGGCTTCGAGCGCAAAAACGGGCAGACGCACGAGGCAGAATGCGAGCGCAAGGGCGAGAAACGCCGAAACTGCTGGTTTGAATGCTTTTTTCATAGTAACCTCCGTGATACGTAAAACGATCAGATATCCATCGCCATGCGAAGCACCGCAAGCGCGTCGGAGGCGTTCACGATGCCGTCGCCGTTTGCGTTGCTGTTTTCAAGATCGAGCTCGCTCGCGTCGATGATGTTCATCGAATAGCGCATGATGAGCATCGCGTCGGCGATTGTGATCTCGCCGTCGTCGTCCGCGTCCCCGATCAGGAAGGGGGATTCGAAATGGGCGTCAAGCTCGGTGTGTTCAAGGTTTTTGATGCTGAGCTGGGTATTCGTCGAGATCTCGCCGCCCTCGCTGTCGAACCAGCCGGTGAAGCGGCAGTCGCCCTCGGGCTCGGCCTGCACGTAGCCCATATCGTAGTTCGCGTTGTAGTAGTAGCCCACGAAGCCCTCGCCGACGGTGCCGACGCGGTCAAGCTTGAGCAGAGGGCAGCCCGAAAGGTCGAACTCGGCGATCTCGTTGCCAAGGCAGTAGAACTCCTTGAGCAGCGGGGCAGAGGAAACGTCGATCTCGGTGAGCGCGTTGCCGGAGCAGTCGAGCAGCTCGAGCCGCTCGCAGCCGGAAATGATCAGCGCTTCAAGCGCGTTGTTCTGGCAGGAAAGAAACTGCATCTCGGGGCAGGCTGAAACGTCGAGCGCGGTGAGATCGCAGTTCGGCGCCCAAAGGTTGTAGAGCGCGGCGCAATCGCTTAGATCAAGCTCGGTAAGAGGCGCGTTTTCGCAGGAAAAATCGGTCAGATTCGCGCAGCCCGAGAGGTTTGCCGTTTCAAGCTCGGTGTAGTTGCAGGTAACGAAGGTGATGTTCGGGCAGGCGGAAAGGTCGAGCGCGGTAAGCGGCATATTGTCGCACCAAAGCTGCTCGAGAAGGGGGCATTCGCCGAGGTCGATCTCGGTTATATTGTTGCCGCCGATCTGAAGCTCGCGCAGCGCGGAGCAGCCTGAGATATCCAGCCCGCTCAGCCCGCATTCGCTCACGATCAGCGCCTCGAGCGCGGTGCAGGAGGATACGTCGAGCGCGCCGTAAAGATAGTTCCAGCCCATGTTTATGCGCTTGATGCGGTTTTCACCGTCCACATCCGTCCACACAAAGCGGGTGACGTAGGGGTTGCCCTCCCATGTTGCGGGATCGTTTGCATCGTAGCCGTTTCCGATCTTCTCGCCGTTTTTGACGCCGCTCTCGTCCTCAAGCTCGAGGAACGAGGCTATGGCGGCATAGTCGTGCGCGTTGTAGCCATCGGGCACGGTGAAGCCCGCATCCGCCGCGACTCTTGCGGAGAGGAACGGGATAAGAGCGCCAAGCGCCATGGTGAGCGCAAGCGCGGCCGCAAATGATCTGAGTATTCTTTTCATGCTTTTCTCCTTCCAAAAAGCGGATGCGCGCATCCGCAGCTGAATACGTAATATAGTAAACCGAAAACGCGGGTTTGTCAAGCGAGAAAAGGCGCATGGATCGAGTCAATATCTTCTGGGAGAAATCAAGCGACGGAATCTATAGGTCGAATTTTAGCGATGGCTTTAAGAATGAAGGTTGCGCCCGTGAGCTTGCCGCTCATAATACCGCCTTGCATACCGCTTTGTGGGCTATCTGGAGATGGAGCAGGACTATTTCGAGAAGAACGTCAAACAGGACACCCGACAGGGCGTTGCTGTGGAGTATGTGCCGCAAGCGGTGAGGGAATGAGAATTGACGAGAAAAAGCTTAATCAATAATTAAGGATTCATCAACGAGATTCGTACCGAATTAACACGATAAATGAGCAAAACAAAAGCGAGCATTGATCAAATCCGTTATCAATGCTCGCTATGGTCGGGGCGACGGGATTTGAACCCACGGCCTTTTGGTCCCGAACCAAACGCGCTACCAAACTGCGCTACGCCCCGAATGGAGCCAATGAAGGGACTCGAACCCTTGACCCGCGCATTACGAATGCGCTGCTCTACCA
>JAFWVQ010000026.1 GCA_017523925.1 Clostridia bacterium
AGCACAACGCCGGTGGGGTTGCCGGGGTTGGTGAACCTGATCGCGCGGGTGTTTTCGTTATAAGCTTCCTCGAGCTTCTCGCGGAAGGCATAGCGGTAGCCGCCCTCGGGAGTGGTGGTGATGGGACGGATAACGCCGCCTGCACTCTTAACGAAGGTGTTGTAATTGGGATAGAAGGGTTCGGGGATGATGACCTCGCTGCCCTCGTCCAAGATGGAGAGCATGAGCATCTGCAGCGCCTCGCTGCCGCCGGTGGTGATGAGGATCTCGTTCTCATCGTAGTGGATGCCGAGCTTATCGTAATAATGCTGAACAGCCTTGATGAGCACGGGCATACCGGGGGAAGCCGCGTATTCAAGAACCGGATTATCGAAATTCTGGATAGCGTAGTAGTAGTTGGGCGGAGTTTCGATATCGGGCTGGCCGATGTTCAGGTGGTAGATCTTCTTGCCCTTTGCCTTGGCTTCCACGGCATAGGGATGGAACTTGCGCATGGGCGAAAGATTGCAGGCCTGCGCTTTTTGAGAGATCTTCATTTTTTGCCTCCGAAAAGTCTTTATATGTTGTATTCGGCGAAGCGATCGGAAAGCTCCGCTCTCCCCCGCTTCGTTTGTAATACTATCCCACACCTAAAACCTTGATTTGGACGGAATCTTTTCCGCTGTATCTGCTTCGTTCAATCTTGATTGACGCTCCGAGTCAATCTGCGATTCTCCTCATTGATCCGGCGAAAAATCTGCTCGCCCACTCTCAATGTTTTAGATGCAGGATAGTATAAAATTACCGCTATATTTTAGCATTTTAATGCGCGAATGGCAATATAGCCCCGCCGAAGCGGAGCTATATATTTATTATTCATTTTTATTCTGAAGCTATGCGCAGATGAAGTTAATCATACCACGAGCTTGCGGGGCGGTAGCCGTCGATATAAACGAATATCTTGCCGTCCTTTGGCTCGGACAAAGCCATTCCCGTATAATGCACTCTGTCGCAAATGGAGAAAAAAGAAAACTTTACGCCATACTTGTTTTCAAATTCCTCAATACCTTCAAAGCTGCAATTTGTATTGTATTCAACATCGCTCTTTTTTCCATCCCATAAGAGAAGGTAAACATCCGATGACTGCATCCCCTCGTTATATCCTTCAAGCTCATCAAGCTCCAAGCTGTAACATAGCAATAATGAATAATCCATTCCTGTTGTTATTCTTCCTTCCATAAGCTGCGCGTTATCCGGGATGATGTAGCCGTACTTTTGCTCAACGCCCTGCCGCATGGATTCGGAAATACCGTTTAGCGCCACTTCTTCGTCCTCAACACAGGAGATACAAGCAAACGCCATGCACAGCAAGCTGTAAAAAAGAGCAATTATCTTTTTGAATTCTTTTGCAAATCCACTAGTTCTCATTGCTTATCGTCACTCCGTTTTCAAAAGTTTGACCTTGCATCCGTTTTAATGCCTAACCGGTTGCCAAGCTCGATGCTAAACTCTAATGGACGCATAGAAACACCGTAAGAACCCCGTCCTCGATATCCGTGAAGAAAACCGTTGTGAAAGCATCTTTCTCCGTACCAAGACAATGCGTAAATTCCTTGCCGCTTCTTGCCATGTATTCCTCCGCCGCATCTATCCTGTCCGGCGGATATGATGCTGTTTGTGAACCATCGGACATAAGCTTCACCACCTGCTCCGCATTCATGGACTTCTCATATCCCGGCAGCTTCTCCGGCTCGACCTCAAAAGCAAGCAGTGTCCACACCTCACGAATACCGACATGCTTCCCTTCAATAAGCTTTGCGTGATCCGGTATGGCAATACCGCAGTTTTCCTTGATGTATTCTTTCAAGGATTCGGAAATGCCTGTTATGCGCCTTCCCGAATTCAGCTTTGCACATGAAAAATACCCAAACGAAGCAGCACACACAACGCCTCCCAACACCGCTAAAGCGATCACTACTGCAAGCGCATCCTTAAACAAGCTTCTGCCGAGCAAGCTTCTTTCACCGTTCATTGCTTATCGTCACTCCTTTTCCAAAGGTTTGACCTTCCCCAAGCAAGTATAGTAGTTCAAATTTTGTTTGTCAAGTATAATTTATTGTTTTTCGATAATCAGCCGCCGGTTGGCTGAAAAAACTGCGCCCGTTCGAGTTCGGGCGCAGCGATAGTTTTTCTGTTTGAATTATTATTCGGCAAAAGCTTTGCTCTTATTCCTCATCCGTCATTATCCTAAGTATCTCCCTATCGGTCTCGCGCATACCGTCGTTGCCGAGGCGGCCGACGTTTTTCAGCGTGTTTTCAACGCCCTTTGAAACTATGCCGTCGCCCGCGTAGAACTGGGAGCCGTTCATATAGATGCCGTACCCGAGCAGCCCCGCATTGACCGCCGCCGCGATCTTGCCCGCGCAGCTTGCCTTCGCGCCGTCGCAGACAACGCCGGAGATTATCGCGAGGGAGTTTACGAGGGTATGGGCGATTATGTCGTAATCGCCGCCAAGAAGATATGCTATGCCCGCCGCCGCGCAGTATCCCAAATGCTTGATCGCGCTCAGGTCTTACACTCATCCGTTTATCACAGACCAGACTTTTACAATATCCCCCGAATTCAGTTCATATCGAACAACGCCATCATGCACCGATTTTATAGTCAATTGAGTAAAAACATGGCTCCCCGTAGCTCTGTTATCCCCATTCTCACCGTTATGAGACGAACTATACAAAAGCTGCAAAAGCTCGGCTTCATCCATTGATGCGCCATACCCATCCAACTCATCCATAGCCACCTCAAAAACAAGCGTTAAATTCGAATCACGAAAGCTTGCAGTGGCTTCGCCGCAGATAAGGACTGCCGTATCCGGTATGCATATTCCGGTATCTTCATATACTGCCATACGCAGTTCCTCGCTAAGTGATTTGATCTCGGTATGCGTATCACTGCCTAAACCGCACACAAGCAGATAGTTGCACGAGTACACCAGAAGTATGCAGACCGCAAGTATCCCTATGAAAAGAAGAAGTATTTTGCTCTTTTCGCAAAGAAAGTGCTTTATTTCGCTTTTAGTTTCCATTGCTTATTATCACCCCATTTTCCATAGTCTGTCCCTTAGTCCAAGTTAGGGTGAAAGCGCAATTCCCATCAATCTCAAAATTGCAAGCCTCACCTCCATGATGCAGCTCCCACATATCCCATTCTTCAATCCCAATCTTAGGAATCTTTTTTTCGCTCGGACTCCAATCATACACATCATGCAATTCATAGAATACATAAGCAGTGTATGTATTGCCTACCTTTTTGTAGGTACAACTTATGCATGTCGTGTACGATCCAATTGCAAGTTTCCAATCACAAAACGAACTCGAGTCAGTATTGCAGCCAAATGCCGCAATGGTCTTGATGCTCTGATTCTGAGATGTAGCGGATGCCTCTACCGCGCTAATCAATCTGTTCATATCCCTATTACGAAGCGTTTTAGCAGTGTCCCATTCATTAATCACTCTTTCGAAATTAATATGTTCTCTGCATCCTTTCATATTCAGTAAATACTGTGATAACATATTGCCTGCATTAGGATATATAATCAGAGCCCCCACTCTAACACGATTAATCAAATCCAATGTATTTGCAATACCAGCTCTGCGTACCGCCTCGCTTTTCTTATAGTATCTCGATTCTGAACCAGCAACCTTGACATCATGCGGTTCATTCAAGCCATCTATGATATGTTGAGCGAGCGGAGTAACGTTAATTGTTGAAGAAAAACCCAATAAAACATAAAAAGTCTTCTTTCTTCCCGTAACCTTGTGCGTTGCGGTAATCTTTGTGCCGCCATACGCACCGCTATTACCGATAACTTTACCGTTTGAATAAACTGCTTTTGTGTTGCTTAAGGAATATGTGAAATCATCAGCAAGCGTGAACAGTTCGTTTGAGTATCCCTTGTTGACAACAACAAACCCGCTGCCGCCGACTACAACTTCAATGTTTCTGATGCTTGAATTCTCCGAAAGCTCTCTCTTCGTGGATGAAGCCGTGTTTCCGTAATAGGATGTTGTCATAGCTCTCCATACACGCTTATCTTTCTCATCACCACTTCCAAGGGAACTGCTCATTGCAATTGACGAACCGTTCGCATAAAGATATTTATAATTGAATGCGCTCTTAAGATGACAACCTCCGCTTGCATCAATATAAGCTGTCCATCGGCAATGTGCAGGAACAGTGCCGTTCACAGTAACAAGAACTACTTCATTGCTTGCTTTGTTTGCCGATGGTACTCCAAGGAATTTTGTACTATTGCTATCCATGCGAATAGTATAATAATCGCCGCTTTTAGTAACCCTCCACTTAATACTGTTTCCGAGGTTTGCGAGCAACCCGGATTGAGTTGTAAGATTCGTTTTCAAAAAACCTCCTGTCAACTTATTATTGAAATAATAAGTTGCGTTAGCCAATCCGGAGCTTGATCCTGGATCTCCGATAATATCGCCTTTTGTATGCGTTGCATTATATTCTTCGAGTGTTGCTACACCGGCAAGAACATCCTCAAATGTGATGGTCTCACTTTGTTCATCCGATGTTTCGGCATGAGCAAAGCTGAATGATAAAAAAAGCATCAAGAATGCCAAGAAGATCGAGAGTGTTTTTTTCATAGTTAAATCCTTTCACAAAAAGTAAATGCACACACATTGTAGCATGTGCATTAAAGATTGTCAACAATTAGTATTTGCTCTATACTATGTATTTCATTCCTCATCCGTCATTATCCTGAGTATCTCCCTATCGGTCTCGCGCATACCGTCGCTGCCGAGGCGGCCGACGTTTCTGATGGTGTTTTCAACGCCCTTTGAAACGATGCCGTCGCCCGCGTAGAACTGGGAGCCGCTCATATAGATGCCGTAGCCGAGTATGCCGGCGTTGACCGCTGCCGCTATCTTGCCCGCGCAGCTCGCCTTTGCGCCGTCGCACACGACGCCCGAGATTATAGCGAGCGAGTTTACGAGCGTATGGGCGATAACGTCGTAATCTCCGCCGAGAAGATACGCTATGCCCGCCGCCGCGCCGCAGCCCGCGCTTATCGCGCCGCAGAACGCGGAGAGCCTGCCGATCCACGATTTTTGATGGATCGTGATAAGGTCGGAGAGGATAACGGCGCGAATCAATTCTTCCTCGGTTTTGTTGTACTCTTTAGCGTATTCGATAACGGGAAGCGAGGCGGTCATGCCCTGGTTGCCGCTGCCCGAAACGATTATGACCGGAAGCTCGCAGCCGCTCATTCTTGCATCTGAGCCCGCCGCGGGAGCCGCCATAGCTCTTATCTTAACGTCGTTTCCGAAGGTCGCTATAAGCGCCTTTCCGACATTTGCGCCGTAGTTATTCTTGAGCCCTTCCTCGGCTATTGCGGAGTTATAGGCTATCTGCCGCCTTATGGTTTCGCCGATGTCCGCAAGATCGACCGTATCCGCAAAGTCGATTATCTCCTTTATTGTCATCGCATCGCGCTCGGTCACAACGCCGTCCTCACCTTCGAAGGTGACGGCTTCGTTTTCGTAGACGGTCTCGCCGTTTTTCTCTATGCGAACGATATTGGTGTGGTAGTCGCTGATTATAACGCGGGAGTATTCCCCGCCGCTTCTCGCGGTAAGGTCAATATAGAAAATTTTATCGCCTTCGGACGGGCGAACGGTCATCTTCGCAGTTTCAAGATACTCCTTTATCCGCGCTCTGCCCGCGTCGTCCACGTCCGCTATGACCTCGAGTATGCGCTCAACGTCGCCCGCCGCGATGCCGGCCGCCGCAGCGGTTTGGATGCCCTTGAGGCCGCCGGTATTCGGAACGACCACGCTCTTTACGTTTTTTATGATATTGCCGCTGACGACTATCTCAACGCTTTCGGGCATCTTTTCAAGCACGGCGCGCGCCTTTGCGGCCGCAAAAGCGATGGCGATGGGCTCGGTGCAGCCCGCCGCGGGAACGAGCTCGGCTCTTAGGACCGAGATGTATCTTGAATAACGACTGTCCGTTTTAAGCATTTATTCTACCTCCGCAAAAAGCCGTATTCGGGCATATTAAGGCAAATTTACACATTAGATTATAGCAGAAACCCGACGCACATTCAAGCATTCGGGCGGCTTAAAAGCACGCATATCCAAGCTTGCGGCGGCTCGAAAATGCGGCGGCATTCGTTTTGCCGAGCGATGGCTGGGCGTATCAGAAGCCTGCGCAGGATGAAGCGCGCGGAGCAGGCGTGGGCTGCGCGGTCGCTGTCTGATCGGCGCTGTTTTTCGGATCGGCGTTGCTGTTAAGGTAGGACTCCACATATCCCGCAAGCTCGTCATAGCTTGCGAACATGCCGATCCTATGCGCGAGCACCTTGCCCGTGCCGTCCACGATCAGGGTCTGCGGAATGCTGTTGCTCGTAAAGAACACCTTATCAAGCTCGGGGGCGGAGCGCAGATTGCGCCATTCGAAGCCGTTTTCCGCAAGATACTGCTTCGCGCTTGCGGGCGTGCAGCCGCCTCCCTCGCAGATGACGCCGATTAGCTGAACGTCCTTTTCGGGCGTATTCGTATAATGCTTGTGAAGCTCCGAAAAATCGGGCATCTCCCTTTTGCAGGGCGGGCACCAAGTTGCCCAGTAGTTTATAACGGTGAGCTTCGCTTCGGTGAAGATCGTTGAGTCAACGGCGTTTCCGTCGAGGTCGGTCGTTGTGAAGCTTTCGATGCTCATGCCCTCCCCCGGCCCCTTGGGCGCGGCGGCAGCGGCGGTTTTATGAAGGATCGAAGGCAGTGCCGCCAGCATCAGCAAACAGGCGGCGAGTGCGATAAGCTTTTTCATTTGGGAGTCCTTTCTGTGTTTCCGGCTCATTCCGCGTATTTGGGGATGGGCGCAGATCAGTTCTTGGTGATGAGCGCTTTTATCAGCAGCCCCGCTCCGACAGCGGCAGGAACGAGCATCAGGAACATATCGAGCAGCGTGCCGTGGAAGCTGAGCCGCGTTCCGAGGATGAGGAGCAGCACGAGCAGCGCGATAAGTATGGGAAAGAGCAGCTTGGCGATCCTGCTTTGAGTTGCAACGTAGAGAATAACGTCCAGCAGGATGAGCGCTATGACGATGCCGCCCGTGGAGATGCCCGTGCCGAAGCGATAGAAGCCCCAGGACTGAACGCGGGTGCATTTGAAAAACATCACGATGCCGACGGCAACGAGTATGAATCCTATCAGCAGCAGGGTGTCCTTCTTTTTCATGATGATCCCTCCGATCGTAAAGCGTTATCTTCGGCGAAACCAAATACGCCGCTCGTTTATTATAGCGCGTGTCGAACGCAAAAACAATAGCGGAGGCGACTTTCCTTCAAGCGCTCAAGCGCGGCTCGATGGATGCAGACCTTGCAAAATGGCAAAAAGAAGGTGTTTTGGCACGGGTGCTACAACTTATACAACGTTTGCCATCAGAATAGAAATTCAATTCACAGAAATGTCATAATCAACGCTTGAATTATCGGCAAAAAGATAATATAATTCTTATTGGATCGTGAGGCGAGACCGTATCGATCCGATCACGCGTGAAAATACTACTTCCGGAGGTACTTATCATGAACAATGGAGATTCAACACTCATCAAGGGTCTCAAAGCGAATGTTTTCGCCGCGATACTCTACTTCTTCGGCGCAGCCGTAAGCCTGCTCAGCGGTTTCGGCGGATGGCTCGGCTTCATCCTGCTCGTTTTCGCCGCCGCGCTGTTTTTCATCGAGGGCAATCCCTTCGTGCGCAGAGCCTGCTTCACGCTGCTGCTGCTGAACGTGCTCACGCTCGTTTCATGGCTGCTTTTTAGAGTGACCCTTCCCTGGAACTTCTTCAAGGTCATCAACTGGATCATCGACTGCGCCGTTGCCGTGTTCCTCGTTTTCAGCGGCCTTTGCGCGCTGAACGGGAAGAAGGTTGACATCCCCTTCCTTGCAGGCTTTATCGATTCCGTCTGCAAATAACAAACATCCAAGAAGCGCGGGAGCGCAGACGCTTTTCGCGCATACCATCGAAATGCACACAAACTGTTTATGGAGGTAAATGAAATGGCATTTTTTGACAAACTCACCAGTATGACCAAGGATCTGACCGATTCCGCCAAGCTTTCGCTCAAGCTTGCCGAGGAAAAGCGCAAGCTGCCCGAGCTTTATGAGCGCCTCGGACAGTTCGTGTTTACCCGTTATGAGATGGGCGAGCCCACCGACGAAGCATACTCCCAGGTGATCAACGCGATCCTCGCGGTTAAGGAGAATATCCGCTCCATCGGCGACGAGATCGAGGGCATCCGCAGCTACGTTGAGAAGAAGAGCGTTTGCCCGATGTGCGGCGCCGTCAACACCAACAGCAGCGTTTGCGTTATCTGCGGCTCCGATATCCCCGAGACCGCCGAGGAAGCCTGCGGCTGTGACTGCGGCTGTGAGGACGAGGGCTGCGGCTGCGATAACGAGAACTGCGATAAATAACGCATCTGCGCGATAATGCGGCGCGATGCGCCAAGCCGATCGAAGAAGCTTGGCATAAGCGTTGCGGAAGCACCCCCCAACGAACGCAAAACCCCCGATGCCCTGTGGCTCGGGGGTTTTCATATGCGCCGGGTGCGCATAGTTCGGTCATTATTGCTTATTATCCGCGCATTCGCCGGCAGCCTTGTTTTATTCGGCTGTTTCGACAGTTTCGGCGGCAGCTTCGGTATTCTCTTCGCTTTCCTTCTTTTTCTTCTTATCCCGCTTCTTGCTCTTACCGATATTCTCGATCTCATCGATCGTCACTTCGCTCTCATGCTTGATCTGCTTCCAGCCGACGTTCATGAACAGCGAGAGGATGGTTATGGGCAGGTAGGTTGCCATATAAAGCGGGAAGATGATGACGGTGAGGATCTTGAAGTACCAAGGGGCCTTGATCTTCTTCCACTCGGTGAAGGTGGTGATCGCGCCGACGGCGAACATAGTGAAGTAGCCCGTTATCAGCAGCCCCGAGAAGGAGCGGATGACCGTCAGATAGTCCATCCTGCCGGTGAAGAAGCTGATGAAGAGACCGATCACGAACACGAACTGGCCGATGATGCTGATGATGTATGCGGGAGAAAGGTTCATCAGCATATCGAAGCAGGTGAAGCTTCCCTTCAGCATCTTTTTGAAGAGCTTTCCGCCATACCTCAGCAGAAGCTGGAAATAGCCCTTGCACCAGCGCATGCGCTGATTCCATGAGGTTTTGAACTTCACGGGCTGCTCGTCGTAAACGATCGCATTGCGGCAGTAGCCGATCTTCTCGTCGCTCAGCGCGCACTCGACCGTGAACTGGATATCCTCGATCAGGATATGGTAATGCCAGCCGCCTATCTTATCAAGATAGGACTTTTTGATCATAAAGCCGGTTCCCGATACGGCGCAGCCGGAGTCGATGGTCATCCTCGCGTGGTTGAGATATTTGCTTTCGCGCAGGAACCAGAGGCCGCTGCAGGCGGCAATAAAGCTATCCGAATAATTTTTGGTGTTGCGGTAGCAGGTGGATACGTTGTAGCCAAGCGCAAGCATATCGTTCATCGAGGAAAGGAATTCCCTATCCACGATATTATCCGCATCGAAGATCACGAAGGCATCCGCAAAATCGGGATCGTCCTCTTTGATCCTTTCGAAAAGGAACTCGAGCGCATAGCCCTTGCCGATATCCTTTTTATTGAAGCGCTCGTAGACCGTCGCCCCCGCTTTGCGCGCAGTTTCGGCGGTGCTGTCGGTGCAGTTATCCGCCGCAACGAACACCTTTATCAGCTCGGCGGGATAGTTCTGAGCCAATATGCTCTTGATACAGTTTGCGATGACCTTCTCCTCGTTTCGGGCGCAGATAAGGATCGCGAACCTGTTTTTGGTTTCGCTTTTGGGGATCTTTTTCCTTCCGAGCAGCGCTATTACGATATAGATGTACTGATACAGATAGCACAGCGTGAATATGGTGAAAAGGATCTGAACGAAAGTATCTATGAACTGCATTTGGTCCCCCTATGCATTTACCTTCCTATCGGGCAAACGCCGTTTTTCATAAATCGGAGGCGGTCAGGATCGGGCCGCCTCCGCCGGTACTATTCTGCTGTATGGGGTAATCGATACGCAAGAAAGCGCATCAGGCCGCAAGAGCGATATTGCCGGCCGAATCCGGGGGCATGGTCGGCTCCTCGGGCGGCTGCGTTGGCTCATCGGTGGGCTTGGGCTCCGGAGTCACGAAAATCGGCGCGGTGGGCGGGGGCGTGGGCTCCGGGGAGGGCTCGGGAGTATCCGTGGGCTCGGGAGTATCCGTGGGCTTGGGAGTATCCGTGGGCTTGGGAGTATCCGTGGGTGCGGGCGTGTCGGTCACGTCCGGCGTGGGCTCGGGAGAATCCGAAGGAACGGGAGTATTCGTGGGCGCGGGAGTATCCGTCGGCACGGGAGTGGGCGAGAGCTCCGGCGTGGGCGTGGGCTGCTCCGGCCAGTTGATCGAGCCGTCCCACAGGCCGTTCGCCATGGCGTATTCGTAATCCGCCTGAGCTATCTGCGAGCGGATGGTGTAGCCCGGCTTATACTGATCGCCCCAGGGATTCGCGCGATCGGGGTCGGTGGGATCCCAGTAGCGGCGGATGTCGTTCTCGCTGAGACGCATGGGCGTGGGCTGGCCGAGGGGGCCGGCGCTGTTTGAATCGGAATAGATAACGACGGTCGTGCCGAGGGGGCAGTTGTCGTAGATCCACTTGGCGTCGTTGCAGGGAAGGCGGATGCAGCCTGCAGAAGCAAGACGGCCGAGCTTGTTGTAGTAGGTGTACTTGAGGTCGTATTTATGCCTCGTGGTGTACGGAACGGAATGGAACAGCACGCCGCCGACGATGCGGGTGCAGTACTGCCCGTAGCAGGGACCCATGAGGGTGTGCCAGCTGTATCGGTTCATGGTGTTGAAGATGCCGAGCGGAGTGTCGTTTCCGGCGGAGCAGACCATGGACAGATAGGGGCGCGTGTACTTGCCTTCTTCATCGACGCAGTACACTGTAACGGTGTTCTTGTACTGAGCCTTATTTATCGTGATCAGGTAGGGGTAGCCCCTGCGAGCCCTGATATCGAGCTGTTCGTAGCCCGGGGTCCCCGCAAGCGCGGCCATGAAACGCTTGCCCGCCTCTGCGTATGCTATCTCGGTTGGATCGGTGGGATACGGATGACCCGAGGGCATCGGCGCCTGGGTGGGCGTGGGCTTCGGAGTCGGGGTCGGGGTGGGCGTGGGCTTCGGAGTTGCCGTGGGAGCGCCTGTCACAGTGTTGGCGGGGGTCTCGTTTGCACCCGTCGGAGCTGCACTCGCGCTCACCGGATCATTATTCGAACCGGGCTCGGTCGCCGGCGCGTCCGTTTCGGGAAGGTTCGATTCCGGGGGAAGCACGGGGCCTTCTATATTGGGATCGTCGGTCCGCTGCTCGGTCGGGATCGGTTCGTCCGTATCATGAGCCGGTGACGGCTCATCGGTCACGACTTCACCGGTTTGAGTGGGCTGAGCATCGTCCGAACCGGAGGGCTGCAGCGACGCCTGGCTCTGACCCTGCTGCGCGGAGGACTCCACTTCGATGGGAGTGCCGCCCGGGAGAGGGTCGTCTCCTCTTATCAACTGGCAGGAAGCCGCCGCCAGAAGCATGGTTACGATCAGTATCAGGCCGATTATTTTTCTCATTTTATATCAGTCCCTCCATATATAAGAACCGGTTTCATTGCAAAGATATCGAGGCAGCCGCGCCCGCATCCGCGCGCGCAAAAAATGCCTTGTTAATTGTAATGTAAATCCCGCAAAATATCAATAGGTAAAGCGGGTTAATTTTCGATATTATTCGGTTTTTTCGAAATTGCCCCATTCTGTTAATAATTGCGGTGCGCTCCGCTCCGGCTTATCCGCTCCCCTATCGTTGCGCCGGGCATTTAAGGCCGCTTGCTGCGGCGCTTCGGCGCGGTTTTTGCTTGTTTTCGCCGCAGGCTTTGCATTATGCGTGCAACGGTGGTAAAATATAATGGCGGCAGGGTCTGCGGCGGTTTTTTTGACGAACGGTTTTTCCCGTCAGTTTTGCCGACCGCCTTCCCCGCCCCGCGCACAAACAAACCCCAACGGAGCAGACGAAATGTCCGACAATACCAACAAACCCGCAGCAAGCAAGCACGGCTTCCACACGATCCTTCCTTGCGCGAAGGGCTATATACTGCCCACCCTGCTTACGCCCCTGCTGATGATATGCGAGGTGGCGATGGAGGTATTCATCCCGCTGCTTATGGCGGCGATAGTGGACGGCGGATTGTACCGCAAGCCCGATTTTCAGCTCCGCGCGCTGTTCTCAGCCGAGCTGATAGCCGACAGCACGCGCTTCATACTCACGCTCGGCGCTCTGATGATCGCCGCGGCGCTGCTTTCGCTCGCCTTCGGCATGCTCGGCGCAAGAACGGCGGCCGTGGCCGCGATGGGCTTTTCAAAGAACCTTCGACACTCCATCTTCGAAAGGATACAGGCCTTCTCATTCAAGAATACGGATAAGTTCTCCACACCCTCCCTCGTTATGCGCGCAACGACGGACGTAAACAACGTTCAAAACCTGTATATGCAGTCGATCCGCGTATTCGTTCGCGCACCCGTGATGATGGTGCTTGCGGCGATCATGGCCTTCCGCATCGACTCGAAGCTCTCGCTGATCTTCGTGCTCTGCCTGCCCGTGCTGGTGACGGTGCTGATCGCATTCACGCTCATCGGCAGGCCGCGCTTTCGGATCTTTCTTAAAAAGTACGACGAGCTGACCGCCTCGGTGCAGGAGGATCTGACGGCGATCCGCGTTGTCAAGAGCTACGTGCGCGAGGAATACGAAAAAAAGCGCTTCAACGCCTCTGCGGAGGACCTAAAGCGCGCACATATGCGCGCCGAGCGCCTCTTTGCCTTGACAAACCCGCTTCAGCTCGGCGTTATGTGGACCTGCTCGATAATACTGCTGCTGCTCGGCGGCGACAAGGTGCTCGGGGGCAGGCTGAACACAGGCGAGCTTGTGAGCATGCTGACCTACACGAACCAGGTCATCGGCGCGCTTGCGATGTGCGCGGCGATAATCGTTATCGTTACGATGACGCGCGAATCGGTCGTCAGGATCACCGAGGTGCTTTCGGAAGTGCCGGACATCGCGGAGGTCGAAAGCGAGCTCAAGGTCGAAAGCGGCGAGATCGAATTTCGGGACGTTTGCTTCAGCTATACGGGGTCCGAGGATAATCTGACGCTGCGAAATATAGATCTGCATATAAGATCGGGCGAAACGATCGGCATAATCGGCGGCACCGGCGAGGGCAAGAGCACGCTGGTGCAGCTTATCCCGCGCTTTTACGACGTTCTTTCGGGCGAGCTTCTGATCGGCGGACGGGATATAAAGGAGTATTCGCTGTATGAGCTCAGGGAGAGCGTTTCGATGGTGTTGCAGAAGAATATGCTGTTTTCCGGCACGATAAAGGATAATCTGCGCTGGGGCGACCCGAATGCGAGCGACGAGGATATCGAGCGCGCCTGCCGGCTTGCCTGCGCGCATGATTTCGTTTCCGGCTTTCCGGACGGCTACGACACCGAGCTCGGTCAGGGCGGCGTGAACGTTTCGGGCGGGCAGAAGCAGCGCCTATGCATCGCGCGCGCACTTTTGAAAAAGCCCAAGATACTTATTCTGGACGACTCAACGAGCGCGGTGGACTCGCGCACTGAGGAGAGCATCAGAAACGCCTTCCGCGAGTTCATACCCACGACAACGAAGCTGATAATCGCGCAGCGCATCTCCTCAATCATGGATGCCGACCGCATAATCGTGATGGACAAGGGCTGCATCTCCGACGTTGGCACACACGATGAGCTGATGGAGCGCAGCGAGATCTACCGCGAGGTCTACACCTCTCAGCACAAGGAGGTGAAGGAGGATGAATAAGACCGCCGTCAGCAGCGAGCGCAGGATGAAGCGCATCAAGAAAACGCCGCTCTTCAAGGGTAAGGGCGCATCAAACAAGCCCGCGAGCCCGATCAAGACGCTTATGCGGCTTTTCAGCTATTACGGAAGCTGCCGTGCTCCGTTCATCGCGGCCGTGATCGCGATACTGCTCTACTCCGCCTCCACCATCGCCGCAAGCTACATGATGCGGCCGCTCGTTGCGGTGCTCGAGGAAGCGAATATAACCAAGGAAGCGGCGCACGCGAAATACCTTGCCCTGCTCATCGGCATGGCGGGGCTGTACGTGCTCGGCGTTATAACCAACTACATACTGAACTATCTCATGCTCAAATGCGCCGCAACGGTGCTATGCGATCTGAGAAAGGATATGTTTGAGCGGATGCAGGAGCTGCCCATCGGCTATTTCGACACGCATACGCACGGCGAGCTGATGAGCTATTATACGAACGATACGGACGCGCTTCGAGAATTGATGCATCACAGCATAACGCAGCTCATAATCTCCGTTACCTCGCTCGTTGGCGTGGTGGCGATGATGCTGATACTCTCCGTGCGGCTGTTTCTGATAGTTGCGGTGATGGGCGTTATCGTGTTTTTGACCGTCAAATACATCGGAAAGCGCAGCTCGAAAAACTTCGCGCGCCAGCAGAAGGCCGTGGCTGCGGTGAACGGCTATATCGAGGAGCTTATTGAGGGGCAGAAGGTCGTGAAGGCGTTCAACCACGAGGAAGCGGCCGTACGCGGATTTGACGAACGCAACGGCGAGCTCTGCTCCGCGGCAACGCGGGCAAGCACCTATGCGAACATTGTTGGCCCGATAATGAACAATCTTTCGCACATCTTCTACTCCATCACCACCACGCTCGGCGTGGTCGGACTCGTTTCCACGGGCAGCGTGCTGATCGCGTTTTTGCAGTATATCCGCCAGTTTGCGGACAGGATGAGCCAGATCTCGCAGCAGTTCAACTTCGTTTTGCTCGCGCTTGCGGGCGCTGAGCGCATATTCGCGCTGATGGACACCCCCGCCGATATCGACGACGGCGACGTTACGATCGGCACGGGTGCGAACGGTGAAAGCTGTTGGCGCGTTCCGAGGGAGGACGGCGGGTTCGACGAAGTCCCCGTGAAGGGCATGATCGAGCTGCACGGCGTCAGCTTCAGCTACGACGGCAAGGTGGATGTTTTGAAGGACATTTCGCTCTACGCCAAGACCGCGCAGAAGATCGCGTTCGTGGGCTCCACGGGCGCCGGAAAGACGACGATAACAAACCTTATCAACCGCTTCTACGACATCTCCGAGGGCGAGATCACCTTCGACGGCATCGACATACGCCGCATTCGGAAGGCCGATCTTCGCGGCACGCTCGGCATCGTGCTTCAGGACACGCATCTTTTCACCGGCACGGTGATGGAGAATATCCGCTACGGAAGGGCGGACGCGACGGACGAGGAGTGCATAGAGGCGGCAAAGATCGCCAACGCGCATTATTTCATCAGCCATCTGCCCGAGGGGTATGATACCATGCTCGTTTCGGACGGCGCGAATCTTTCGCAGGGGCAGCGCCAGCTTATCTCCATCGCGAGGGCGGCGGTGTCCGACCCCGTTGTGCTGATACTCGACGAGGCCACGAGCTCCATCGACACGCGCACGGAGCTTCTTATCGAGCGCGGTATGGACAGCCTGATGCAGAATAGGACGGTGCTCGTTATCGCGCACAGGCTCTCCACGGTGCGCAACGCGGACGCGATAATGGTGCTTGAGCACGGCAGGATAATCGAGCGCGGCGACCATCACGAGCTGCTGAAGAAAAAGGGCAGGTATTACGAGCTTTATACGGGAATGTTTGAGATGAGCTGAGTTCAAAGCAAACCGGTATGATAAACGATGATAGATCGGGATTTACGGAGGCGAGAATGAAATACAAAGGAACGCTTATCGTTGTAAAGAATTGCGACCAAGCTCTGAAATTCTATCATGATATGTTTGGACTGAAGCTTATTCAGGATAACGGCGGCAATATGGAATTGACAGAGGGATTGTACCTTCAGCAAGCCGAATATTGGGAAAGATTTACAGGCAGGAGCGTAATTCCGAGAAGCAACAGTTCTGAACTGTATTTTGAAGAGGCCGATATAGAAGCTTTCGTCGAGAAGCTTCAAAAGCTGTATCCGAAAACCGAATTTGTAAATCGACTTATGACACACAGTTGGGGGCAGCGGGTCGTCAGATTTTATGATCCGGACGGAAATTTGATCGAAGTTGGGACTCCGGTGTAACGGCGAATGGTATTGCCGCCTCACCGCCTCACCGCTTAAGCTCATTGAAACCCCGCCGCTATGAGGGAGATTACGGAGTACAACAAAGCGGGGCAGCCGATCGGCTGCCCCGCTTTATTGCTCTATTATCGTTATTTACTTATTTGCCGCCTTCTCAGTTGATGCCGAGATAGTTCCTTGCAAAGCTGTCGATATAGGAATGATTGAGCCTGTCCGGAGTGTTCTTGATCCACTCGGCGAGCTGCTCGGAGTAGTGGGTGTTCTCGAGCTCGGCACGGTAGAGCTTGGCGATATTCGCGTAAACGGGGCTCTCCTTGTCGGCAAGATCGAGGGTGGCCGCGCCGCTCTCAAGCTCTTTGTCGATGAAGATGAAGTGGATACCGCCGTTTGCAACGGGGGTCTTGACCTCGGCGATCTTATGGCCGTCGGTGGTCTCGTAGAACTTCATCGAGTACTTCTCGATCAGGTTCTCGGGCTCCTCGGTGTTCTCGGGCTCTGCGGTCGCTTCGGGCTCGGCGGTGGGTTCCGCGGTGGGTTCCGCGGTGGGCTCTGCGGTCGCTTCGGTGCCTTCGGGAGCGGCGGTGGGTTCGGGAGAGGCAGTGGGTTCGGGAGTGGGCTCCACCCAGTCCTCGCCGTACTTAAGAATGCAGGCAGCCGCGCCGAAGCCATCATAATACCTGGAAACAAGCTTCTCACTCACAACGTAGCCATGCTCGCGAATGCCGAGGGTGCGTTCGTCCTCCTCGGGCACGGTGCCGTCCTCATTGGGCTCTGCGGGCTGGAAAACGGGATCGTCGTTGTATTCCTTATTGAGAACGTAGTCCTTCATGAAATCATCAAAGCTGATGCCGCCCTCGAGCGCATCGCGGATCTCGTCGATCCTCTTGTTGATCTCCTCATTGAAAACGCCCTCTACCTCTGCGGTAACTTTCTCGGTGTTTTCATACTGCACGAGGATCTGCTTAACGGTGAACATTCCCTCTGGGGTGTAGAGGGGGATGTAGCCGGTGCCGTAGGTATAGTTGGTGTAGGCGTTGTAGAACGCGGTGACGTCGTCCTTATACTTTTCTTCATCGGAAGCAATGTGCTCGTCGAAGTAGGTCTTGACCTGCTCGTCGCCGAACTCGACCTCTGCATTGACCTGATCGCGGAGCTTCTCAAGGATCTTGGTCTTGCGGAGACTCTCCTCGAGCTCTTTCTTGTAGGACGCTTCGCTGTAGCCGTTGTCCTTCATCTGCTTTTTGAAGGCCTCGAGCTTGGCGGCGTAGATCGCCTCTTCGCCCTCGATCTTCTCATCGACGGTCATGGCCTCAACGGCTTTCTTGAACTGATCCTCAACGTCCTTCATGAGCTGCTGCTCCTCGGCCTCGTCGAGCTTGATGCCGAGCTCGCTCGCCCTGGTGACGGCCGCGCCGCGGCTGATGAGCTGGCTCTTGATGGTGCCGTTCATATCGGTAATATAGCTGGAAAGGGACGCATAGCTGTTGTAAAGCTGCAGATAATCGTCGAGCGTGAACTTCTCCTTGCCGACGCTGCCGATCGAGATCTTGCTCGAATCGTTCTGGACTGCGCAGGAAACGATGCCCGCGAGCATGATGCCGGCGAGAACGAGCGCTGCGAATCGAATGAGTTTCGTTTTCATTTTAGGGTGTCTCTCCTTTTTTATCAAATCATTTTTTGAATAAATCAAAACTCCGAACTATTATAATTGCTTCACTTAGATTTGTCAATACAGCCGAACGGCTTTATATCGAAGATTTTTGCATAATCCCCCATTTTTCCGAAAAAGCTTTCTTTTTTATATTCGATAAAAGCTGCCGCGCCGTATTGCCGTTTAGGGCATAAAGTGATATAATCAAATTCAGGGCGCTTTGCATGCGCCAAAAGCATCACGAAACTAAAAAACAGTTTGGAGGCACAAGAAAAATGTCTAAACTTTCCGTAACCGACGTTCCCGTAAAGGGCAAGCGCGTTCTCGTTCGCGTTGACTTCAACGTTCCCCTCAACGACAAGCTCGAAATAACCGACGAAAGCCGTATAGCGGGCGCTCTTCCGACCGTTAAATACCTCATCGAGAACGGCGCGAAGACCATCCTCTGCTCCCACCTCGGCCGCCCCAAGGGCGCGTTCGTGCCCGAGATGAGCCTTGCGCCCGTTGCAAAGCGCCTTGCGGAGCTTTTGCCCGGCGTTAAGGTCGGCTTTGCCTCCGACATCATCGGCGATGATGCAAAGAAGAAGGTCGCCGAGCTCAAGGAGGGCGAAGTGCTACTTCTTGAGAACCTCCGCTTCCACAAGGAGGAGGAGAAGAACGATCCCGAGTTCGCAAAAGCGCTTGCTTCCTATGCCGAGCTCTATGTTTCCGATGCATTCGGCACCGTGCATCGCGCTCACGCCTCCACCGAGGGCGTTGCGCACTATCTGCCCGCCGTTTCGGGCTTCCTTATCGACAAGGAGCTCAGCTTCATGGGCGGCGCGCTCTCCGCGCCCGAGCGTCCGTTCGTTGCCATCCTCGGCGGCAAGAAGGTGGGCGACAAGATCGGCGTTATCAAGAACCTGCTCAATAAGTGCGACACGCTGCTTATCGGCGGCGCAATGAGCTACACCTTCTTCAAGGCGATGGGCCGCGAGATCGGCGATTCGCTGCTGGATGAAGAGAACGTTGAGCTTGCAAAGCAGCTTATGGACGAAGCAAAGCAGAAGGGCGTTGAGCTGATGCTGCCCGTGGACTGCGTAGTTGGCAAGGAGTTCGCTGCGGACACCGAGCATAAGACCGTTCCCGCAGATGCCATCCCCGAGGGCTTCCAGGGCCTTGACATCGGCGAAAAGACCGCGAAGCTCTACGGCGATGCGATCCGCGCCGCCAAGACCGTTGTTTGGAACGGACCGATGGGCGTTTTCGAGATGGAAGCTTTTGCAAAGGGCACCGAAGCCGTGGCGCGCGCCTGCGCCGACTGCGAGGGCGTTACCATCATCGGCGGCGGCGACTCGGCATCCGCTATCAATAAGTTCGGCCTCGGCGATAAGATGAGCCATATCTCCACCGGCGGCGGCGCGAGCCTCGAATTCCTCGAGGGCAAGACGCTGCCCGGCGTTGCTGCGCTGATGGATCGCCCCGAGCGCAGGATGATGATCGCCGGCAACTGGAAGATGAACAAGAACCGCGACGAAGCGAAGGCGCTTATCGAAGCGCTCAAGCCCCTCGTGACCGAAGCAAAGTGCGACGTGGTCGTTTGCCCGCCTTTTGTTGACCTCTGCTGCGCCGCAAAGCATCTTGAGGGCAGCAATATCGCCCTCGGCTCCCAGAACATCCACTGGGCCGCAAAGGGCGCCTTCACCGGCGAGATCAGCGCGGATATGCTCAAGAATATCGGCGTTTCCTACGCCATCATCGGCCACAGCGAGCGCAGGCAGTACTTCGGCGAGACCGACGAAACGGTGAATATGCGCACCAAGGCCGCGCTCGAGAACGGCATCCTGCCCATCGTATGCGTTGGCGAAACGCTCGAGCAGCGCGAAGCGGGCATCACCGACACCTTCCTCGCGAGCCAGGTCAAGGCGCTTTACGAGGGCATCGAGGCCGCAGAGGCTGCGAAGATCGTGATCGCATACGAGCCCATCTGGGCCATCGGCACCGGCAAGACCGCCACGAACGAGGAAGCGAACCGCACCATCGGCGCCATCCGCAAGGTGATCGCGGAGCTGTACGGCATCGAGTTCGCGCAGAATACGCGCATCCTCTACGGCGGCAGCATGAACGCGAAGAACGCGGCGGGGCTCAAGGCCATGCCCGAGATCGACGGCGGTTTGATCGGCGGCGCAAGCCTCGTTGCGGAGGATTTCGCACAGGTCGTGCTCGGCTGACGGGTTTGATCCTTAACCCTTGATCCTTAATCCTTAATCTTTAAGTTTAACGAATGTACCTCGGCTTCGGCGTACCCCTGTGACGGCAGATGCCGCCGGTACCGCCGAAGCCGATATTTTTAACAGTGAATAGTGAATAATGAATAGTGAATAGTTTATGAAGAAATTCCTTCGGAATTTCTTCGATTTGATCCTTTTGCCGTTCGTTATCATGAAAAACATCGTAAAAGCAGTTTACTGCACAATAACTCAATAAGGGAAGAATAATTTTGAAAAACGATAAAAAACTTACCGCGCTCATCATCCTCGACGGCTTCGGCTTCACCGAGGAAGAAAACGGCAACGCCGTGCGCATACAGGGTATCAAGAACATCCGCGCACTTAAGAAAAAGTATCCGCATACGCTCATCGGCGCATCGGGTCTGAACGTTGGCCTGCCCGACGGTCAGATGGGCAATTCCGAGGTGGGTCACACCAACATCGGCGCGGGGCGCGTTGTGTATCAGGACCTTACGAAGATCACGCTCGCCGCGCAGGACGGCAGCCTTGCCAAGCGGCCCGCAATAGTCGGCGCTATCGAGAACTGCCGCGAGCATGACTCTGCGCTGCACTTCTTCGGGCTGCTCTCCGACGGCGGTGTACACAGCCATGTCGAGCATCTTTTCGCGCTGATCGAGATCGCGAAGAATGCCGGGCTTACGAAGGTTTTCGTGCATTGCTTTACCGACGGACGCGACGTGGCGGTGGACAGCGGCGCCGGCTTTGTTCGCGCGCTTGAAGCGAAGATGCACGAGCTTGGCTGCGGCAGGATAGCCACGGTCATGGGGCGCTACTATGCGATGGATCGCAACAGCAATTTCGATCGCACCGAGATGGCGTATAACGCGATCGTATTCGGCGAGGGCTTGAAGTTTGAAAGCGCGGAGCAGGCGGTGCTCGATTCGTATGCGCGCGAAGTTACGGATGAGTTCATCCTGCCGAGCGTCATCACCGAAAACGGCGAGCCGACCGCCACCGTCAAGCCGAACGACAGCATAATCTTCTATAATTTCCGCCCCGACCGCGCGCGGCAGCTAACGAGGGCATTCATCGACCGCGAGTTCGACTTTTTCGAGCGCAGGAACGGGTATTTCCCCGTGCATTACGTTTGCATGAGCCAGTATTCGGCAAATTTTGCGGACAGGGTGAGCATCATCTTCCCCCCATCCTCCCTTGATAACACGATGGGCGAATACCTTGCAAGGCTCGGCAAAACGCAGCTTCGCATCGCCGAGACCGAGAAGTATGCTCACGTTACCTTCTTCTTCAACGGCGGCGTGGAGCGCGTTTTCGAGGGCGAGGACCGCATACTAATCCCCTCCCCTGACGTGGCGACCTACGATCTCAAGCCCGAGATGAGCGCATATGAGGTTTGTGAGAAGGCGATCGAATGCGTTGATTCGCATAAATACGACTTCATGGTGCTCAATTTTGCCAATCCGGACATGGTCGGTCATACGGGCGTGCTCGAAGCGGCTATCAAGGCCGTTGAAGCGGTGGACGACTGCGTGGGAAGGCTGGTTGCCGCCATCCTGAGAAACGGCGGAAGCTGCCTTATCACGGCGGATCACGGCAACTGCGAGCAGATGTTTGACGATAACGGCGAGCCCTTCACGCCGCACACCACGAACCCCGTGCCGCTTATCTACGTTTCAAACGAGCCCATCGGAACTGCGCTGCGCGAGGACGGCAGACTCTGCGATCTTGCGCCGACGCTGCTCACGATGATGGGGCTGCCGATTCCCGAAGAGATGAGCGGGAAATGCCTTGTCGAAGCGGATCGATGAGACGCATTCCTTCGGAGGATACGCTGCAAGAATGCAACTATGAAGCATGAAAATGCACGAATAACGCAAAAAACAGGCGATGAGCACCGCTCATCGCCTTTGGTTTTCTATTCGGTTTCGTTTGGGTTTCGGTTTGCCGAGTTTTGCCTTTGCTCGGCCTTTAATCGGCCCTTGCTCGGCCCTTACCCTGTCTTTACCGGACCGGCGGTCTACGGACTCGGCGGATGCCGTCAGTTGGTCCCCCTGAGGTAGTCCTCAATGCCGTTTGCAATAGCCTGAGCGAAGACAGCCTGATAAGCGGGATCCTGCATCCTTGCTTCATCGGTCGGGTTCGAGAGGAAGCAGCACTCAACGAGCGCGGAGGGCGCGTGCGGCTCACGAACGACCATGAGGTTGCCGGTGTTGGTATTGGTGCGGGTCTCATCGGTCAGCGCGCAGATGGCCTGAAGGATGCTCATTGCGAGCTTCTCGCCCTCGGTACCGTATTTATAGTGGTACATGCGCACGCCGTGCACGTCGCGGTCGGTGGGAAGCGCGTTCTGATGGATGCTGACGGATACATCGAAGATGTCGAGCCTCATGATCCTGGTGCGCAGGTTCATGTCGTCCCTCTTGGTGTCGGCGCAGGCATACTCGCCCATACGGGTCATGAACACGAAGTAGCCCTTTTCACCGAGCTTTTGCGCGAGGATCCTCGAGAGCTGCAGGTTGAGCTCCGCCTCGGTAACGCCGCTGTCGATGCCGATGGTGCCGGGATCGAAGCCGCCGTGGCCGACGTCGAGCAGGATCAGCGTTTCGCTCGAGGGAAGGGTCTTGAACTGTTCAAGGCGCGCAAGCACGTCGTTCATGCTGCCCTCGGTAACGACCCTGGGGATGCCGTAGGCGTTCTGCTCGGGAGTAGGCTCGGGCGTTATCTGCGGAGTCGGCTCCGGAGTGAGCGCGGCGGGCGTGTTCGTGGGAGGAAGCTCGCCCGTGGGCTCGCCGCCGGTCGGCTCTGCTGGTACGGAGGGAGGCGGCGTCTGCGCCGCGGTGCTGGGGCTGTCGGTCGGCAGTATGCCCGTATGGCTCGGATTGGAGCAGGAGTTGACCGACATCATCCTGATGAGCACCGCCATTATGGCGAGCGCCAAGATAATGATGGTTATTACAAGTATTCTTCTAACAGTTTCCTGTTTTCTTGCGGCTTGGCTGTTTCTCATTTTTCACACTCTCTGTCATATTACACGGTGGAGTTAGCAATAGCAAACACTTTTGCAAGCAACATACCCCATCATGCTTATCTCTAATATTATGACAGAAAAAGGATGAAAAATCAACCCCTTTTTCACGATTTAGAAATAATATCTATATCTAAATGCTGTGCCGCGCACGCTTGCATGCCTACCTGCCGCACCATATTTAGTTAAATATTGCATTATTCTTTTGTTTTTGGTTTAAATATCAGCGCAAACGCATAGCCGAACACGACCGCAGCCGCGATACCGGCAGCCGTTGCCTTTATCCCGCCCGTCAGCGCGCCCAGCAGACCCTCGCTTCGCGCCCCCTCGATCGCGCCTTTTGCGAGCGAATAGCCGAAACCGGTGAGCGGGACCGTTGCCCCCGCGCCGCCAAGCTCAACGAGAGGACGATAGAGCCCGAGCGCGGTCAGTATCGCGCCGCCCGTCACGAAAGATACGAGTATGCGCGCCGGGGTGAGCCTTGTTTTGCTCATAAGAAGCTGCCCCACTGCGCAGATCGCGCCGCCGATCGAAAACGCAAGCAGGTAATCCACGATGCCGCTCATAATAGATCTTCCTTTTCCTCGTTCATTCTATTCATTTTATTCATTCCATTCACTTTGTTCAATCCGTTCACACTATTCGTTCCGTTCATTCTTTCCGCTTCGTATTGCCGATCCGTTCGGTTCGGCCTGCGTGCTCCACGACCACCGCATGCGCTATCGCGGGTATGCTCTCGCCCTGAAGGCTGCTGACGGGCGAAAGCAGCGCGCCTGTTGCCAGAAACAGCACCTTTTTATACTCTCCCGCATCCACCTTCGGCAGGATATGGGAGGCAAACACGCTCGCCGCGCACCCCGCGCCGCTTCCTCCGCAGACCGTTTTCGGGTCGTCTCCGAAGATGAGCTTGCCGCAGTCCTCATGCACAGCCTCGATGTTTATGCCCTCGCCCGCGAGCAGCTCGAGCAGCATTTCCGTTCCGAAGCGCCCAAGATCGCCGGTCAGGATAAGGTCGAAATCCGAAGGGTCGCGTGCGGTATCCTCGAGATGCCGTTTGATCGTGTGCGCCGCAGCGGGAGCCATCGCCGCACCCATATTGGATGCATCGGTCACGCCGTAGTCCACCACGGTGCCGATCGTGCCGCCGGTCATTGCCGCGTTTTCGAAAACAGGCGTCCTCTCCCCCGCATCGGAGGAAGCGAGCAGCACGCAGCCTGCGCCGGTGACGGTGCGCTGCGCGGTCGGCGTTGATTGAGTGCCCATCTCGAGCGGGAAGCGGTACTGACGCTCGACCGAGGAAAAATGGCTGCTTGCGGCGCATGCGACAAGGCGCGCAAAGCCGCCCTCCATCAGCATGCCGCCGAGCATCAGCGCCTCCGTGATCGTGGAGCAGGCGCTGTAAAGCCCGATAAAAGGCGCTCTCAGCTCCCTTGCCGCGAAGCCCGAGGAGATGATCTGATCGAGCAGATCGCCGCCGATAAGGCAGTCCAGCTCCTCGCTGCGCCTTCCGAGCTTGAAGAGCGCGAGCCGCACCGCGCTTTCGAACATTCTGCTCTCCGCCTTCTCCCAGCTTTTGAGCCCGAGCGTATCATCCTTGCAGCATACGTCGAAGTCCCCGCCGAGCGGCCCCGTGCGCTCCTTCTCGCTTACGAAGCTTGCGGACGAGATAAGCTGCGGCTTCGATGCGAATTCAAAAGAGCTCTTCCCAAGCCTTGCCATATAATGTAACCTCCGTTCGTCGTGCGTTCGACCCTTTGATTTTTCAGTATCCATGCTTTTTCCTTAAAGCTAAGCATCGTTTCATTTGATATTGTTCGCAAAAGCGGCGATAATATTCCATGGCTGCGCCAAAGCCTCGGTACAAAAGAAGAAAATCGAGCGGCATACGTAAGGCTCGAGCGAAAACGGATACGTTTTCCGCAAAAAGCCGAAAACGCAGAGGCTCAATATATATTTTAGAAGCTATTGCGCCGACGCATGAGCGGGAGTATAATAAATGTTTGTGAATAAGGACGAACGATACTGTTCTTAGGTAAAGCAGGTATTGAAAATGAATGAGAAAATAAGGAATATCGCGATAATCGCGCACGTTGACCACGGCAAGACCACGCTCGTTGATCAGCTTCTGAGGCAGAGCGGCGTTTTTCGCGCAAACGAAGCCGTGCAGGACAGGGTCATGGACTCCAACGACCTCGAGCGTGAGCGCGGAATAACCATACTTTCAAAGAACACTGCGGTCAATTACGGCGAATACCGCATAAACATCGTGGACACCCCCGGGCATGCCGATTTCGGCGGCGAGGTGGAGCGCATCCTCAAGATGGTCGACGGCGTTCTTCTGCTTGTGGACGCCTTCGAGGGCTGCATGCCGCAGACCCGCTTCGTGCTGAGAAAGGCGCTCGAGCTCGGAAAGATACCGGTCGTGGTCATAAATAAGGTGGACCGCCCCGGCGCGAGGCCGCTCGAGGTGGTGGACGAGACCTTCGATCTGTTTGTGGAGCTCGGTGCGAGCGACGAGCAGCTCGACTTCCCCATCATCTTCGCTTCGGCAAAGAACGGCGTTTCCGGCACCGCGCCCGATGCGCTTGAAGACAATATGAAGCCGCTGTTCGACACGATCATCGGCCACGTTCCCGCTCCGCCGAGCGACGAGACGGGCCCGCTTCAGCTGCTCATCTCCACCATCGACTACGACGATTACGTTGGCCGAATTGGTGTTGGCAGGATCGAGCGCGGCGCCGCCGTGCGCAACCGCACCGTTTCCGTTTGCATGGAGGGTCAGCCCCCGCGCGAGGCCAAGCTCTCGAGGCTGTACAGGTTCGAGGGGCTCAAGCGCGTTGAGGTGGAAAGCGTCAACGCGGGCGACATAGTTGCCGTTGCGGGCATCGCTGGCATCTCCATCGGCGAAACGGTTTGCGATCCCGCGTGCATCGAGCCGCTTCCCTTCGTCCAGATCGACGAGCCGACCGTGAGCATGGATTTCATCGTGAACACGAGCCCGTTCGCCGGCAGGGAGGGAAAGTACGTTACCTCGCGCAATCTGAGGGACCGCCTGTTCAAGGAGGTTGAAACGAACGTATCCATGCGCGTTGAGGAGACCGGTACCACCGATGCGTTCAAGGTCAGCGGACGCGGCGAGCTGCATCTTTCCATACTGATCGAGACCATGCGCCGTCAGGACTTCGAGTTTGCCGTATCCCGCCCCCGCGTGATCATGAAGCGCGATGCGCAGGGCCATCTGCTCGAGCCCATCGAGGAGCTTACCATCGACGTTCCCGCCGAATACATGGGCACTGTAATGGAGAAGCTCGGCACGAGGCGCGCCGTGATGAACAATATGATAAACGACAACGAAGGCAGCGTTCGCCTCGTTTTCGACATACCCGCTCGCGGCCTGATGGGCTATCGCAGCGAGCTTTTGACCGACACTCGCGGCAACGGCGTTATGAGCCATATCTTCAAGGGGTATGAGCCCTACACCGGCGAGATCACCGAGCGCACGCGCGGCTCGCTCATCGCCTCCGAGACCGGCGAAGCGAATTCCTACGGCCTTTTCAACACGCAGGAGCGCGGAAGGCTGTTCGTTCGCCCCGGCGACCCGATCTACGAGGGGCAGATCGTTGGCGAATGCTCGCGCAACGAGGATATAGTTGTGAACGTTTGCAAGAAAAAGCACGTTACGAATATGCGCGCCTCGGGCTCGGATGAAGCGCTTCGCCTCACTCCCCCGCTCGAGTTCAGCCTCGAGCAGTGCCTTGAGTTCATCCGCGACGATGAGCTTGTGGAGGTTACGCCCAAAAGCATTCGCATGAGGAAGCGCTTCCTCACCAAGGAGCAGCGCATAAAGGAATTCAACAGAAAGCAGAACCAATCGCCGGACGAATACTGACGCAGGGCGCATAGCTGCGCCGAAGGCTGCGTTCCGAAGGCTTTTACACGCATCATCACAAGCCGATGCGATCAAAAAAGGTGAACTGAAATGGAAGCTTTTCTTCAATCTCTCGCAGAAAAAATAGCGGCTGCGCCATGGCTCGCGCCGCTCATAGCCGCGGTTTCGGGCTTTCTGACGTCGCTCATGCCCTGCTCACTCTCGGGCATACCGCTGATCATCGGCTACGTCGGCGGCACGGCGGAGGAAAGCGGCGAAAGGAACACCAAGCGCGCACTCATGCTGAGCCTGCTTTTCGCTCTCGGCTCGACCTTCACCTTCTGCACGCTCGGCCTTCTCGCTTCGGCGCTCGGCGAGCTTTTGGAGCACACGGAGCTTATCATGCATATCGTGATGGCGCTGCTGCTCGTTTTGATGGCGCTTCAGATGTGGGGCGTTATAAACATCATCCCCTCGGGAGGCGCGGTGCTTGCCAAGAGCAGGCTGCGCGGCGGGCTCGGCGCATTCGTTGCCGGCCTTCTTGCGGGGCTTTTCGCTTCGCACTGCGCGATACCGGTCGTTGTGGCGCTGATGGCTGTTGCGGCGAACGCATCGGGCGGCGGGCTCGTGTACAGCTTCATACTGCTGCTCGTTTTCTCGATCGGACACGCCGTGCTTTCGGTGATCGCGGGAGTGAGCGTGGGCTTCGTTCAGAAGCTGATGGCGAGCGAAAAATACGAGCGCGTCAGCAAGGTGATCCGCATCGTGCTCGGCTGCGTTATCATGCTTATCGCGATCTATCTTCTCATAAGCGCGTTCACCGGCGAGCATGAGCACGAGCATGAGGCACTGAGGTTCATCGCAACCTTTATGATCTAACCGTTGATCCCATTAAGGCATGGAGGTACCCGCCTTGTATAAACTGGATAAAACCACGAGAACCTGGGCCGAGATCGATCTTTCCGCGCTCAAGCACAATCTCAACTACGCCAAGCGAAGCATCGGCCGCAAGGTCATCTGCGTTATCAAGGCGGATGCCTACGGTCACGGCGCTGTCGAATGCGGAAGATACCTTGAGGCGCACGGCGCGGATATGTTCGCCGTGGCGGCGCTTCAGGAGGCGATCGAGCTGCGCGAAAGCGGAATCAAGCTTCCGATACTGATCCTTGGCTACACCGCGCCCGAGCATGCGGCGATCATCTCCAAGCTCGATCTCGAGCAGACCGTTGTGGACGAGGAGCACGCCTTCCGTCTCAATCAGGCGGCGAAGGAGGCGGGCGTGACCGTAAAGGTGCACGCGAGCCTGGACACGGGCATGTCCCGAATAGGCATCTTCGCGCAGGCGGATCATATGTCCGCAATACTCGCCGTGGAGCATATCTGCAACATGAGCAATCTTGACTGCGTTGGAATGTACACGCATTTCGCGGCTGCGGATGACCCCGCGGAGTACGAGTTCACCAATTTTCAGTACAGGAACTACTCGATCGTTTACAGCGGCCTCGCCGAGCGCGGCATAAGGATACCGAACTGCCATGTTTCCAACTCCGCCGCGATCCTATCGAGCCCCGTGCATTTTGACTCGATACGCGAGGGCATCATCCTCTACGGGCTCTATCCGAACAGCAAGCCGGTTGAATACGGCGTGCTCGAGCCGGTCATGACGCTTAAGACGCGCGTTACGCAGGTCCGCCCCCTGCCCGCCGGAGTCACGGTCGGCTACGGCAGGACCTACCGCACCGAATCGCCCATTACGAGCGCGGTCATCGGCGCCGGGTATGCGGACGGCTATTCAAGAAGGCTCTCCAACAATGCGCGAGTGGCGATAAACGGGAATTTCTATCCGCAGATCGGGCGCATCTGCATGGACGCCTCGATGGTGAACGTGACCGGCGGGGACGTCAAGCAGGGCGATATCGCAACACTCTTCGGCCGCGGCGGAATGAGCCTTGAGGAGGTTTCGCAGATAGTGGGCACGATAAACTACGAGCTCGCATGCCTTGTTACCAAGCGCACGGGAAGGGTGTACGTGAACGGCGATGAATAAGCCCGTTTCAGTTTGACAAGCTGCTTTAACAAGCTTAAAGCCGGGGTTTGCTTTCCCCGGCTTTTGATTTGAAACGGTGTGTTATTCGTTTGCTTTCGCGCTGTTTTCTTCTGGTATCGGCAGGCAAACGCCGCTGAAGAAGGCTTTTACGGCGGCTCTGTGATCCTCGGCAAAGAGCTCGGGAAGCTCGTTTTCCGCAAAGAAGCGCAGCTCGAGCGATTCTTCGTCGGTGCGCGGCTCGCCGCTAACGATGCTTGCGATATAGTACGCGCCGATCACGTGCGCCCTATCGCCGTTCGGCCAGATCATGTCGTGGTTGTGGAATATGCCGAGAAAGCCCTCGAGCTTGACTTCGAGCCCCGTTTCCTCCGTCATCTCTCGAACGGCGCCCTCACGATAGGTTTCGTTCAGCTCGAGGATCCCGCCGGGGAGCCCCCATTTGCCGTTGTCGCTGCGGCGCTGCAGCAGGATCCTTCCGCCGCGCGCTATCACTCCGCCGGTAGCATTGAGAATGATCTTTTGAGAACCGACGGCGCTTCTGATAGATTTTACGTAGTCCATATTGCCTCCTCACAGGGGCGGCGATTCGCCCGAGCCTTTATATCGCGTATTATAGCAGATAGTGCCGCATCGTTCAAGCGCTGGGTTTCTTTACGGTGCAGGTCGAAATATACTTTTTGTATGGATAAAAACATGTTGAAGAAATGTGCTTTCCATGATATAATTATTCGCCAACAACCTTGCGCCCACGGGCGCCACAAGACCATAAGGAGGTGAATTAAGTGAAAAAGTACGAAAGCCTGTATGTTATCGTGCCCGAGCTTAATGAGGAGGAGACCAAGTCCGTAATCGATAAGTTCAACGGCATCATCACCGCCAACGGCGGCGAGATCGTGAAGGTGGACGAATGGGGCAAGCGCCGTCTTGCATACCCCATCGACTACAAGAACGAGGGCTACTACGTTCTGGTTGTATTTGAGAGCGAAGGCAATCTGCCCGCAGAGCTCGAGCGCAACATGAAGAACGATGAGAAGATCATGCGCTACAAGGTTACCGTTCATCACGAGTAATTTAGCCGAAAACCGAAGGATGCATTAGAAAGGGATATGATTTATGAATAAGATTTTTTTGATCGGCAACCTTACCGCGGACCCCGAGATGCGCACCACGCCCAACGGCGTAAGCGTGTGCACCATGAACATTGCAGTCAACCGCAGGTTCTCCTCCGCCCGTGAGGAGCGCCAGACGGATTTCTTCCGCGTTACCGCTTGGAGGCAGCTCGGCGAAAGCTGCGGCCGTTTTCTGAGCAAGGGCAGGAAGGTTTGCGTGGTTGGCGAGCTTTCCGCGCGCACCTATGAAGCAAAGGACGGCACCATGAGGTTCTCCCTTGAGGTCACCGCCGATGAAGTCGAGTTCCTTTCCCCCCGTGAGAACAACGGCTACCCCAACCAGGGCGGCTATCAGGGTCCCCAGGGCCCCAATCAGGGCGGCTATCAGCAGCAGGGCTATACCCGCAATTATCCCCCGCAGGATCACGGCGCAGGCAATCAGGGTCAGAACAGTTGGCCGACCCAGCCCGCTCCCGGCGGCAACGAGTTTGCAGGCACCCCGCTGAATTCCGGTGATTCGTCCGACGGCTTCACCAATATCAACGACGATGAATTCCCGTTTTAATTTTGCGAAAGGAGTAAGTTTCAATGGAAGACCGCAAAATGAGACCCCGCGTCAGAAAGTCCAGGCGTAAAGTCTGCCAGTTCTGCGTTGATAAGGTCGAGCATATCGACTATAAGGACGCTGCAAAGCTTCGCAAGTTCATCACCGAACGCGGCAAGATCATGCCCCGCAGGATGAGCGGCGTTTGCGCCGAGCATCAGAGGTCGCTTGCGACCGCAATCAAGTCCGCCCGTCAGGTCGCTCTTCTGCCCTACGTTCAGGACTGATAACAAATCGGCTTATAGAATCAAAAACCGCAGGCCCCGGCCCGCGGTTTTTTTATCCGATAACGATCATTGCCATAATATAAACAGTTGTGATGATCAACGGCAGCATTATCAAATGGATCCTCGTTTTTCTTGCTTCATCCCGTTCTCTTGTTCTTAACGCATCGATATCGATCAATGCAAGCCTCGGAAACTTTTCGCAGCATTTCAGCTTGAGCGTTTCCCCCACTTCAAGTGAATTCGGATACAGCTCCCGTTTGCTAATAAGCGGTGTGGGCGGAAACTCTTTCGTGTATCGTTTCCCGGCAGCAGTATAAGAAATTTTCAGCGAGAACCGCATACTGTCGCTCCATTCATCGGCTGAAGCGCGATTTGGAGCAGCGATAGTTTGAACACTTTCTATCTTGCCTTCGGAATCAACTCCGTTTCGCTCAATGTAGGCTGTCAAGATGGTGCGAAGCAGCCCCCATGCGCAGAGCAGGTCAACTATCAACACGATCAGGCCTATGCAGACCTTTACCGTCGTTTTTATTAATGCTTCATGTGATTCTTTCGCAATCAGTCCGCTTCGAATCAGAGCGCAAATGAGCGCGGCTATAGCGATTCCACCGAGAATGCCAATCACAAGTTCTTTTAAAGGTTTGATCTTCATAAGGCTAATTTCAGTATCAGTGTTAAAACGGCGCGGGTTTTGCCCGCGCCGCTTCGTTCATTAAAGCATGCTGTGTGTGATGATCACTTATTGGTGAGCACCGGAGTCCAGTATTCCTGAGCATACAGGTCGGTGAACAGATAGGTCGCGCTTGCGGCGGTCTGCCAATCGGGCAGATATACGTCGCTGATCTTCATGTTCGCAGAATAGGTGAGCTGATCGCCGAACTTGTAGGAGTCAACGTACTCGCCGTTGTAGTTGTAGTAGTCGCAAACGATGTCGATCTTATCGCCCTCGTTGAGCTCGGTGATGCCCTTGGCGATGGTCTCGGTCTCGCCGTTGACGTAGATATTGCGCGCGCCGGCGATATAGCCATTGGGCTGCTCGTTTGTGAACACGAGGATGAGCTCCGCGCGGTCGCCGTTGAGCAGAACGGGAACCCTGCCGGTGATTACGTAGTTATTGCCGTCGTAGGTCTCGTTCACAACGTAGTAGGCAACGGGCTGATCGTTGATTGCGAGCCATGTGCCCTCGTATTCGCCGATGAGCTTGCCGTCGTCGGTGAAGTCGTAGATATTATCCATGCCGAGGTCGATATAGCCGGAGCCGTCGTCATAGAAGACGTTGAGCTGCAGGTTCTGAACGAGGTTCCACTGATCCTCGGAGAGCTGCATGACGTTTTTGCCGTTCTCTGTTTTCCAAACGAGGTTGTTGGGATCGAAGTAATGCTGGCTGATGTACTGCGCAGCCTCCTCCTTATCGCCGATGCTCCTGCCGAAGAAGTCGGAGCTGCCGCCGGTCAGAGAGGAGAGCAGATCGCCGCCGCCACCGCCGCCGAGCAGGCCGCCGAGCAGATCGCCGATGCCGCCAACGGACTGGGTGCTGCCGTTGCCGGCGCTGGTGCCGCCGAGCAGGGAGGAAAGCGGAGAGGAAACGCCGCCTGCGGAAGCCGTTGTACCGACGGCCTGACCCGCAACGCCCATGCTCGCGAACTGCTGGATGCAGCGGGAGTATGCGCTGTCGATGCCGATCGCCTGATAGGTGGCGACCGCGCTGTCGACCTTGGAGGACCTCTTATAGGGGAAGAATACGGAGAGACCGTAGCAGTTCGTCATATTGGACGAGGTCCTATTATACTTTACCGCGCCGAGGATAGCATCCGCAAGCGCCTTGCTCTCGGTGGTGTTGAGGTTGTAGGCAAGGTGCACAAGGTCGATCTGATCGATCTTGCTGGATGCGGCGAACTCCCTGGTGCTGCTTCTGGCGTTGGAAACGGTTTGATAATCGCTCTTGACCAGATCCGCAGTTGCGTTCGCAAAGTCGGAGAACTTCGCTTCAACGGTGTTGCCGAGCTCCGCAAGGTCGACCACGGAGAGAGTGGTGGACTGACCCGCGCACTTGCGGCCGCACTCCGCAACGAATTCATCGACGATCATCTTGCCGAGCTCCACGGTGGGCATGGAGGTGTTGTTGCCAAGGGCGGTGAGCCAGTTGGTGTAGTACCAGCCGACGCCGGGCTCGGTCTCCTCGGAAGCGATCATATAGTCCGCATAGGGCTCGAGCATGAGACCGGTCTCAAGCGTTGCCATAAGGCAGGCGTCGAAGCCGATGAAATCGAAGATGGTCTGCGAATTCTTGACGGCGTCGTTGATGCCCTTGAGGGACATGGAGCCGGTGTTCGCGTTCTTCTCGTCGTAGCCGTAGCCGCTGACGGTGCCGGAGCCGTGGTCCCAGAGGATGAGGCCGTAGCGGTTCGCGGGATAGTTCTGCTTGCAGAAATTGATGAAGCTGGTGAGGACCGCTGGCTTGGTCATGGAATCCATTCCCGCATCCGCAACGAGCGTGCGCAGACCGCCGTTTTCGATCTTATAGATCTGGTTTACGGAGCTGCTTACGACGTTGTTTTTCCACTGCTTGCAGCCGCCGGTGAAGACGATGAGGTTGATATTGTCGCCGAACTTGGCGTTGAGCATCTCCTGCAGGTCGTTGGTGCCCATGCCGTGCTTGGATTCAAGGTCGGTGCCGCACATATAGACCATCAGGGTGATGACGTCCCTGCCGTTGCCGAGGATCTGGGTGCGCTTTGCCCTTGAGCCCGCTGCAACGGAGGTGTCGAGCTTGCCGGTGTTGGCGGACTGGACCCAACCGGTGGAAACGGTGCCGCCGCCGGAGAAATCGCCGCCCATGAGGCTGCCGAGGATGCCGGAGAACATGCTGCTGCCGCCGTTGCCGCCCTGATTTGCGGGGGGCTGGGTAACGGTGTTAAGACCGGTGCCGGAACCGCCTCCGCCGAGCAGGCCGCTCAGAAGGCCGCCGCCACCGCCGCCGCATTTGCCGAGGAGCAGGACCGCAAGCACGATCAGCACGATCGCGCCGAGACCGAGGCCGCCGGCGCGGGTGACGTTGCTCGAGCCATGGCCGCTGCCGCCGGTGCTGTGGAACTGCTGATTGCCGGAGCCGCCGGAGCTGCCGGAGCTCTGAAATCCGCTGCCGGAGGGACGGGGCGAGGAACCGGTGGGGCGGGCCGAACCGCCGGTGGGACGGCTCGAATAGCCTTCTTTTCTGCCGACGGGACCCGTGCCGAGCCCTTCGCCGCGCTTTTTCATGCTGTTGCCGCTTGCCTGACCGGTGACGTTCTTTTCACGCCCTCTTGGTCTGTTGTTTTCCATTCAGAAATACCTCCTTGAAACTTTGGTGAGAATGAGCATGCCGGTTCGCGCGAATCGCAGCGAGAAAAGCCGAACGCGCGCCGAGCGCATACTCCAACAGTAAAAATTATACTCCTAATATACGAAAAAAGCAATAGCGAAGCGAGAATTGTCAACAAATAGCCCAAATCAAAGCGGCTTTGCGCCGGTTGAAAACAACTTTTACGCAAAGCCGCCATAATTTAATCTATTTCGGCTGCCTAGGAATCGCTGCACGGAGCTGTGCAGCAGCCCGTGTGCCTACTCCGCGCGAATAAGACGCATGAGCGGGAGCTCGATGGCGCCGTCGACCTCTTCGATCTCGACCCATGAGCTCACGGGCTCGCCCAATACTTCGCCGGATATGCCGGTATCGTACATAAGCTTGCCGTCCTCGAGCTTCCATTCCTGCGTTTCGCCGGTCGTGAACCTATCCTCGCCGTAAAGCTCGATCTGGCCCGCTGCAACGGCCTGCTCTATCTCCTCGCGGCTGACGCCCTCGGGCAGCTTCATCGCGGTGATCACGCGGCCGTCCGGCTCGAAGACGTAGAGCGCATTGAGGAGCATGATGGAATCCTTATCCTGCTCGGCCTTCGCCTCTTCAAGCAGCGTTTCGGCGGGAGCCCATTCCAAGCCGTTCTCCCCCATTCTGCGCATCGCGCAAACGCGCCATTTGCCGATAATATCCATACTTTTCCTCTCCTTCTCTCTTCTTTTCTCTCGTTATCTCTCGCAATCGGCCCTGCGGCAGCTAAAGTAAAGCCTTTCGAAGCTTATGCCCAGGGGTTGCTGCTCTCGGGAGCCCTTATACCCGCAAGGATGTACTGCTCCCAGAGATACCATTTGCCGTCCTTTGCGAGGCGAACGTCCACGTAGCGCGGGCTGTCCGCACCGCCGGACTCGAGCCAGAGCCTCAGCATATTCTCCTGGATCTGCGAATGCGGATTGGTGAAGGGGCTGACGGTGTACGGTTCGGAGGGGATATAGTCGTTTTTATAGGTGGAGCCCTTGAAATAGGAGCGCGGCACGTAGTCCGAATCGCGGAAGCGGTCGGCTATGAACTGCTTATCCATTCCGCTCAGGGGGCGGGGTCCGCGCAGATAATCGAGCATTCTCATCGAAAGCTCCTTATCCTTTGGGTAGAAGCAGAACGCGAGCACGGTCAGCGCCGCAGTGTCGAACGGGTCGCTCAGCGCCGCCTGGGGAAGCGCGATGAACTCCTCATAAGTGTCCGGAAGGGTCGGAAAAACGACGTCGACCTTCTTATTGCCGAGTTCGCTTGCCGCCTTGTTCACAGCGGCGTTCACCTTGTTCTTAAGATCGTCAAAAAGTCCCATTACAGTTTCCTCCTTCGATTATTTGTAGTGTGGTTTGGTGATATAGCGTTCGATAAAGCCTGTTCGGCTTTAAAAACCTTGATCGTGCGGCAGCGTGGATACGCCGTCAGCCGCTGAAAACGATGCCGTCGAAAAGCTCGATGATATCCGTCCCGTCGACGGTCCGATCCTCGGAAACGTAGGCTCGCACGATCCTGCCGTCCTTCAGCTGAAGGTCCGCGAAGCTCTTGTCGTCCGTCCTGATGAGCCGCAGCGACATGCCGGTTTCAAGCGCGACGGTCCCGACCTCGACGTCCCCGTTTTCAGCCGCAAGATGCAGCTCGAGCGGAGCAAGCAGCGTCAGCTCCACTTCACTGTCGATGGTATAGAAGGCTTCGTCGGAATGCGGCATGCCGTCGCTTCCGATATTGCAACGCTTATGCCCGTCCGCACTGCTCAAGAGCGAGGTGCGGCGGGAAAGCTCGAAGCTGCTCGGGTCGATCATCGGCTGCTCCGCAGGAAGGTCCATGTCCTCCCGATATATGCGCTTCCACGAGGAGTGGAATTCGCCTATGCGCCTGATATTTGCGCCGTCGAGCTCATACACCGCGAGGAAGCAGTAATAGTTGATGCCGGTCAGCTTCAGATAGAGGTAGTCCTTATCGTTTGCACGCACGTACAGCGGCTCGACGCCGAAGATATCCTCAACGTCTTCCGTATAGCGGCTGTCGTTTAAAACGATCTCCAGCCGCTCTACGTCGCCGTATTCGTTTGCATCGACGTTCACGGCGAGGGTGCCGCGTTCTCCGCCGAAGAGCTGATCGAGCTCCATACCGCAGGCGAACGCGGCTGTGTAGCTCTCATGCGTGGGAAGGTATTGATCCTTGATAAGCTCGGTGTACTCATTGAGCGGCAGGAATACGCGGTAATACCCGTCCTCCCCCGCTTCGCCCTCGATACCGAGAGCGAGAGCTGCAACGCGGATGCCGAGGCCGGTTGAGCCGAGCGTCCAGACCAGTTTGTCGGTAGGCTTGCTTATCAGGCCAAGCAGGTCGATATCCTCGTCGATCGGCAGCTCACCGTATCGCTTTTCAAGCTCCGAGAAGATCTGCGCGGGCAGCGCGGAGGGATCCTCGAGCACGTCGGACAGCATGAGCTGCTCGCCCGTCTGCGGGTCGAAGTTTTCGCCGGAATAGGTAATATGCCTGTTTCCGGTTTCGTCTTTGACTGTTTTCCGATAGAGGATGCTGAGCAGATTATCATCCGCACGCCGGATATAGCCCCTGTTTTCAAGGCCGATGCCTGTATTCTGATCGGGATGGGCCGCGAAATAAGCCTCGGCCTCGGATACGAGCGAAGCATACTCTTTTTCGCAGGCTTCGCGCTGACGGCGCTGCGCCGCGGAGAGAGTGATGTTCAAAAGCGCATAGCGCTCCGCACACTCCTCGCTGAGAACGACGCCTGAGTATTCAAAGGCGGCGTGCCAGCCGTCGACTTGCTCGCCGTATATGTGTTCGCTTTCATTGAGAACGTTCAGCGTAAGATAATCGGAGCGCTTGCCCTCGCCGTGCTCGTCCGAATGGATATAGGCATCGAGCAGCTTGACCGATCCGTCCGCATGGCGCAGCGTGAGCTCCGCTTCATGCTCGTTTCCGCTTATGACGATGTTGTCGCCATCGAGCAGAACGAGCTCGAAAAAGTCGTAATTCACGCCGTTTTCGTCGATGGTGCCGATATCGTACAGCTCGCCCGGAACGCCCGCAAAGCTTGAGAACGCAAGCTCGATATCGCTTCCGCTCCGCCAATCGTTCAGCACGGCTTCGCCCCATTCGGCCCGCTCGGACGGGCTGATGAACAGGCCGAGGATCGTGCTCGGCAGCTCGCTGCGAAGAAGGATGCGGGGCCCGTCTATCGCGGGATCGCCCGAGGCGGAGGGATCGACCGTCGGTGCGGTCGAAGCGCCGGGCTGATCGGTTTGCGGAGGCTTGGTGAAGGGCGTGGGAACGTTTGCCCCGCCGACGCACGCGGCAAGCGCGAGAAGCGCCGCTGCCAAAAGCAGCGCGGCAAAGCGTTTTATGGAGCTGAATGAAGAATTCTTCATAGCATTATCATCAGTATCGGATCATGTGCGATCCGGCGCAGTTCAAACGGAGACCTTGATCGAGCCGAGCACGACAAGCGCTTCATTGGAATCGCAGGCGAATCTCGAGCCCGAAACCATCACGACCTTGCCGTCAACTGTGCCGTACACGGCGAAATTATCGACGAGGCCGGCGTACTTGAACTTAACGCCCTTCCACTCCACGTCGCCCGCCTTGAAGCTGACATCCTCGCCGGAATTCAGCTCCTTTTGGGTCTTGATGCTCGCCTCGGCCGATTCCGCAGTGGTTATCGAGATGAGGAAATAGCTGAGCTGATCGCTCTTTTTCTGAACGTAGACCGTGTCGGGATCGGAGGAATCGAGCGCACTGCCCACAAGGTCCATCCCGTCCGGAACGAAGACCGTTATCCTGTTCCACTTGCCCTGCTGACCCGCGACCTGCGGCGGCGCAGTCTCCCCGCCGTTTTCATTGCCGCAGGAGCATGCGATCATAAGAAAGAGAAGCATGAGGGCGCAAAGAGAGAGCGCCAAGGCTTTGATAAAGTAGGTTTTTTTCACTCTAATACCTCCGAATTACTTTGCATTTGATCGGGGCTGCCGCAGCATGCGGATCAATCCCCGTTTTTGCGGATATGCGCAGAGAGTACAGTGCTCGTGCCGTCCGAATGGGTGATGGTGAAATGAGCTTCGCTCTCGTCTCCCGAAAGCGTTATCAGATCGCCCTCTATAAGCACAACGTCGTAGATATCGTAGTTCATGCCGTTTTCATCTATCGCGCCGACGTCGAATCGCTTTCCGCTTGCACTGTCCAGCCTTGAGAAGGCGATGCCCGTCTCAGCGCCGCTGACAACGTTTACGGCGGTCGGCTTATCGCTCCACGAATCGTCGTCCGCACGGCTGAAATAGATATTTACCGGAACCTTCAGCTCGTTTTTGAAGCTGATGTCGTTTGAAACGGGCTCACACGCGGCAAGCACCGCAAGAGCCGCTGCGGCAAGCAGCACGGCAAGGATTCGCTTGTACTGTTTTTTCGGCGGATCGAACATCACTGCCTCCCTATCGCGGTCTTTCCTTTTTGTAAGCATATGCGGAGCGCTCGGAGCGATGCTTCGGACGCCGCTTGCATATATATTATACTTCACTTGAAGCGATTTGGCAACAGCATTACCAAAAAAGCGCGCAATCCTGCGCGCCGAGCGATTCAGCCGTCGTTTGAAATGCGCTTCATCTCGGGCTTGAAGCAGTTTTTCTTATTAAAATGCTTATCCATAAGCTTGATCAACACTAAGGATACGGCCGCTGCGCCGATGCCGATGAGCGCGGAAGCAAGATCGCTTATCCTGCTTCCCACAAGAACGCCTGCAAGAAGCGCCGCGAGCGGTATGCCATACAGGATGAGGCTCGCCTTGAAAACGCCGCCGGGATGCAGCTCGATCACGACCCTGTCCCCCGCCTTGGCGCCGAGCGTGTTTTCAAGCTCGATCAGCGCGTTTCCGTCGCCGAACGAAGCGCAGGCATGGCAGTCGCCGCAAGCCTTGGAGCGCTTGAAAGCGACCTTTGCCATGCCTTGGTTTGTTTCGGTTACTGTGCCGACGGCACTGAGGGGCTCGTTCATCTATTCCTCACTTTGATCGGCGGGCAGCAAGAGTATGATCCGCCTATGCGATTCGTCAATCTCCGAAGAACTCGACGATATCATCGAGCTGCACCATTGTCTCGATGCCGTCCATCATGTTCTTGATGTTCGCCGAGCCATCGTTGAGCTCGTCGTCGCCGAGAACGACGGCGTACTGTGCGCCGAGCTTGTTTGCATATTTGAACTGCGCCTTGATGCTCCTGTCCATATGGTCGAATTCGGCCGGAACGCCCTTCTCCCTGAGCTGCTGAGCGAGGCTGAACGCAAGCAGGCGCGGCTTTTCGCCGGTCGCCGCGAAATAGACCTTTACGCGCGGGGGCTCGGGGAAGATCGCCCTGGAATTCTCCATGACGAGCAGCAGCCTCTCGAGGCCGAGACCGAAGCCGACCGCCGGAAGGGGCTGACCGCCGAGCTCCTCTACGAGATCATTGTATCTGCCGCCGCCGCAAACGGTGCCCTGAGCGCCGATATTATTTGAAACGATCTCGAACACGGGGCCGGTGTAGTAGTCCAGACCGCGAACGATGTCGGTATCGATCGTGTATTTAACGCCACAGGCATCGAGATCGCGCTTGAGCCCTTCGAAGTGGGTGCTGCAATCCTCGCAGAGGAAGTCGATCGTGCGCGGAGCGCCCTTGCAGATGCTTTTGCACTTCTCCTCCTTGCAGTCGATGATGCGCATGGGGTTGCGCTCAAACCTCGACTTGCAGGTGGGGCACATATCGTCGATATGCGAGGCGAGGTATTCGCGCAGCGCGTTGTTGTAGTCCTTGCGGCATTTGCTGCAGCCGATGGAGTTTATCCGGAGCTCGAGCTCGGTGAGGCCGAGCGTTTTAAGAAGCTCGAGCGCAAGCAGCATTATCTCGGCGTCCGCCTCATGCGAGGGCGAGCCGAAGAGCTCCACGCCGAACTGGTGATGCTCCCTGAGCCTGCCCGACTGCGGCTTTTCGTAGCGGAAAACGGGCGAATTGAGGTAGAACATCTTCTGGGGCATGGGCTCGTTGAAGAGGCGGTTTTCAAGGAAGGCGCGCACGACGCCGGCCGTGCCCTCGGGCTTGAGGGTTATGGAGCGGTCGCCCTTATCCTTGAAGGTGTACATCTCCTTCTGAACTATGTCCGTCGTGTCGCCTACGCCGCGCAAAAACAGCTCGGTATGCTCGATGACGGGCGTCCTTATCTCGCTTATGCCGTAAAGACGGCAAAGCTCCCTGATCGTTGATTCGACGTACTGCCATTTATAACTCTCCTGCGGCAGAACGTCCTTCGTGCCTTTCGGTGCCTGTATCTGCATACTTATTCCTCCTCTGTTATCTTTACTCCGAACAGCTCTGCGGGAAGCTCCGGGTTGACGGTCACGCTGCCGTCCCTGAAGACGATCTCCACGCTGTATGGTGCTATGCTCATTGCCGCCGTGCTTTGAACCTTCGGCTTCATCGCCGGCGCCATTATCGTATTATATGCCAAAACCTTGCCTTTGTCAAAACAAATATAGAGCGTTTCGCTGTCGCACCAGTGCGCGGCCGAAGCGCTGAGCTGCACGCCGAAGAAAATATCGTTCTTCATCGCGGTGGCAATGAAGCGGTCGTAGAGCTCGTTCGCCTTTTGAGAGGCAGCCGGGATCTCGTAATCATTCGGCACGACCGGCGGCACTGGCTCGCCCTTTTCGGCAGTCTCGAGCCGAGCTTCGCCATCGCTCGCAGGCTCGGTCTTTTCAGATGTTTCGGCAGTTTTAGCAGGCGCGGAAGCGAAAACGAAGCTTCCGTCCTTGAGCTTCTGTTCAAGGCTCTCGAGCCTGTCCGTTAGCTCGATCGCCGCTGCGCTCTCCTCGGGATGGCAAACGGCAAGCAGCGTGCTTTCGAGCAGCACGCGCGGCATTATTGCGAATTTGAGCTCCTGCTGAAGCTTCATCAGCGCGGACAGCGTGCGCTCCAGCCTTGCTTTGCCCGTCGTTTCCGCCTGAAGGATGTAGCGCTGCATCATCTCCTTGGTGCAGTCTATCATGCTTGAGCAATCGCCAAGCACCTTTGCAAACAGCAGCGAGCGGAAATGCGTTGAAACGTCCTGGATGAAAACGCCGAGATCGCGCCCGCCCGATACCACGCGGTCTATGCCGAGCATAAGCCGGGCCGCCTCGCCGTTTATGACCGAATCAGCAAATTCAAACAGAAAATCCGAATTTACGCTCCCGAGCACTGATAGCGCATCCGCCTCGGTGATATGCTCCCCGCAGAGCGAGAGGCATTGATCGGCGATGCTGAGGCAATCGCGCATACCGCCCTCGGCGGCGCGGGCGATCGCCATGAGCGCGCCGTCCTCGATCTCGGCACCGGCGTCCTTCAATATCTTTCGCGTGGTATTAGCGAGATTTTCAACGGAAAGCCGTTTGAACTCATACCTTTGGCAGCGCGAGAGTATCGTTGCCGCAAGCGCCTGCGGCTCGGTGGTGGCAAGTATGAAAACCACGTGCTCCGGCGGCTCCTCAAGGGTTTTCAGAAGCGCGTTTTCGGCGCTTCGCGAGAGCATGTGCGCCTCGTCGATTATGTATATCTTGGTTTTAAGGTTTATTGGGGCGAACTCCGCCTTTTCGATTATCGATCGCATCTGATCCACGCCCGAATTGGACGCGGCGTCCATCTCGATAACGTCGATGCTTTCGGAAAGGTTTTTGAGGCAGACTTCGCACTTCATGCAGGGCTCGCCGTCCTGCGGGTCGAGGCAGTTTATCGCGCGCGCCAAGATGCGGGCGGTGCTGGTTTTGCCCGTTCCGCGCGAACCGCTGAAAAGATAGGCGTGCGCGAATCTTCCCGAGCGTATCTGATTCTTGAGGACCTCGGTAATATGCTCCTGCCCGACCACCTCGCCGAAGCGGGAGGGGCGATATTTTCTGTAGAGCGCGTTGTATGACATAGGTTAAGCTTTCGATCCCTTGCCCTTTCAGTAATTAGTTATTCTATGATGCTTATCGGCTTTATCTCCTCGATCTCGTCCATCCAGATACGATAGCTTGCATCGGAGGGCATGCGCCAATCGCCGCGCGGCGAGAGACATACCGAGCCGACCTTCGGACCGTCCGGCAGGCAGTTGCGCTTGAACTGCTGTGTGAAGAAGCGCTTATAGAAGTTTTTGAGCCATTTGAGGATCGCCTCGTCCGAGAATTCGCTGCCCCTGAAGGCCTCCCTTGCCACGCGGTAGAGCTTCTTGGGCGGGTAGCCCCAGCGCAGAACGTAGTACAGGAAGAAATCGTGCAGCTCGTAGGGACCGACGAGATCCTCGGTGATCTGAGCGATATTGCCGCTTGCATCGGGGGGCAGCAGTTCGGGCGAGATCGGCGTATCGAGGATGCCGTAAAGCACCTTCTTCACGCGTTCGTTGCCGCAGGTGTCGGCATAGTAGCGAACGAGGTATTTGAGAAGCGTTTTCGGAACGCCCGCGTTCACAGCGTACATACTCATATGATCGCCGTTATAGGTCGCCCAGCCAAGAGCCAGCTCGGACATATCGCCCGTGCCGATGACCATGCCGTTCATGGCGTTCGCCTCATCCATAAGAATAAGCGTTCTTATCCTCGCCTGCGCGTTTTCATAGACTACATTATGATTTTCTTCATCATGCCCGATATCCTTGAAGTGCTGGCGCACGGAGTCGGTGATGTCGATGGTTTTTAAGGTCACGCCGAGCGCTTCGCAAAGCTCGATGGCGTTGTTCTTGGTTCGCGCGGTGGTGCCGAAGCAGGGCATGGTGATCGCGTAGATCATCTTTCTGTCCGCGCCCATCAGGTCGCAGGCCTTGGCGCAAACGAGTATCGCAAGGCTCGAATCAAGCCCGCCCGAAATGCCGAGAACGACGGTCTTTGCGCCGATATGCTCCATCCTCCGCTTGAGACCCATCGCCTGGATCATCAGGATATCGTTTGCACGGGCATTTATCTCATGCGAATCCTTCGGAACGAAAGGGTTGCGGTCGAAATGCCTTGTGAGCTTAGTTTCCGGGAGCGCTTCGGGGATCGTTTTGAAGTACCCTTCCTCGACCTCGCGCATATCGTAGCCGCAGTTCAGCGCATACACGTTTGAATAGTCGAGATTGACGGTGAAGCTGGTGGAGCGCCTGCGCTCATAGAGGAGCTTGCCGAGGTCGATCTCGGTTATCATCAGCTTGCCCGGCTCATCAAAGGGCTTGTTTTCGCAGAGCAAGGAGCCGTTTTCAAAGCACATGCTGTGACCCGAGAACACGAGATCGGAGGTCGATTCACCCTCGCCCGCGCTCACGTAGAGGTAGGCGGAGCTCGTTTTTGCGGACTGTACGGCAACAAGGCTTCTGCGATAATCAGCCTTGCCGATCAGCTCATCGCTTGCGGAGCAGTTTACGATAAGCAGCGCACCGTTCTGCGAGATCAGGTTTGAAGGCGCCTCAACGACCCAAAGATCCTCGCAGATCTCCACGCCGAAGAGGAAATTCGGTATGTCCTCCACGGCAAAAACGCTGCCGACCGGCATCAGAGTGCCGATCTCGCCGATGCCGTGGCTCTCGGCGGCATTCGTCCACGGCTTCATCGGCGTGAACTGACGCGCCTCGTAGAATTCGCCGTAGTTCGGAAGATGCTGCTTGGCAACGAACGCTATCGAGCTGTCCGGCGAGATAACGGCGGCGCAGTTCAAAAGCTCGCCGCTGCATCGCACGGGCGCACCGACGATCGCTATGATATGCAGTTTTTGCACCTCATGCTCTATGCGAAGAAGCTCCTTTTCAACGCAGTCGAGCAGCAGCTCGTGCTGAAAAAGATCGCCCATCGTGTAGCCGGTGAGGCAAAGCTCGGGGAATGCGATAAGCGTTACACCCTCCGCCGCGGCTCTTTTTATCGCGTCGATGACGAGATCGGCGTTGTGCTTGGGATCCGCGAGCCTTATCTTGGGCGAGCATGCCGCAACTTTTATAAATCCGTCCTTCATTTTTCCATCTCCGAAAAGCAAAAATTCTTCGTTGTTCGTTTTTGGAGCCAATGCTCCATTTTCACAGATAACATTATACCACACAAAGGCTCGTTTGTAACTACAAAATCGGAAAAATTATATAAATGACCGACCGCGGCTTTCGCGGTCGGTCGGTTGTAGTGATGCCTGTTGTTTATAAAGCGGGTCAATCCATAAGACCCATCGCCATGCGCAGGATCTGCACAGCATCCGAAACGTCCATATTGCCGTTGCCGTTGATATCGCCCGCCTCGAGGTTGCTGACCTCGATCAGTTCAAGGGACATGCGCAGCGCGAGGATGGCGTCGCTCATTTCAACGCTGCCGCTCGAATCGACGTCACCGGGGATGGTCTGGGGGCCGCCCTCCTCCTCGAGCAGGGTCTGGTACCAGCCGTCGATATAGCTCTGAAGCTGAGCGGAGCTTGTGAAGCTGCCGACCCTATGGGCGCGGACTACGCCGTGGCGGTCAACGATAATAGTTGACGGGATGGAATCTGTTGTGAAGAATGCGTTTTGAAGAATGCTGTCCTCACGCACGTTCAGCCAGGTATAGCCGTTGGATTCGAGGAACTGCAATGCGCTCGTGGGAGTGCAGGAGCCGGAAACGTACACGGCGCCGATGATCTGAACGTCCGCCTCGGGGGTGGCGCTGTAATGCTCGTGGATCGCCTGGAAATGCGGCATTTCGCTGACGCAGGGGCCACACCAGGTCGCCCACTCGTTGATGACGGTGCAAACGGCGTTGTCGAGTATCTCGCTCGTTACGGGGTTGCCGTAGAGATCCTGGGTGGAGAATCCGGCGATGCTCATGCCGACCGCCTCGCGGGTGCCGTCAACGTTTTCCGCGGAAACAATGGCGAAGCTCGAGAGAGCGAGCAGCGCCGCCATAGCTATAGCAATGATCTTTTTCATACGCTTTTCCTTTCTTGCAAATCTAAAGATTTCGGTTAAAAGAGCTTACGCTTACAGGCCCATCGCCATGCGCAGGATCTGCACGGCGTCGCCGATGTCCACGCTGCCGTTGGCGTTGATATCCGCAGCCTCGATGTTGCTTTCTTCAACAAGGCCCATCGCCATGCGCATAACCATCACGGCGTCGCCGATCGCAACGTTGCCGTCGTTATCCACGTCGCCGGGGGTGACTGCGCCGGCTTCTTCCTCAAGCAGGACCTCGAGCCAGTTGGAAACGAGATTGTTGAGCGTGGCATAGTTGGGGAACGAGCCCACGCGATGATCGCGGATAACGCCGTTTCTGTCCACGATAACGGTCTGCGGGATGCTGACGGAGCCGGTGTTGTTGTCGTCCGTGGTGTAGAGCACGTCGATAAAGGTGCTGCAATGAACGATATTATAGAAGGTGTAGCCGTTTGAGTTGAGCACCTGCTTGCCGGAATTCACGTTCGAGCTGCCGTTGATGAGCAGAACGCCGAGCATCATTACGTCATCCTCGGGAGTGGCGCTGTAAACCTCATGGAGCTGCTGGAAATGCGGCATCTCATTCAGGCAGGGGCCGCACCAGGTCGCCCACATATTCACAACGGTGAGGGTGTTATCATGGAAGATCGAGCCGTCCACGGGGTTATTGTCGAGATCCACGGTAACAAAGTCGGAGATGTTCATGCCAATGGCGTCGCCGCGAGTTGGGAGCTCGGGCGTGGTCTTGGCAAGCGCCGGGGATACGATGCCGAGGGCGAGAACCGCAGCGAGCATCAGCGAAAGGATCCTTTTCATGTTTTTGCCTCCTTGGTTTTGGATTTTGATTCGGATTTTCGGATTCTATCCTATATTGTATTGTATAATAAAACGGGCGACATTTCAACGGTTTGCCGCCCGTGTTTTCGTATATTATTTCATCCCAAAACGCCGTAATATTTGCGTCGAGGCGTTCTTCTGCTTCGCTCAATCGTTCTTTGCAAACTTTGTGCGATTCACCGCATCCATATTCGCCCTGCTCTCCCCTTCCGCCGGGATCCTTTTTTCTATCATTTCGCAGGGATAGCTCGCGCATTCGCCGCAGTTATAGCCGCAGCCATGCTCCACGGCACAGCGCCTTATCGCGCATTCCTCGCAGTAGGCGTGAAGGTAGCGCTTCTCCGCTTTGCAGCCAAGGCAGCTTATATCCGCCTCGGTGAGCTGCCTTTCGGGGGTGGAATACTTTTTTATAAGCTCCTCTTTGAGCTGCGCGTCGTTATCGACCGTGGCGCGGTAGATGGGACAGCGCCCGCAGTCAAAGCCGCAGTATGCCGGATGTTCGGCGCTCGGGATCGTATTGCTGTTCATTTTGTTTTCATTGTTCATTATCGTACACCCTTTTGTCCTTACTCGGTTTTAGGCTTTATCAAAACATATTTAACTTGATCGAAGATATCCCGCAGGGATATCCACCGCAACTATTCACTATTCAATATTCACTGTTCACTGAATGCAATACCGAAAACCGGCATCCCATAAGGGACGCCGGCCTTGATAACAAAACGTGATTATTTCTTGATGCTCTCGGCACCCTTTTCGATCGCCTCACGGTTGAGGGGGATAAGGTGCGCCTTCTTCTCGCCGAGCTTGTAGAGCAGCGCGTCGAGAACGCTCTCGGTCTTGGCGGCCTTGGTGGCCTCAAGATAAGCGCCGAGCATCGCCATGTTCGCAACCTTGGGGTTGCCGAGCTGCTCGGCGATCTCGTTGCAGGGAACGTAGAAAACCTCGATATCGGTGCGGGTCGCCTTCTTCTCGATGATGGAGCTGTTGATGAAGAGCTTGCCGCCGGGGTTGACGCAGGACTCGAACTTGTCGAGCGAGGGGGTGTTCATCGCGATAACGCAATCGGCCATGGAGAGAACGGGCGAAGCGATGGGCTCGTCGGAAACGACGACGGAGCAGTTCGCGGTGCCGCCGCGCATTTCGGGGCCGTAGGAGGGAAGCCAGCTCACGTTCTTGTCCTCATACATTCCGGCGTAAGCAAGAAGCTGACCGATGAGCAGAACGCCCTGACCGCCGAAGCCGGCAAAAATATTAGTCCAAAGCATACTTATACCTCCTTAGTGATATCCTTCTTGACGCCAAGAGGGTAGTACGGGATCATGTTCTTTTCAAGCCACTCCATGGACTCCACGGGGCTCATACCCCAGTTGGTGGGGCAGTTGGAGAGCACTTCAACAAGGCTGAAGCCCTTGCCCGCGAGCTGGCACTCGAAGGCGTTCTTGATGGCCTTCTTCGCCTTAACGATGTTTGCGGGGGTGTTTACCGCAACGCGCTCGATGTAGGCGCTGCCCTCGATGGTGGCGAGCATCTCCGCAATGCGGATGGGCTTGCCGCAGTGGTTCTCATCGCGGCCGTAGGGGCTGGTGGTGGTCTTCTGACCCACAAGGGTGGTGGGCGCCATCTGACCGCCTGTCATGCCGTAGATAGCGTTGTTGATGAAGATGGTGGTGATCTTCTCACCGCGGTGTGCGGCGTGTACGATCTCAGCAGCGCCGATGGAGGCAAGGTCGCCGTCGCCCTGATAGGTGAACACGACCCTGTTGGGATCGGTGCGCTTGGTGCCGGTCGCGGCGGCGGGGGCTCTGCCGTGCGCTGCCTCAACGCTGTCTACATTAAAGTACTTATATCCGAATACCGCGCAGCCGACGGGAACGTACGCAACGGTGCGGTCCTGGATCCCGAGCTCCTCGATAACTTCGGCAACGAGCCTATGAACTATTCCGTGACCGCAGCCGGGGCAGTAGTGCAGGATGGCATCGGTCAGAACAGGGGTTTTCTTAAATACAGTCTGCATAATTAAGCCTCCCTCGATTTCATGATGTATTCGGCGATCTCCTCGGCGGTGGGCGTGTAGCTGCCGGGCTTGCCGAAGAATTCAACGGGCTTTGCGCCGTTTACGGTGAGACGAACGTCCTCGACCATCTGACCCGCGCTGATCTCAACGGTGATCGCCTTCTTGACGGAGGGCTGATCCATGACCTCTTTGAGCTGCTTCTCGGGGAAGGGCCATACGGTGATGGGACGGACGAGACCGACCTTGACGCCCTTCTTCTCGCAGATGGCGATCGCGGATTTGCAGATACGGGCAACGGTGCCGTATGCGCAAACGATGATCTCCGCGCCGTCGGTGTTGTAGGTTTCCGCCTTGGCTTCGGTCTCACGGATGATCTTATACCTTGCCTGGAGCCTGTCGTTCATCTCCTGAAGCTCGTCAACCTCTATATAGAGGGAGTTTACGACCGCGCGGGGACGACCGGAAGCGGGGCTCCAGCCGGTGGCTGCCCAATCCTTCTTGGGAAGCTCGCGCTTGGAGGTGCTCTCATGGAACTCAACGGGCTCCATCATCTGACCGATGATGCCGTCCGCAAGGATCATGACGGGGGTGCGGTAAACGTCCGCAAGGTCGAATGCATCCTGCATCATATCGACCGCTTCCTGAACGGAGGAGGGAGCAAGAACGATGGGATGATAATCGCCGTGACCGCCGCCGCGGGTGGCCTGAAAATAGTCGCCCTGCGAGGGCTGGATGGAACCGAGGCCCGGGCCGCCGCGAACCATGTTCACAACGACGCAGGGAAGCTCGGCGCCGGCAAGATAGCTCATGCCTTCCTGCTTGAGGGAGACTCCGGGGCTGGAGGAGCTGGTCATGACGCGCGCACCGGAAGCGGCAGCGCCGTAGACCATGTTGATAGCGGCAACTTCGCTCTCGGCCTGAAGGAAGCATCCGCCGACCTTCGGAAGACGCGCGGCCATGTACTCGGGAATGTCGTTCTGGGGGGTGATGGGATAGCCGAAGAAGAAGTGGCAGCCTGCCTGAATGGCGGCTTCAGCGACCGCTTCGCAGCCCTTCATCAATTTCTTTGCCATGTTCGTTTCCTCCTACTATTCTTTCTCGATTGTGATAACGGCGTCGGGGCAGGTCCTTGCGCAGCTTGCGCAGGCAACGCATGCCTCGATATCCATCATCTGAGCGGGATGGTAGCCCTTTTCGTTGAGCTTGTTCTTCGCAAGTTCGAGGATCTTCTTCGGACATGCGCGCACGCAAAGACCGCAGCCCTTGCAGCGACCTTCATCAATGGTGAGTTTGACCATAAACGGGACCTCCTTAATATTTTGCGGCGCGGGCCGCAGGTGTACGAACTTATTATAGCACTATATGCGCGGCTTGGCAAAGCCAATTTTCAAATATATCGTATTTTTCGGCAAACCATGTCCCGCCCGCGCGCCTCGAGTTAGGTCCGACCGCTTCCTATCTGGCGCGCTTTGATTTCGTTCTTCCCCCTTCCCCGCTCCGATCGGCGGTTCGTCGGCCTCTCGGCAGCGGCGGCAAATGCCTTGGCACGCGCCGCCCAAGCAGAGAAAAGAGCGGCTTTTCGGGCTTTGGAGGCTTTTTTGCAGGATCGGTCCCGGCCGGATTTTCGGCTTTTTGCGCCTTTGAGCGCAGGCAGCTTCGAGCCACGATCTCCCATATCGCCCGTCTCGGCGGTTTGCGAAAGAAAAAAGCGAAAGCCGCCTTTGATTTTTTGGGGCGAATGTATATTGTTGTCGAAGTATTGACAAACGCGCTGAATAATGATTTAATATCAGCTGTTGTTTAGTGAAGATAAACTCAAAGTTTATTTAACTGTCACACGCGCCTTGATGGCGTTAAACCCGCTGTTTAGTATACCGTTACAGCGCGGCGTTCGCCCGAGCGGGCGAAATGCGGCGCAGGGATCGCAGGCTTTCGGCTCTGCGCGCGCATCGGCAGTGAAAGGATGCGGAAACATGGTAGATATCGGAGCAAAAATCAAGAAAACACGGCTCAAGCTCGGACTCACGCAGGAAGAGCTTGCGGCGCGCACAGAGCTTTCCAAGGGCTTTATCTCACAGCTCGAAAGAAACCTCACCTCCCCCTCCATCGCCACGCTCGTGGATATCCTCGAGGCGCTCGGCACCGACACCGCGGCGTTCTTCACCGCAAGCGACGCAAACGAGAAGGTGGTGTTCACGCCGGACGATATGTTTGAAAGCGAGAACGCGGAGCTGCATTCGAGCATCTGCTGGCTCGTTCCGAACGCGCAGAAGAACGCGCTCGAGCCCATTCTCGTGACCATCGAGCCCGGCGGCTCCACCGTGCAGGACGATCCGCACGAGGGCGAGGAATTCGGCTACGTGCTCTCGGGCAGCGTTACGCTAATCCTCGGCGACAAGCGGCTCAAGCTCAAAAAGGGCGACAGCTTCTGCTTCAAGGCGATCGAGCCGCATTGGATAATCAACGGCGCAAAGCGCGAGGCAAGGCTCATATGGATCGCCACCCCGCCATCGTTCTGATCGCGCTTGAACGAGCCCGCTCGTTATCGGGGTCAATACAAAAACCATACAGTATTAAACAAAACAGGAATACAGCAAAACAGAGGTACAGGAAATGGACAGCAAACGACTTATCGAGCTTAAGAACGTTTCGAAGGAATACGACGGCGATCTTGCACTCAAGGATATCAACCTCTACATCCGCGACGGCGAGTTTCTGACCCTGCTCGGCCCCTCGGGCTGCGGCAAAACGACCCTTCTGCGCCTTATCGCCGGCTTCATCATGCCCACCACAGGGCAGATACTCATGGACGGCAAGGATCTTGTTTCGATCCCGCCGTATAAGCGCAGGGTCAACACGGTTTTCCAGAAATACGCGCTGTTCCCCCATCTCAACGTATTCGACAACGTTGCCTTCGGCCCCGACCTTAAAAAGATGCCCAAGGCAAAGATAAAGCAAAAAGTGACCGAGATGCTCGAGCTTGTGAACCTTTCGGGCTATGAGGAACGCTATATCGAGCAGCTCTCCGGCGGCCAGCAGCAGCGCGTTGCCATCGCACGCGCGCTGTGCAACGAGCCCGAGGTGCTTCTGCTCGACGAACCGCTCGGCGCGCTCGATCTCAAGCTTCGAAAGGGCATGCAGATAGAGCTCAAGAAGATGCAGAAGAAGCTCGGCATAACCTTCATCTACGTTACGCACGATCAGGAGGAGGCGCTCACCATGAGCGACACCATCGTGGTAATGAACAAGGGCGTTATCCAGCAGATCGGCACTCCCATCGACGTTTACAACGAGCCGAAGAACCGCTTCGTTGCAAGCTTCATCGGCGAGAGCAACATCTTCGAGGGCACGATGATCCGCGATTATCTCGTGAACATCCACGGCATCGACTATGAATGCGTGGACGCGGGCTTCGGCGAGGATCAGCCGGTGGACGTGGTCATCCGCCCCGAGGACGTGGACTTCGTGCCGGTCGGCAAGACCGCACTTCAGGGCGTTGTGACGAACGTTATCTTCATGGGCGTTCACTATGAATTCAGCGTTGACTGCGGCGGCAAGAACTGGAGGGTGCAGTCCACGGACTTCGTTCCCGTCGGCGAGAGGGTCGGCATCGAAGTGGTTCCGGACGCGATCCAGATCATGAAGAGCGACCGCGATTGCGGCATCCCCACCACCGAGGGCGTTGCGAGCGCCTTTGAAGCGGATAAAGAGGCGGTGAGCGAAGAGTGAAGCGAGTTCGCCTTTCCTATCCCTACGTATTCGTATGGATGCCGATCTTCATCATCGCTCCGATGCTGTTCGTGCTCTACTACGCATTCTTCCGCGACGGGCAGTTCACGCTTGAATATGCAAGAAGCGTTGTTGCGGAGGGCACCTACCTCGGCGCGTTCTGGAACTCCCTTTGGATAGCGCTTGCGACCACCGCCGCCTGCCTGCTTCTCGGCTATCCGGTGGCGTACATCCTTTCAAACATGAAAAAGCGCACGGCGGCGCTCATCTCGCTGCTGTTCATCCTTCCCATGTGGATGAACATGCTGCTTCGAACGCTCGCATGGAAGCTGCTTCTTTTCGACGGCGGCGTTTTTCAGCAGGTGCTCTCGTTCTTCGGCGCGGGCAAGGTGCAGCTGCTCTACACCCCCGGTGCGGTGCTGCTTGCAACGATCTACGACTTTCTTCCCTTCATGATCCTGCCCATCTACACCACGCTGCAGAAGCTCGACCGTTCGCTCGTTGAGGCGGCGCATGATCTCGGCGCGAACTCGGTTCAGACCTTCACCAAGGTCATCCTGCCGCAGTCCATCCCGGGCGTCATCTCCGGCATCACGATGGTGTTCGTTCCGGCGATGTCCACCTTCGCCGTTTCAACGATGCTCGGCGGCAAGCAGGTGATACTGCTGGGCGAGGTTATCGAGGAAAAATTCCTCTCCGGCACCGACAGCGTGCTCGGCGTCGGCTCCGCGCTCTCGCTGGTGCTGATCGTGCTCGTTATCCTGTCCATGGTGATAATGAACCGTATAGATAAGGACAATTCCGCTTCGGGAGGTACGCTCTGGTGAAAAGATTATTAAGCTTTCTCAAGCACTCCTATATCGGGCTCATCGTATTGTTCATGTATCTGCCCATCGTGGTGATGATAGTGATGTCGTTCACCGAATCGAGGACGGCCGTGCAGTGGAGGGGCTTCTCCTTCGGCGCGTACACAACGCTTTTCAAGGATCCGGACGTGCTGGACGCGCTGATAACGACGCTGGTCGTTGCCGCCGTTTCGAGCGTTGTTTCCACCCTGATCGGCACAGCTTCGGCGATCGGCCTGCACTCCATGAAGCGCCGCCCGCGCAAGGTGGTGGAATCCTTCACGCAGCTTCCGATGGTCAATCCCGATCTTGTTACCGGCGTTTCGATGATGCTGCTCTTCGCCTTCATCGGCATTAAGCAGAGCAACGGCCTTTTGAGGCTGATCATCGCCCACACCACCTTCAACATCCCCTACGTCATCTTCTCGGTGCTGCCGAAGCTGCGCCAGAGCAGCGATTCGCTGTATGAGGCGGCGATGGATCTTGGGTGCAGCCCGTTTCAGGCGCTCACAAAGGTGGTTATACCGGACATCATGCCCGGCATAGTATCCGGCTTGATACTCGCCTTCACGCTGAGTATCGACGATTTCGCGATCAGCCTTTTCACCGGCGGCACGAGCATGAACCTTTCCATGCTCATCTTCTCCAAGACCGCCAAAGGCGGCGTTCACACCAAGTTCTGCGCGCTGTCGGCGCTGATGTTCCTCGTTGTGGGCGTGCTGCTTCTTATCGTCAACCTCCGCAGCATCCACCAGGAGAAGGTGGCTGCGGAGCAGAAAAAGAAGGTTATGCGCAAGGCCTGAGCCTTCGCTTGACTGATAAATAAAAAACCGACCGCAGGGTCAACATCAATTTCGGAGGATAAAAACCAAATGAAAAAAACCCTTTCCCTCGTTCTCTCGGCCATTCTCGTGCTTGCGCTCGCGCTCGGCGCCGCATGCAGCCCCAAGCAGCCCGATGACGGCAGCTCCCCCGCGCCGCAGGGCGACAGTGGCGACAAGACGCTGTATCTGCTGAACTGGGGCGATTATCTCGATCCCCAGGTCAAGGATGAGTTCAGGAAGAAGACCGGCATCACCGTTAAGGAAACGCCTGTTACGAGCAACGAGGAAATGATAATCAAGCTCGATACCGACGACTGCCCCTACGATCTCTGCATCCCTTCGGACTATGCCGTTGAGCGCCTCATCGCCAAGGGCAGGCTCGCCGAGATCAATTTCGACAACATCCCGAACATCTCGAACATCGACCCCGAGTTCCTGAAGCTCTCCGAGGTTTTCGATCCCGGCAACAAGTATTCCGTTCCCTACACCTGGGGCGTGCTCGGCATCCTCTACAACGTGAACATGGTCGATGAAGAGGACCTCGGCTCCTGGGATCTGCTTTGGAACGAGAAGTATTCCGGCAAGATCTTCATGTACAACAGCATCCGCGACTCCATGGCCGCCGCGCTCTGCAAGCTCGGCTACGACCTCAACACCGTTAACGAGGACGAGATCAACGCCGCCGCCGATGAGCTTATCAAGGCAAAGCCCCTCGTTCGCGCATGGCTTAACGACGACGTTAAGGACAGCATGGTGCTCGGCACCGGTGCCGCTGCGCTGGTTTACTCCGGCGACGCGGTTTGGAGCATGGATCCCGATGAGGGCAGCGACGAGCTCGAGTTCTTCGTTCCCAAGGAGGGCAGCAACGTTTACTTCGACAATATCGTTATCACCGCCAACAGCCCCCGCAAGGCGATGGCCGAGCAGTTCATCAACTTCCTGCTCGACGGCGATATCGCGACCGTGAACACCGAGTATCTCGGCTACTCCTCCCCCAACACCCTCGTTCCCGACCTGATCGACGAATTCTTCCTCGATTGCTCCGCCTACAACATCAGCTCCGAGGACGTTGCCCGCTGCAAGATCTTCCACGATCTCGGCGACAAGATGAGCCTCTACGAGGCAGCTTGGAACAGGATCCACAAGTAAAAAACCGCTTTACGCGTATAAAAGCCCGCCTCGCGCGGGCTTTTTGATTGAAGGGGTGCGGATGGGCGAAGCTCTGCGGGTCAAAACGGAAAAATGATTTTTGCATAAAACTTATTCGGATCGGTCTTGACAAACCGCCCCAAATGAAATAAAATAGACCGCAAGTTTAATACGGCGCTGACGAAGAGGAGTAACCCTTTTCCCGCAAAAGAGATACCGCTCCACCGGCTGAAAGGGCGGTTTGCACAAGGAAAAGGGCGAAGGTCGCTTCCGAGCCTTCGGGGGTAGCAACCCGAACGTACACGCTGCGTTAAGGCGTTTGAGCGGGGTAAGTTTCCGTTTGTTGCCGTTGTTTTGACGGTTAAAAACGGAGTTTGCCCAACAAAGGTGGTACCGCGAGCGCACCTCTCGTCCTTTGGATCTGAGAGGTGCTTTTTCTTTTAGGCGGCCGCTTATCGGCTCGCCTATCATTCCCGGACGGTGAACAGAGAAACGGTCTGAAATGAGAGAATTCCGCCTGAATTCCGACCTCAACTATTCACTATCCACTATTCACTAAAAATTGGAGGTACAGCAAAATGTGCGAACACTGTTGCAACAAGGCCGGCATTGAGGAAATGCCGAAAACCTACGATCCCTCCGTTGTGGAGGACAGGCTCTATAAGATCTGGGAGGAGAGCGGCTATTTTCACTCCGCACCGAATCCCGATAAGCCCCCGTACTGCATAGTTATTCCCCCGCCGAACGTAACGGGGCAGCTTCACATGGGCCACGCGCTCGATGAAACCATGCAGGATATCCTGATAAGATACAAGCGCATGAGCGGCTTTGAAACGCTTTGGCTGCCCGGAACGGATCACGCTTCGATCGCGACCGAGGTTAAGGTTGTTGAAAAGCTTGCAAAGGAAGGGCTGACGAAGAAGGACATCGGCCGCGAGGCGTTTTTGGAGCGCGCATGGGATTGGAAGCATGAATACGGCGGACGCATCGTTTCCCAGCTTCGCAAGCTCGGTTCATCCTGCGATTGGGAGCGCGAGCGCTTCACGATGGACGAGGGCTGCAACCGCGCCGTAAACAAGGTTTTCGTGGACCTTTATAAAAAGGGCTGGATCTATCGCGGCGACCGCATCGTGAACTGGTGCCCCTGCTGCAAGACCGCGCTTTCAAATGCGGAGGTAGAATTCGAGGAGCAGCCGAGTAATCTTTGGCATGTTCGCTACGATGCGCCCGATAAGAGCTATTCGATAATCTGCGCCACCACCCGCCCCGAAACGATCCTCGGTGATACGGGCGTTGCGGTCAACCCGAACGATCCGCGCTATAAGGAGCTTGTGGGCAAGACCGTGGTCGTGCCGATCGTCGGAAGGGAGATCCCGATAGTTGCGGATGAATACGTTGAGCCCGAGTTCGGCACGGGCGCTGTTAAGATCACCCCGAGCCACGATCCGAACGATTTCGAGGTCGGTCAGCGCACGGGGCTGCCGCAGATGTGCGTTTTCACGCTCGACGGGCATATAAACGAGCTTGGCGGCAAGTACGAAGGGCTGACGACGAAGGAATGCCGCAAGGTGTTCGTTGAGGATCTTAAGGAATGCGGCGCGCTCGTTAAGATCGAGCCGTATAATCACAACGTCGGCACCTGCTACCGCTGCCATACGACCATCGAGCCGATGATAAGCAAGCAGTGGTTCGTTGAGATCAAGCATCTTGCCGAGCCCGCGCTCAAGGCGGTGGAGGACGGCAGGATAAAATTCGTTCCCGAAAGATACGTTCAAACCTATTATAACTGGATGCGCAATATCCGCGACTGGTGCATCTCGCGCCAGCTTTGGTGGGGGCATCAGATACCCGCGTGGTACTGCGAGGAGTGCGGCGAAACGATAGTTGAGGAAGAGGCGCCGCACACCTGCCCCAAGTGCGGAAGCGCGAAGCTCACCCGCGACGAGGACTGCCTGGACACCTGGTTCTCCTCCGGTATGTGGCCCTTCTCCACGCTCGGCTGGCCCGAAAAGACCGAGGAGCTTAAATACTACTACCCCACCAGCACGCTCTCCACGGGCTACGATCTCATCTTCTTCTGGATCGCGCGCATGATAATGTTTGGCCTGTACGCGATGGACGATATTCCGTTTGACACGGTCTACATCCACGGCATGGTGCGCGACGAGCAGGGCAGGAAGATGAGTAAATCCCTCGGCAACGGCATCGACCCCTTGGAGATAATCCGCGATTACGGCGCGGACTCGCTGCGCTTCAGCCTCACCAGCGGCACTGCGGCGGGCACCGATATGCGCTATTCGCAGAAGAAGGTCGAGGCGGCAAGGAATTTCTGCAACAAGGTCTACAACGCATCGAGGTTCGTTATGATGAACCTCGGCGAGGGCGAGATCGGCGAGATCGACATGAGTATGCTCGATATCGCGGATAAGTGGATACTGCACAGGCTGAACGAGGTGGTTCGCGACGTTACGGCGAATATCGACTCCTTCGACCTGAACCTTGCTGTGGACAGGGCGTACAGCTTCATTTGGACGGAGTTCTGCGATTGGTACATCGAGATGGCAAAGCCCAGGCTCTACGGCGAGGACGAGGCGGCGAAGCAAAACGTTCGCGCCATTCTCGTTAAAGTGCTTTCGGTCAGCATGAAGTTGCTGCATCCGTTCATGCCGTTCATCACCGAGGATATCTACACCCGCCTGCCCGGAAGCGAGAAGACCATCATGCTTTCCGACTGGCCGAATGTGAACCCCGATTTCAGCTTCGAGAAGGAAGCGGATGCGATGGATCAGCTTATGGACATGGTGCGCCAGATAAGGAATATCCGCGCCGAGATGAACGTTCCTCCGTCCAAGAGGGCGCATACGATACTCGTTACCACCAAGGAGAACGAGGACGTTTGCAGGCAAGGCGCGCAGTATCTCAACAAGCTTGCGTTTGCAAGCACCGTTGAGGTGCGCTTCGATAAGGAGGGTATCGACAACAAGGCGGTTTCGGTGGTTTCCAAGCTCGGCGAGGTGTTCATCCCGATGAACGAGCTTATCGATGTAGATAAGGAGCTTGAGCGCCTTGAGAAGGAGCGCCAGCGCTGGGAGGGCGAGGTCGCAAGAGCGAACGGCAAGCTCAGCAATCAGGGCTTCGTTGCAAAGGCACCCGAGAAGGTCATTGCCGAGGAAAAGGCGAAGCTTGAAAACGCCAAGGAGATGCTTGCGAAAGTTGAAGCGAGGATCGCCGAGATGAAGCATGACTAAAAGCTGTGATGCCCGACGGCTTTTCGAGCCGTCGGGCTTTTGCCGCTTTGATCACGAGACCCGCAGCAGCCCAATGGACGAATGGTATGATCAATAAACCTAAACCGTTTTCCGAAGCAGCGCTGCCGCTTAAGCAAGAGAGGAGGCTTTATTATGGCGCAGATGTTTAAAACCGGTGAATTTGCAGATCTTTTTAGCGCAGAGCGCGGCGGAACCGATGCCGCCGACTGTTCGTCAGACAGCAAATACGATGCCGCGCCTGCTTTATTATCCAAAGAAGAGAGCAAGATTTATTACACTCACATACATTTGCCCTCAATGGTCAGGCTTGAGGCATGTACGCTTTGCCAGCTTCGCTGCGCAGGCTGCGGTGTTCAAAAAGGCGGGAATGACGGCCTCGGAAGAGGGTATCTCACGATTGAAAACTTTACAAGATTCTGCGATATGAACCCGTTCGTTCGGCGTATCGAGCTTTCAAACTACGGCGAGATATTTCTGAACCCCGATCTTGTGAAGATCATGCATCATGCAAAGAAAAAGGGCATTCTGCTTTCTGCCCACAACGGCTCGAACTTCAATACCGTCAGCGACGAGCAGATGCTGGCACTGGTCGAAACCGGCTTCCGCAGCATCAGCTTATCCATAGACGGCGCTTCTCAGCAGACCTATTCAAAATATCGTATCGGCGGAGATTTCGATCGGGTGATAGAAAACATTCGCAAGCTGCTGGCGCTCAAAAAGGAAGCGGGGAGTGAGTACCCGGAGCTCAGTTGGCAGTTTATACTAATGGAGCATAACGAGCTTGACATCGGAAAAGCTAAGGAGCTGGCAGCTGAGCTTGGGATCCCGATCCGCTTCAAGTACAATTGGGATCCATCCTACAAGCCGATCCACAGGGAATACATTATGCGTGAAACGGGACTTGGCGAATTAACGGTCGCGGAAAGCCGCGCCAATCACAAGTTCGATCCTTATGAATTCTTTTGCTATCAGATTTTTTTCACTCCGCAGATCAATTGGGACGGCAGACTGCTCGGGTGCAGCCGCAACAGATACGCCACGTTCGATGTAAACGTGTTTGAAGTCGGCCTGGCAAAGGCGCTGCGCTCGCCCGGATACATTGCCGCAAAGGAATGCCTTTTGCGCTGCATCCGGACAAAGAGAAGTACGGAGACTGCATCTGCTTCAGCTGCAAGGAGCGTGTAAAAAGAGAGGCGTCCTACACGGGAAAGTAAAATACAGCCTAAATCGTGCATGTGCCGCCGGAGGGCGCGCTTCAAACGCCCGCATTGCATGATATAGCTTGCATTTCCCGCGCTTTTAGTGTATAATACCGCTCAATTAATCCTGTTTGGGGAGGTAAAAATGATAAAGAATATCCGAATAGTCAGCCTTTCTAAGGGCATCATCGGCGAAAGCTACGTTAAGCACGAAGTGGATATCGGCGTTCGCCGCCTTGAGGAATTCGGACTGAACGTAAGCTTCTCGAAGCACGCGCTGATGGGAAAAGAGTATATCGAAAACCACCCCGAAGCGCGCGCCGCCGATCTTATAGAGGCGTTTTGCGACAAGAGCGTGGATATGATACTCTGCGCGATAGGCGGCACGGACACCTACCGCCTTCTTCCCCATCTTTTTGGAAACGATGAGCTGAAAAACGCGGTGCGCGGAAACTATAAGCCGTTTCTCGGTTTTTCCGACACCACGATAAACCATCTCATGCTCCACAAGCTCGGCGTGAACACCTTTTACGGGCAGAGCTTTCTTGCGGATATCTGCGAGCTCGATAAAGAGATGCTGCCCTATACGAAGAAGTATTTCGAGGAGCTTATCAATACGGGTACGATACGCGAGGTAACGCCGAGCGAGGTTTGGTACGATGAGCGCACCGATTTCGGAGTTTCCGCAGTCGGGACCCCCTGCCTAGAGCATAAGAACGGCGGCTTCGAGCTTCTGCGCGGAAAGAGCAGCTTCTCGGGCAAGGTGCTCGGCGGCTGCATCGATACTCTCTATGATATTTTCACCGTGACCTATCACCCCGATATGCCCGAGACCTGCGCGAAATATGAGCTTTTCCCCACCGCCGAGGATTGGCGCGGTCGGATACTTCTGCTTGAATCGAGCGAGGAAAGACCGGAGCCCGAGAAGTTCAGAGCCGCGCTCGAATGCTTCAAGGATAAGGGCGTTTTCGACGGGATAAGCGGCATACTCGTCGGAAAGCCGCAGGACGAGGTTTATCACGAAGAATACAAAAAGGCGCTGCTTGAGGTAGTGCCGGAGCATATCCCGATACTCTGCAATATCAGCATCGGCCACGCAAAGCCGAGATGCATAATTCCGTTTGGAGTTACCGCGCATGTTGACGCGGAGAAGCAGATCATTCGTTTTTATGAAGAATAAAGAAGCCTTGGGATGATCCACATTATTGCAAGCGCCGTCCGAGCAAGGGCGGCGTTTTTGATGCTGCTTGATGCGGGCTTCGGCTAATCGCAATCGAACGGTTTTGGGTTTTGCCCGAGATCGGTATTGAACCGAGGCGCGAAATGATGTATAATTTGTAGACCGGTGTTTTATGCGCTCATTTTGATGCGGCGGCACCGAACGGGTCCTAAGGATCCCGAGAACAGGGAATACGACCTTATGAAGAAGGTTAGAACAGCATGGCCGGAGCCGCGTAAAACGGCGGGCTTCGGGGAAAGGTTCATACGGTTTGCAGCGCGTTCGGCATCGTTTGCGGCACTGCTTGCGGCTGCGCTTTTGACGGCGCTGGCGCTTGTTTGCTGTGAGCCGAGCACGCCGGTTGTCGTTCCGACCGCGAGCCCGCAGAGCGCTGCCCCGTCACCTACGGATGCGGCGTCCTCCGCGCTGCCGACCGATACTGTTGAGCCCACGGCGAGCGGCACGGCGATGCTGACGCCGAGCCCTGCGCCGACGCTGCCCGCGCCTTCCGCATCGCCCTCCCCCTCGCCCGCTCCTTCGCCCTCCCCCGCAGCTTCACCCATGATCAACACGCCCACACCAAAGCCTACTCACACACCCGAGCCGACGCACACGCCCGAGCCCGAAGGCACCCAGGCGAGGTACCTCGGCGTTAAGGGATACGGCAGCATCAAGGCGGCGGAGGTCATGAGCGAGGGTGCAAGGGTCTACCGCTTCATGATCGGCGGCAGCGAAAGGCTGCTTTGCATAGCGAACGACGGCGAATACACGATCCAGAACACGCTGATGGAGGGCTATGACTACCTGCTGCACATCGAGGACGGGGTCGTGACTTCCGCCGAGCTTATCGGCGAGCTTGGCGAGAGCGCGGCGCATCCGGTTGCGTAGAAGCCCGGAAGAAGAACGCTCAAGAACCTGCTCGCTTCCGCGATGCAGCCGGTTGGCACGCTGTACATTTACGGCGGCGGCTGGAACTGGCAGGACGACGGCGCTGCGCTGCTTTCGCGCCGCATCGGAAGGCCGCGCACATGGCGGGATTTCTTCCTCTCCACCGATGCCGATTACGAATACAAGAACGCCTCCGCGCCCGCAGAAAGCACCTATCCCTTCGGCGGCTGGTGCGAATACTATTACGCGGGGTTGGACTGCTCAGGCTATCTAGGCTGGGTTATCTACAACACGCTTGAAACCGAAAACGGCCGCCCGGGTTACGTTTTCAAATCAACGGAGTTTGCAAAAACGCTCTCGGAGATGGGCTTCGGCAGCTACAGCGCGGACAAGCTCGAGAACGGAGGCATCGCGCTTCGAAGCGGCGACATAGTGAGCTTGAAGGGGCATACCTATCTCATTCTCGGCCGCTGCGAGGACGGCAGCCTTGTGATACTGCATTCCTCCCCTACCCCTTCGAGAACGGGCAAAAAGGGCGGCGGAGTGCAGCTTGGCGCGATCGACCCAAACGGGAACGGCAGCGCCTGCATGGCGCGCGAGCTTGCATCGCGCTACACGGAAAAACACTTCCCCGAGTGGGCTGCGCGGTACGAGAATCGGACGATGCCTTATTCAACGTATATCGACTTCGAGCGCACCGGCGGCGCGGGCTTCTTCCGCTGGTCCGTCGGCAAGGGCGGCGCTCTCTCGGATCCGGACGGCTATCTCGGTATGAGCGCCGACGAGATACTGCGGGATCTTTTCGGCGAATAGCCGCACTGAATAAAGTGAATACAAAACGAGCGCACGATTTGAGCCTTTCCCGCAAGGGAAGGGCTTTTTCTTCAAGCCGCAAGAGAAAACGACCGACACCTCGCGGGGTCGGTCGCTGTTTATTCTATCTTCGATCGGATCAGGAGGTGAAGAGCCTGGTCGCGTCGCTGGGATTCTGGTAGCACCAGTAGTGCATGTCGCCGAGCTCAGCTTCGGCGTTCTGCATTGTAATGATGGTGTCACAGCCCATCGAATAGCTCGTGAAGAGGATCTTCTCGATCGGATCGTCATCGCTCTCGGGGTCGTCGCTGAAACCGCCGACTACAAGGGGGCTTGTGGGCTGTTCGGGACCGCACGCGCCGGTGATGACTGCATTCAGGCTGAGATCGTCCGCATGAAGAGCGGGTTTAACGTAAAGCTTTTTCATAGTAGTGTGTACCTCCAAAATCATTCGCTGAGCGCGACACGGATGATGCAAACGGAGTCCGCAATATCTATGCGGGAATCTCGGTTGACATCCGCAACGTAGCTGCCGGAAATGCCGAGCTCATCGCCGCTCAGCACGGCGCGCATATTGATGAGCGCGTCCGTCATATCAACGGTGCGATCGAAATTCATATCGCCCTTAACGCCGAACGCGATGACGTTCGCTGCTTCGAGCGTGTCGATGCCGGAAACGACGTTTGTGTTGACCGCCGCCAAGGTCTCGGGCTCGCTGAAGCCTTCCTCGTAGACGAGCTTTAGGTTCATAAGTGAGAGTGCGCCGCCGGAGCAGGTGATCGTGATGCCCGCAAGCGCATCGTTCACAAGCAGCTCGCCGCCCTGCGCACGGCTGATATCGTAGTACAGCTCCGTGGCGGAGTTTACGTCGATGGGCGGAAGCTCTGCGGGTGCGCCGCTGTTGTACTGATAGGTTACCAGCATCTGCGCCGACGTGCCTGTCAGCGCCTTCGCACTGATATGCAGGTTGGTGACGCTTTCGGGGTCGGCGAGCTTGAAGGTGAAGCTGCCGGTATCGGGCAGATACATCTCGTTGTTCGGTCCGAGCAGCGCGTAGGCCTTCGCGGTGAAGGTGGAGGGATCGGCCGGGTCGTAGCCCGCCTCGTTGATATGGCCGCCATCGTCGTTGGTGGGGCCATAGTCCATAAAGACCGCGCCGAAATCGCTGCCGGTATGGTTGAGGATATCCTCGATACCGGAGAGGATTATGTTTCTGACCTCAACGTATTTTGCGTTCAGCTCATTCGCGGCGTAGTACCCCTGCGCATCGATGTTTTTATTGTGGATCATCGCTCCGCGCGGATGATAGACGCGGAAGGTGTCGATCGTAGCGGTGAATGCGCTCACGTCCGCGCCCTTAACGGGCATGATCTTGCCGCCGCAATTCTCGATCGCGTTCACAACGATGTATTCGGCTGCATCAAGCCCGGGGAAGCCGGTCACGATATCGCCTTCGCTGAGCTCGGCGCCCTAGGTGCCGCCGGGGATCTCCGCCCATGCGGGGTAGTAAACCGGGGTGATGTACACATCGTAGGTGCCGTAGATCATGTGCGCATTGCGCATCACGGGAACCTGATAGAGCGTGTCGGTGTCCATGGTGAGCGGGGATTCGCCCTGCTCCTGCGCATTCGGGTCAACGCCGCCGTAGTAGCGGGTGTTCACGAACTGATGCAGGTAGGTACCCTCCTCGCCGACGTACTTGCTGCTCTCGCCGTGCGGGACCACGTCCACAGCGAAGATGCCGGAGTTGAGGCTGCAGGTGGTGATGAAGCTGAAGCCCGAACCCTCGAAGGTGAATTTCGCAACGGGCCACTGCGCCTTGTTTGACGCAACAAGCTCGTAGAGCGCACTATCCACGGTCACGCTCATTGCGGCGCCGTTGCCGGTCTGAGCAAGATCGCCGTCATAAACGGGGTCGTAGCCGTAGAGCTTGTTGTAGTGCTCCTGAACGGCCGTGTTGTCGAAGCTGCCTTCAACGGACCACGGCGCTGCGGCCTTCCAAGCGCCTTCGCTCTTCTCGCGGCCGGAATAGAAGATGCCGAAATCGCCCGCAAGCTTCTGCTTGCTGTTGCTGAGCTCGGTGGGCTCGCCCACGCCCTGCTCCGCCTCGTAAAGGACGTTGGTTGCCGGGATGAACACCACCTTGCTCCACTCGTACTTGGTGTGTTCGCCGCCAATGGAGTCGGTATCGGTGCTATAGAGCTCGAGCAGCGCGGCGACCTTGTAATCGCGCCTTGCGATGGAATGGGGCTCGAAGTAGGCGGTGCAGAGATGCTCGGAATCGGGATGACCTGCGGGGTCGAGGAAATCGCGGCCGTCGATCGTGAAGCCCACCTCGACGAGCTCGGCGCTGACCGCCGCCTCATCGGCATAGCTGATGGGTGCGCCGTCCGCGTCCTGCCTGTCCGCGCCGACGTAGGGATACTTGTTCTTATAGTTGAGGCTGCCGAAGCTGCGCTGACGCTTATACATATAGTCGATCGAGAGCAGGTGCGCGACCGGAGAGAATTCGCCCTCCTCGCCGAAGAAGCCGCCAATATCGTGGTCCTCGAGCCTGAAGCCGTAGTCGTACACAACGTATCTCTCGCGAATATTTACCTTGGGAAGCGGGAAGGTCATCGGCTCGCCGCCAACTGCAGGATATTCGCCCAGGAGGTCCGCATCACCGGGGATGATGGAGGGGCCGTTGTCGCCGGGGGTCGAGCTGCCGGGGGTAAGGTCGGCGGCGCCGGGCTTATAGTCAGCGTTGGGCTGCTCGCTCACAACGGTTTGCCCGGGATTCTCGCTATCCTCGCTCTCAACGGAAACGGTGGGCGCCTGGTCGGCACCGGGGTAGATGCCGGAGGTCGCTTCATTATTGGTGGGAAGGTCCATGCCGGAAGCAGTATCCTTGGCAAGAACGCCCTCCACAACAACGCGCAGGCGGCTGCCCTCGGGAACGGCGGGGCTTACTGTTTCATTCATGTGAACGAACTCGCTGCTGTAATCGAAGCCGGAGACCGCGATCTTGCCGCTGCTCCTGTCGAACCGGATCATGAGGGTGGAGCTGATGTCCTCTTCGGAAGGCGCGAAGGAATGCTTGCCGTCAACTACGCCGGCGTATGCATCCCTGTATGCCTTGAAGTCGAGTTCCGCATTCTCAAGGGTGAAGAACTCGGAGAGCTGATCGCAAAGCACGGCAGCACCGTCGAGGTTTGCGGGATGGCCGCCGCCGGAGGTGATGATATCCTCGCTGATGATCGTTTCGATGGACTCGAAAACGATGTTGAGCAGCTCTTCGTTGCCCGCAGCGTCGACGTCATGGCCCGCGTTGATATAGTACTTATGAGCGTTTGCCGCGATGCCGCCGTCGTCGTAGGTGAAGCCGTCGGTCACAACGCGCAGATAGTCGCCCGCGATGAGCTTGCCGCCCTTATGGTAGGCGATGCACTTGCCGATGTTGAAGTAGTAGCTCGGGTCATATTGGGCGGGAGCGGTGCTCGTTGCCGCCTTAAACACCGTATAGATGGGCCAGAGATAGCCGCTTGCGAGGCTGATGTTGTTCTGACCGCTCCTATCGTCGTTGGGCGCAGCGCCCTTGAAGAAGAGATATCGTACATCTCCTGCATGGTGTACAGGTCGGCCTCAATACCCTCATTATCGCTCGAAACTACGGAAAGAAGGAACCTTTCTTGTTCATTAGTGTGCCTCCTGATTTTCGGTTTGCCCTCAGCACCGCTTAGTGCCGCCATCGAGCGGCTCGGCGCATAGGGCGAATATCTTAACTGCAGCGAGCCGCAGGTGCTTTCTATTTATTATATTTCATGGTATTAATATTGCGGAAAGTGGATAATTCGGGAATGGGTTCCTTTTCAACAGCGGAGTCATTTTACGCTCCATTGTATCGAATGTCAATAGAAAAAAGCTTGATTTTTGAGTAATACTCCCTGAAATTATTACTTTCGGGTATTTTATATGGGCGTGAAAATATCGAACCGCGAAATATGCATAGAATTATTTTCACAATATTCAAATATTGGGCAGCTTCACTTGATTTATCATATATGTATATCTTTGCCTGTGATCGTGCTTCAACGCGCCTTTTTGCAGCACGCATTGCTTCCGCCGCTCCAAGCGTTTGCGCTGCAAAAAGGCTCCCCCATTCGGGGAAGCCTTCGGGATGCAGTATAATGCTTCGATCGGTTTTACTTCGCCTTGGGACCGGCGTTTACGATGTTTTCGGGCATGTTATCATACTTGCTGAAGTTCTTTACGAACATATTCGCAAGCTCCTGCGCGGCCTTATCGTAAGCGGCCTTATCGGCCCACATCTCGCGGGGATCGAGCACCTCGTCCGGCACGTTCTCGCAGGTCTTGGGCACCATCACATTGAAGATGGGGTGCAGATTATACTCAACGTCGTTGAGCTTGCCCTCGAGCGCAGCGGTGACCATGGCACGGGTGTACTTGATCTTCATGCGGCTGCCAACGCCGTAGGGGCCGCCGGACCAGCCGGTGTTGATTAGGAACACGTTTGCGCCGTGCTCATCGATCTTCTTGCCGAGCATCTCCGCATATACAGAGGGATGCATGGGAAGGAAGGGCGCGCCGAAGCAGGTGGAGAAGGTGGCCTGAGGCTCCTTGATGCCGCGCTCGGTGCCGGCGAGCTTGCTGGTGTAGCCGGATACGAAGTGATACTTCGCCATATCCTTGGTCAGCTTCGCGATGGGAGGCAGAACGCCGAACGCATCGGCGGTAAGGAAGATGACGGTTTTGGGATGATTGCCCACGCCGGGGATGACGCAGTTCGGGATGAACTCCACGGGGTACGCCACGCGGGTGTTCTCGGTGATGGAAGCGTCGTTGAAATCGAGCTCGCGGCTCTCCTCATCCATTATGACGTTTTCAACGACCGCGCCGAAGCGGATCGCGTTCCAGATCTCGGGCTCATTCTCCTTGGAGAGGTTGATGCACTTTGCGTAGC
>JAFWVQ010000027.1 GCA_017523925.1 Clostridia bacterium
CGAGCGCAGGAGCGAATAGCGCGAATGCGAGTGCAGATCGGCAAGTGCGGGCATAATAATACCGCCCTCGGCGTCGATGAATTCGGCGTCCGTATAGGCGGCTCGTATCCTATCAAGCTCTCCGACGGCCGCTATGCGCGCACCGTCCACCGCGACCGCTCCGCAGTCGCTGTCGACCCCTGCCGGATCGAAGGTGATCAGTTTTCCGTTTCCTACGATGTACATTGGTCTATCTCAGTCTTAGCTCCGGCTTTGCTCGGGTTTCGTTTGGGTTCACTCCGGCTCCGTTCGGGTTCGCTCCGGTTTCGCTCGGTCATAACTCCGGCTCCGTTCGGTCATAACTCCGGTTTCATGCCGGTTTCGTTCCGGCTCTGTTCGGTCTTAGCTCCGGCTTTGTTCGAACGGTCCTGCTTTGGACCGCTTCGTTATTCGCCGGTCTTCGCGCCGTTCGGGCCGTAGTTTAAGCGGGTATGCTCCGTGCCGCGCAGCCTGTCGAGCGCATGGCGGGCGAGGGTCTCAACGAATTCCGCGTTGGTCGGCTTGCCCCGCTCGGCGTCCACGGAGTTTCCGAACAGTTTATACTGCATATACGGGCTCGAACCGTTCCATGCGCATTCTATTGCATAGCGCGCCGCCCTTTCCACAGCGGAGGGCAGAACTCCGAAGCATTCGCTGCAGCAGGCATATAGCATGCGCATGCTGCCCTCGGTGCCAAGTACGCGCAGAGCGATCATGAGCTCGAGATATTCGGTTCCCCTATGCTCTTTTTTGAAGCCAAGCGGGAGCAGCAGCTCGTTGAAGATTCCCGTTCCGAGAAGCCTGAGCTCGCCGCTCTCATTGAAGAACGAGTCATCGCCGAGCATGGCGCGGATGGCTTCGAGCCTGCGCGATGCGCTCGTTTCTTCAAGCTCGCTCACGCGCTCCCATATGCGCTCGGCTGCCTCAACGGGGTCGTCCCTCCAGCTGAGACAGCCATCGATATCGTTCAGCCGGCATATGTTTTTTGAGGAGTTGTCCACAGTTTTACAGCAAAGGAAGAAGCGGATGTCGAAGCGGTGCCGGCTCGATTTGAGGCTGCGAATCAGCCCGATCGCGTCCAAGTCACGCAGAGTGCTGCTGACGATGATCACGGCGGGTATCTCTTCGAAAAGTCGCGGGAACAGATCGCAGCCGCTCGTTATCACCGGCGCGATCCTAAAATGCGGCTTCAGCGCCTCGATCAGCGCGCCCACGAACGCATCCCGACCGTGAAACAGGCTGTTCTCCGAAAACTGCTCGCGCTCCTCGAACACCGCGATCACAGGCGGCTTTTGTGCGAATCGGCTGTGCTTCAATTCTTTTTTCATTACCCCTCGCGACCCTTTCGCAAGCTGTTCTCAAATTTTTCGCGTATTCATCGCTACAAAGGCAGATCCGCTCAAAAACCAATATTCCTCTGAGGCACTTAAGGCTTCCAAAGGGAATGTGCTTTGTCGTCTCGGCTTGCCCTTGTCAACTCAGAGCATCCGTGTTGCCCCGCCTTGCACCTTGGTGTTACATTTTGCTTTCTGCGCAGATAACATCGAATGCAGCGAAGATGATGAACACATATTTATTATAATCCAAAACAACACGCCAATCAAGTGTTATGTTCGAAAAAATACGGGTTGCGAATTGCAGCTTTGCTGTCCATCACTTAAGTACACATCGACCAGTCGTTCTCCGTTTCATGGAGATTTATCCTCGAATACGCTTATTCACAAGTTCGGTGTCAATTCGCAGCTTTCCATTTGCTCGCGTACTTTTATGAAACAGTTTGATCTTATGATGTTGTAGTTAGCCGCAGCAACGATCATCGAGTTTCTGATTGCAGGGTCGTATCGCAAATTGCCCCACTCCCCTGCTCTTTGTCTTTTGAAATATATGTGCAGTTTTTTGATCGATCGCTTGACTTTTCATCTGAAAAAGCTTATGATTGTTAGCGTAGACTAACTTGTTTGGTTTTGCTGCGGGCGCATCGTCCCGATTGTTTTGCATACAGGGTTAGCGTTGGCTAATTATAGTTTGTATTTGAATAGCGGTTTATCCGCGAAAGGAAGCAAAGTGTTTGATAAAAGACTCATGAAGCTCTGCCCCGAGAGCAAAAAATACATTGTTTTGAACATCGTTTTTCAGTTTTTGGAGCTCATCTGCAACTCGGTCATGATAGGCATGATAGCGCTTTCGGTGCAGAAGCTCACCGGCGGCACCTGGGGCGCCGATAAGCTTGCGCTTCCGATGATCGTGATGCTTTCAAGCGTGGTGCTGCGCTATTTTACAACGCGCTATGCTGTGCGCATGAGCTATCTTGCTTCACGCACGGTCAAGAGCGTGATGCGCGAGAAGATTTACGCAAAGCTTCTGAGGCTCGGAACGGCATATCGAGAGCACGCCGCCACAGCAGAGCTCGTTCAGGAATCCACCGAGGGGGTGGAGCAGCTTGAAAGTTATTTCGGGCAGTACGTTCCTCAATTCTTTTACGCATTTATCGCACCGATCGTGTTGTTTTTCCTGTTCGGCTTTTCGGGGAGCTGGCTCGTTGCGGCGGTACTGCTTATCTGCGTTCCTCTCATCCCGGGCGCGATAATCATGGTTCAGAAGATCGCAAAGAGGATACTCTCGAAGTATTGGGGGCAGTACACCAAGCTCGGCAGCACCTTCCTTGAGAATCTTCAGGGAATGACGACCCTCAAGATCTACCAAGCCGATGAATTCAAAAACGAGGAGATGAACCGCGAAAGCGAGCATTTTCGCAAGGTGACGATGGCGGTGCTGACAATGCAGCTCAACTCGGTCACGATCATGGACTTCGTTGCCTACGGAGGCGCTGCGCTCGGCATTTTGCTTGCAGGCAAGGCCTTCATCAGCGGCAGTTTGCCGCTTGCGAACTGCATTTTTATGATACTTCTCTCGGCGGAGTTTTTCCTTCCCATGCGCAGGCTCGGAAGCTATTTTCACGTGGCGATGAACGGCATGGCGGCAAGCGATAGAATATTCGAGTTTTTGAACGTTGAAGAACCCGCGGAGAAAACGGAAAGGTCGAATGCTTTGATATTGCACTCCGTGACGTTCGTTTTTCATACGACAAGGAGCGCGAGATTCTGCACGGCATAAGCCTTTCGATACCCGAAAACTCGTTTGTGGGCATCGTTGGCGAATCGGGAAGCGGAAAATCGACCGTGGCAAGGCTCATCATGGGCAGAAATACGGTCGGCTCCGGCATAATCACCGTCGGAGGGAAGGATATTTGCACGCTCAATGAAGAAAGCCTGATGAAGTCCACCACCTATATCGGCTTCAATGCGGTGTTTTTCAAGGGCACAGTGCGCGAGAATCTGCTGCTTGCAGATAAGAGCGCATCCGACGAAAGGCTTTGGAGCGTGCTTGAAAGCTGTGCGCTGTCCGACTTTTTCAAAAGCGAAAACGGGCTTGACACTTCGCTTCTTGAAAACGCCGCCAATCTTTCGGGCGGCCAGAAGCAGCGGCTTGCGCTTGCAAGGGCGCTTTTGCATGATTCTCCCGTCTATATCTTCGATGAAGCAACGAGCAACATAGATATCGAGAGCGAAGAGGCGATCCTCGGCAGCATCCTGCACCTGCGAGGGCAAAAGACGATCATCATGATCTCGCATCGACTTATGAACGTTGTGAACGCCGATAAGATCTATTGCATGGAAAACGGCGAGATCGCGGAAGAAGGAACACACAGCGAGCTCATCGATCGCGGCGGCATATATGCAAGGCTGTATAAAACCCAGCAAGCGCTTGAAAATTTCGGAAGGGAGGCGGTTTGAAATGAAGAAAGGAAGCAAACTCAAAACGCTCCTTCGGATGCTTAAGCTCGTTAAGCCGCTGAGTGGGTATATGCTGCTTGCGATCGTAATGGGTACGCTCGGCTTTCTTTGCGCGCAGTTCATACCGATACTCGGCGGTTTCCTGGTGCTGCACGGGCTCAATATCCCCGTTGCGCTTCCCTCAAGCACGCTGTTTATCATTCTGATCGCTATCGCGCTGCTTCGCGCCGTGCTGAAATACGCCGAGCAGCGAACCAATCACTATATCGCCTTCACGCTGCTTGCAATAATCCGCGACAAGGTATTCAAGGCGCTTCGCAGGCTCTGCCCCGCCAAGCTCGAAGGGCGCGACAAGGGCGATCTTATATCGCTGATCACCGGCGATGTTGAACTGCTCGAGGTGTTCTACGCGCACACCGTTTCGCCGATCGCGATAGCGGTTTTAACGGAGCTTGCGATGGTACTTTTCATCGGTTCGTACCATTGGGCGCTCGGCTTGCTCGCTTTTGCCGCCTATACCTCCGTCGGCGTTATATTGCCGCTGATGGTATCGAAGCGCAGCGGAAATATCGGCGATGAGCTTCGAGCGGATAACGGAGCGCTTTCCGCTTTCATGCTTGAAAGCATACGCGGGCTCGATGAGACGATTCAGTATGGAAACGGAAAGGAACGCATGAAAGCCCTCGATGAAAAAACGAAGGCGCTTTCAAAAAAACAGTCCGCCTTCAACAGGCTGACCGGCACCAATCTCGCCGCCGCGAACAGTATGATACTCGTTTTCGATACTGCAATGCTTGCGCTGAGCGCGCTTCTCTATCTGAACGGCGAAGTCGGCATTTCGGGGCTGATAATACCCCTTATCGCGCTGCTGTCTTCATTCGGTCCTGTGAGCGCGCTTGCCGGGCTCGGCACAACGCTTCAGGCAACGGTTGCCTCCGGCGCAAGGGTGCTTGAGGTGATCGATGAAACGCCCGAAACCGAGGATGTGTTCGGGAAGAAGCCGGTTTCATTCGATGGAGCGAAGATCGGCAATCTGCGTTTTTCCTACGGCGGCGAGGACATTTTGAAGGATGTTTCGTTGGATATTCGGAAAAACAGGATCATCGGCATTGTCGGCAAAAGCGGCTGCGGCAAATCCACCCTTTTGAAGCTTCTGATGCGGTTTTGGAAAACGGACGAGGGCAGCATCGAAATATCGGGAAGGAGCATCGATTCGATAAACACCTCCGATCTGCGCCAAATGGAAGGCTATATGACACAGGATACGGTGCTTTTCAAGGGAACCGTGGAGGAGAACATCCGCGTTGCAAAGCTCGACGCATCGCGCGAACAGATCGAGCTTGCCTGTAAAAAGGCAGCGCTGCATGATTTCATCACGTCGCTCACGAACGGCTATGATACCGACGTCGGTGAGCTTGGAAAAACGCTTTCGGGCGGCGAACGCCAGCGCATAGGGCTTGCCCGCGCCTTCCTGCATGACGCGCCCTTCCTTCTGCTCGATGAACCTACGAGCAATTTGGACAGCCTGAACGAAGCCGTGATCCTGCGCTCGCTGAAGCAAGAATCGGACGGCAGAACCGTTTTGCTCGTTTCTCACCGAGCCTCGACCGTGCGTATTGCCGACGAGAGGGTGTTTATCGAAAACGGAAGGGTTTCGTAACAGGTGGACAGGATGAGCATCAAGCGAATTGTTTTTATCGTGCTCGGGTGCATCTGCCTTGCACTCGGAGCAGTGGGCATCTTTCTTCCGGTACTGCCCACCACCCCATTTTTCCTTGCAACGCTGTTTTTCTTTACAAACAGCTCAAAGAGGCTGCACGATTGGTTCATCGGCACGGGGCTCTATAACAAGCACCTCGACTCCTTCGTTAAAAAGCGCGGCATGACGCTTTCGACCAAGCTTTCCGTAATTCTAACGGTAACGCTCCTGATGGGCTTCGGCTTTTTCATGATGGCAAGGAAGGGAATTTGGATCCCCTGCATCATACTTTCGGTCGTTTGGCTCATACACTTGATCTACTTCATTTTCCGCGTTAAAACGATACCCAAGGAGCATGAGGAACCCGAGCAGGAAAGTGAATAGGCCCTAAGAATCAGATACATAGCAGACTTTTTTCAGGCGGAATAAGCGGCGCACCGTGTCGGTACGCCGCTTATCCTACTTTGGGGTATCACTTCAAACGTCTGCTTTCGCAGAACCGAGGACTTTCATTATCTGTTTTTCCTGTTTTTGCGTGCGGCAATGGCAGAGCCTGCGCCGACGAGCATCGCAATACCCGCAATCATCGCGCTTGCACCGCCGGTTGCGGGAGCGCCGGGAGTGTCGCCGCCGGGAGCGGGCTGCTGGGTCGGTGCGGGTGCATCGGTGGGGTCTGCAGGCGCGTTGGTAGGCTCTGCGGGCGCCTCGGTGGGCTCTGCTGGCGCGTTGGTGGGCTGCACGGGCGCTTCGGTGGGCTCAACCGGGGCTTCGGTGGGTTCAACAGGTGCCTCGGTGGGCTGCACAGGCGGCTCCTCGCTCACAAAATGCGCGGAATACGGAATGAAATTGCCGTCCTCATCGGTGATGTTAATGAGTGCCATTCCAAATGCCATCGGGGTAACGAAGGTTATCGCGTCATCCGCAAAAGTGAAGCTGCTGCTCGTTGCCTGGGTGTGCTCGGTGTAGGTAACGGTGTAGATGCCGGTGGTCTCGTCGAATTCATAATTACCGAAGCCCTTGGGCGCAAGGTCCTTCCCCTCGCGTGCATCACGGGTATCGAGGGTCCTTTCCTCGGTGTTGATGATGATATAGGCGGGAACCTTCATCATGGCCTCCTCGGGGTAATCCTCAACGCCAAGATAATAGGTGCCGGCTCGTAGCGCATCCTCGTAGGTTTCGCCCGCGCTTTTGGTGAGGGTGATATCCTCCATGCCGCTCATTGCCGCAAAGCTTGAGATATAGCCGTGGACCGAAACGGTGTTTTCATCCACGATAACGCCGGTATCGAAGCTTCCGCCGCCGAAAGCGATCGAGCTGCCGTCCAGCTCGTAGCTGCCGCTCTCGGTCTCGGTATCCTCGTAGCCTTCGCCGAACATCGGGGAATCGGGGTTCGCGGGAATGAAGATATGCACGGAGTAGGTGTAGCCGCCGTTTCCGTCGAAGTCCATCTTGCAGGTATAGGTGATGGGATTGCCCATCGCGCTCTTTTCAACGATGGCGGAATAGCTGCCAGTGAGCGCATCGCTCTTCACGGTTTCGGCATTTGCCTTTACAACGGCAACGCCTACGATAAGCGCGATGGCAAGGAGCATGGGGAGTGCTTTTTTGAAGATCAATTTCATATTGTTCTTCTCCTTTCAAAAATGTTTCGGTTATATGTAAAGCGTTTTTAGCGTTACATCGAAAGTATTACGGGTCGAAAATCACCTCAACGGTGTCCTGCGAGCCCGAAAAGCTCGAAAGAAAGCCCGTAAGCGATATCGTGTTTGCGTGAATAGCGCCGGATGTAAGCCTGCCCGTCAGCGTCATGGCATTGCCGTTCACCGTGTATTCGCCGGAGAAGCTCTCATCGGTCTCATGGCTCATGCCGCCTGAGATCGTAACGTGAACGCTGTAATCGTAATGCCCGCCCGCAAAGCTTATCCTGATGCTGTAATTAACGGTGCTGTTCATGGCCTCCACAAACTTTTCTATCTCGCCAACATATGTTCCCTCGCGGAAGCCCTGCGGAGCTGTGGTGGGAACTGTTGTAGGAGCTGCGGTCGGCGAGACCGTAGGAACAACTGTCGGAACCGCCGTTGGGACGACCGTCGGTGCTGCCGTAGGCGTGCCGCTCGGCGTAGCGGTCGGAGCCGTTGTCGGCGCGCTCGTCGGGCTTAAGGTCGGCGCGTTTGTCGGGCTCGCCGTTGGCAAGGCAGTCGCATTTTCGGTCGGCGCAGCCACCGGCGTGCTTGAAGCATGCGGCATGCTTGCGGTCGGTTCGCCCTGTTCCGCGGGATCGCCGCTCGGCGCGTTTGAGGGAAGCTCGGTCGGAGCGGCAGAAATAGATGCCGTGGGTTCGTCATTGGAAGCGCCCGAAGTTGGAAGTGCGGTATGTGCCTGTGCCGTTGGCGCTTCGATCGGCGCATCATTGGTCGTGCTGCCACTTGAGCAGCCCCAAGAAAAAGCGAGTGAGCAAAGCACGAGGGCGGCAGAGAGTATCATTGCAGTTGCTTTTATTTTCATGTTGTTGCCTTTCTTTTATCGAGTTTTATAATAGGGGCAGGCGGTGAAATGCTCATCATCTACGGGCTCAAGCCTGCATTCGATGCTTTCGCACTCCTTCTTTTTCAGCGGGCAGCGGTTTCTCAAAAGGCATCCGCCATCGAACGGCGCATCGGGGATACTTGCATCAGCGTCGACCGCGCCAGTTTGAAGTTGAGAAGCCGATGCGATTTTCCCGCCGTCCAAGCTCAGAACCGAGTCTATCAGCATTCGTGTATAGGGATGCATCGGGTTTGCGAACACCTTTTCCGCATCTCCGTACTCGACGATCCTGCCGAGATACATGATCGCCAGCCTGTCCGCAAATTTACGGACGGAAGCGAGGTTATGCGAAATGAAGAGATATGTTAGTCCGCGTTCACGCCGGATATCCATCAAAAGATTGAGGATCTGTGCATGCACGGACACATCCAGCGCACTCACAGGCTCATCGCAAACGATGTATTCCGCGCCCGAAACCAGCGCCCTTGCGATCGCTATTCGCTGCTGCTGACCACCCGAAAACTCGCTCACCAATCTGTCAAGATCGCCGGCGGAAAGACCGACGCTTTCCACCGCTTCCGCAGCTTTTGAAAGTATGAGTTTTTCATCGAGCTCCATTCGTATCATGAGCGGCTCCGCCACCGCGCGAGCGACCGTGAAGCGGGGATTCATCGAACTTGCGGGGTCCTGAAAGATCTTCTGCATGCTCCTGCGCTGCTGCCTTAGCCGTTTTTTATTGCGGATATCGAGCTTTTCACCGTTGAAAAACACTTCGCCCGCTGTCGGGGCAACGAATCCGAGCGTTGCATCGGCAAGCGTTGTTTTTCCGCAGCCGGATTCGCCCACCAGCGCAAAGGCTTCGCCCTTGAAGATCTCTATGGACACGTTCGAAACGGCGTTTACATAGCGGCGCTTTGAAAACGGGCTTTCCTTTTTGAGCGGGAAGCGCACGCAGAGCCCGTTCGTTTTAACGAGAGGAGCGTGCCTGTCCATGTTTGAAGTTGAATTAGCCTTCATACGCACCTCCGCTCATGCAGCAGCGCACGAAATGCGCATTGCCCGCGTTCTCAAGCCTCGGCATCGCTTCCCCGCACTTATTCGAAGCATGAGCGCAGCGCGGAAAAAAGCAGCAGCCCTTGGGCTTGTTCACGGGGTCGGGCAAGCTTCCCGGTATCTGAGTAAAGCGGCCTTTCGGCTCATCCAAGCGCACAACGGCATCCATCAACCCCTTCGTATAAGGATGAAGCGGGTTTGAGATAAGTTCCCATGTTTCGGCGCACTCAACGATCCTTCCGCTGTACATTACCGCGATGCGGTCGGCCATGCTGCAAACTACGCTGAGATCATGCGATATAAGAAGCAGCGCCGTTCCGTTTTCCGCCTGCAGCTTCGATAAAAGAGCAAGCACCTGTTTTTGGACCGTAACGTCCAGTGCGGTAGTGGGTTCATCGGCGATGATCAGCGCGGGGTTCGATGCAAACGCCATCGCAATAAGCACCCTTTGGCGCATTCCTCCCGAAAGCTCATGCGGAAAAGCCTTGTATCGCGCCTCGGGATCTTCGATCCCAACGCTTCTCAATGCCTCTATCGAGCGCGCTTTAGCCTCTCGCCTTTTTAAGCCGAAATGCAGCATGAACACCTCGTCGAGCTGTTTTCCAACGCTCATAACGGGATTGAGCGCGCTGAGCGCATCCTGAAAGATCATGCTTGCTTTTCTTCCTCTGATTCCTTCCATCTCGCGTTCGCTCATTTTTGAGATATCCTCATCGAGCAGCAGGTGCTCGTCCGTGCGAACGATACATGAGGAAGTATCAAGCAGCTTGAGCGCAGCAAGGCTCGTTACGCTCTTGCCGCAGCCCGATTCGCCGACGAGCGCAAGGCATTCGCCCGCCCCTATCGAAAGATCGATCCCTTCCACCGCACGAACGATGCCGCGCGGAGTCGGGAAGGCGACCTTTAGGTTTTTGATCGAAAAAACGCTCATTCCGCATCCTCCATCGAGGAAAGCACCTCGTCGAGATACCGGTTTCCCATGTGCTTGATGAGCTTATTCATTCCGTTCTTCCCTTTCATACCCGGGTTGAGGATACCCTCGATCGCAAGCCCGATGCGCATGAAGGCAAAAACCGATATGAAGATCCCGATGCCGGGCGCGATTATCGTCCACCACTGCCCAAAGAGCATTGAGCCGCCGCTTTGCGCTTCGGCAAGCATCTTGCCCCAGCTGATCGCCGTCGGATTTCCGAGCCCAAGAAAGCTCAGCCCCGCTTCAGCGATCATAATTCCTGCGCAGGAGAGCGCCGTGCTCATTATCACAAGATGGGATACGGAGGGCAGGATATGCGTTTTCATTATGTACCATCTGCCCGCGCCCGCAAGCTCCGCCGATTTAACATAGTCCGCATTTTTCAGCCGCAGAACGAGCGAACGCACGGTGCGCGCCAGCCCCGTCCAGCCGAAGAGCACGAAAACGAGCACTATCACAACGTAGCTTTTGCCGAAAACATTCGTTATCAGTATCGTCAGAGGCAGAGTCGGGATAACGATCATCACGTCCACTATACGCATCAGGAGCATATCGGTTATCCCGCCGAGATAACCCGCCGCAACGCCGAGCACCGAGCCGAGCAGCGCGATGGAGATGCCGGTTATCAGCCCGACGAGCAGCGAAACGCGCGTTCCGTAAATAAGCATACTGAAAACGTCCTGCCCCGTGGTGATGCTTGTTCCGAGAGGATGCTCAAGGCTCGGAGCAAGCCCCTTGTCCGCACGCTGCGCAACGTCGTATGGGTCGTAGGGCGCTATCAGCGGAGCGAAAACGGCGACGAGCGCAAGCAAAGTGAGCAGAATGAGCCCTATGCGCCCCTGCTTCTGCATCCAAATCTTTTTTATGAATGCGGCGGTCGATCCCGCGATCCTCTTTACCGCTTTCATCGCTTGTCTCCGATCGTAACTCTCGGGTCGAGCAGGCAGTAGCAAAGATCGGTCACGAGGTTTGCCGCGAGCGCGATGCCCGAAATGAATATCATTATGCCCATCATAAGCGGGTAATCGTTCGTGTTGTTTGCCTCAAGATAGAGTGTTCCCATGCCGTGCCAATTGAAGATCTGCTCTATCACGACCGAGCCTCCGATCAGACCGGACAGCGACATACCGAGCCCCGTCACGACGGGCAGAAGCGCATTTCTCAAAACATGCTTATAAAGAACACCGCGCCTTTTAACGCCCTTTGCGCGAGCGGTCACGATGAACTTTTCGCCCGTTACCGCAATAACGCTGTTTCTGATACCCTGCGCGTTGCCGATAATGCCGCCGATGGCGGTGCTGATTATCGGAAGCGCGGCGTTATAGGCAACGCTGCCAATGCTCTTGAGGCTCCAATCGAAGGAGGAAACGAGATTTTGATCCGTATAAGCGGGAAAGATCTCAAGCGTGAAGCCGAGAAAATAGGTCAGCATCAGCGCAATGAAGAAGGAGGGCACGGCCGTTGTGATCGTGGAGGCGTTCATAAGCGCTCGGTCCTGCCACAAGCCGCGCTTCATCGCACAATGCGTTCCGATCACGATGCCGAAGAAAAGGCAGATTACCATTCCCGAAACGGATAATACAAGCGTCCACGGAAGGCGCTCGGCCATAAGATCCCAAACCTTTGGCGAGCCTGCTCGATAGGAGTTCCCGAGATCGCCGCGGATAAGCCCGCCGAGATAGCGAGTGTACTGCGACCAGGTCGAGCCGTCCAGCCCGTACTGCTTCCTTGTCAGCTCCTTTATCAGCTCATAGCTTTCGTCGCTCATATTGCCCTGCGCGGGATAATACCTTGCGGCGGGATCGTCAACCCCAAGCCTCGGAATGAAGAAGCAGAGCGTGACCACGGCGGCAAAAACAAGGAGCGTGTACAGTATTCTTTTGAAAACGTAAAACTTTTTCATTTGGGATCAATCCGCGATCCTTCTTAGATTTTGCAGCGTTTCAGCGCCGAAAACGCCGTCATCCGCAAGGCCGAAGCCGCTGAAGCGATCCGTTCGCGCAGCCGTTATCACGTCGGCGCTGTACAGCGGAAGCTTATAATAGGTCTGCGCCGTTTCGACTTGAAGGCGCTTTATCATGCTTATCTTGTACTCAAGATCGAGCGAAGCTCGCATTTCCTCGATATGTTCTGCAAGGAGCGTGTCGCTAAGCTTGCCGTAATTCGAGGAACGCTCCCGCGTTACAAAATGCGCCCTGTACATAACGTCCGCATTCGCCATGGTAAGGATCACTGTTTGAAGCGTCATATCGAAATCGCTTCGGTAAAGATAGGTCGTTTCGGGTGCCGAGCCCGCCGCCTTGAAGCGCACCTCGACTCCTATGCGCGCGAATTGGCGCTGAAGATATGCGACCGTGTCCTGCGCGCCGGGTGAAGCAAGTATCTCAAATGAGATACGCTTGCCTTCATACAGGCGAAAGCCGCTTTTGTCCTTTTCGGGGTGCAGATCATCGAGTATCGTGTTGGCTTTCTCAAGCCGAACTGCTGCCGTCTCCGAAAGGATATCCGCATTCGGCTCATACAAAAGTGCATTATCCTTGGATATAAGCCCACAGGGAGCCGTTTTCCCTGCGCCGTCAAGCGTTTTTTCTATCAATTCATCCTGATCCACGGCAAGCGCAAGAGCACGGCGAAAATCCCTGTTTCCGAGAAGCAGCTTCATACCGTTGTCAAACGGCTCCGCAGGGTTCACGTTCAAAACGAGGCAATTTATCCCGCTTCCGCCTATGCGCGAAACGAAGATATCCTTCTCCCGCTCCATAAGCTTTGCGTAATTCGAGCTTATCGCGGCATCGAGCAGGTCGATATAGCCCTTTCTGAGCGCGAAAACCGCCGTGTTGGAATCAAGATAGAGCAGTATTCTTATCCGTTCGATCTTGTAAAGCTCGCTCCCGTCCTCCGCCTTGAGGTGATAGTTCGGATTGCGGTCGAGCACAATGGTTTGCGCGTTGGTCTGCTCCCTGTTGAGCATCCATGCGCCGCAGCCGACAGGGTTTTGATACAGCTTCAAAAACTCGCCCTTTGGGTCCTTATTGTTGAGCTGCTGCGTTTCGCTTACGATCGGCTTATATAGATGCTCCGGAAGTATCAGTATCGTGTTGAAAAGCGTTGTTACCGCACCGAAAACCTTGTTTACGTGCAGATACATCACGGTATCCCTCTCGCTCTCGCTGATGTGATAGGTGCCGGAAAGGTCGGGGTGGTCGTAGGTGAACATTCCCTGCTTCACGAGCCTTCCGCCGCTCGATTCGTGAAGAAGATCGGCCGTCCAAGCATGCGCGCCCGCATGGTTTGAAAGCGCGTTGTCTGTTGCAACATCGAAGGAATAATAAACGTCCTCCACGGTCAGCTTTTCGCCGTCCGTCCAGAAAACGTTGTCGAAAAGCTCGACCCGCACCGCCATATGATCCTCCGCGGAAGCGGAATAATATCGCTCCACCGCATCGTGATCGATCTCTCCCGAATAAGAGCCGTCCACCGTAAGCGGTCTTCCGTCAAGATCTACATAGCACCAGCTTTTTGCAAGAAGCGGAGCAAAGCCGCCTGTTTTATCATCGTAGGAAAAGAGCGTGTTATACAGCATGCTCGCAACCGTCGGCGCGATGCCGTCGCGCGAAAGCCAGGGCATGAACGAGGTCGGAAACGAGGTTCCGACGTGCCCGACGTACAGCGTGGCGCTCTTATCGTTTCTGCGCTGCGCTATCGAGCCGGAGCAGGTGCAGCCGAAGAAGGACAGGATAAGCAGGCACAGCAAAACGGCGGCAGCCTTTCGCCCGCCGTTCGCCGTTTCTATTCTTTTTTGAGGTGTGAAGCTCATTCCATATCCGGCGCCGGGTAGATAAGCCTTTCGCCGAAGCCGTTTCTCGATGCGGAATTATCGTAAATTTCCTCGATGCGGAATATGTACGCAGGGCGCTTCTTCCAAAGCTCCATGCCGCTTGGGGTATGATAAACGTCATGCTGGGCGTTTATAAACTGCTGATACAGTTCCCGCCTGCCCGATGCTTGCTCATCGCAGATCTCGATCTTTCCCTTGAGCTTATAGGACACCATAGGCGGCTGATGGAATATGAGCGCCGCCTCCTTGTTCACGAGATAGTTCTGCCAGCTCTGCTTTTTTGCAAGCTCAAGGCTGCCGAGCTTTGAAAAGTCGATGCGCTCCCTTGCCTCGGGGCCGTACATCTTTTCAACGAGCAGATCGAGCCCGCGCTTGCTGTAGCTCTTATCCTCCGGATCGTAGGAAGCGATATGCTTCAGGTATGCTTCAAGCGTTTCCTCAAGGTATTCGTCCTTCGGAAGAAAGCCCACGCCCTTCACGCTTGCGTTGAGCCCTGCGGGGCCGTAGGATACGAAGGCGGGCTCATGCGAGCAAAACGAGATGAAAAGCTTCTCCATACTCATCTCCTCGCCGCGCTGAAGCTTCATCACGGTTTCGGCCCTCGAATCGAAGGCCCATTCAAAAAATCTTTTTGACGACTGCATTTTCTTATCTCCGTTCATAGTTGATTTTATTTTTTATCCCATCATTTTTCATTCAGATCGCATTTTTCGCGGAAGAGCTCGCTTGATGTGCGAATGCGAAGCTCCGCGAGTGACAGCATGCCGTTTTCATCGAATGAAAGCTTGCCCGATGGCACGGTTCCAACTAGGGAAATGCCCCGTTCGCCAGTTTCGGGATGATCGGGATAGATCTTGAAGCTTCCGGTCTCCATATCGAGCGCGATAACGCCTTTTTCAATAAAGCCGCAGGCTTCGCTTTCAAAGCTGCCGTCCGCGAAGATAATAAGGCTTGCTTCGAAGCTCTCGTCTGTGCCGGTTCTTTTGCCATCTCCGGCAAGGGTGAACAGCGCTTCGATCGCGCCCTCGTGCTTTGCGAAACGGTGCGTGCCTCTTTCGCCGCCGCTTTCGGGGAAGCTGATATCAAGCGTTTTTTCGTCCACGACCTCGCAGGCAATGCGATCTCCGCCCTGCGGCGTGAGCGCAAGGCTCGTTGTGCTGACTCCGTATCTTCCGACCTCGGATATAACGGCGGTTTTCTCCGCTTCCTTTTCAACAGCAAAGATCAGATAGGTATCATTGCCGAAAAAGCTTGCGAAAATGCTCCTGCCTCCTTCAACAAAAGAATAAACTCCCTTGGTGAATTGCGTTTCGGTCGAAGCCGCATTGTAGTTCTCCGTGATCCTTTTGCCTATCAGCTTGATGCTCGAATCCTCTTCGGAAACCGTTTTCGCGCCCGCGCTGCCGTAGTGAACGCGCTCACAAACGCTGAAATCAAGCTCGCCCGCATCATTCACCGTGAATTTGCTCGTCAGCCCGTCCGCGGCCGTCTTCGGCTGACCGTTCACGGAGGAATAGACCATAAGATACCCGCCCTCGGCGCTTTGATAGGTTCCCGAGCTCTTGTCCACCTCGAACGCGGGCGTATTTGAGAAGATAAACTCTCCGTTTTCCTTCAGGCGAAGATAGATGGTCAGCTTCATTCCAAGCTCGGTGAGATCGAGATAATAATCTCCTGCGACCGCCGCTCCCTCATTCTGCTTTTCGCCTTCGTTTTTATCGGCGCAGGCAAAAGCGGAGAATGCGAGCAGACATGATAGCGCCAGGATAAGTGTTTTTCTGATCACGGCAATACCTCCGTTAAAAGTTTTTCAGTCTTATGGCCACATACGGTTAGCGTAAACTAACTGCAAATGTCAAGAAAAAGCTTTTGCCGCACACGCTTCATAACCCCAAAGCGAGGCGCAGGCAAAAGCCATTCTATTTCACCTGCATATCAAGAGATCATGCAGATTGGAAACGCATAAGGTTAGCTTTAGCTAACCGATTATAGCATCGTTCATGTTCTTTGTCAATATTAAACAAATGCTTTTTATTATATATGCTTCCGAATAGATCGCGGCAGGGATTTTGTATCCGGCTCATTGTATCAGCCCCAAAGCGAGCCTGAGAATGACGACCGCATCCGTTACCGACACTCTGCCGTCGCCATCCACATCCGCAGCGGTGAGCTGCGCATCATCAAGCTCAGCAATGTGTAGAACATTTCGCAGAGCAAGCAGCGCGTCCGCCGTTTCGACCGCTCCGTTAAGATCGACATCGCCCGGAACAAAGCTTCCGCCATTTTCAACGTAAAAATATGTTGTCAATATCGCTACTTCAACACGTTCGGGAAACATAAAGCGGACGTATTCTTCGGTGCCGTTGATAAGAAAAACCACCTCATCCGAGAAAAAATAACCATCCTCGGCAACCACGTTCATATACATATAATAGCCGAGGCTCTCATTGTCGAAAACGGCATCGGGGGGAAGCTCATCGTAATCGCCCTGCTCATCCTCCCAGTTCCAATCGTAGTAGGTGAGCGAGTAGTGCGCTCCTTCGGGCACGGAGATCTCATAATCGGGATGCTCTCCCCAAGCGGGAACGGTGAAGCCCTCTATTCTGACCTCTCTTATTTCGTAGGGATCGTCGCGGGGAGCGGCACCTTCAGCAAGGGCGGTAATGGGCGCAAGTGCAAGCAGTATTGCCAAAGTAAGCGCAGTTGTAATTCTCTTTATCATGTTTTTCTCCTTCTCTTGTAGGCTTTCACTCCTGGAGTTAGCCGAAGCTAACCGAGTGTTCAAGATTATAGCACATGGATTTATGCCTGTCAAGTTTTGCGGCAATATACTTTAACGGATAAAAGGCTGAACGAAATCCATTCGCACGATCCTCATCTTCATAAAGCCGTCGCCGAGCTTCCCGAGCAGACGGAAAAGCCCCGGTACCGAGGGATCGCGAAGGTCGTTATAGCCAAGCATATAGCCGCGCTCGGTTATCTTCGCATTTTTCATCCACGGAGCGATGTCCTTTTCAACGCTTTCAACGCTGAAATAGTCCTCGATTGAAGTTACGCCCGCCGTCTTTACCCAGGTTTTCAGCATCATCTTCACGGCGCGTTTATTTGCCGTATCGAAGCAAAGCCTGCCGCCGGGGAAGCGCTCGCTCATGGCGGCAAAGAGTTTCCGCACCTGCTCCTTTTTGAAGTAATAGAAAACTCCCGCAGCGATCAGGCACACGCCGTTCTCCGCGGGTATCTCGTCAAACCATGCGGTATCGTTGAGATCGGCGCCGACATTTTTGATCCTGTCCGTCTCCGGAAGAAGCTCGTTTCGCACCGAGATCACGTCCGGAAGATCGATATTATAGATGCGGCAAAGCCCGTTATCGCAGTTTTCCATCGTTTGATCGAGTCCGCAGCCGAGATTCACAAGCGCAGCCTTAGGATGTGTTTGCAGATAATCCTTCGTTTCGATCATAAGATCGCCCTCCCTCATGGCAACCTCGAGCGCACCGAATCGATAGAGCACGCTCATGCTCTTTCGCTCAAACTCCGAAAAATCATAGTCTATGCGATTTATAAGCTCGACCGCCTTTTCATCCCGAAAAACGCTCGGATACAGCTCGGTGCAGAGCTTTCTTCCGAAAAGCGGTATCAAGAGCGTTTCCTGCACGCTGTTTTTTTCGATCCTGTATTTTTCCACATTGTTTCCTCCTTCAAACTTTCCAGCTCGCGCTTGCGCTCTGAAGCTCCGCCATGCGTGCGAAGAGGCCGTTTTCCTTATTGCGCAGCTCTAAAGGCGTCCCTTCCTCGGCAACCCGCCCATCCTTGAGCACGATTATCCTATCCGCCGCCTCAACGGTGCGCATCCTATGAGCAATAACGAGCACGGTTTTTCCGCGAAGCAGCCTTGAAAGCGCGCCCTGCACCTCGCTCTCATTCTCAACGTCCAGTGAAGCGGTCGCTTCATCAAGCAGCACTATCGGCGCATCCTTGAGGAGCGCACGCGCTATCGAGATGCGCTGGCGTTCACCGCCCGAGAGCCTTGCGCCGTTTTCGCCGATCGGAGTTTGATAACCGTGCGGCAGCGCATTCACAAATCCGTCGCAGTTCGCAGCCCTTGCCGCCGCAAGCACATCTTCATCGCTCGCTCCGCGTCTGCCGAGGCGGATATTCTCCATCACCGTATCGTCAAACAGCATAACGTCCTGAAAAACCATCGAATAATCGGTCAGAAGCGCTTCGGGCTCAACGGTTTTTATATCCACGCCGCCAACCTTTATGCTGCCGCCCGTCACATCCCAAAGCCGCGCCGCAAGCCGAGCGCAGGTACTCTTGCCTGAGCCCGACGGTCCGACGAGCGCGGTGATCTCGCCCTCCTTGGCGGTAAAGCTCACGCCGCGAAGCACTTTTTTATCATCGTAGGCAAAGTCCACGTTTTCAAAAACTATATCGTGTCCGCTCGGAGCGAAGCTGTCCGCACCCTCGGCGGTTCGCATCTCGTGGATCTCGTTTAGGCGGTTGGCTGAGACCTGCGACATCAGCATCTCGGCTATAAGCGCAAGGCTCTGATCGAAGGGCGCATAGATGCGCGTGATTATCAGAAGGAACATAAACAGCAGCATGAAATCTATTCTGCCGGAGAGTATCAGCGAAGCGCCCGTGAGTATAGTGGTTGCAACTCCTAGACGCATTATGACGCTCGCCGCGTTCACGAACAGCCCCGCCGCAAGCTCTCCTCCGATAAGCGTTTTCTCATGCCTGTCTATCTTTGTGCCGATCTCATCAAGATAAGCTTTTTCGCGGTTCAGCGAGCGTATCTCGCGAACGTTTTCTATACCCGCCTGTATGCAGTCCGAAACCGTTACCGCAGTATGCTTCGCCTTTTCGGAGTGCCGCTTTGCGATGCTCCTGCTGCCAAAAAGAAGCAGGAACGCGACCGGAACTCCCCAAAGGCAGGCGAGCGCCATGCGCCAATCGATGATGAACAGCGCGATGGCAATTATGGCTGTGGAGATATACGCTCCGTAGAGATAGCCTATGCAATGCGACCAAACGTGCTCGAGCCTGTTCACATCGCCCATCAGCGTTTCGGTAAGATCGGCAAGATCGCGCTTTCCGAAGTAGCCAAGCGGCAGCTTTCGCAGCCTTTCGGCAAGCGAGATGCGCGTTTTCTTTATTTCGGTATAAACAAGTCCGTAAGTGGTGCGGTACTGCTCAAGATGCGTGATATACGAAAGCAGCGCAAAAGCCGCCGTAAGTCCGATGAAAAGCCACGGCGAAGGGAGCGCCGCGCCATCTGTAAGCGTTTTAATGAAGCCGTTCATCAGCTTATAGAGGATTCCCGCGCCGAACATGGCGATGAGGTTGACTATCACCGTCCAAAACGCGCCCTTTCTCGCGTTTGAAAGCCCCTTGTCGGTCAAAGCATATTTCCTTTTCAAGTTTTCGCCAAGCATTTACTTCGCCTCCTTTTCCGTTTTGAGCTTCCATTGGGCGGCTTCGTTGTAGTTTTTCCACATCCGCGAATACAGACCGCCACTCGAAGCAAGGCTTTCGTGCGTGCCGCTTTCGACCGCTTTTCCTTTGTCGAGCACGATTATCCTGTCCGCTCCAATAACTGTCGAAAGCCTATGTGCTATCATAATGACCGTCTTGCCCTCGGTGAGCTTTTTCATCGCCTTTTGTATCAGCGCTTCGTTTTCGGGATCGGCAAACGCCGTAGCCTCATCGAGCACGATTATCGGCGCATCCTTGAGTATCGCCCGTGCAAGCGCGATGCGCTGCAGCTCGCCGCCGGACAGATAGGTGCCTTTTGAACCGATGACGGTGTCTATGCCATTAGGAAGCTTTTCGATCATCTCGCCGCATTGTGCCGCATGAAGCGCCGCTTCGACCTCGCCCAAAGAAGCATCGGGACGCGCCGCGCGAACGTTTTCGAGTATCGAGGTTTTAAACAGGCGGTTGTTCTGGAAAACGAACGCAACGCTGTTCATAAGCTCATGCTGATCGATATTGCGAACGTCAACTCCGCCGATCTCGACAGAGCCGGTCGAAGCATCCCAAAATCTCGGGATCAGGCTTGCCGCCGTGGTCTTTCCGCCGCCGGAAGGGCCGACGAGCGCCACGGTCTGCCCGGGCTCTGCCTTAAACGAAACACCATCGAGTGCGTATGCATCTGAGCCGGGGTATTTGAAGCACACGTTTTTAAACTCGATCCGGCTGTCCTTCGGCTTTTCGGGATGCTCGGGCAGCTTGAGCGGCTCCGCGTTCATGATGGTATCTATCCTCGCAAGCGCGGTCTTTGCAAGCATCATTCCGCTCGAAGCGAACATGATTTTAGCAAGCGCGGTTGATATGATCGCGGAAAACACCGCATAGAATGCGAAATTCGTCACAAACGAAGCAAAGCTTCCGCCCGAGAGCGCCGAAGGCGCGAGAAGCAGCACCGCCGGTATTAAAAAGATGAAAGCACCCTCGGTGAAGGTCAGATTTATTGCCTGTGGCACGCGGCAAACGCCGTAAGTATAGCGCTCGGCCTTTTCGCTGTATTCCTCTATCGATTTTTTGAATGCCTTGAAGGAATAGACCGTCTGCTGAAAAACCTTAACGACCGGTATGCCGCGCACGTATTCCGTGCCCGCCTTGCTCATGGCATCCTGCGCGGTTTGGTATTCGAGCATCAGCTTTGCGTTCTTGCCGCCCATCATCGTGAACATGGCGATCACCGAGATAACGGCGGCAAGCATACACGCCGCGCCCATTCGCCAATCGAAAAGAAACATCAGCACGATCATCGAAACGAACATCGCCGCCGTGCCGACAATATCCGCAAGATTATGCGCGAGTAGGGTCTCGGTCTCCGAGGCCGCGCCGTCCAGTCTGTTGCGAAGCAGCCCCGAAGCGTTGCCGTCAAAGAAGCCGAGCGGCAGCTTCATCATGCGCTCCATGCCCTTTTTGCGGATATTTGAAGCCGTTCGGAAGGCCGCAAGATGCGTACACATCAGCGCGGCAAAATACACGATTATCCCGCCGAAAGCGAACGCAAACGCCAGCCAGCCGTAACGCGCGATGCCGGAAGCCTCGGTCCAATTCGGTGCCACGGCGATAAGGTCGCGCGCCGCAAGCCAGATGCAAACGTACGGCGCCATGCCGAGCACCATCGCGATCGCCGACAGCGCCAGCCCGATAAAGGTAAGCGGCTTGTATTTTCCCGCATAGTCAAGCAGAACGGAAAGCTCGCTTTTCTTTTTTTCCTTCATAAAGTTTTATACCTCCTTGTGTTAAAGCTGTTTATTATTGCTTTTGTTTATCGCCGGGTCAGGCCGATCGCAAGCTTTGTCTTTAAAGAAGCTTCGCATTGTTTTGCGGCATTGTAGTTAGCCGCGCCTAACCGCAATGGCAAAAATATAGGCCTCGTGCAGAAGCTGCACCGACCGTCAGCGGCGGTTTGCGATCACCGCAACCGCACAGGGCACACGCCCGGCGATCTCGGTTATTTTCACATTGGAAAAGCCCGCTGCCACAAAAAATGCGCGGTAGCTTTCAAGCGTGAACTGCCTTTTGAAGCCCGCGCCCGCCTTTTCCGCCGATCTAACGAACGCCTTGCCGCTTTTGCTGCCCTCTCGCCCGATGTAGGTCGGGATTATCAGTTTTCCGCCCCTTTTGCATACCCGCGAAAGCTCGGAAAGCGACACCTTCGGATCATCGAGCAGATGTATCACGTTCGCCGCGATCACCGTGTCGAAGCTTTCATCATCAAAATCAAGCTTGGTAATGTTCGCAAAGCATACCTTTGCATTATCAAATCTCCCGAGCCGCTTTTCCGCCCGCTTGAGCATGCCTTCGGAATAATCCGTGGCAGTAAGCTCGCGGCATTTAGGTGCAGCGGCGGCGCTTATCATGCCCGTTCCGCAGGCGCATTCAAGCACACGATCGTCCCCTCCAATCAACTCTGAAACAGCGGCGCAAAGCCTTTTGTTGACCTTGCCATTATAAATATAGCCGAACAGATCGTAGAATATCGCAGCTCTGTCCCAGAACACGGCGCACCTCCCCCGCTTAATTCACCACAAAAGTTAGCCTTCGCTAACCATTGTATCACGCCAATAAACTATTTGCAATAGGCTGTTAAATTTTCGATCGGTATATAAAGCTATGCTTTATCTGCCCGGCTATGAGGCCCTCCTCTTCGGAGAGGAGCTCATAGCTGAGCAACTGCTTATCCCAGCTCGAACAATAGCTTATCGCCTTCGATATGATACCGATCCGTCCTGTGGCCGTCAAGGGTAAATGCACGGATGCGCCGGCTCTCCAGCCACGGACCGGACCGGTGCGGATGAACCAAGGCGATTAAGCGGGAAAATGAATTTGCGCAAAAGTATTGACGGTACCGCTTCGACAATATGCGCCGACGCATAACACGCCCCGCGAAAGCAAAGCAACCTGCGGCCCAGCAGGGCACAGGTTGCGAAAACTCTTTCTGCATACTCAACCCCAACTATTGCTATTGAGTCGGTTTGATATTCTATACATGCAGGAGGTGTACGCAAGATGCGAAGTAGTCTCGCAAATCGAGATCAGCCAAAACACTTAATCAATCTTCAGCTTCTGCCAATGGGCAAACATCTCAGAGCGAGCATCACTGTTTTGGTAAGAATACTCGTGTTTGCTGCCACGAACATACAGCTTATATGATGCTTTATCGCCAAATGAGTCCTTAAGCACACTCTCTATATGCTCATTCTTCAAGAAGCTGCACGAGAATATGTCTATATACGCCATTTTTTCCGCAATATTGTAATGAACGGCCACATGGCTTTGCGCAACTACCAAAACGCCAGAGATGTACTTTGGATCGTTAACGGTGCTATAAATCACATAAGGTCTAGTAATAGCCTCCATATTAATCTTAGGGGCAAGAGTGTCTAGCCACTTATAAATCCAATCCATCGTCATTTCGGTGTCACAAACGGTGATCATGTAGTGCGGACCAAAATCAATTGACGGATCATGACTGGGTTCAACCATATCAGCAGTCGTTCTCCTGTCCAGGGAATATGTTTTCACGGTCTTTGCATTGAGCATTGACAGCAGCTCATGTTCTGCTTCCGATATACTGAAGAAATCATCTGACATAATATCCACAAAGTAACAGGCACGGAACGGGAAGGTATGAATAGTTATATGCCCTCCCTCGAAAAGCATAAATGCACTAATTCCGCCGTCTTCCATATGCTTTGAGTAATAATATGGAACCAAAAACGGCGGCATAACCGATTTCAATTTGAGGCTCTCCGCAATTCTGACCAAGCACTCGTTAACTGTCATCAGGTTATTTGCATTTTCCTCAATAGTGTCATATGCATCCATCATAAAATGCAGCATTGTTATCACTCCTTTTTATCAAAAATAGAATCAAAATCGGTAGCACTAACTATGAGCGGATCGATCCACCATTCATAATTGCTTCGTCCGATATTTGGCAAGCAATAGTAGTATTCATCTATTTGATAGTAAAACTCAGTGAGAATGTTTATGGTTTTCATGTAGTCAAACTGACCGTTTGCATTCACATCGATGCGGATAGAGAAATTCGCGATCCGGCATTGATCATTACTCTCACTATTGCTAACATACCTTCCGGTAATAGGGTAGACCGAGGAATTAAAGTCGCCTTTAGACTCGTTCTTTTCAAACGAGCCGGTAGTCAGAAACTCGAGTATGCCAAGAAGTTGTTTTGTTTGTTCCTCGCGTTCGAGCAAAACTATGTCAGATGAAAGGCTAAGCTGCCTTTTATCAATAACGGAGTTTCTTCCAAGAACACACTTGAGCGCCTTGCGTAATTCGATACTGTTGTCCACTTGATCGATAAATCTTACGAACGCATCAATTGCAAAAGCCAGGTTATCCCCGCTGTTTCCCGTTTGATGGCACAAATAATCATTCTTGTAAGCAGACTCCGCTGCCTCCAAAAATGCTTTTTGGAATCTCTTTTGCGTTTCCTTTATTGTTTCAGCAGAAGGCATGCTGTCGTAGCAATCAGCATCATACTCGATTTTTTCATAGCCGTATGCGATAACTCCGCGATAAAAGCAGCATGTCTTTATCAGCAGCTGAGCGCATGCATCCTGCGCTGCATCAAGACTTCTGTCGTTATTGATATCCTCTATCACATCAGAGACCCTAAATACTCTTGCTTCGCTCTCTCTGGAGTTCGCCAACAGCGTTGAAAGGATATAATTCGCCTGCATTTCTGCAAGCTCCATACCCTGATACGCGCCGTAGTTCGTTCTGCGGTTTCTAATCAGGTGCTGATCAAGCTCCGAGTAATCAACCGGGCTTCTGGAAAAATCGATATATTTAAACCTGAGTTTACAGTTAAACCGGCTGTAAAGGTTCTTAATAATCGAATGAAACGCACTGGGATCGATGCAAAACAGGTCAAACAACACGTTCGAAGGTGAGCGCTCGATCAATTGCATGATTATCACGCTGTCAAGATCATATTCCTTGCCGGGATTAATGCCATATTTCTGCAGCACTTGATTTCTGAATAATGTATTGTCGCTTCTTCCCAACTCGTCAGAAATCGAAAGCGAAAGGTTCTTTAAGTACTTATAGTTGACGGTGTATATGTTGCTTATTCCATCGGCGAGACGACCGCGGCTATTGAGAACCTCCTTCGCATTGGTTCCGGTGATAATGCTGCATATAGATTCAATGCCCTCCACATCCGAAATGATATGTTCGCAATCATCGCTCTCCAAAATTTCAGGCAATGCATCAGCATGATAAACGATCATATATTTATCTGCATAATCCGGTGTAGAGTAGCATAATGAAAGCGAATGCGTCTTAGCATCAACTCTTTCAAGAAAATAGAACTGGTAATACCCTCGGCCGCAGTCATGAATGTACAGTCTATGGTCCGTATATACTATCTTTTTCTCGAAAGTTTCTTCTATCTCAAAGAATGTTTCATGCTTTTCACCGCGAAGCGCTGTATTACCAATAAACGGAAGCGACTTGAGCAGTTTGCGGAACAGAGCTATCATGTCGGTTAGTGTGACGTCCTTCTCTGCTTTCGATGTTGACATCCAGTGGAGAATGCGCGGCGAATAGTCCAGCACATTGAAGTCAGCAGAGATTCCCGACACATATTTATTCAAGCAGGATTCACGTCCAAGTGCCAAATCAAACTGGACATCCAACATTATATAGGTTATCAGCTCAAAGCTGATATCAAGATTATTGTAGATGCGGTCAATATTCTTTATCGCTCGCTTCGCATTGGGATTGAACGACTTTTTCTTCTCCTCAATATCTTCTTCAACATTGAGCATCTCTTTGATGCAAGAGTACGCGTAAATAAACGATAAGTTGATCGTATTATTGATATAGCGATAATACGATTGAATATTATCAAAATCCGGTCTCTGCTTGCCAAAGATATAAAGCCAGATAAAATCATCTTTTACTACAGAACGATAATTATCCAAATCTGTGGCCGCGTTCATCACTACTCCTCCTTTTCCCCATATTTGCGGATCAAGCATGCGATCAGCTGATACATTTCAAGAGCTTCCTTTTCGTCTGCAGCAAGGGAATCTTGATCCAATGTAGCCAAGATCGACTCCTTCCACAAGAACCTGCTCACAAGCGGTATTCCAAAAAGAGCGCCCTCCAAAGCATCGAAATGCAGCGTATTTCCCGTTTCGGGGAAACTATCGCGCAAAGCATCAACGATCCTAAGCTTAGCAGTAATAGGATAAACCTTATCATCAACAGTTGTCGTTGCTTTGGAAACAGCATTTGGCACAAGAATAACATCTTTATTTCTAATGCTTCTATTCATTCTCATGAAGTAGTCAAGCGTGCCTTCCTGGAACTGTATAGTAGGTCTCATACAGCAAACGATAACATCTGCATTTCCATTGCTGATAGTCGCAGTCTCTTGATCGCCAGCAGATGAATCAAAAATGATCGCAGCGCAATCATGACGCTCGCAGACCTCGATAACCGTTCCAATATGCCGCGAGTCGCGATGGGTCATATTCATATTAGTACCATCTCTGCCGACAGAAACACCTGCTTCGGCGGGAAGCAGGAGCACCGCGCCATCTTCGCAATTAAACTCCGCACCAACCTTGAGCAGTCCGGTAAAGAATCTATGCTCGTCCAATTGCCGCTTAGTCCGATTTCCTTCCGGAACGCCCTCAACCATGATCCGCTGAATCGAAAGGCTCTTTCCAACATTTTCACCTTGATGCAGCAGATATGTTAAGCCTGTGCTGTCAATGTCCATATCAAGAAGCACGATAGGATGATTGCTGTCTGCCTTAAGCTCTTTAACAAGAAACGGAACAATGTTTACAAGCGTAGAGCTTCTTCCGGAACCACCTTTGTAAGAGAAAAAAGATATTTTGTACATTTTTATTTACCTCAACCAATAGTTTTCTAAGTTAATTAAAGTCCTTATCTCCTATAGCATCGGAGATAAAGCTCGCAGCCTTTTTATCCAGCACTTTAACAAAGCGCTGAGAAATGCCCTTGACTCTGGGGTCGTCAACAAAGGTGTAATTCAGCTTATCCTTAACAATCGAAGCAAACGCAATGATAAGCATCTTCTTTATCGCATCGAAGAAAGCCGACTCGGCCGGGAAGTCTTCTTCAACGAGATCTCCACCGATAATTTGCTGAAAAACGTCAGCATCCAACCGATCCACACCATCCACGACCCATGACAAAAGGTTCGCTTTTATCTCTTCATGAATAAGATTCTTTACCACCTTCTCAAGCTCGGACTCTTGAGATTGCAAGGAAAGGATCTGTTCTTGTAATCTGACGTTTTCACTTTCGAGTTTGTTATTCTGTTCAGTCAGCTTGAATATCTCGCCTGTTCTTCTAAGCTCATGCAAGTAAGACGTGCGTAAAGAGGCCTTGTATTCTTCGTTATCATGGTCAATGGCGGTGAATCGTGTTTCATACTCATCAATATATTTATAAAAGCTTGACAGCGAAATCAAATAGTAATAATTTGATGTGACCTGGTACTCTCCGCACTCCCACACCCAAATATAGTTACTATCATCATCCATCGATCTTTTTTTCATAATGAGATCGTCAAGATATTTAATCATGTCATACTGAGGGTACTTCGCCAAGAACTCGCTAATCAAGTTGTTTGTTTTTACGAGCAGCGGCGAGATAGTAAACGTTTTAATACGTTTTTTTCTTAACTCCTGGCTCTTTTTGCTAAACTCCCCTTCAAAAGTCTCGTTGCAGCTGATAACAAAATCGTTGATAACATAGTCTTTCTGCTTGGCCTGAAGCATTTTGCTGTAACGTATCGTTCTCTGCAATGCCGCCTGCAAGGTTTCCAGCAGATTGTCGTACTCACTTTGAATACGACTCATTTCATCATCATCGACCGCTCTTGCGATCCTGTCGTTAAGCTCTTCATCGAGTCCACCGGTAATAACGTTATTAATGACGAATAAATTGTTAAACAGCGCATCGCTAGAAGAGCTGTTCTCGATTATTGATTGTTCAACAACTGCTGAAAGATTGCTATTATAAAACTTGGTGTCAATTCCATCCTTCACAAGCGCCCAAGAATTCCTTGCTGCCAGCTTAACTTGCTTTTCAAGCTGATAGAAGATATCGTCATCGCCATTGATATGCTCAAAAAGCCTTTTCTTCATTCTATACTCGTCGCTGTCTGCATTGATGCTTTCGTATGCTACTCTATCATCATTAGACAGATACATGTTATAGTCGAAGCTGTTATCGGATGAATCAACATGTTCGCTTTTGATTTGCGCAATTTTCTCCTCAATATTGTGCTTATCAATGACCTTCTTAAAAGCATCGAAAATGTCAAGATAACACTCACTGACGGCATATGTAAAGTAGAGAGAAGGTTCAGAACAGCCTTTGGTGAAGTTCCAACCCTGAGAAAGCTTTTTCTCATTTTTGTCTGTTATATCGATAAAGCTCTTGGTGAGGTACTTTATGCAGTAAGAGACAATGTCCAACATTTTTTGTTGAACGCCATAGGAAAAAGAGACCTCTGCATTTGAAGAAGCCGCAGGATTATCGCCTGCTCTTAATTCGCAGAAATTCAGCGCACCAAGCAGAGCGGAGACGACCCAAGTCATTGAATCGATATATGCGTATTCGGCATTAAACGCTTCCACATTATACGGAGAAGCATCAAAAATGAACGTCCCATCCTTGCCGGAAACTCTTTTTATTATTGAATCGATTGTTCTTTCATAGATCTCCTTAAGCTTGGCAGCGTCAGCGTCATCTAAAATCGAAAATACTCTGTAATCACCGATAAGGACGTCCAAGCTGCATGCGCCTTGAGCCTGGGTCAACAAACCCGACTCGTGCAAATCATCAGAAAGAAAAAACCCGATATTCTCATCATATTTGTCAAGCAACTCGGCATAAATATACATGCCAATCGTCTCGCGTTGCTCATAATCGAAGAATATCGTGCCTTCTTGACGGTCTCTAACTACACCAAGCAATGCCTTTGTCAAGTCATTGATATTTGGATTTAACAGCTTTTGGTTTATTGCTTCCAACTCGCTATTTCTAAGTTTAAGCTTATCCATATCATCTCTCCCTACATCATTATTTCAACAACAGGACGAATCCCGTATTTAGAGTCTTTTCTCAAGCCGAGTTTATCAACATTTGCGCCACTTACATACATAAGTTTATTCTGCTGATTTCTGATGTTGACGCTGCTTAGCCAAAACTTACCTTCGGTTGGATTAATGCCGCCATTGCCATTATACTTTTCGTATTCTTCATAAGACAATGTTCCTATACTGCCAACGATCCTTGATTTCTCCGCATCCGTAAAAGCGATCTTGTAAAAAAAGTCATTCAACCATCTCTCGATACTGTTGCCCGGTATCTGATCCAAAACCGCTTCGGAAATCATTTTCATTTTTCCATCGTAATAGTCAAGTATCATCCACTTGATTTCTTCGGCAATACGAACGGAGCCATCGTCAAGCTTTATATATCGAACACCTCTGCGCTCTTCAAAAACATTGGTATTTAACAACAATACATTCGTAACACTTGCAGCGCCATAAAATGTTCCAAAGGTGTATCTCCCATATTCATCAAGCTTATTCTCAGAGTTAAGCTGATTCATAATGGCCTCAGTATTGATAATAACTCCACACTCAAACAAATTCTTATATAGGACTTCATAATAGCTCTCCAGTGCATCCCCTGTTCTTATAATAGGTATTTTTTCATCAGGAAATAATTTTGAAATCCTCGCGATCCTTGACAACGGAAGTATTTTTCTAAGGTCAGCATCTCCTGCCCTAACATAAACATTTCTTATCAATTCATGTATAGATCTCCCACCGACCAGAACTGCAATCAAAAAAAACTCGCTGTTTTCCTTTTTTCTCTCAAGGACTAGTGACATCTCGTTCTCAACCGCTTCGCTGCTTAGCGAGTCTAGGCAGATATAAAACAAGGCGCCCTTACAATTCTTATCAAATATTGCAGTTCTAGCACGTTCTATCCAAGTGTCGTCAGTTGCCCTCATTCCATCACGATCTATCCAGTAATTAGCGTAAAGATCATCAAGCTTTTTAAGATCCTCACCAACGGCAAGGTTCTTTTGGCTGTAGCTAATGAAAAAGAATTTTTCAGAATGATTCGTAGGCATCTACCCCTCCGTTTTGGAGCACATCAGCATCTGAACTCCCAAATACAACAGCTCTGCCAGTGTACTACATTTCAACGAATAATGCGATCTTTGTTTTTTCGGATATTCCGCAATTATATCGCTCAGCAATATAATATCATATTATCTCACATAATTCAAGGCATCTGAGTAAAAGATTATACTCAGCGAAAACCTCGAATTTTCAAATTAAATTCAACAGTGCAGCTTGCTTTGAGACGAAGCTGCACTTACCCTGAGAAGGAAAATCCGGTGGCATTTCGTTTTAGAAAGAAGTTTTTCAAATAAATGCAAAGCAACAATCTAAAACGCCAGCATCCGACCTTGGGCGATCTCATTGAGATGCAAGAATGTCCTCCGCTTTTAAAGACCGGTTTGTATGCGGTGTCTTCGGCAAAAGAGCAAGTGCTGCTGCCGTAATCGCAGTAGATGCATTCAACAGAGAACGCTCCAGCAGGGTATGCCGAGCCACTAAAAGAAGCTCGCAGCGGCGTCGAACTAAACAAGTTGAATTTTTCCGTCAAAAAAGGCCTCCGCTATCGCGGAAGCCTTAATGCAGGCGCTATTGATCCTTTGCTTTACATTCCTGCCGCATCTGTTCGGTGCATCAGCCGTTATTCGGGCTGTTTTGTTCGAGCAGCGATTCGATCTCGCTCAGCTCCGGCAGGGAGCGGATGACGCCGCGCCTGGTGGTAACTATATAGGCGGCGGCATTGGCGAAGCGGAGCATGTTTTCGAGGCTCGCGGCGCTTCTGTTTGCCATGCCGTTGTCGAGCACGTCGTTCAGCACACAAGCGCCGAAGGTATCGCCCGCGCCGGTGGTCTCGATCGTGCCGCCGAGCGTGAACGCGGGCACGAATACGCGAAGGTCGTCATAATAGCAATAGCTGCCCTCGGCGCCTGCCGTCACGTTCAGCAGTTTGATATTCGGGAAGGCGGACTTGAGCGCGGCCGCGCCCCTGTCGAAATCGGTCTCGCCCGTCATGAATTCAAGCTCGTTGTCCGCGATCTTGAGGATATCGCATTGCCCGAGGCCCCATGCTATGCACTCCTTAGCAAGCTCGAGGCTCGGCCAAAGAGGCGGGCGAAGATTGGGATCGAACGAGATCAGTGCTCCCGCGTTTTTTGCGATGCTTATCGCCTTTTCGGTCGCCCTGCGAACGCCCTCATGCGTCATGGAGAGCGTTCCGAAATGGAATATGCGGCAGCTTTCTATTATCGAAACGGGAAGCTCGTCCTCCCTGAGCATCATGTCCGCGCCGGGGTTCCTGTAGAAGGAGAAATCGCGGTCCCCGTTCTCAAGGCGATGCACGATCGCAAGGGTGGTGTGAACGCTTTCATCGCTCAGAAGACCTGTGGTGTCGATGCCCGCGTCGCTTGCGGTTTTGCGAAGCTGATCGCCGTACACGTCCCTGCCGATCTTGCCGATGAACGCTGTGCGCCGCCCGAGCTTGTTGAGCATTGCGAGCACGTTGCAGGGCGCTCCGCCGGGGTTTGCCTCCCAAAGCGGATTGCCCTGATCGCTAATGCCGCATTCGGTGAAATCTATAAGCATCTCGCCAATGGCGCATACATCGAACCTGTCTGCCATTTTTCACACCTCGATATCGTATTTTCAACGTCAATGATCGCCGCGCCGTCCGCGGAGAAGGTGATGGAATCCGCTGTTTCGTGGGTGTAGATCACGAAGCTTGCCGCCTGCTCGCCGTCGTTTACGAACACCTCGAGGCTGTACCTGTCCATGATGATGCGCACCTTCAGCTCGTCCTTGGAGTTTATCGGGAAATCGCGCACGTTCACTATGTCGTGCGGGAAGCCGGAGCGGGAGCGGTCAACGCGGATGGTGTTGTTTTCGGGCTTGTGGCGGATCGTGGTGACGCGCTCGCCGTCCTTTGCAACGTTTATCTTGAAGTAGCGGTACATCCTGCTGCTGTTGCCCGGGCGAACCGTGACGGTCATATCGATGAAGCGGCCCGATATGCCCTGAAGATTGGTCTCATCGGTGATCATAACGCCCTTGTAACTGACGTTGTTCACGCGGAAGCGCTCTATCTCGCGCACGGGGTTCTGGATCAGCCTGCCGTCGCGGATGGAGAGCTCCCTCGGAAGCGACATCTGGCCGAAGAAAGGCAGCTTATGGTATTTGCAGCCCGAGGTCTCCCAGCTCTGCATCCAGGCGATCATGATGCGCCTGCCGTCCGGCGATTTAAGAGTCTGCATTGCGTAAAAATCGGTGCCGTAATCCACGGTCTGCGTATTGTCGCGCAAAAGATGCTTTATGCTGCGATCGTATCTTCCGATTATGCAGAGGGTGGAGTTGCCGGGGTGGAACTCAAGCCCCATGCTCGTCATATCCTGCGGGCTTGTGAGCAGAACGTGCTTGCCGTCGAGCTCGAAGAAATCCGGGCATTCCCACATCTTGCCGAACTGGTTGTGGCAGGAGGCGAGCACGGATGCAAACTTCCAGTCAAACCCGTTCTCGCTCTCAAACAGCAGTATCGAGCCGCTCTTATCCGCGGAACGGTTGCCGACGACCGCCCAATACTTGCCGTCCTCGTGCCAGATCTTCGGGTCGCGGAAGTCGATCGGGCTGCCGCCCTCGGGAAGATCCTTCGCATCCAGCACGGGGTTTGCTTCGTACTTTTCGTAGTTCAAGCCGTCGCCGACGGCGAGGCACTGGGTCTGGGTGCTGACAACGGAGCCGTTGTTTCGCCTGGTGTTGCGATTGCCGGTGTACATCAAAAGATGACGGCCGTCCGGCATTTCGACCGCGCTTCCCGAGAAGCAGCCATCCTTATCGTAATGCTCATCGGGCGCAAGCGCGCAGGGAAGGCGATCCCACTGGATGAAATCGGTGGTCTTGGCGTGGCCCCAATGCATACAGCCCCACTTGGTGTCATACGGGTAGTATTGAAAAAACAGATGGTATTCGCCCTTGTAAACGGAGAAGCCGTTCGGGTCGTTTATCCAGCCCACGCCGCCCGTTACGTGGAAGGCGGGAAGATCGGAGGGGTTGAGGTTTTTCAGATACTTATTCTCAAAATCGCGAGCCTTTTGAAGCTTGGTTTTCATAGCCGGTACTCCTTTTCTGCTTTTTCAATACTCCCCGCAGGATATGCCTGCGGAGAGTAAAGAGGATAGATGATGCTTCCGCCCGAGCTTATGTCGGGAGAAGCGAAGAGATAGCGATCATAACTCGATCAAAACGCGATCAAAACACGATCCGGAACCTCCGGACGCGGCCGGGAACCGTCAATCGTGGTCGTTCAGCTCCTTCTCGGTGCGCTCCCTGTCGTCCTCGCTCATATGCCGCATGAAGACCGATTCGATCATATAGCTTGTGATCCACACGGTCCCGGCGGGATAGAGTATCGCAAGGCCGGGGATCGCGAGCACCAGCGCCGCAAGCCCGAGGATCAGCAGCATTATGCCGATCGAGCGCAGCGGATGCGCCATGAGCAGGTAGAAGCTGTATCGGAGCATATCCTTTACGCCGCCCTCAAAGCGCGCGCAGTAGGCGAACAGGTATTGCGCCCAGACCGCCGCAACGAAGAGCAGAACGAGCAGTATGCCGAACAATGCTCCGAGCGGATGACCGTTTTTGATCAGATAACGGATGGTGACCACGTCGAAGATCAGAAACAGTATCATTCCGAGCATCGGCAGCCACGCAAGAGTGGAGCGCTTGAAATTTTCCTTAAAGGACTCCCAGAAGGTTTGCCAAAGATAACCCTCGCCGAGGCGAACGTGATGGTAGACGGCTGCATAAAGCGCCGTGGAGGAAGCGCCGATCGTGAAGATCGGGATCGAAAACACGAACCACAGCACGCTCAGCGCGATCACGTCGAACAGCTTGACCAGCACCCTCATTATGGGGTTATCCACCGAAAACAATTGCTTCATGGGAGACCTCCTGCTTATTTCATGGTGTATTGCGCAAGCTCTGTGAACTCAACGCTGTTGTTTTCTGCAAACAGGTAGATGCTCTTTCCGCTAATGCCGTACAGACGAACGGTGAGCGCCGCTATGCCGTCAAGATAGAACACGCCCACGGAGCCCTCCTGGATATAGGTGAAGGAATAGGTCGTGTTCGGCTCGGTATCGGCAATGGTCTGGGTTATCGGCGTGGTGCCCTCGTTGAAGCTGACTGCAAGCGTGTCGTTTGCAAGGGTGATGAGCTTATACTTATCGGCTCTGCCGTTGTAGTCGAAGGCAAGACCGAACGCGCCGTTTCCCGTATAGGAGAACTTACCCTTTATCATGAAGCGCTCGTATGCGGTGAACGCCTCGGTGTAGGAATACAGCGTTCCCGCTTCCACGGTCGCCTTGGTGTCGTCAAAATGCAGCTCGCGGCGGTCGGTGAAGGCGTTTTCGATATTCTCAACGGGCTTGAAGACCAGCTCGCCGTTCACGTTCTCGACCTGCGAGAGCACGAGATTGCCCGCCCATGCGGAGACCTCGGAAAGCGAGGACGGCGATTCGCTGCGCCTTGCCCAGCCTACCATGTAGCAATCGGTGCCGTTGTCAACGTGCTTTGCCGCGTAGAACAGCTCGCCGTCGATGCGCACGGGCTCGGTGTACGGGCCGTACTGAGAATCGGAGGAGGCATACCAGAGCGTGTCGTCCTGCCCGGAATAGGTGATGAAGTACCTGTCGCCGAGCTTGAAGGTGTCGCTGCATTCGAGATTCCAGAAATCGCCGGTGGGATCGGTGATTATGATGCCGTCGTATTCAAAGCCGCTCAGATCCTTTGCGAGCGTGAACTTGATGACCCTTGCAACGCCGCCCTGCGCGGCGGTGACGGTGAGCTCGATAACGCCCTTCTGCTCGTTGTAGTAAGCCTGAGGATCGCGGAAGTCGTTCTTCTGGCCGAGCTCCGCAGGCGGGGTGAGCTCCCAGCCGTCCACCTTGGTGAAGGATGTCGGCGAGTCGCCCTCGGCGACCATTATCTTCTCCTTGTATTCATACGAATCGGAGCTTGCGTGGCCTGTATAGAAGAAATAGTATTTCTCATCGACCTTTACGACCGAGCCCGTGCCGATCCATGCATCCTGGCCGCCGCTGCGGGAGGACTCGAGAATGGGCTCCTGATACTCGGTGTAGCTCAGAAAATCGGTGGTGGTTGCAAGGTAGACCGAGTGATTGTAGGAATCCCCCGCTTCCTTGAGGTAGTACATGTAGTAGACTCCGTCCTCATAGTACGGCATCGGATCGCCTACGTAGGGCTGGCTCACGCCGTCCGTTTCCGGGAGGAAGAAGAGCTTGTAGTCGTAGGCCGCTTCCTGGCTGCCGGGCGTGCGCAGGGTGGAAACATCCTTGTCGTAATCCGGCTTGGCGAACTCTATGCCGGAGGTATTGCTTTTTTTGGCGCAGCCGGAAAAGAGCGTGGCTGCCATCGCTGCCGCAAGCAGCAGGATCATAGCTTTTTTGAGCATGCTCATAACCGTTTTTCTCCTTTCGGGTATCTTGGAAGAAGCGGCTCCCGCTCCGAATGGCGGATCTGATGGGGCGCCACAGCGCCCCATCCGCAAAGATCGGTATGCTTATCAGGAGATCTTCATCTGATAGATGGTGATGCCGGTGAATTCGACCGTTACTTCGCCCATGGAGGCAAGATCCGCGGAGCCGAACTGGAACAGCAGCTCAAAGTCCATATCGGTGATGAAGGTGTCGGTGGTGGTGAAGGTGAAGGTCTGCTCATCGGTGGTGATATCCATGCCCTCGGATACGCGGGGATCCCAGCTTCCGATGGGGTTGAGGAAAACGCCGCAGGAAACGTTCTTGTCCGCCTTGACCTTGATCTCAACGGTATAGTAGCTGTCCGCCTCAAGGGTGAGGGGGTTCTCGCGGTAGCCGCAGATGAGCTTGTTGTGCCAATCCACGGTGCCGCCCTGATCGATGCGGTAGAAGAAGGAGCCGTTCTCAGCCCAGATCGTGCCTACGCCGAGCTCGTTGTCCTCATCGGTGCCGTTGAAGGTGGTGAAGGGGATATCCTTGTTCTCCGCGTTCTCGGTGCCGTTGCCGAAAGCGATGAAGCGATCTTGTCGCCCACGGTGTCTCTGAGCGCATTTTTCTTCTTTAAGGGTTTGTTGGCCATGTTGCATACCTCCTTACCACAGGGAGTTCTCGGAGAACCGCTTGGAAGTGGTGTTCGCGATGATCAGCAGGATAACGTTTATGACCGAGTTGAAAAGGCCGATCGCCGTTGCATATGCCTGATCCGGCACGCCGGTGAGACCGCGCTTGTAGACGTAGGTCGAGATCAGCTCGCTGACGCCGAGGTTGCCGTCCGTCTGCATAAGCAGCGCCTTTTCGTAGCCAACGTCCATGAGACCGCCGATGCTCATGATGAGCATAACGCTTATCATCGGCATTATCGCGGGCAGATCGACGTGGATCACCCTCTGGAATCGCGTTGCGCCGTCGAGGATCGCCGCCTCATGCTGCTGCGGGTCCACGTTTGAAAGCGCCGCGATGTAGATCACCGCGCTCCAGCCGAAGTCCTGCCAGTTGCTTGAAAGAATGTACAGCGGTCTAAACGCGGAGCTTTCGAGGAAGTATGAATACCTCTCCCCTCCCATGTGCGCAACAACGTTGTTCACAAGGCCGTAGCGCCCGAAGAAAAGGGTGAGCATACCGACCAGAACGACCAGGGAGATGAAGTGCGGAGCGGTGAAGATGGTTTGCAGGTATTTCGCCGTCTTCCTTCCCTTAAGCGAATTCAGCATCAGGGAGATGATGATGGGAAGCGGGAAACCGATGATGAAGCCGTAGATACAGATCAGGAAGGTGTTCTTCATCAGCGGCCAGAACTGCGGATCGGAGAAGAACCTTCTGAAATTCTCGAATCCGACCCAGATCGTGCTGCTTGAAAGGATCTTGTCGCCGGGCATGAAATCCTGGAATGCAATCAGCACGCCGTAGATCGGCAGGTAGTTGAAAAGGAAAACGACCAGCACGGCGGGGAATATCATCAGAAGGAACGGCGCGTTCTCGCGGAGACTGCGCGCCCGCTTCTGACTCTTGCTCATCAGCCCGGGATTCTTGGCGAGCGGTTTGGCTTTTGCTTCCATATTAAGACACCTCGCTTCGATCAGAAATCGTAGGACTTACATACGGGAGCATCCTTTTTTGCGGATTCCTCGTCGTACCAAATGAGGTTTTTGTTCGTTTGCTTATCGAAAAGCTGGATGAGATCGGGTCATGTGGTGAAGCTAACGGTCCTGCCCATGGAAACGTCGGTCGCAAGGTCCACGGTGGGGATCAGCTTTACCACCTCATCGCCCTCGCAGCGGGCGTGGAGGTTGTATTCGCTGCCCATCATCTCGCTGACCTCGATGGTCGCCTTGAGCTCGCCTTCGCCGACGGTGACGTGCTGAGGCCTGATGCCGCAAACGATGTCGCAGGGCTTGACGCCGTTTTGTTTAAGCGCCTTCTGCTGGAAATCGGAGAGCTTGAAGCGAACTCCGCGTATCTCGGCATGGAAAACGCCACCTTCCTCGATCAGCCTGCAGTTGTCGAAGAAGTTCATAACGGGCATTCCTATGAAGCCCGCAACGAACAGATTTACAGGGCGGTTGAACACCTCCTGCGGCGTGCCGATCTGGTTCACGTAGCCATCCTTCATTATAACGATGCGGTCGCCGAGCGTCATCGCCTCGGTCTGATCGTGCGTTACATACATGAAGGTGGTGTCGATACGGGAGCGCAGCTTGATGATCTCGGCGCGCATCTGGTTGCGCAGCTTCGCGTCGAGGTTGGAAAGAGGCTCATCCATCAGAAACACCTTGGGATCGCGAACCATCGCCCTGCCGATCGCAACGCGCTGACGCTGACCGCCGGAGAGCGCCTTGGGCTTTCTTTCAAGATACTGGGTGATATCCAGTATCTCCGCGACCTCAAGCACCTTCTTCTTTATCTCGGCCTTGGGGGTTTTGCGGAGCTTAAGCGCGTAGGCGAGGTTGTCGTAAACGGTCATATGCGGATAGAGCGCATAGTTTTGGAAAACCATCGCGATATCGCGGTCCTTGGGCGCAACGTCGTTTACAAGCCTGCCGTCGATATACAGCTCGCCGTCAGAGATCTCCTCAAGACCCGCTACCATTCGCAGCGTGGTGGACTTTCCGCAGCCGGAGGGACCAACCAGCACTATGAACTCTTTGTCCTTGATCTCGAGGTTTACGTCGTGTACAGCAGTAACCTTATTGTCGTAGACCTTCTTCAGTCCTTTAAGAATCACTTCTGACATTATCGGATCCTCCTTGTGTTTATTCGGGGATTTACATCCCTAATTGAGCTTGTTTACATTTTGCCAACCGATTCATGCATCGTTTGGGCTTTTTGCCAATCCCATCATAGACCCATATTTGCAGATTGTCAAGATATAGATTATATCTTTTTACACTATTTTACACGACTCACAGTTAAATGCGCACAGCTTTACATCTTGCAAAGCTTGATTTTTACTCTTTGCTGTGTTATACTCTTTTCAACGATCGAGTTAACATGGATTGGAGGATATGATCGTGGCATTAAAGCGCGTAACTCTAAAGGATATAGCCGATGCATGCGGGCTGTCGAGAAACACCGTTTCCAAGGTGTTCAACGCTCATGCTTCCGTTCCCGAGGCAACCAAAAAAGCCGTGCTCAAAAAAGCGCAGGAGCTTGGCTACGGCAGGCTTCCGGACAGCAGCTCGGAGGACGAGCCTCTGATCGAACGAAGCATCGCCCTTCTTGCGCAGCACAAGCTGATGGGGCATAATTTCGGCGCATATTTCATCACGAGCTTCACCGATCAGATCTGCCGCAGCGGCTACACCGTGAAGATCTACGAGGTATCCCCCGAGGAGATCGAGAAAAAAAGGCTTCCGCCGCATTTCGATGCGGGCAAGACGAGCGGCATCCTCTGCATCGAGCTCTTCGACAAGGCGTATCAAAACATGGTCTCCTCGCTCGGCATTCCCTGCATCTTCGTAGACGGCTACGTCGGCTCGAACCACGCGCTGCTGAACTGCGATTTCATATCCATGGAGAATTACGCGGCGATGTTCGCCCTTATGGATAAGCTTTTTGAAAACGGAGCGACGCGCATCGGCTTCGTTGGCGACAGGGATCACTGCAACAGCTTCTTCGAGCGCTGGGTCGGCTACGCTAACTCCCTTATGGCGCGCGCCTTGAAGTACGATGATTCGATCTCCATCCTCGACGCGGACTCCGCAAGCTACGGCGACGGCGCATGGTACGTTGACAAGCTTCGGAAAATGCCCTTCATCCCCGATGCATTCGTATGCGCGAACGACTATATCGCCATCCACCTCATGGCCGCGCTCAAAAAGCTCGGCAAGCGCATCCCGCAGGACGTTATGGTCACCGGCTTCGACTGCTCCCCGGACGCTGCGCTCGTTGAGCCTTCGCTGACCACCGTTTCGATAAAAACCGCCGAGATCGGCAGGCTGTCCGCCGATGTGCTCGACAACAGGATCCGCTATCCGGAGCGCCCGTTCCGCCGCGTTTCCGTGCTGTCCACCCCGGTTTTCGCCGAAAGCACCGATAGAAAGAAATAATGCATATAAACAATAAAGAAGAGTATCTGAAAGCCCGAAGCCTCGCCCTGAAGGAAAAAAAGGAGCTTGAGAGCAGGGGGCTTTCCCCTTTTCCCGCCGTGCTCGACGAGGTTTTTCCCGAGTTCGTTCACGCAAACGCCGTCGCGCTTCCCATGCAGGAGATCCCCGCCGAACACATCGTCGGCACCGTTTCCGCAGGCAGGATAAGCGCGTTTTCCGCCTCTTTCCTGCCGCTTCCCGAAGTCGAAAGCGAGTTCGCAATGAAATGGGTCTCCCTGCTCGGCGCGCATCTTTCCGATACCGGGATACGCGAGCCGATCGAATGCTATGAGTACCTCGGCGAGTTCTACGTGCTTGAAGGAAACAAGCGCGTGAGCGTGCTGCGCTATTTCGGCGCGCCGAGGATACCCGCCAAGATAAAGCGCGTGCTTCCCGCCCCCACGGACGACGAGCGGGTGATAGCTTATTATGAATTCCTCGATTTCCACAAGGCGACCGGCATCTACGATCTTCTTTTTCGCAAGAGCGGCGGCTATGCCCGCCTTCTTTCGGCGATGGGAAAAAGGGCCGACAGCGAATGGAGCGAATCCGAGAAAAAACGGCTCAGCGGCACTTTTTATTATTTTAAGGAAGCATTCAACGCGCTCGGCAAAAAGGAGCCCGGGCTTTATCCCGAGGATGCGCTGCTGCTGTTTCTCAAGGTGTATTCCTACGCGCAGCTTTGCGAAATGTCCGCTTCGGAGATAAAAAAAGCGCTCTTGGCGCTTTGGGGCGACGTTAAGAGCACGGCCGAGCCGGAAGCGGTGATCGTTCGCACCGCGCCCTCCGGCGACGAGAAAAAAGCCTGATCTCGAAGATCATTTCCGGCGCGCCGAAGCATCTTTCCATCGCCTTCATATTCAGGGGCAACGGGGAAAACAGCACCTGGACGCGCGGCCATCTCGAGGGGGCGCAGCACGTTGCCGCGGCGCTCTCCGATTCCGTTTCGGTGCGGACCTTATTCAACGCGGATACGCCCGAGCAGGCCGAAAGGCTGATAGACGAGGCCGTGCGCGGCGGCGCGGAGCTGATCTTTACGACCACTCCCCCGCTGCTGGACACGGCGCTGAGATCCGCGCTGAAGCATCCGAAGGTGCGCTTCTACAATTGCTCCGCCTGTCAGCCGCTTTCAAGCGTGATAAGCTATTACTGCCGCACCTACGAGGGCAAGTTCATAACGGGGCTTATCGCGGGTGCGCTCGCCGAAAACGATCTCGTGGGCTACGTCGGCTCCTATCCGATCCTCGGCGTGCCTGCTTCGATAAACGCCTTCGCGCTTGGCGTGAGCATGACGAATCCGCGCGCGAAGGTGCTGCTTGAATGGAGCTGCGTGGAGCATGACTGCGTTGAAAAGCTCCGCGCGAAGGGCGCCGCCGTCATCTCGGAGCGCGACGTTCCCCTGCCCGGCGCGAACTACACCCAGCAGGGGCAATACGGCACCTTCCTCGTTGACGCGCACGGCGAGCTATTGCCGCTCGCTTCGCCGGTCTGGATGTGGGGCAATCTATACGAAAGGATCATTCGCTCGGTCCTCTCCGGCGCATCGGAAAAGAAGGAGCAGGCCGTCAACTACTGGTGGGGCATGGATTCGGGCGTGATCGACGTTGCGCTCTCGCGGCTCGTTCCTTCGGGAGTGCGCGCGCTTGCGGAGCTTATGATGGATAGGCTCAGGCAGGGCAGCTTCGACGTATTCTCCCTCGGGCTCACCGCGCAGGACGGCTCCGCGATCTCGGACGGAGCGAACCGCCTTTCCACGCTTGAAGTGCTCAGGATGGACAAGCTTGCCCAAACCGTTGTGGGCAGCATCCCCGAATATAAAGATATTCTCCCGATGTCGCGCGCGCTGGTGCGTGCGCTCGGCATCCACAGGGAGCGGATACCGCCGGAGGATTGAGATGAGGATACTTGCCGTTTCAGACGAGGCGTCGCCCGCGCTTTGGGAGCATTACGCTACGGGCAGGCTCGATGAATACGATCTTATCCTGGCCTGCGGCGATCTTAAGGCCGAATACCTCACTTTTCTTGTTACGATGAGCCGTGCAAGGCTGCTGTACGTGCACGGGAACCATGACGGCGGCTACAAAACAAAGCCGCCCGAGGGCTGCGACGATATCGACGGGCATCTTGTTTCGTTCAACAGCGTTCGCATACTCGGGCTTGGCGGCTGTCTCAAATACTGCGAGGGCGAGCATCAATACACCGAGGGAAGGATGCGGCGCAGGATAGCGAAGCTGCGCCGCGCGATTTCGAAAGCGGGCGGGGTGGATATCGTGATAGCCCACGCTCCGCCGCGCGGCTTCGGCGACCTTGACGACCCTGCGCACCGCGGCTTCGAGGCCTTCGTTGAGCTGATAAACGAATACAGGCCGAAGTTGTTTCTGCACGGGCATATCCACCGCCGCTACGAGCCGCTGCTCAGCCGCGAACACTCGCTTGGCGGCACTCGGATAATCAATGTTTCGGAGCGCTTCGAGTTCGATCTTCCCGCGCAGTGCGACCGCTCCCAAGCGCTTGTGCGCCTTTCAAGATACCGGAAGCCGTCGGATGGGCCAAATGCCTGAGCCTTCCTGTTATCCTTGTCCTTGTCCTTGTCCTAATTCTTATCCTTGTCTTTGACTTAGATCGTATCTTTACCCTTATCCCTTGCCCTTACCCTTCCCTGCCGCCTGCGCGCCCGCTTTTAGCACCTATTTTATAAGAAAAGACCGCCCGATCGCTTTGACGGGCGGTTTGCGTATTTTGAACGCATGAACAGGCAGGAAAAAGTCGGAAAAGTCGGAAAAGTCGAAAAAAATCCGGAACGAGTCCGGAAAAGAATCCGGAAAAAAGTCGGAAAAGAGTCCGAAAAAAGTCGGACCGCATTCGATCCGGCTGCGAAACCGAATGCGGTCCTAGTTCATACAAATCAAACTCCTCGCAAGTTTGAAAGAGGCAGCAAAAAGCATTTATTCTGATCGTAAAGCATTCGCCAAGTCGACATTCGATAGTCGATAGTCGGGCGGTTTTTGCGTTACGATCCGATAGTGGAGCGCTTATCCAAGTCCAAGTGCGGTCCTGAGGATCGTGATCGCGTCCGCAACGGTTATGGTGCCGTTTCCGTCCATATCCGCCGCCTGAGTATTCAGCTCGGACTCATTGATGAGACCCATTGCAAAGCGCAGCGCCAGAAGCGCGTCCGCAACGTTGACCGTGCCGCTGTTGTCCGAATCGCCGGGCAGAACTGCGGAAACGGAGCCGGAATACTCAACGTCGTCAACGTAGGCGGCGTCCTCGGCACCGACCCACTGGCTGAAGTCGAGACCGTGCTTTTCGTAGGACCACTTGAAGGTGTAGGTCTTATCGGCGGTCGCCGTGAAGGTGTAGGTGCGCCAGTTGGTTTCGCCGGAAAGTTCCGTCTGCTTCGCGCCGTCCACATAGAAGCGGAAGTAGTCGTAGCCGTCCACGGAGCTGGTCCTGTAGCGGAAGGAGAGCGTTTCGCCCGCGTGCATGGGAAGATCAAGGGTGAAGAAGCTGCTCGTGCCCGCCTCGTACCAGTTGGTGGAGGTGACGTAATCCTTCATCGGCAGCCAGAGGAACTGAGCTTCATTATTGAAGGGGAGCTCGGCGTCGCCCGCATTGATCGCGGAAGAGAAGGAATGGAAGAAATCGAACCCCTTGACCATCGCGCAGTCGTCGCCGCTTGAACCGGATGCATTCTTCTTGAACTCGAAGGAGAGCGCGAGAGTGCCGCTGACGGGAGCGGTGTATTCGTACTTGACGAAGCCGTCCGTAGTGCCGGAGGTGAGCACGGTGCTGCCGTTCACCTTAAACAGGAAGCTGTCGCCCGATTCGGCGCTGACCTTGTAGCTGAAGGCGATGATCATGCCCTTTTTGAGCGTAACGGAGGCGTTCATCATTGAGGAAGAATTGTGAATGCCGGCGTTACCGCTCATTGCGGCGTTCTCGGCATCGTTCACGATCCAGGGGTTTGCGCCTGTGGAGGTGAATTCTACTGTTCCGCCCGAGATATTCGCCGCGGAGGAGATGGATTTATTTACTCTGAAATTGCGGATCCACGCCTTATCGGAGCCGGAAGCGCCCGAGGCGTCCTTTCCGTATTCAAAGCTCAGCGAAACGCTGCCGGTGAAGGGAATGCTGACCGTTTCGCTCGTCCAGCCATGCTCGCCGCTCGTTTCGAAAACGGTGGTGCCGTTCGCTTTAACGCGCAGATAGTCGTGGCCCTGCTCGCTGCTGATCTTATAATCGAAGGTAACGCTCTGGTGCAGGCCGAGGGTGAGCTCGGTCTTCATAACGGAGCTGGAGTTGTTCGTGCCCGCGTTGCCGCTGACGGCGGAATTGCCGTCCACGGTCCATGCGTGATTGCCGGTGGAGGAGAAGTGATAATGCACGCCCGAAGCGTTGACGGCGGGATTCAGTCCGAAAAGGTTCGGGGCAAGATGCGCCATGCCGGTGCCTGCGTTCTGAGCGTTGATGCTCTGCGCGGTGCCTTTGATCGCGCTTACAACCTCGTCCGCGTTCATATCGGGATTTGCGGTCTTTATCTGCGCGGCAACCGCGGCAACATGGGGCGCCGCCATGGAGGTGCCGTCGTTCGACTCAAAGCCGCCGCCGGGAACGGAGCTGTTGATGCCCTCGCCGGGAGCCGCGACGTCAACGAGATCGCCGAAGTTGGAGAAATAGCTCAGGGAATGGCCCGTGCCGATCGATGCGACCGTGCAGGCGCGCTCAACGTTGGCGGGGCAGCTCGTTGAAGCATCGAGGGATTCGTTGCCCGCAGCGACAACGACCGAGGTGCCGTTATCGAAGGCGTTGCCGATGGCTTCTGAAAGCAGGTGATGATCCGCGCCCTCGTCGCAGGGGCCGCCAAGGGACATATTCTCGACCTTCGCGCCGTGCAGATAGGCGTATTCGATACCGAGGCAGCAATCAAGATTGCTGCCTGCGCCGGAGTCGGAAAGCACCTTGATGGGCATGATCTTGACGTTTGCAAAGGTGCCGTCCACGACCGTGCCGGAAACGTGGGTGCCGTGGCTGTGTCCGTCATGGGGGTTATCGGTATTGTTCACAAAGTTCCAGCCGGGAACGAGTCTGCCCGTGAGGAAGGGATGGGAGGCATCCGCGCCGGTATCGATAACGGCAACGATGACCTCGGGCATATTCTCAACGCTGCCGTACATGGCGTACAGCCACTCGTTGTATTCGTACATATTCATATGGTTCGCACCGAAGCCCCAGGATTTGAAGGAGTTCGAGCCGGGGGTGGCGCAGACGCTGACGATGCCGTCCGGCTCCGCCCACTCGACCTTATCCATCTTCTTGAAGCGGGCAAGTGCGGCTCGCGCTTCTTCGGCGGATGCATACTGGAAGACCTGCCAATCGTTATAGCCGCCAGCATGGGCGACCGCCTTTTCATCGGACAGCTTCGCGGAGGATTTTACGATGATCCTTGCAAGCGCGAACTCTCCGTCGGCCTTCTTTTCTTCGATATCCTTGTTGTAAACCGCGGTTATCTCGGCAACTTCCGCAGCAAAATCATTTAGCTGCGCGATCTTTGCCGAGCGCTCACTCTCCGTCAGCGGGCGAACGCTCTGCTTCGCGCCGCCGGTGACGGGGAACAGAGCAAGCGCCATGATGACGGCGAGCATGAGTGAAAGCAATCGTGTTGTCCTTTTCATAGGGTGACCTCCTTGTGTTCGTTTTATTTAAACGTTCACCTAATCATTAGATGGGCATATTATATCATGCCGCCATCTAAAAGGTCAAGCATTTTTTTATACGCTTTATATTCTTATTTTTCATTAATATTTCGAATTCCGCGTTGTTTTCCCGACTTTTCCCAGTTTTTCGCTGCTTTTCTCAACTTTTCTCGGTTCAACCGTTGACTTTGATAATTCGATATGTTATTTTATATGTATCAAAACCAAACGGAACGGTGAGGAATATGCTGAAATACTATTATCCTGTCGATGACGCGGTCGTGTACTTTATAAACAGGGTAAATAAAACCGAGAACGCGGCGTACCTAAACAGGCATATCGCGAAGTATCCCGAGCTGAAAAAGCAGCTTGAAGCGCTGCTCTCGCCGTCGATCGAGCTTGAAAAGCAGCTTAGTCTAAAGATCCGCTCGCTCGATCGCGAATGCGACTTTTTCTTCGGGTTGGACCGCTCCGTGAGCGGAAGCTCCCAGCCGATTTGGTCGGCAGCCAATCTGCTTCTTGGGTACCCGGCAGGGCTCGGCGAAACGGCGCAGGGGCTTGACGAGCTGCTTAACAGCAGGCTTGCGCTCTCCGTCGAAAGCAGAAACAAGCTTTTTTTGAGTTATCTTTCCGATCTTGACGATACCGAGACGGACGGCGGCGCCGAGCGTTCGGCGGACGAAGAGGATATCCCTTCGCTTATAGCGTCGAGCAAGCTCAGCTCGCTTACAAGGATAAAGCTGAGTGAGCTATATTGCAATTTCGACGATCACCTGAGAAGGCTGTTTGAGATACTTCGCCCCGCCGTCGAGGTCATAGATAGCAGCGTCAAGCTGTATAGAGCCGAGGTGGAGCGGCAGATACAGCGCTTTGACGAGGCCGGAGGGCTTGGCGCGTATATGAGCGCATACCACAGCTTTGAATTGAGCGCGGGCGGCGGGCATAAGGCGCATATAAGCGTGCTTGCACCGCACACCGTGAACATTTGCGACGGTGTGTTCGATTCAATGGACGTTTACGTCGGCTGCGCCGTGGTAGAGCTGAGCCGTCTGCTCTATTTCGGGAACGACAGCGAACATCTTACCGTGATGTTCAAGCTGCTTTCGGATAAAACGCGCCTTGAGATGCTCCGGGCTATAAGCGCGCGCCCCATGTACGGGCAGGAGCTTGCGGAGATGTTCTCCGTGACGGCGCCGACCGTTTCGTATCATATGACGAAGCTCGTGATAAGCGGGCTTGCGGAAAGCTATTTTGACGGAGGAAAAAGCTTTTTCAAGGCAAATGCAAAGAATCTGCTTGCGCTTGAAAAAAGCTTCCAAGATTTTTTCGACTCGGGCAAAAAGCGTTGATCCCGTCTGCAAATTCGAAGCCTATCCGCCCGCTTCGTCTTTGCGGAGGAGCATGCCCGGGAGCACAAGTAAAGGTATCGGATCATGAGATTTATCACATATATAGAGAACGAACGCTTCGCGGTCGGGACCACCGGAAGAAGCATCCGCGTTTTCGGCAGAGGTGGGCAAAAGCTTGCGGAATTCCGTGATCTCACCTATGCTTACTTCGCTGCGTTCACGCCCGACGGGGACGGGCTCATCGTCAAGTCCACCGAGGGCAAGCTCGCGCTGTACTCGCTTACAGAGCTGAAGCTTGTTAAGAAGCTGCGCTGCGGCAACTCCCCGCAGGACGGTTGCTTCTGCTTTTCATCGGACGGCATGCGGTTTTTGAATGTCGCGATGCACGAAAAACCGCGAAGGTGGGAGATCGCGGCATACAGCGCGAACGGGCTTGACGAGCTCGAAACGGTGTTTTCTTCGGAAAAATGCGCCATCCTCGGCCTCGAATGCGGCGAAGACTGCTCGTATTACGTTCTTGGGAAGGACGACGAGGCTTTCGTCGGCATCATCAGGGACGGGGAGCTTCTCGAGAGGTACTCTCTGAGTTTTGAAAAGAGCGCGCTTTATATCGACGCCTTGAGACTGCGCATGACCGGTTATACCGAGGAGGGTTATAAAAGCACCTTCGCGGCGACCGGGATGCTGCCCTGCTCCCCCACCGTTGACGAATTTAAAGAACATGATCTGACGCTTAAAAAGCTGCTAAGTGAAATAAAAAGTGAATTGAAAAATTCCGATGCATGAGCACGCGCTTTTTCGCAGGCACCCGCTCGAAGCGGGTGCAGCGGACGAGCTTGCGCCGCTGATCGATCGCACGCTCGCCGAGGAGGAGCCGTTGGAGCCGCATCGAAAGCCCAGCCCGACTTGAGCGAAAAGCTCATGACGCTGCTTACCTGAAGGCTCCCGGCGCTGCTTGCCTGAAGGCAACGCCCCCCTCATTAAACATGCAGCAGAGCCTCAGGCACAGCAAGCCTGACGGCAGTTATGCTTCAATACCACAATATATAAAAATGCATACCACAGTTTTAAATCGACTCCGGCTGCCGTCATATAGGTACGGCGCATACAAGCATGCCTGAGCCGCATACCGCAGCATCCGAGGCGAGTTTGCGATTCATTTGACGTTTACGCCTGATGTACAGTATTCTGTTCGAACCGATCCGCTTTTCTCTCGGGAGCACGCATACTTACCCTTACTGCTGCGCCTGCCGCGATCATGTCCGATGCTTTCTATCCCAGGCGCATGCGTACATATCGAGGCCATTGGCGCCGCTTCTCAATTCGTCGATCTCTTTGGCGCAGGCAGCGACCGCTTCCGCGATATACTCATCGCTCATTGCTTTGGTGAAAAAGAAGATCTCCCCGTTCGCTGCTGAATTGAAAAACGAATCCATGCTTTCGGCAAGAAGCCGTGTATTGAACCGGCAGATCTCGCAAAGGCGCTCCTCTTCGAAGCCCTCCGGCACGGCAATATCATTTGTTAAACGATACTTTTCTATTATATAACGATTGACGAGCGAGTAATCGTTATGAAGCTTTTCGACGTTGCCCGGAGGGATGGGATCCCAGCCGTGCTTATCGTACACGAAGCGCCTGAAAACCGCATCCTGGATCAGGTGAAGATAGTAACCAAGATACAGATCATCCTCAAGCATCCGCTTTCCGAACGCGCTGCGGAACGCATCGAGATCATAAGTTTTCTTCCTGCCGCCGTCGAAAGTTACCTTCAAATGGCTGTTTCCATCGCCAAAATCCACGACGATCGCGCCGAATCTCAATCGATTCGGATCGGCAAAGCTGCGAAGCTTTATCAGCTCGCTTATCACTGCTGAATGAACTATGCTCGACGCCATGGGAAGCATTCCTCCTTCGCACCTGCGGCTCCCTCGAGTTCACCTTGTCGGTATGATCTCGAGCCAGTATCCGTCGGGATCCTGGATGAAATAGATGCCCATGTTCGGGTTCTCGAAGCAGATGCAGCCCATCTCCTCGTGAAGGGCGTGCGCGGCCGCGTAATCGTCCGTTCTGAACGCAAGGTGGAACTCCTCCTCGCCGATATCATAGGGCTCGGGATGATCGCGCAGCCAGGTGAGCTCCAGCTCGAACTCGCTGTTTTCATTTCCTATATAAACGATTATGAACGAGCCGTCGGCTGCCGCCTTGCGGCGCTTTTCGTGAAGCCCGAGCGCCTTTTCGTAGAACGCGAGAGAGCGCTCGAGATCCATCACGTTGTAGTTTTCATGTATCATTTTGAATTGCATGTTTTCTCTCCTTTGTGCAAAATTCATCGGGTTTGGCAGCTTTATCACAGCATCAGCTTCCAATGCTTTTCCTTCGCGGTGTCCACGATGACCGCATCCGACGCCGAAGTTTTTTGGAGCGCGATGAAGCGTTCAACTATGCTGCGATCCTTCCAAAAATGCATTGGGAATACGTATTTTGCGCGGCAGAGCGCGAGGAACAGTTCAAGCCCCTTTGCGTAGTTTTCGCCGAGCCGATCGTCCAGAACGACGAACGCGGCGTCGATATGCTCATCGGCAAGCTTCATCAGTTCGCCGCGAAAAACGCGCCCCTGCTCCGCAAGCCAATCCGCGTCCTCACCCGGCCAGTCCCACCAATGCAGGTCGCCTGCATGAAAAAGCGTTGCCTCGGGCGTTTTAACGAGGAAAGCAACGCCCTCGTCGGTTGATGCGAGCGTTCGCACCTCGCCCAAGCCCGCGATCTCGCAGCGCGCATCCGCCGAAAGGTATCGAACGTTCGCATCCTTCGGAATGGCCGAATTTTCCGCGGTATCGAAGGAAAGCAGGTATTCGGTGCGGCTGTGGACTGCGGGGAGCGTGAATATCTTCGGGTCGAAGTGATCCGAATGCGCGTGGCTTACGAAAACGAAAAGCGGCTTTTCATTCTGTTTGCGCTCGACGAACGAAAGATCGGCGCGATAAGCATCGAAAAGCAGCATCGCGCTTTCCGTTTCGGCGAAAAATCCGCTGTGGCCGAGATAAACGATATCAAGCTCCATCCGCTTGCTCCTTTTCCTATCGCTGTTTAGCCGTAGTATATCAGTTTTTTCCGTTATTGGCAAGGGCGGAGGAGGCGGAATGCACTGCGCGGCGCACCCCTCTCCCCCGCCCGTTTTATCGGACGATCGTCTCCTTTTGTCTTAGAAGATCAAATCCTTTGGTCTTATTCGAAGCCGAAGCCGCGCAGAGCGCACCCTCTCACGGCTCATACGGCGTTCCGTTCACCTCGAAGCACACCTCATCCACGCTGCCGAACCGGCTTGCCGTCATCATAACGGAATTCATTGCAAGCGAGAACAGCCCCGGCTGCTGCTCGATCGCCGCGAAGTCCTTGGAGCAGTTCACCGTCAGCACTCCGTTTTCTATCGCCGCGCCGAGTATCAGCGTGTTTTGCGGGAAGCAGCCGCGCAGGCCTTTGAGCTTCGTTCCCTCGGCGAGCTGCGCGATCGCGGAGCCGAGCCCGCCCTTGCCGCCGACGTAGCGCGTTACCGGTATGAACGCGCTGCCGGATTCAGTCGGGAAGTAGAGCGTGAGCACGGTGTAATCCCCCGCCGCCGACGCTTCGAGCGAATCCTGCTCCACGTTCAGCGCATAGCTGCCGCAGCGCTCGGGCGTGGTATTGCCGTTTTCCGTCATGCCGCTGCGTCCGTTCACCGTCAGCGTTACGGTATCCACCGAGCGGAACTGCATCAGCGTGTTCACCACGGCAGCGAACATCGCCCTCTCAAGCTCGGCGTTATCAGGAAGGCTTGCCGAGGAGATATCGGCTATTGCCTCACCGTTTGCTATTACAAGGCTTATTCGAGCATCCTCCGGGATCGGTGCGCGCAGCCCTCTTGCGGCAAGCTCGGAATCGCTGCCGCCTCCTGCTGTCAGCCTCAGAAGGCAGGCCCGCGCTATGCCGTCCTCCGTCGGGATCTCGGTTCTAAGCGGCAGCACGAAGCCGTCGTCCGTAAGATAGTGGAGGATAACGCTCGTCATTTTGACACTTTCGCCCTTTTCGCCGCTTTCGCCTTTTTCGCCGACTTCGTGCACCGCGTCCACGCCCTGCTTGGGAGTCAGGTCCATCTCGGGCGGCGCGGCCGAGCAGGAGGGAAGCGGCGACTCGCTCGCGGGAACGGTGTTCCCTGGGTCCTCGGTTATCCCGTTCGGCACTCCCCCGCAGGCTTGCAGCGCAAGCAGCGCGGCGGCGCCCGCCGCGATGATGCATATCGTTGCGTGTTTCATACTTTTTCTCCCTTCGCGCAGGTTTGTTTACAGGTAAATTATATTGCAATTTCGATTTCATATGCCCGCTTTGCCTTTTCATTTGGCGTTTTTTCGCGCAAAGGCCGACCCGCCTGCTCCGCAAGCCCGTATTTGTTCAAAATTCCATTGACAGCGGTATGCGTTGCAATTATAATATTGTTTGTTCGGATACGGACGCAAACTACATATCATCAGGAGGAATCTATGAAGATCCGTAAGCTCTTCGCCGCACTCATCGCGCTCGCGATGGTTTTTGCGGCAGTCCCCGCCCTCTCCCTTGCCGAAGGCACCGCAGCCGTTGCAGGCGAAGCGGCAGCCATGGCAAAGCTCGACTCCGCTTGGGCCGTTCTTGATAAGGTCGAAGCAGAGGCGATTGCTTCCGGCATGGACAAGACCGCGGTTATCGGCGCAGTTTACGCTGCTGCGCTCAACCTCGAGAACGTCGACCTCGACGGCTTCTCCGACTTCGATGAGGACGGCTTCTTCTTCACCGTTGACGGCATGTGCTGCGTGTATGACTATCGCCTCAGAAACGAGATCGACAACAGCGCAAAGCCCGTCACCGAGAAGGTCGTTTTTGTTAAAGGCAGCGGCTCCGAGCTCCGCGATGCGGAAAGCCCGAACGTTTTCCTTATCGCGCCCTACTACGGACATGACAACAGCTTCACCGATCAATATAAGAACGAGGCTCAGTCCATCGCCAGGGAGACCGGCGGCGACTATCTGCTCATCCAGAGCACCGCTGCAACCGGCCCCGCCATCGCAGAGAACTTCACCGACAAGGGCGTTGTTTTCTTCGACAGCCACGGCACTCAGAGCGGCACCTCCTCCTACCTCTGCCTGACCACCAACGCGGGCATCACTCAGGAGGACTACAACAACGGTTGGGCGGTTCGCGCAGGCAGCGCCGCTTATATCGACGGCCGCTACGTTGAGAACCACGTCAACGCGACCCTTTCCAATCCCCTTGTTTGGATGGCTATCTGCGAGGGCATGAAGCGCCAGGGTCAGGGCACCACCGGCGCCGCACTGCTCCGCGCGGGTGCGGGCTGCGTTTACGGCTATTCCCAGAGCGTTACCTTCGCGGGCGACTACGAGTATGAGGAGACCTTCTGGACCGCCATGAAGGAGGACGCCGCCACCGTTGCGGAAGCCTACGCGCTCATGACCTCCACCCACGGCATCCCCGATCCCTACGGCAACGCTTATCCCATCGTAATGAGCCCCGTGGACTCCTTCCCCGACAACCCCGACGGTCCCCAGGTCGTTAACTGCGATTGGACCCTCTTCGGCGCTCTCAATCCCGTTGAGCTGACCGACTACAGCCTCAGCATAAGCACCCTTCAGCTCTACGAAACCTATCAGTACACCGTCAGCTTCAACCGCGTTCCCGAAAATGCGAACGCCTACGAGCTTGTTTGGACCAGCTCCAACCCCGCCGTTGCTTCCGTTAGCGGAAACAGCCGCAGGGCAGTCATCAACGGTGTCTCCGCAGGCAGCGCAGTTATCACCTGCGCCGTTATGGTGAACGGCCAGCTCTCAGGCACCGCCACCGTTGATGTTACCGTTGTTCCCAACACCGCACTGTTTGATTCTCTGAATGCGGACGGCGGCACCCTCATGTTCGATTCCACCGGCGAATATCGTTTCCTCGCCGAGGAAGCCGACGGCAGGCTCTACGCCGTTTCCGGCAACAGGGGCGCAAACAACAGCACCGCCGCGCTCACCCTCAGCCTTCCCATGCAGGCGGGCGAGACCCTCAGCTTCGACTATTTCCACAGCACCGAGCAGAACTACGACTTCTATTACTTCAAGGTCAACGGTCAGCAGATGCAGCGCCTCTCCGGCGAGTCCAACGGCTGGAAGGAATACGTCTACACCGCCGCGAGCGACGGCACCTATAACTTCGAGTGGAGCTATGTTAAGGATCCTTACGTCGGCGACGGCGAGGACTGCGTTAAGATCGACAACGTTCGCTACTCCGGCATGGGCGTTCCCGCTCCCGACGGCGACATCGACGGCAGCGGCTCCGTCAACGTTTCGGACGGCATCACCGCTCTGCGCATCGCGATGGGTCTTCTCACCGCATCCGAGCAGCAGCTTGCGCACGGCGACGTCGACGGCGACGGCAGCATCAACATGGGCGACGCGATCACCATCCTTCGCATGGCGATGGGTCTGATCGACTGATCCCGCTTGAAACCGGGCTTTTCCGGCCTTTCGGCCGAGGCCCAGAGCACCGAACAAAGCACGGGCATCCCGATGGGGGCGCCCGTGTTTTTATATGAATACCGGTCGAAAACGCCTGCGTTTTTATCAAAGCGCAACAGGGGGCGATATATCTTTAATTTTCATATAATATAAATCCAAATTCTTTGCAAATTCAATTGACAAACGCACGAAACGTGATAAAATATAAGTGTAATGCGGATGCTGCAAAAGGCTTTGCATTTTGAGCGTTCGCAGAGCCCCGTCAAGGGAAAAATCTAATCATATGGAGGAAACCAAATGAAGATTCGTAAACTCCTCGCCGCAGCGCTTGCGGTCGTGATGGTCCTTGCGGCCGTCCCCGCGCTCTCACTCGCTGAAGGCACCGCAGCTCTCGCCGGCGAAGCTAACGCTATGCGTAAGCTTGACACCACCTGGGCAGCGCTTGAAAATGCCGAGCAGGCCGCCATGGCTTCCGGTATGGACCGCAACAAGGTCATCAACGCTGTTTATCAGGCAGCCCTGAATCTCCCCAACGTTGATAAGGACGGCTTCTCCGATTTCACCAAGGACGGCTTCTTCTTCACCGTTGACGGCATGTACTGCTCCTACGACTATCGTCTCAGGAACGAGCTCGACACCAACGTCGCTCCCATTCCCGAGACCGAGAAGGTCGTTCTTGTTAAGGGCAATGCAGTTGCCACCAAGGACGCCGAGTCCCCCAACGTATTTCTGGTAGCTCCCTACTACGGCCATGACGGCAGCTTCACCAACCAGTACAAGGAAGAAGCTCAGTCCATCGCCGAGGCTACCGGCGGCGACTACCTGCTCATCCAGAGCACCGCAGCCACCGGCCCCGCTATCGCAGAGAACTACACCGACAAGGGCGTTGTTATCTACGACAGCCACGGCACCCAGAGCGGTACCTCTTCCTACCTCTGCCTGATCACCAATGCGGGTATCACCCAGCAGGACTACAACAACGGTTGGGCTGTCAACGCCGGTTCCGCCGCTTACATCGACGGCCGCTACGTTGAGAATCACGCCAACGGCACCCTCTCCAACTGCATTGTTTGGATGGCCATCTGCGAAGGCATGAAGCGCCAGGGCCAGGGCACCACCGGCTATGCACTTCTCCGTGCGGGCGCAGGCATCGTTTACGGCTACTCCCAGAGCGTTACCTTCCGCGGTGACTACGAGTACGAGGCCGAGTTCTGGACCCACATGAAGGACGGCGAGACTGTTGCCGAGGCTTACGACGCAATGATCGACCGCTATGGTATCCCGGATCCCTACGGCGATGCTTACCCCATCGTTATGAGCCCCGACGATCCCTTCCCCTCCAACCCCGATGGTCCTCAGAACGTTAACTGCGACTGGATCCTCTACGGCAATGCCGAGCCCGTTGAGCTCGTCAACTACAGCCTCGACAAGGATTCCGTTCAGATCTACCTTGGCATGAGCGAGCAGGTCAACTTCGTCCGCGTTCCCGACAATGCTAACCAGTATGAGCTTGCTTGGTCCAGCGCTAACGCTTCCGTCGCGACCGTTGCGGGCAACAACCGCAAGGCAACCATCAACGGCGTTGGCATCGGCGTTACCACCGTTACCTGCACCGTTAACAGCGTAAACGGCCAGCCCATCGGCACCGCGACCGTTGCTGTCACCGTTGTTGAGGATACCTCCCTCCGCGACGCTCTGAACGTTGAGGGCGGCTCCATCGCTTTCTCCAGCGTTGGCAACTATCCCTTCGTAGCTGAGCAGGGCGACGGCAGGTTCTACGTAAAGAGCGGCAACGCAGGTCAGTCCAGCTCCACCTCCACCCTCACCACCGTTATCGAGATGGAGGCGGGCGAGACCCTTACCTTCGATTACCTGAACAGCTCCGAGACCAACTACGACTTCTTCAACTTCAACGTGAACAGTCAGCAGGTTCTCCACCTGTCCGGTTCGAACCAGACCAACTGGACTACCTACACCTACACCGCGGCTTCCGCAGGCACCTACACCTTCACCTGGTCGTTCGTTAAGGACTACAGCGTGAACAACGGCGAAGACTGCGTCAAGATCGACAACGTGGTTTACTCCGGCGATCCCGGCCCCGCGGCTCCCTCCGAGCCCGGCGACGGCGATGTTGACGGCAACGGCAGCGTATCCGTTTCCGACGCGCTCATCGCTATGCGTATCGCTATGGGTACCCTCGAGGCGACCGAGACTCAGATGGCTCACGGCGACCTCGACGGCAACGGCAGCATCTCCATGGCTGAGGCTCTCGAGATCATGCGTGTTGCTATGATGTCCTAATCAGGTCAAGTCCAAGTAAGTAAGGAGCTTTGCTCCAATGCCGACCGTCCGGTTCACCGGGCGGTCGGTTTTTTACCGGCGCTTTTCGTCCATTGCAGGTATCGCTGCGGCGATGGCGTGCAATATACTATTTATTGTCGAAAAAGCCCTTGACATACCCCTTGCCTTCGTGTATAATAGTCAAGCAATCGAGATTTGCCCAGTTCGTCTAGTGGCCTAGGACACCGCCCTCTCACGGCGGCGGCAGGGGTTCGACTCCCCTACTGGGTGCCAAAAGCAGTGATCCGTTTCGGATCGCTGCTTTTTCGTTTGCCGCATTTTCGTTTGCCGCTTTTTCGTTTCCGCTTTCCTACGCTCTTGCGTTGCCTTTTTGTTTACTTCTTTCCATGCCCCCTTGCTCTGCCTTACTTTGCCGCTTTATTCGATTGCTTGCGCTACGCTTGTCTTTCCCTATCCCCCTCCCTTTCACCTCTCCCTTTCACCTGCCCTTCCCCCTCGTCCCTATTGCCTTTCTTCTGCTCCCTCCTTGCTTTTTTACTTGCCTTTTGCCATCCCTCGATCTTTCGAGATGCAAAAAAGCGGACCGGCGATGCCGATCCGCAAAAGGTATTATTCGATTGTGTGCGCTTCGTGCGAAGCTTTTGCAGCAATGCCGCGCTTCGCTCTGCCCGCCTTACTCGCCGTCCGCAGTGGTGGTCTGGGCGGTGTCGCCGTCAGCCGAAGCTTCAGCTTCCGCGTGTTCACCGTCATTTGCCGCAGGCTTTTCGTCGGTGGGCTCAACGTATTCCCTGCCCTCGAACACGGCTGCAAACTCCGCGCCGGTGATCTGCTCCTTTTCAAGCAGCCTCGCCACCACGCGCTCGATCGCATCGCGGTTTGCGTCCAGAATATCCACGGCGCGCTTCGACTGCTCGGTGAGGATGCGGTGTATCTCGCGGTCGATATCGGCGGCGAGATCCTCGGAGAAGTTCTGCTGATGCCCGAAGCTCTTGCCAAGGAAGACCTCCTGCCCTCCGGAGAGGTAGACGGGGCCGATCTCATCGCTCATGCCGTACTCTGTGACCATGCTGCGCGCGATATTCGTGGCGTTCATAAGGTCGTTCTGAGCGCCGGTGCTGATATCGGAGAGAAGCAGCGTTTCCGCGGCCCTTCCGCCGAGCATCACGGCTATCATATCGAGAAGCTTGTTCTTAGTTACGTGCGTATAGGTATCCTGCGGGAGCATGCGGGTGTAGCCCGCCGCCTGGCCGCGAGGTATAATAGAAAGCTCGTGCACGGGCTCGCCCTGCGGGGTGCAGTGCGCAACGACCGCATGGCCGACCTCGTGGTACGCCGTGGTGCGAAGGTCCTCCGCGGTCACGGTGCGGCTCTTCTTCTCGGGGCCGTACAGAACGCGCTTGATCGCCTCGTCGATATCGAAGGGGTTGATCTGCTTGCGCTTAGCGCGCACGGCGAGGATCGCGGCTTCGTTGAGGATATTCTCAAGATCGGCGCCGGTGCAGCCCGGGGTGAGCTTGGCGATCTTCTCAAGGTCGACGTCGTCGGTGAACTTTTTCTTGCGCGCATGGACCTCGAGGATCTCCTTACGGCCCTTCACGTCGGGATAGTTGACGGTGATGCGGCGATCGAACCTGCCGGGACGGAGCAGCGCGGGGTCGAGCACGTCCGGCCTGTTGGTGGCCGCCATGACGATGATGCCGAGGTTGCTCGAGAAGCCGTCCATCTCAACGAGGAGCTGGTTGAGCGTCTGCTCCCTTTCGTCGTGTCCGCCGCCGAGACCCGCGCCGCGCTGACGGCCGACCGCATCGATCTCATCGATGAAGATGATCGCGGGGGCGCTGCGCTTGGCGGTTTGGAACATATCGCGAACGCGGCTCGCGCCGACGCCCACGTACAGCTCAACGAACTCGGAGCTGGAGATGGAGAAGAACGGAACGTTCGCCTCACCCGCAACCGCGCGCGCGAGCAGGGTCTTACCGGTGCCGGGAGGGCCAACGAGCAGAACGCCCTTGGGGATCCTCGCGCCCATGTCGGTGAATTCCTTGGGGTTCTTGAGGAAGTCGACGATCTCCTTGAGCTCCTGCTTCTCTTCATCGGCACCCGCAACGTCCTTGAAGGTGTTTTTGATACCGAGCTCATCGGCGGTGCGTGCGCGGCTCCTTGCGAAGTTCGCACCCTGCTTGCCTCCGTTTGCACGGGAGATCATGACCACCGTCATGATGAGTGCGCCGAACAGCAGCAGGTACGGCAGAAGCATGATGTACCACGGGGTGCCGGGCTGCGGGTTCAGCTTATAGTCGAAGCCGTAGTCGGACACGGTCACGTTATCGGCCGATTCATACGAGTCCGAATAGCGCGAAGCAACGAGCTTGCTCATCTCGGTTTGGAACGCCTCCGCCGAGCCGACCGTTACGTAGAAGTCGTAGGTCCTGCCGTTCTTGAACTTCTCGAACTCCTCCTCGGTTGCGCCCTCGGTGTACATACCGAACAGCGTTTCCTCGGTGATCTGCACGGCGAAGACCTTGGTGTTTTGCCCGCCGGGCTCCTGCGTCATGCCGGACCTGACGAGAGAGTAGAATTCGGTCGTACGGAGCTGATCGGGCTTTTTGGTGAGGCCCTCGTTTCCGAACATTATCATTGCAACAAACACGCCGAGTATCACAAGATAGATCAGCAGCGTTGTGATCCTGATTCTGGGCTTTTTCAATCCAACCTCCTTATCGGGAATGCACAGTGCGCCATTCCCCCATTAAATCTTACCCGCATATAATACCACAATTCGCACTGCTGCGCAAACATATTTTTTTACAATTATGGTGCAAATTCGGTTCAGAATTGCGGCAGCGGCTTTTTTGCATCCGAGATGCGGCCGCAAAGCCGCCATGGCGCCCTATCCCCGCCGGTCGCACGGGCTTGAATTATCCGCGCTTTTCGGATATAATTCAGTTATCTCAAATCCGAGAATCACATGATATGGGAGGGCTCCATGCTAACTCTAAACAATATCCCCTGCGAATACCGCGAGGGCAAGACCATTATGGAATATATCCGCGAGCTCGGGCTCGACAGCGACCGGCTTACCGAACGCCCGCTTGCCGCGATGATCGGGGGCGCGATCTACAACCTCGACTACGCGCCCAAGTTCGAATGCGACATTCGGCTCTCCTATTTCAAGGAGGAGGTCGGCAGGCGCGTTTACGAGCACACGCTCCAGTTCGTGATGCTGCTTGCCATGCGCAAACTCTTCCCGAAGCATAGGGTGATAGTTCAGTATGCTGTCGGAGAGGGCATTTTTATGCATATCAAGGGTGAAACGCCCTTCACCGATGAAAACGTGGATCAGCTCAGAAGCGAGATGCGCGCGATCGCAAACGGCGCTCATCGCTTCCTGCGCCGCAGGCTCGATATCAAGGAGGCGCTCGATTTCTACACCGCCGACGGTCAGAGCGACAAGGTGGCGCTGCTTGAATGGCGCAAATTCAATTATTTCGACACATATTCCTGCCCGACCTACAGCGGGTATATGGATTATTTCTACGGCGAGCTCACGCCCGATTCAAGCTACGTTAAGGTTTTCGATCTGCACAGGCTGGACAGCGCGCTGATACTGATGATGCCGTCGAGGGAGGATCCCTCCCTGCCCGCCGAATACGCGCAGAGCCCGCGAATGCTGGCTGTTTTCGAGCAGACGGATGATTGGGGCAGGCTCATGCGTGCCGCAACGGTGAACGAGCTGAACCGCCGCGTTGAGGACGGCAGCATAAGGGAGCTTGTGCGCATCAACGAGGCGCTCCACGAGAAGAATTACAGCCGCATCGCCGACGAGATCATCAAGCGCGGCGCGAAGGCGATCATGATCGCGGGCCCGTCATCCTCGGGCAAGACCACCTCGGCTAACCGCATAGCGACCCAGCTTCGCGCCGACGGGCTCGACCCCGTCATGCTTTCGCTGGATGATTATTACATCGACCGCGACAAGATGATCCCCGATGAGAACGGCGAGCTGGATCTTGAGCATATAGACGCGCTGGACACCGCGAGGTTTGCAAGCGACCTTCGCATACTGCTCGACGGCGGCGAGGCCGAGATCCCGCATTTCAACTTCCTTACGCAGAAGCGTGACGGCTATGCCCCGCTCAAGCTCAAGAAGGATCAGCCGCTGATCATCGAGGGCATACACGGGCTCAACCCCGTTATGATCAAGGGCATCGCTCCTTCGGACGTGTTCCGCATCTACGTTTCCGCGCTGCCCACGATGAATCTGGACGATCACAATCGGATCCATACCTCCGACCTGCGCCTGCTGCGCCGACTCGTGCGCGATCACGCGAGCCGCGGCGCGAGCATGGAGCATACGCTTGGCATGTGGGACAGCGTTCGCCGCGGCGAAACGCGCTGGATCTTCCCGTATCAGGAGAACGCCGATCGGATCATCAACACCACGCTGCATTACGAGCTTGCCGTGATGAAGAAATACATCTATCCGCTGCTGCTCGAGGTGCCGCGCGAGAGCGAGTATTACTGCGCAGTTCGCTCGATAGTAAAGTTCCTCAACTACGTGCTTGAAGCCGAGATAGAGGACGAGATCCCGCCCACCTCCGTGATACGCGAGTTCATCGGCGGGAATACCTTCTACCGCAAAAGCTGACGCCGACGCGCGAAGCGAACAAAAGCGAAGAACGACGGACGAAAAACGGGACCGCTGAAGCCGAGCTCAGACGGTCCCTGCATTTTGCCGCAAAACTGCGCTTCGAACGCTTAAAACGGGCATTTTATGCCGCTATGAGCCGCATTTTTGATTTTGGGGGTCGAATTTCGTATATTATTTCGTTTGCCGTCGGAGCGTCTGAGATACAAGCAAAAAGTAAGTGTATATTCTCAAGAAAAATATTGACCGTATCGACAAAAAATGGTATAGTTACATTTGTTACTGCGGAAGTTTCGCTTGAGCGTGCGGACTGCCGTCCGTTTGCTGTCGATCTGCGCTGTTTTTTTGTGGGAACGATGAGCTTTTACCGCCGTAATGATTCTTGGAGGTATAAGCTTGATGTATAAATACTACTCCCCGATAGACGACGCGATCATCTTCTTTACCACGAAGGTCAACAAGACCATGACGGTTGCGGATCTTTCAAGAACGCTGCACAAGAACCATCCTTCCCTTGAGAAAAAGCTTGAGCGCGTCATAAAGCCTGCGCTCGAGCTCGAAAAGAAGCTTGCTTCTTCGATAAAATCCATCGAATCCGATTACGACTTCCTTTTCAGGCTCGATCAGAATGCGGACGGTGCTGCCGATCATCTTTACAATCCCGCCTGGCTCATGTTCAGCTTCTGCTCCGGCCGCGGCGAGTTTTCTTCCGATCTTTCCACCGCGATAAAGAATCTTCACTCCCTCCCCCAGCATCAGAGGGACGTGCTCTTCCTCAGCTATCTGCGCGATCTCAAGGTTTTCGACGATGTTTCGATGATCCCCCGCGTCAGCGCCGAGGAATGCGGTCAGCTCATAGAGACCATACGCGGGCTTAATATGGATTCCCACGTCCGCACGAGGCTGATCGAGCTGTACGTCAACTTCGACGAATACGTTTCAAGGCTTGGCGAGATCCTCAAGCCCGCCGTCGAGATCATTGAGAACAATGAGGCCATCTACGGCGAAGCGCTGCGCAAAAACGAGGAAACGGTGGATACGCTCGGCGGCCTGCGCGGTGTTCTGAAGCAGAAATACAATTTCATCATGAAAAACGATATCGCCGACCGTCTGCATCTATGTGTGCTGATCCCGAACAATGCGAGCATGAGGGACGATATCAACGACAATATCGACGCATTCTTCGGCGTGAACGTGCTCGAGCTTGGCGATCTTGTGTTCTCCGGCCGCGAGAACCAGAAGCTCTCCACCATGTTTAAGATGCTTTCCGATGAAACGAGGCTCGAGATCCTGCACTGCATCTGCAAAAAGCCCATGTACGGGCTTGAGCTCGCGGAGCAGTTCTCCATCTCCGCGCCCACCATCTCCTACCATATGCGCAAGCTTGGCATGGGCGGCTTCACCGAGAGCTATTTCGACAGCGGCAGGACCTATTACCGTGCCAACGTGGACAATATCAAGCGCTTTATCAGAAGCTTTGAGGAGTTCCTTTCCAGCGAGCCCGATAAGCAGTGAGGCTGCTTCAGCCGCAAGGCAAAGCGATCCGCAATTCAACATGATCTCAAGGCTCCGCCATCATCGAACGGCGGAGCCTTTGTGTTTGCACGGGATCGCAATGAAAAAGCGCTCCCCGAGCCGCAAGTGTTCGGGGAGCGCGATCTTATTGGGTTGAGAAGCGGGATCAGACGATGCCCTGAGCCATCATGGCGTCCGCAACCTTCTTGAAGCCTGCGAGGTTTGCGCCGGCAACGAGGTTGTAGCCGAGGCCAGCCTCTTCGGCAGCTTCGACGGAAGCCTTGTGGATGTTCTTCATGATGTTGACGAGCTTGCTGTCAACTTCCTCGGCGGTCCAAGCAAGACGCTCGGAGTTCTGGCTCATCTCGAGACCGGAAACCGCAACGCCGCCCGCGTTAACAGCCTTGGAGGGGGCAACGATCATGCCGGGCTGCTTCATCATGTGGAAGAGAGCCTCGTTGGTGGTGGGCATGTTCGCAACTTCGATGTAGTACTTGGTGCCGTTGGCGATTATCTGCTCGGCCTCTTCCATACGGATCTCGTTCTGGAATGCGCAGGGCATGCAGATGTCGGCCTTCTGGCCCCAGGGCTTCTTGCCGGGGATGAACTCAACATCGAACTTATCGGCATAATCCTGGACCTTGTTGCGGCCGGAGTTACGCATTACGAGCAGGTAGTCGAGCTTCTCCTGAGTGCAAACGCCGTCGGGATCGTAGATGTAGCCGTCGGGGCCCGCAAGGGTGACGACCTTTGCGCCGAGCTGCATAGCCTTGGTGCAAACGCCCCAGGATACGTTGCCGAAACCGGAGATCGCGATGGTCTTGCCCTCGATGGTGTCATGCTCATGCTCGAGAACTTCGCAGAGATAGTAAACAGCACCGAAACCGGTCGCCTCGGGACGGATCAGGGAGCCGCCGAAGCTGAGGCCCTTACCGGTGAGAACGCCGTTCTCATAAGCGCCGCGGATTTTCTTGTACTGACCGAAGAGGAAGCCGATCTCACGGCCGCCAACGCCGATGTCGCCTGCGGGAACGTCAACGTTGGGTCCGATGTGGCGCTGGAGCTCGGTCATGAAGCTCTGGCAGAAGCGCATGATCTCAGCGTCGGTCTTGCCGTTGGGATCGAAGTCGGAGCCGCCCTTACCGCCGCCTATGGGGAGGGAGGTGAGGCTGTTTTTGAAGGTCTGCTCGAAGCCGAGGAACTTCATAACGGAGAGATTTACGTGGGATGCGAAGCGGAGACCTCCCTTGTAGGGACCGATCGCGCTGTTGAACTGTACGCGGAAGCCGCGGTTGACCTGGACCTTACCGTCGCGATCCACCCAGGGTACGCGGAACTCGATAACGCGCTCAGGCTCTACGAGACGCTCGAGAAGACCGTTCTCTTCATATTCGGGATGCTTTTCAACCATGGGCTCGAGGGAACGAAGAACCTCTTCAACGGTCTGGATGAATTCGGGCTCATGTGCATCGCGCGCGCGAACCTTCTCGATGACTCTTTCGATGTAGGCGTTCATTTGAAAATCCTCCAAGTGAAATATAATGATTTTTCTGCCGGTCTGCCGGCGCGGCGGATAGCCGTTTTGCGGCAATACCAACCTAATCAGTATGATAAACCCATCCGGTGCCAAAGTCAACAGTTATTTGAAAATATACTTAAAAAATAATGTTTTTTTGCCCGATTCGACGCCCAAAGCCCTTATCCGGCCTCCCACTTGAACAATTCGCCGCTTCGTTATATAATTATATGGTACGGTGCCGCGCTTTGCCGGCGGCGCACGCCATATCCCTCAAAGGAGGATGAGACCATGTCCTACTCGGGCAGAATGCAGAACAACCATTTTTACAGCGTCTTTTTCGCGCCGCGCGGACGCGACAGGATGTACGATCTCGGCATGCAGATCGCGCAGATGTATCTTTCGCCCTACGATAAGCTCATCGGGATCATCGGCGAATCGGGTTCCGGCAAAAGCATGATAATCAAGGGCATGTTCCCGGGGCTCGAGCTTACCAACGACGACGACGGCGTGAACGTGCGCCCGCTTCCGCTGCTCGATCAGAGCGAGTACGGCTTCTTCACCGCGCACACCTATCACCTCGACATCCGCTTTGAGGCGGCCTTCACCCAGCTTGGAACGCTTGCGGAGGCGATCATCCGCACCGTCAAGAGCGGCAAGCGCGTTATCGTGGAGCATTTCGACCTGATCTATCCCTTTTTGAACGGCCTGAACGCCAACCTTATGATAGGCATCGGCGAGGAGGTCATAATCACGCGCCCCACGATCTTCGGTCCGATCCCGAGCGAGCTGCATGAACGCGTGGCGAGAAGCGTTGAGCTGAGAAGGATGACGCACACTGCGGAGGATCTCTGCGAGGCGTTTCTCGACGAGGAGGAGCTTGCAAGATGTCATCACCGCGACATCAAGCACGGCTTCGTGCTCTCCTTCCCCGATCATCCGCCCAAGGTCGATCTTCAGGCGATGGAGGATTACGTAAACGAATGCATCGCAAAGGATCTGCCGATCTCCTACGTGGACGAGGAACACGTTCGCATAGGCGACAACGTTCAGCCCTGCACCGGCCCCCGCACGCATGTTGCCTCCACCGGCTGCATAGAGGGCTTTCGCCTTCTCAAGCGCGTGGTGTTCGATCCGATGGAATCCTGCTATCTTATCGCGGGGAGAGTCGGCCCCGGCGCCGGCGGCGACAGCATCGACGACGTTAACGATATCTCGACGGATTGAGGCTTAAGCAGGTAATAGGAGGTAAAATGAACAGATACTTAAAGCTGCTTTTGATGAGCATCGGCTATTTTGCGCTGATCGTTGCTATATTTTTCATACTTTCGCTGCTCAAAGGCGAGCCGTTTCAATTCAACTTTTGGGTCGGCGCGATCGGCGGCGTGCTGTTTGCGCTGATCACCGAATTCTTCCCCTCGAGCAGATGGAGATGAGCCGTCCGAATTATGAGCTCCGGCCCGTTCCCGGCGCTGCCGACAGGATGCAGATAGCGCGGGGAGTGCTTGAAGCGCTTCCCGAGTGGTTCGGCATACTAGAAGCGCGGGAGGGTTACATAAAAAACTGCGCGGATAAGCCGTTTATTGCGGCGTTTGACGGCGAAAAGCCCGTCGGGTTTCTCTATCTTGCGCAAACCGGGAGCGCGACCGTCGAGCTGCACTGCATGGGCGTTTTGAAGGAGCATCACCGCATGGGCGTTGGAAGGGCTTTGGTCGATGAAGCAAGGCGCGTCGCTGCTGAAGCGGGCTATGCTTTTTTGCAGGTCAAGACTGTTCGGAGCGGCTTTTACGAGGAATACGACAGGACGAATGAATTCTATAAGGCCTGCGGTTTTCTTGAATTCGAGGTTTTTCCGGAGCTTTGGGACAAGGCTAATCCCTGCCAGGTCTACGTGATGAGCTTGAAATGATGCTCGATCGGTGAAACGGTGATAGAGCTTGAACCGCTGAAAAACGATGATGCAGTCGCCGTTCGACTGGACGGCGCGAACTTGGGCTGTGTGCGGATTGCTCGCAGCCCGTTTCACGCGCAAAACGCCTACCTTGCCTTCGATGACGGAGTGATCCTGCCCGAGATCGCCACGGAGCTTTTTCAAGGGCTTTTCGAGCTGATAAAAGCGCCGCTTCAGGTCATGATCCCATCGAGCGATGCGCGCATGGAGGCTTTTCTTGCTGCCGGCGGCTTCAAACTGATGCGAAGATGCTATTCTATGAGCGTTGAGCTCTGCGATCTTATCCGTGGACCGGGCGGGCAAAAGAGCCCGTCCGCGCCGCAGTTGTTCTATGCAAAGCGCGGGGAGGATAGGTATGCGGAGCTTGCGTTTATGATGTTTGAGCAATACAAGCGCACGCATGCCTCAATAAGTCCCTTGACCGCGCGATTCGAGGAATTTTGCTCCGCTCTTCCCGATGAGGCCGTTTACTCGCAAGCCGGCGGCGGCGCGATCTGCCTTGCATTTATCGATGAGAGCGAGATAGCCTATGTTTGCGGCACGGAGGATACGTCCTTCCCTGCCTTTTGCCATGCGCTTGCAAGCAGTCTTTTTGAGCGATACGAGCGGATAGAGTTTGAATGCGACGACTGCGACGAATACGCCATGGCGCTTCGCAGCCTGTTTGACGATCGAGGTGAAGAGAGCTTCAACACCTATGTTTACGGGAAATAGCCGCTTGGTGCTCCCGTTTGCGCCGTTTTTCGGCGTTTTTTGCGTTTTGCGCCTCTTTTTACGCTCAAATATATTGACTTTTGCCCGCGAAAGCCGTTTATCAATATTGCTTTTTTAACGTTTTTATGATATGCTATGATTTGGCATATGCGCTTTATTGCGCTGTATGAAAGATTACTATTATTACCACGAGAGGGGAATAAGAAATCAATATGAAAATCTACCAGGCAGACAGCATCCGCAACGTTGCCGTACTCGGCCACGGCGGAGAAGGCAAAACCACTTTGACCGAAGCAATGCTCTTCAACGCAGGGCTTCTTGACCGCATGGGCAAGGTCGACGACGGCTCCACCGTTTCCGACTACGATCCCGAGGAGACCAAGAGGCATATCTCCATCAGCGCCGCGGTCGCTCCCTTTGAGTGGAACAACACCAAGGTCAACCTTATCGACGCTCCCGGCTTCTTCGACTTCTACGGCGAGGTTTACGAAGCGATGGCGCTTGCGGATTCCGCTATCATCGTTTGCGGCGCGGTCTCCGGTCCCGTTGTCGGCACCGAGAAGGCCATGAGCATGTGCAAGAAGGCGAAGATGCCCCGCATGATCGTAGTTAACCAGATGGATCGCGAGAATGCGAACTTCGACAAGGTCGTGGGCGAGCTCCACGACAAGTTCGGCGTTTCCTGCGTTCCGATCCAGCTCCCCATCATTGAAAAGGATCAGTACGTCGGCTACGTTGATCTCACCACCATGACCGCGAAGAAGTTCGACGGCAAGGGCGAGAAGAATATCGACATCCCCGCGAACCTTGCGGATCGCGCTGCCGAGCTTCGCGAGAGCCTCATGGAGGCCGCCGCGGAGGGCGACGAGGAGCTGATGATGACCTACCTCGACACCATGGAGCTGAGCCAGGAGGAGATCATCCGCGGTCTTTCCCTCGGCATTGCAAACGGCGACGTAACCCCCGTTACCGCCGTTTCCGCGCTCCCGAACGTTGGCGTTTACACGCTGATGAACAACATCATCCACTATCTGCCCGCAGCCGATAAGGCGAAGGCCCGTCCCGCCGTCAACGCCCGCACCGGTGAAGCGGTCGAAGTTACCGCCGGCGGCAAGTTTGCGGCGCAGGTCATGAAGACCGTTGCCGACCCCTTCGTTGGCAAGATCTCCATCATGAAGGTTTTCGCGGGCTCCATCGATGCGAGCTTTGCGGCATACAATCCCAACGCCGAGAAGAGCGAGAAGAGCGGCACCGTTTACATGATGCGCGGCAAGAACCTCGTTACGGTCGATAAGATCGTTGCGGGCGACATCGGCGCAATGGCGAAGCTTCAGTTCACCGCCACCGGCGACACGCTCTGCGACGCTTCCGATCCCGTTAAGTTCGCTCCCATCGACTTCCCGCAGCCCTGCATCAGCCGTGCGGTTTCCGCGAAGAAGCAGGGTGAGGAGGATAAGGTCATCCAGGGCATCACCCGTCTGACCGAGGAAGATCCCACCATGCAGATCGAGAAGAACGCGGAGACCGGCGACGTTCTCGTCAAGGGTCTTGGCGAAATGCATATCGACGTTATCTGCGCGAAGCTCAAGAACAAGTTCAAGGTCGAGGCCGAGCTTTCCGACCCGAAGATCCCGTACCGCGAGACCATCCGCGCTATGGCGGAGGCCGAAGGTAAGCATAAGAAGCAGAGCGGCGGCGCAGGTCAGTTCGGCGTTGTTCAGATGCGCTTTGAGCCCTCCCCCACCGGCGAGTTCGAGTTTGTGAATGCGATCGTTGGCGGCGTTGTTCCCAAGGAATTCATCCCCGCTGTTGAAAAGGGTCTTCGCGAGGCCATGGTCAAGGGCGTTCTTGCGGGCTATCCGATGGTCGGCATCAAGGCCACCCTCTACGATGGCAAGTACCATCCCGTTGACTCCAAGGAAGTTGCGTTCAAGAGCGCTGCAAGGCTTTCCTACAAGGCCGCCTGCGCCAAGGCAAGCCCCGTGCTGATCGAGCCCATCTATCAGTACCAGATCACCGTTCCCAACGAGTACATGGGCGCCATCATGGGCGACATGAGCGGCCGCCGCGGACGCACCCTCGGCAGCGAGCAGACCGACGAGGGCACCGTTATCACCGCAGAGGCTCCGCTCAGTGAAATGTTCCGCTACGCGACCGACCTCAGGTCCATGACCCAGGGCCGCGGCTCCTTCACCAGCGAGTTCGTTCGCTATGAGGACGTTCCCGCGAACATCGCCAAGAAGATCATCGACAGCGCCGTTAAGGACGACGATGACGACGAATAATACGAATAAGCTTCATAAAAGCATCAAGGCCGCTCCAAACGGGGCGGTCTTGCTTTTGCCTCTTTCGTATGCTATGATGGATTCGATTCTATTTGGTGAGGTTGGTAATTATGGATGAAAAACCGAAGCCGTCTTATGAGCAGCTTGTTGAAATACTTTCCATGCTCGGCGTGAACGACGCGGAGCAAGCCGATATTCGCGCATTCACCGCCGATGAGGACGGCAGCGAGTACGCCGTTTGGCATGTCAAGACCGCCGAGCGCGAATGCGTTTTGAAGCGCGCTAAAGCATATGAGCTTGAAGCATACCGCTGCTTTTTCGCGGAGAAAAAACCGTATGCTCCCGAGTTATTCTGCTCGGTCTGCTATGAGGGCGAAAACTATCTGTTTCTTGAATACTGCCCCGGGGAAACGCTTCGCCGCTGCGAGCGCACAAGGCTCGTCAAGGCACTCGACGCGCTGATCGCCATGCAGGATGAGTTCTGGGAGCGCGAAGAGCTTTACTGCGAAGCAGTTACCGTGGAAAACTCGCTTGCGGGGATCGAACGCAGAGGAACCTATCTGGGCTCAGAGCAGCTCGATCGCGTTTACGCCGATTTCATCAAGGTTTATAAACGTACGCCGCGCACGCTCTGCCACGGCGATCTGCTTCCGTTCAATCTGCTCGTGGGGGATCGCGCCGTGCTGATAGATTGGGAATGCGGCGGCATGCTTCCCTACCCCGCCTCGCTTGCGCGGCTTATCGCGCATTGCCGCGAGGACGAAGCTGCGTTCTTCCATATGACCGATGAAGATCGCGCCTTTGCAATAGAATATTACTACAAAAACCTTATAAAAAAGCGCGGTATCCCACTTGAAGAATACCGCCGCACGCTCGATTATTTTCTTTTTTATGAATACTGCGAATGGATCATGCTCGGCAACCGCTATGATATGCGCGAGGATGACAGATACATCTATTCGATGGAAAAAGCGGAGAAATTGGCGGAAAAGCTGCTTTGATGCCGCGCTCTTCATCGATGACTTTGTAATTCATTTTTCCAAACTATCAAAGCTCAAAGTCTATCTCGTATTCCCCGTCTATGAGGATATAGTTCACGTTATGGAGCGTTGCAAGCTCGAGCATACGCAGATTATCCTCAAGCACGGCCTCCATGCTCAGCCCCTCGTCGTTGATGCGGTTTTCGATCACCGAGGCGTATCTCTCGATATCGTCGAAATGCTTTTCGATATAGCCTCGGCTAAGAACAAGGCAGCAGTAGCGGATCTGACCGAGATACTCGCCGTCGAAGTCCTGCGCCCATGTGAACGGGATATAGCAGCCCTCAACGATGAGGTTTTGATCGTTCTCGATCGCGGTTTTGACCATCTCGCGCACTATCGGCCAAAGGTACGCCGTCAGCGCTTCATCGTCACTTTCGGGCGTAAGGTGCGTATTGCCGCTGCGGATAAGCCCCATCTTCAGATGGTCGATGGACAGATACGGGTATTTGTATTTTTCAAGCAGCTTCTGCGCAAACGCGGTCTTGCCCGAATGCGAAGCGCCGGCGATAAGAATTACCATGGTTTTCTCCTTTCACTATATGCGGCATTAGCCGCTCTGTCATTCGTTTTTTCGATTCGCGATAAAGCCTTCTATCAGCTCAACGTCCACCCTGTCCTTTGGCCTTCCAAGGCCCTTTTTCATCTCAAGCAGGCCGCGAAGTGAAACGACGGGGATGCCCTCGACGGTATCGACCGTATCATGGAGCCAGTTTTCAAACACCTCGATATCGCCGCCGAGCTTGAACCAGCGGTTTCCATCGGGCGTTACCTTATGAAGAAAGTCCTCCGCTTCGAGCCTGTCCGCCATCTCGCGCGTGCAGCCGAGGTCGATATCGGTCGCTTCATCCCTTATGCCGTACAGCACCATCGCGCCGCCCGTGATGACCCAGTACTGTGAACTAACATACGGAAAAGCGCGCAGCTTTTCAATTATTTCGGCTCTTTTCATCCCTGCCTCCTCTTCTTTTTCATTCATATATTATAACAAATCTTCGCGAAAATTACAACCGAAAAATCGGAAAACCGCGCCGAAAAAGCGCGGTTCGATCAAAATTGCATAGAATAGTTTCAAATCCTTATCTTTTCTTATAGAGCAGAAGCTGGGGCTCCGCGCCCTCGCAGCCGTAGGTGCAAATGAGGATAAAATCGACGTTTGCAAGCACGCCGAAGCAGCGCTCATCCCCCGTTTCGAGCTGGTTGCCGAGGTAGGTGGTTTGATCGTTCAGGAACTTGACGCACGCGCCGCTCGGAAGCGGATACGCGAGGTTGACGTAGCTGCCCACGAGCGCGTTCAGCCCCTCGAGCTTGGGCATTCCCTCGATTTGGAGCGCGTTTATCTCATCGATAAGTTGCTTTTTGAGCGCCTCGAACTTGCCGCCGTCCGAAAGCTCGTCGTGCCTTTTCCAATAATCGAGCGTGGGCAAGATCGCCTTCATATGCTCGCGCGCCTGCTCCTCGGTGAAGCCCTGCTGCGCCATATGCGGAATGCAGACGTTTATCAGCTCATCCATATCGGAATAGGTATAGGTTCCGTCCGCATAGCACCATTTGCAGTAAGCCTCGTTCAGCACGCCGTCCGCATCCCTGCCGATGAGCTCATCCTCGAGCGGCATTCCGCAGCATTGGCAGATGAGCTTTTGCGGCGAACCGAGCAGGGTGTTTATCGATACGTTGTAGAGCTTTGAAAGCAGCTTGAGCGTTTCGGTGCTCGGCACGGTGTCGCCCGTTTCCCAGCGCGAGACCGCCTGGCGGGTAACGAAAACCTTCTCCGCAAGCTCGTCCTGCGAGAGCCCGTGCTTGGTGCGAAGCTCGAATAAAACCTGTTTGGTGTCCATGCGGATGCCTCCTTGTGCTTGATGGCTTGATTATAATGCTAAAGGGAGGGTTTTGCAAGCAACAGGGGGTTGCGGGATGGTGTGGATTTTATGACGTCGGCGAATCGGCCGATGGTGCATCCGCTATATCAGCCTATCAGCATTTTACCTTTCGATACGGCTGCATTCGGCTCGAGCACGAGGAACTGCTCGTCCCACTCGCCGCGGAGAAGCTTCTCAATAAGGTGCGCTCCGCCCGGAACGTATTCCGTTTTTGCATCGAGCCAGTCCGCATCCATTTCGACGGTTTCGAAATAGTCCTCTCTGCGGCAATCGTTGATGCCGGTATCGATAATCGAGATGCAGTCGTAACAGCGCTTCCAATCTTGATGGTAGCGGCGCTTTGTTTCCTCATCCTTATCCGAGGTAAGGCTGTCGAATATCCTCTTGAACGATTCTGTCGAAGGCTCCAATGCCCGAACGTAAAGGTGCTTCGGCAGTTTCAGATCGGATATCGGCAGGTCGCCCGTCTGCAAAAGCAGCGAAACGCAATCATCGACCCTCGGCAGCACCATACGGAACGGTGCACGGACCCCATCCCAGGAGCCGCCGCAGAAGCCCATCGCAACGAGCACGGTTTCGGTATCCGCCGGCAAACGCTCGATCGTCTCGATCACTTTGGAGCGCATTTCAGCGGGATCGCGGTGATACTTGCGGTCGAGATAATACACGGGATGGTCCGTTCCGACCTTCTTTTGAGCATATTCAACGTATTCGCTCAGTGAGCTGCAGGCGATGATCACGGTCATTGTTCAGCCTCCATGCTTGCGCGGCGCACCGTTCAGCCCGGCAAGATCCTTTATCACCTCGCCCGCGATTATCAGCCCGACCACGGACGGCACGAACGCGACCGAGCCCGGGATCGAGCGCCTCGAGCTGCCCTCCGGAACGGCCTCGGTCTTTTCATCGGACCAGCGATGAGCGGCGGGCTCCTCCTCGGAGTACACGACCTTGAGCTTCTTTATGCCGCGCTTTTTGAGCTCTCTGCGCATCACGCGCGCAAGCGGGCAGACGGCGGTTTGGTAGATATCCGCCACCCGAAACGCGGTCGGATCGAGCTTGTTTCCTGCGCCCATCGAGCAGATGATCGGCGTTTTTGCCTCTTCGGCCGCCATTACGAGCATCAGCTTGCCGCTGACGGTGTCGATCGCGTCGATCACATAGTCATACTCCGAAAAATCGAATTCATGCGCGGTCTCGGGAAGGTAGAAAATGCGGTGCGCCGTCACGCGGCAATCCGGGTTGATGCTTCTGACCCGCTCCGCCGCAGCGTCCACCTTATAGCTTCCGATATTGCTCTGCAATGCGATGATCTGCCTGTTCAGATTCGAGCGCGCAACGGTGTCGCTGTCGATAAGATCGAGCGCACCGACGCCGCTTCGGGCAAGCGCTTCAACTGCAAAGCCGCCGACCCCTCCGACGCCGAAAACGGCAACGCGGGAGGCGGCGAGCTTTTCAACGGCTTCTTCGCCGAGAAGCAGTGCTGATCTTGAAAATTCATCTTTCATAAGGCTTTTTCGTTCACAATTTCATGCTGCGCGCCCGGAGCTTTACGCATTCAATCATCGATGAGCTTTTTGAGCTCCGAAACAACGCGCGCACTGTTGGCGTTTACAACGTAGAAAATGAAGCCGTCCTTTTCTTCGACGGCCGATCTCTGAATGATGTCGTACTGCTCGGGGCTGTAATCGCGCGCCGCGGCTGCGGCGCTGCGAAGCCTTGAGTTCAGCAGCCTGATGAGCACGGGTTTATAGCTCTCATCCGAAAGCTCGAATACCGCTATCTCGTCCGCAAGCGGATTATCCTTTGATACGTGCATCTCATAGCCCGAAAGCTTCTGCGCCTCTATTCCGAGCTCCCCAAGCTCCGCCTCATCCAGCCTTACAAGCTCGGGGAAGGTTGAAAGCGTTAGCGCATGCTTGTAGATATCCTCGGCGCTCTTGAGCTTTTCGCCGCTATTAGAACAGGCGGCAAGCGCGAAAGCAAGCATGAAAATGAGCGCAAGTGCGCAGATAATAGTGGTTTTAGCGAGTCTTTTCATCATAACCTTCTTCACATTAATTGAAACATTTTCGTAATCGTTTCCGGTTTCCGTTTTTCGCTTTTCGCTTATAGTTTTTTCGCATTGCGTCAGCTCACGTCCGCTCGGCTGCCGTCCGCACCGTCGGCGGGCTGCTGATCCATGCGCTTTTCAAAATCGCGGTTCATGGAATAGCATACGCTTTGAGTGACGATCACATGGTCGTACAGCTTGATGTCGAGCTGAGCAAGCAGCCGCTCGAGCATGGAGGTGGTCGCCTTATCCTGCTGTGAGGGCGCGATCGAACCGGAAGGATGGTTGTGGGCAAGGATGACGGCATGGGAGCCGCATTTCAGCGCGGTATCCACGATCCATTTCGGAAGCGCGCTCACCTTGTCGGCAAGGCCGTCGGTCTTGATGCTGATCTTGGAGATATGCTTTGCGGCGTTGAGACAGATCAGCGCAACGCATTCATTCTTTTCCCTATAGAGCAGCTTGTAGCAAACCTCAAGCGCGTCGTTCGTGGTTTCGATCGTTCGCTCCTCCGCTTCCCTGCGGTCTATCGCAAAGCCAACGTCCCCAACGAGTTTCAGCAGCACCGCCGTGCTTTCGGAGAGCCCCGCCGTGCAAAGCTCGTCCACGCCTGCCCGAAGCACGTTTTTCAGCGAGCCGAATCGGTCTATCAGCCTGTGTGCAAGCGGGTTCACGTCCCTTCTTTTTATCGCATAAAACAGGATAAGCTCGAGGATCTGATGATCGTGCATGCCGGAAAGATCGCCGTGCTCGATATACGCCCTGCGCACGCGCTCACGGTGATTCTCATGGATGCTTTCGACCTTGGCGAGCTTTTCGCCGGTTTCGGTTTTGCTGCCGCTCTTGCTCATACCGCCCATATCATGTCGATCTGTCAGTCGTTCATCGACGCGCAGACGAACTCGGAAGCGATCTTGGTTATCGCGTCCAACTCCCCTCTCTCGATCAGCTTTTTATCAAAAAGCGATGAGCTGATGCCGAATGCACAGGCGCCGCTTTTTCTGAAGCTTGCGATATTATTGAGCGTTACGCCGCCGACCGCCGCACATTTGATATGCGAAAGCGGGGTCGTTACTGCGGCGAAATACTCCGGCCCGAGGCTTCCCGCAGGAAAGACCTTGACTATGTCCGCGCCGAAGGAAGCAGCGGCCGCGATCTCGGTGGGCGTCATCGCTCCCGGGATCGAGATCATGCCGAGGCGCTTGGTCTCGCGGATTATCGCCTCGTTCGTATTCGGCGAAACGATGTACTCCGCGCCCGCGCCGTAGGCAAGCTTGAGCTGCCCGAGCGTCATCACGGTGCCGGCTCCGATCGCTACCTCTCCCTTGAACTCCCTGTTCAGTTCGATGATGGAGCGAAAGGTGTCGTCTCCGATGAGATGCTGCTCGAAGGTGACCTCAACGGCGCGGATCCCTCCATCCGCAAGCGCGCCGACGGTCCTGATCAGCGCGTCACCGTAGATCCCCCTTGCTATCGCGATTATTCCGTTTTCAAGAATATGATCGATGGTTTTATTGCTCATACTTCTTCCCCTCAAAAAAGTATTCATCTCAAACGAGCTCACCGAACCCGTTTTGCCGCAGCGCCTCGTACACGGCGATCGCGGCGGAATTGGAAAGATTCAGCGAACGCAGCGTTTTTCGCATCGGGATGCGCACCGCGTCCTCTCTTCTCCTCGACAAAAGCGCCTCCCCGAGCCCCGCGGTCTCCTTCCCGAAAACGAGAAAATCGCCCGGACGGTAGCTCACCTCGGTGTAGGTCCTCTCCGCATGCGTGGAGAAGAGGAAAAAGCGCGCCTCGGGAAACCTTTCTTCGAGCTCCTCGAAGCTGTTGTAGTAATGTATGTCGAGCTCGCTCCAATAGTCGAGCCCCGCGCGCTTGAGCTTTTTATCGTCTATCTTGAAGCCGAGCGGCTCCACGAGATGGAGCGAGCAGCCCGTAACGGCGCAGGTGCGCGAGATATTGCCGGTGTTCTGCGGGATCTGGGGCTCAACGAGAACTATATTGAACATAACGCTTATGCTGCCGAGCCGCCGTCAAAGCGGCAGCCCGGCTGTTTATCATATCAGCTTCTCAAATCGGCATCCAGCCTGAACTTGAGCGCCTTGAGTATCTGGTTGACGGTGCGGTTGATCTCCTCATCGTTGAGGGTATGGTCCTCGCTTCTCAGCTCGAAGCGGAACGCCATGCTCTTCTTGCCCTCGGGGATACCCTTTTCGCCGGGCGTCTTCGGGTAGAACACATCGAACACGCGCACGTTCTCAACGATCGCCGCCGTCTTGGCCGCAGCGATAACGTCGATTATGTTCTGCGCCTCGACAGCTTCATCCACAACTATCGCAAGATCGCGCGGCACGAGCGGGAACTTGGGCAGCGGCCTGAACTTCTTGACCGCGACGAGATGCGAGAGGAGCTTGAAGAAGTCTATCTCCGCGATATATGCGCTCTTTTCAAGCTCGAAGCTCTTGAGCACCTTCGGATGAACGCCGCCCATCTCGCCTATGCACTCGCCCTCAAGCAGGATATGCGCCTTCTGACCCGGATGCAGATACTCGCCGCCTCCGCGCTCGAAGCGCAGCTGCTTCGCACCGAGCACCGAGAAGAGCTGCTCCACAACGCCCTTGAGGGTGTAGAAGCTTTCATCCGCGCCCGTGCAGACGATGCCGAGAAGCCTGCGCTCCTCGGGGAGCTCGGGGTTGTTGTTGAAATGTACGTTGCCAAGCTCGAAGAATCTGCCTTGTCCGCTCTTTCTGTTTGCATTCAGGCGAAGCGTGCGCAGAAGACCGCCGATGAGCGTTGTGCGCATAAGGCTCTGATCCTCGCCGAAGGGGTTTCTGAGACGCACGGTCTGCCGCTTCTCGTCGTCCGCCGGGAGCAGCAGCGCATCGTATTCCTGCGGGGATGTGAAGTTGTAGTTATACAGCTCCATGAAGCCCATCGAGCAAAGCAGGTCCTTTATCTCATCCTCGCGCGCGAAGCTCTCGCCGAGCTTGCCGCGGAAGGTATCACCATTCATCAGGGTGGGCGGGATATTGTCGTAGCCATAGAGCCTGCCGACCTCTTCCGCGATATCCTGATCCGTTTCAAGACCGGATTCGATATCCGTTCTGAAATGGGGGACCTCGATCCTGAGCTTATCGCCCTCAACGGTCACGGGGATATTTATCGAGGCGAGCAGCTCCGCCATCTTTTCGCCGGAAAGGTCGGTATTAAGTATTGCGTTCACGTGCTTTATATCGGCATGCACGATGCGCGGCTCGATCTTTTCTTCGCAGGTGCCGATGAGGCCGCCGACCACCTTGCCCGCGCCGAGCTCGTAAACAAGTTCGATCGCGCGCTCGATCGCCTTCTCGGCGTTCACGGGCTCAACGCCCTTGCAGAAGCGCACTGAGGAATCGGTGGAATGGCGCAGCTTGCGCGTGGTGTGCCTGATATTTTCGGGAAGGAACACGGCGCTTTCAAAGAGCGCGACCTTCGTTTCGTCGGTTATCTCCGAGTTGAGCCCGCCCATAACGCCCGCTATGCCAACGCCCTTGGTGGGATCGGCGATGAGCAGCATGTCGTTCGACACCTCGCGCTCCTTGCCGTCGAGCGCGGTGACGGTCTCCCCCTGCTTCGCGTTTCGAACCACGATATGCCCGTCGGTTATGCAGGAAAGGTCGAAGGCGTGCATCGGGTGCCCGTACTCGAGCAGCACGAAATTGGTTATGTCAACGATATTATTTATCGGACGAAGCCCCGCGAGCTTCAGGCGAAGCTGCATCCAGCTCGGTGAGGGCTCCACCTTGAGATCGGTCACGACCCTTGCAAGGTAGCGCGGGCAGAGCGTGTCGTTCAGCACGTCTACCTCGGCGTATTCGGTTGCATCGCCAACACCCTCGATATGCTTGATCTCGGGCTCGGTGAACCTTTGCCCGAGTGCGCTTGCCGCCTCACGGCAGAGGCCGAGTATGCTCTGGCAGTCCGTGCGGTTCGGCGTCAGCTCGATATCGAAAACAACATCCTCAAGGTCGAGCGCGGTCTCTATCTTATCGCCGTTTTCGTATCTTTCATTCAGAACGAGCACGCTGTCCCCGCCTGCGCCGGGATACTCCGCATCGCTTATGCCGAGCTCCGCGCCGCCGCAGAACATGCCGAGGCTCTCAACGCCGCGCATCTTGGTGGGGTGGATCACCATGCCGTCCGCAAGCACCGCGCCGTCGAGCGCCACGGGCACCTGATCGCCCTCCTTGACGTTCTGCGCGTTTGTGACGATGGTGATATTCTGCTTTTCGCCGGTCTCATCCGTTTTGCCGATGTCCACGCTGCAAACGCGCAGACGCTCGGCGTTCGGGTGCTGCTCGATCGCATCGATGGTGCAGACCACCACGCCGGTCGCCTTCATCTCGGGGATTATATCGGCGACCTCGAAGCCGCGCAGCAGCATCAGGTTTGCAAACTCCTGATGGGAAACCTTATACTCAACGTGATCCTTGAGCCATTTAAGAGGAAGCTTCATAATCTATCGGTCTCCTTTCCCTTAAATCAGAGCTGGCGCAGGAAGCGCGCATCGCCCTCGTACAAAAGGCGGATATCGTTTATGCCGTACTTTAGGCAGGCAACGCGGTCCACGCCCACGCCGAACGCCATGCCCTTCCATTCGTGCGGATCGAGCCCGCAGTTTTCGATCTCGTGGGGGTTGGTCATGCCGCAGCCCAAGATCTCCATCCAGCCCGTGCCCTTGCAGGACGAGCAGCCCCGCCCGCCGCAGATCGTGCAGCTAATATCCACCTCGGCGGAGGGCTCGGTGAACGGGAAATAGCTTGGTCTGAACCTTGTTTTGACGGTTTCACCAAACACCGCCTTAACAAAGGCATCGATCGTTCCCTTAAGATCGGCGATGGTAAGATTCCTATCCACCACAAGCCCCTCCATCTGCATGAAGATGGGGCTGTGGCTCGCATCGGGCTCGTCCACGCGGAAGCATCTTCCGGGGATCACGAGGCGGAACGGCGGCTCGAGCGTCATCAGTGCGCGCGCCTCGCAGGCGGAGGTGTGCGTGCGAAGAAGCACCTTATCGTCCACGTAGAAGGTATCCTGCATATCCCTCGAAGGATGGTTGAGGGGCAGGTTGAGCTTTGTGAAGTTGTTGTCGTCGAACTCCACCTCGGGCCCCTCGTAGGTGGTGAAGCCAAGACCTATGAGCGCGTCGCGTATCTGGCGATAGACCAGCGTCAGCGGGCTGAGCCTGCCGGCCGGGGTGCCGATCACGCCGGGGAGCGTAACGTCTATCGTTTCCGCCTTGATGCGCGCTTCCTCGGCATTTGCCTCGAGGCGGGCCTTCACTTCGTCGAATGCGGCGGTAAGGCACTGCTTTACTTCATTTGCCTCCTTGCCGAGCGCGGCTCTTTCTTCGGGCGAAAGCTTGCTCATGCCGCGCAGTATGCCGGTGAGCGCGCCGTTGCGGCCAAGAATGTTAACGTTCAATTCGGTGAGCTCCGCTTCGGTCTCGATGCTCTCGAGCCTTTTCAGCGCTTCCTCACGAATTTTTGCAAGTTCTTCAAGCATTTTAGTTTCTCCTTGCTTTAAAAATACAGGCGCCCATCCCGAAGGGACGAGCGCGCCTATCTCGTGGTACCACCCTAATTCGCGTTTTGCCGCCGCGCAGAAGCACGGAAAGGGGCAAACCGCCTTTATGAGCTGTATCGGGCTCGCCCGGTCTCAACTACGCACCGAAAAAGCAGTTTCAAAGCGAATTCGCGCTTTTCGGCTTCACCGAAACGGCTCGGGAGGGAACTTCGCGGACGCGCCCTGCAAGCCGCTCCCAGCTAATGCGGCTCTCTCTTGAGCAAAACGGGCCCTTTTTCTCCGTCAACGCCATATATGTAATGATTATAGCACTTTTCTTCGTTCATGTCAATAACCGTGAGCGGCGCGGATCTGGCGGTTTTACTTTTACAAACGATTTGTTTTAAGAGAGATGGTTTTGAAAAAGGCTATTTTCGTCCCGTGCGCCTTGACAGGACCCGCGCCCGATTATATAATAGACATGTTTGAACTAAGCCGCGCTTTGCGGCATGCAAAGGAGAAACAGCTATGTATCTGCGCGAAGAAGGAAAGATCTGGCTCGCAACCGGAGACGAGCGCGTATATCTTGAGCCCGCGATGTGCAATCGCCACGGCCTTATCGCCGGCGCGACCGGCACGGGCAAAACCGTTACATTGAAAGTTATCGCCGAATCGTTCAGCGAGATGGGCGTGCCCGTATTCCTTGCCGATATCAAGGGCGACGTTTCGGGAATGTGCGTTCCCGGCAGCGAGAACAAGCATATTCGCCGCAGCATCGACACGATGCATATCGAGGATTTCAACTACACCTCCTTCCCCGTTCGCTTCTTCGATGTTTACGGCAAGCTCGGCCATCCCGTTCGCACCACCATCTCGGACATGGGGCCGGAGCTGCTTGCAAGGCTTCTTGGGCTCAATGAAACGCAGGAGGGCGTGCTCAGGATAGTATTCAGGATCGCGGACGAGCGCGGGCTTCTGCTCATCGATCTCAAGGATCTTCGCAGCATGCTCCAGCACGTTGGCGACAACGCAAACGAATACAAGCTCATCTACGGCAATATCGCCGCGCAGTCGGTCGGCGCGATCCAGAGGGCGCTGCTTGCGCTTGAGGACGAGGGCGGCGAAATCTTCTTCGGCGAGCCCGCACTCGATATCAAGGATTGGTTCGATTGGGACGCGGACGGCCGCGGCTATATGAACATACTCGAGGCCGCCGAGCTTTTCCAGCACCCGCTTTTATACAGCACCTTCCTTCTTTGGATGCTCTCGGAGCTATACGAGCTTCTGCCCGAGGCGGGCGATCTCGATAAGCCCAAGATCGCGTTCTTCTTCGACGAGGCGCATCTGCTCTTCAACGACGCGCCCAAGGCTCTGCTTGAAAAGATCGAGCAGGTCATTCGCCTTATCCGCTCCAAGGGCGTCAGCGTTTGGTTCATCACGCAGAACCCGGCGGACGTACCCGAGAGCGTTCTCGGTCAGCTCGGCAACCGCGTTCAGCATGCGCTTCGTGCCTACACGCCCAACGAGCAGAAGGGTCTGCGCTATGCGGCGCGTTCGTTCCGCGCGAACGAGAATTTCGACACCGAGCGCGTGCTTCAGGAGCTTGCGGTCGGTGAAGCGCTGGTATCGGTGCTCGACGCCAAAGGCACTCCGACCATCGTTGAAAGGGCGAACATACTGCCGCCCAAGAGCAGCATGAACGCTGCCGACGTGGGCATCATCGCGCAGTTCATCAATATGAGCCCGTTGAACTCCAAGTATAAGGACACGGTGGACCGCGAATCGGCGTATGAAGTGATCACCGAGGAGCAGGAGCAGGCCGCCAAGGAGAAGGCGGAGGCCGAGGCCGCCGCGCAGGCCGAGAAGGAGCGCAAGGAGAAGGAAAAGCAGGAGGAAAAAGAGCGCAAGGAGAAGGAAAAGCAGCAGAAGGCGAAGCAGGCAAAGAAAAAGCAATCCGCCTTCGGCAAGGCCGCCAGCTCCGCCGCCACCTCCTTCGGGAGAGAGATCGGCAAGAGCATTTTCAGAGGGCTTTTCGGAAATAAGCGCAAATAAGGCGCGAAAACTTAAATGAACGAAAAGAGCGCATCGGGCGACCGGTGCGCTTTTTCAGTGAATAATTAATAATGTATAGTGAATAGTTGAGGTGGAGATCCCTGCGGGATCTCTTCAATTTTTATTTTTTGTTATGACAAACCGCTATCCGCCCTGCGCTTCGGCGAGCGCGGCGGGTTCGGTTGGCGCGCTCCGTTTTTTATCGGCTATTTTATTCCGAACAAGCATTCGGACAATATAGATATGCCTTGCGGCAAAGCCGACGAGCACGACGGGCAGAAACGCGATTCCAAGAATGGCAAACGGGATCGTGCCAAGCAGGAAAAGGGTATAGACCATGAGGATATCCCACCAATAGCACGGCGCATCGCGAAACCGCCTTTTTCTCCACTCGCCGCGCCTGACTATCAGCGCGATAATTGAAGCAGTAAGCCCAAGCACCACGTACAGCACGATCGGAACAACGAGCAGCAGCTCCCATTTGTTTTGCGGCACAGTCTCAAAAAGAAAAGCGATCAGCTTCACGGTTAAAGCAAAGAACAGAGTGAATACAGCTATAAACACGATGTTCCATGCAGGATGGAGCCTATAAAGGCAGGATTGCAGAGGATTCAGCATCATAAGAAAGAGAAATGCGAGTAGCGCAATAGCCGTGAGATCAAAATAATCAGCAAGTTCCTCCATTGGCTCCTCGATTTGAGCTGCGGGCTCCTCCAACATATCTTGAGGAAGCGGCTCATCAGGGTTATCTTTAAAGAACCCGCAAAGCAATAAGAACACTGAGAAAACCGCGATGATTGCGATGACGGTAAGCAGTCCCGCCATGATTTCCGCAAATTTACTGTGATCTCTTGCGCTCATAGACGATTCCCCTATTTAAAAATATTGGTGTTCTTGTCCTGCGTTCTGCGCTTCAGCCTTGTTCTCGCTTAGGGCAATTTGCCGCCGCTTTTTCGGCATGGACGATATTATCATCTAAATATATAACGCGGCGCTGGCGGGATCGGTTGGGTTTTTCCATCCAAAAGCAAGGAGTGCAGAACCTTTTAAGGAGCGATAACCGACCTTTTTATGACGCAGAATTGAAAATGAGCGCTGCGGCGGTCATTTTGCTGCTTGGTTTATTCCTGCGTAAGGCGCTTCACGTACGCCCTTCTGCGCTTATGCTGAACGGATTTGAAGCGCTTCCATTGGTTCAAAATGGCATGGTTCGTTTCAAGATTGAGGTTGGTTTCCGCGTACTTAACGCCGCTTTCGCGAAGCAGGCGCATGAGGTATGCGGACACGATGCCGCCAACGCCCTTATTGGCATATTCGGGCGCGACCGCAACGAGTCCGAGATCGAGTATCTCGGGCTTTTTGATGGACCTGAGCAGCTTTATCAGCGTTATCGGGGTGAGCCTGCCGCCCGATTTCTGCACCGCCTTTGCGATGGACGGGAAGCTTACTCCGAGGCAGACGAGCTTATTGTTTTCATCGAGTATGACGGCGGTTTTGTCGAGATCAACGATGAGCAGGAAGTTATCGATCATCAGCTTCTTCATGCCGTCCGTAAAAGGCACGGTGCCGTAGATATCCTCGTAGGCAACGTCGAGCAGGGCGAAGAGATCGTCCGCATATCTGTTCACGAAATCGCGCGGGCTCTTCGCCTCGCCGATATGCAGCTTATAGCGCTTCATCAGCCCCTCGCCGAGCTTTTCAAGGCGCTCGTCCGGCTCATCGGGCAGATAGATCTTGCTTTCGAGCCAGTCCACTTCCTTTTCGTAGCCGCAGTTTTCGATGAGCCTGCCGTAGTATTCGGCGTTGTACTGCTCCTCAAAGGTGGCGAGCTCGTCGAAGCCTTCAACGAGCAGACCCTCGCGCTCGAGATCGGAGAAGCCGAGCGGACCGCAGACGGTGTCCATCCCCTTTTCGAGCGCCCATTTTTCTACGGCGGCGAAGAGCGCGTCGGCAACCGATTGATCGTCTATCGAATCGAATCTCGTGAAACGGATGCGCCTTTCATTGCGCTTTTCGTTGCTCGCCTTTTGAAGGATGCCGCTGATCCTGCCGACCATCTTGCCGTCCATATAGGCATTGTAGTAGACCGCCTCGCAGGTGTCATAATAGACGTAATCGGAGCGGAATATCTTTTTTTCATCGCCGTAGAGCGGCGGCACAAAATACGGATTGTCCTTGTACATTTTCAGCGGGAAGTTCAAAAACTCCCTCTGCTGCTTCTTGGTTTTGACCTCTTCGACAACTACCATGGCTCTTACCCCGTTATCTGTGCTTTGCGCGGAAGCAGATGCCGACGGTGCTCGGCCCGCAGTGGCAGCCGACGGTCGGGTTTACGTCGATCAGCTCGATATCGAGGTTTTCGCCGAAATGCTCATGCAGCATCCTTATCGCATCCTCAACTATCTCGGGCGCATCGGTATGGGTGACGATGATCCTGTGCTTTTCGACTTCGTCGCCAAGCTCCAAGACCGTGCTGATCAGCCTTTCAAGCGCCTTTTTGCGGCCCTTCTCCTTGCCGATGCTGACGAGCTTGCCCTCATCGCTGATATGCATTATCGGGCGGATAGAAAGAAGCGTTCCAACTGCGCCCGCTAAGCCCGAGACCCTGCCGCTGCGCTTGAAGAACGAGAGATCGTCCGCAAAGAAATAGATCGCATAGCGTTTGTTTTCCGATTCAACGAAGCTTCGCATTTCCTCCACGCTCGCGCCGCGCTTATACATCTCGCCGACCTGCTCGAGCATGATGAGGCTGCCGATGGAGATGCCGTTGGTGTCGATCGAATCGAATTTGCGCTCGGGGTATTTTTCAAGCAGCTCCCGAACCGCGATCTCCATCGCGTTGAAGGTGCCGCTCATATTCCTTGAAAAATGAAGGTAGAGGATATCGTCCCCGTTTGCGAAAACGGGCTCGAAATACTCCTTATACTCATCCGCGTTCAGCGCGCTTGTTTTAGGAACAACGCCGCTTCTGAGAAGGTCGTAGAACTCATGCGCGTTGAACTCATCGAAATCCACGTAGGGATATACGTTTTTATCGTCGATGCTGTACGGCATGCTGATCAGCTTATAGCCGTATTTCTCGGCCATCCTGGGGGTCATATCGGTATCGGTATCGGTGAAAAGTACGAGCATGGTTTTCCCTCCGTTTAGCTTTTTCGGTATGATTCTATTATCGGACGGCTCACTTTTATCGCGGGAAGCGGCGGAGCTTTTGTCGCTTCCTGTCGAATGCCTGAGCGTATTGTTAAATTTTACCATATTATCGCCGCAATTTCAATTATTAACGGGTAATAGTATTGCCGATATTCAAATAAAGTATTTTTTGAAGCGGCAAAAGCCGCGTTCAGCCGATAAAAAAAATGATGGAGCACGAGCGAGATGCTGATCAAGATAACGAGCGACGCGCCCTCCGCCGTCAGTATCCACGGCGAGGGCTTTTTTCGCGCAGGGACGGACAAAACGCTTTTCCGCTTCGATGCGGAGGAGGTTTTCGGGGTTGGAACGGACGAACTGAGTACGAGCGCGCTGATCGTGCTGACGCCCGTGACGGGGTGCGGCGCGGAACCGCTCTGCCGGGAGCTGAGCTTCTATCGAAGTGGGACGGGGCTGCTGCTAAAAGCAAATGACGGTGACTCATGCGGCGGGGGCGGGCTGCGCCTGATCGATTGGAGCGCGGACGGCGCGGAAAGAGGCGCGGAAAGAGGTGCGGAGGAATGCGAGTTCGAACGGGTCTACGAGCTGATATGCGAGTATCCGCGAAGCGAGCGGGCGATCGAACCGAAGCAGCTCGACAGCCTCGAATTCGAGCTTAGCAGCAGCGAAAACGCGGGCTCAAGCGCTTCCGTCCTCCTCTATCGGGACTGCGGGCTGCGGCTCTCGGTCCGCGTGAACGGCGGCGAAAGGGGCTATATCCTCGGGCGCGGCACGGAGGGCGAGCTGCGGCTGCTTGACGCGGGGTTTGCCCGGCTGATCGTCGTGCACGCAAGCTTCGGCGAAGGCTCCGCAGAAGCTGGCCGCTTCGAAAGGCTGCTGCTTTTCAACGAGCGCTTCGAGCTTGAGGGCGAGCTCGAGGGCGACCGCTGCTTCATAGAGGACGGACGATTTATCGTGATAAACGAGCTTGGGACAGTGTTTTCGCATCAGCAGCGGCTGAGATATGAGCCGAGCGGCGAGGGGCTTAGGAGCGTTTGCGGCGTTTCGGGTCCGCATTCGGAGGGCGGCGAGGGAGCGCTTGATGAAGCATTCGAGATAGGCTATTTCACCCACCCCATGCGCCTAGCGGCGGATGAGTGGGAAACGGCGCTTGCGCTGATGGAATGCCTGCTTCTCGGAAGGGGCGATGAGGCGATGGCACTGCTGACCCCGGCGCTTGCCGAGGGGCTTGACTTCGGCGGGCTTTCGGAGTTCTTCGGCGATTTCGACGAGGCGCGGGCTTCGCCGTTTCGGCAAAAAAGCGACCCTCCCATCATCGGTGCAGTGAAGGAGGGTCGTGCAAGCGCGTATGGATTTGAGCTTGAGGGCGGTCTTATCAGCGATATCAGCGAGCTTGCATCGCCCTTTTCGCAGCGCGCGCAAGAAGGCGCGAAAGAAGCAGAAGAATGAGCCCTGCCGCGACAAGCACGGCGATGAACGCCGTTTCCCCTTCGAGCGCGGCGAGGTACTGCCCCTGCGGCGTGAAGCGGGAAATGGTTTTAAAGCCGCCGCCGAGCGCGGATGGATCGGTGAAGCAGCCGCCGGCAAGCGCCGTCAAAAACGCGATGAGCGGCGAAGCGAGCTCCGCACGCGCCGATCCCGAGATGCTGCCGAGAAGGAGCGCAAGCGACGAGGCGCAGAAGATATACGCTGCGCCCGCGCCGAACTGAATGAGACTCGCACCGCCCGAGGGGATGAGCGAGAGCGCAAGTATCACGAGCCCGAGCAGCATCAGCGAAGCAAGGCTTGAAAGGAAGCCAAGGCTTCTGCCGCTGCGATAGGAGCTGATGCGCTCCATGCAGTTTTTTTCATCCCGCGAGCCCGAAAACGCGCCGAGCATCAGCAGTATCAGCATTATCACGAAGGCGGCGAAGCCGGAATATCGCGCAAAGAACGCGCCGAGAAGATCGGTCTCCGCCGGTTTTTCGGTTTCGGAGCCCGAAAAGACCGTGGTTTTTTCAACCGCCGAGCCTTCTTGCGCTCTGTTTTCGGTATAGACCTTTTCGAGCGCGAGCTTCTCCTCCGCGCTCGGCGCTCTGCCGCTCAAATTCTCAAAGTAAGCCTCGGCACGCAGCCTGCTGCCGAGCGTTACGGCCTCGCCCGCGATCAGCTCCCTTGCCGCCTGAGCGGAGGAAGCGCCCCTTGAAGGGAAATACTCGAGCGCGGCGGCGCCGTTTTTGAGGTGCTCCGCGAGCGCCTCCCTTATCACGAGGATGCCCTCCGCACCGCCGCCCTCCGCAAGCGCTTTTGCGGAGTCGAGCGAATCGCATTCGATAAGCTCCACCGAAGCGCCGTTTGCGCCGAGTATCATGGAAACGAGCTCGGAAGAAACCGATGAGGCGTCGTTATCCACGCAGGCAATGCGAAGCGAGGCGGGCGCCTTGGTTTCAAGCGCACGATGCGCCGTGAAGAACATCAGAAGCGCCGCAGCGAGCGCAAGCACGAGCGAAACATACCCTCCCGCCATCGCGGGAAGCTTTTTCACCGCCAGCGCGAAGAGGCGCGGCAGCGAGCCGATAACAGGTCTGCCCTTTGCAGAAGAAGCTTTCATGCCGCCCTCCTTCTTTTCGCCCGTCCGCCATGCGTGATAAGCTCCGCAGCTATGAACAATGCGAGGCAGGCGGCGGCGATGATCAGCAGCGGAAGCACCGAAACGGCGGGCTCCGCCTTTTCAAGCCCCGCGAGCAGGTATTTCGGAATTGTCAGCACCGAGATGCGCTTTGCAAATAGCGGGAAGAGCTTTGCGGGATAGATAACGCCGCCGAAGAGCAGCGAAAGCGCAGTCAGCACGCCGCCGAGCAGCATGAAGCTCTCGGCACCGCGCGCGATATCGGTGAGCGCGAGCATCATTAAAAAGCAGGCGATAAACGCCGCAAGAAGCACCGGCACGCCGCCCGCAAGCTCCGGCTTCAGGATGAAATAGAGCGGCACTATGCCGATCGCGCAGAATACGGCCGCCGTGATGAATTTTGAAAGTATGAGCTGGAAGAGACTGCCGCCGAGCGAGGCGAATCTGTCGTAGAGCCCGAGCTTTCTTTCCTCGGGCAGGGTCTTGAGAACGCCCACCGAAACGAAGAGCATCAGCATCGAAGCGGCGCAGGCAAAGAATGGCATCTTTACGCTCGAGGTGAGCTCGGCGCGGATATCGGGATCCTTGAACACGTTCAGCCTGCCGAGCGCGTTATCGAGGATGGTCTCGGATGAATCCATGCAGAAGCGCTCGAAGTCGGCCCGGTCGAACTCGCCGCCCGCCTTCACCGAGTATGCGGCGTACCATGCGGCGCGCTCGCTCTTTAGTATGCCCGAAACGGACGAAGCCATGGACGAAGCAAGCGCGCTTTCAAGCGGCATATCGCCATTGAGGATGATATTGACCCTCTCCTCCTCGCCGGTGTACGCATCGTAGAAAAAATCGTGCGGCAGAACCATTATCACCGCGCAATCCTTGAATTGAGGTGCGGCGAAAAGGCCGCTTTCGGCGATCAGCGCGCCGTTTTCATCGGTGAGCGCCGAAGCTTCTTCCGGCAGGCTTTTTTCGGTGTAGTGCCTGACCCTGGAAATGAGCTCCACGTTTCGAAGCTGGGATACGAGCGTGCGCGACATCAGCGTGTCGTCCCGATCGTAGACAGCGATATCGAAGGGCTTGACCGCCATATCTACGCTCTGCGCATCGTTCAGCCCGAACAGGAGCGCGGCGGCGACGAGCACTGGCAGAACGAGGCTCAGTATCCCGCTCGCCGTCAGAAACAGGCGGATATCCTTATAGATGCCGGCTCTAAGGCTTCTCATTCCTCTATCCTGCCCTTTCTGAGCTCCACAGTGCGCGTGCAAAGCCGCTCTATCTCGTGCATATGATGCGAAACGAGCAGCACGGCGCAGCCCCTTTCGGCAAGGCGCTTTATCGCATCGAGCATCAGCTCCACCGAGGCGGCGTCCGCACCGACGGTGGGCTCGTCGAGAAGCAGCAGCTTGACGTCGCCTATCAGCGCGCAGGCAAGGTTCAGCCTGCGCTTCATGCCGCCCGAATACGAGGAAACGGGTTTATCCGCCTTATCGGTGAGGTTCACAAGCTCCAGCAGATAGCGCACCCTGATGCGCCTTTGCTTTCCGAAAACGCCGGCGGCTGCCGCCCAATACGAGAGATTCTGCCTGCCGGTGAGGCTTTCATAGAGCGCGAGCTCCTGCGGAACGTAGCCTATCGCATCCGCGCCCACGTTTTCAAGGCGCAAGCTGCCGCCGTCCGGAGTTTCTGCTCCTGCAAGGATGCGCAGAAGCGTGCTCTTGCCCGCGCCGTTTGCGCCCACTATACCGACGATCTCACCGCCGCTCACACAAAGGGAAATCGGCCCCAAAACGCGTTCGGGGCCGTAGTGCTTTTCAATATTTTCGATCGTTATTCTTGCACGATCCATAGCATTTGTTTCATTTGCAGAAGCGGGTTTTCCGCGTTATCGCATTGCGCCGCATCAGAATATGAGCAGCGTTATAAGCTTCATCAGCACGCCGGAGAGATTCTCGTTCATCTCCTCGAGCATGCCGTTTAGCTGCTCCTCGCTCTCGATGCGAACAGTGTCGGCATCGGGCGCGGAAACGTTGGAATCCTTATCCGTGGTGTGCAGATCGAAGGCGATGCGCTCGGGCAGGTCCTCGCCCAGCTCATCAAGACCCGTTATCGCAACGCGGTGATCGGTGCCGCCTTTTTCGTTCTTTACGACCTCGATAGCAAGGCCGAGCTTAGCCGCCTCGGAAGAGCCCTCGGCCGCCGAAAGCTCGATCGTGTACTTGCCGCAGGGTATGCCGAGAGCGGATCTTGCGGAGGTATCGCAGCCCTCGATCGTGATCTCGGCGCCTCCCTTGTTGTCGCCGCCGGTGCTCAGGTTTATCTTGCCGCCGAGAACGCTGCCGTCCTTCTTAAGATCGCTCTTGACCTCGAAAGCGTTATCACCGTCACGGGCGGAAAGAAAGATATTTTCGCCGTAATGCTCAAAATAGACAGAGCCGTCCTTATATCCAACGAGCTGCTGGATCACGTCGTCGTCATGAGTCACCACGCGCCAAATGAAATTCGAATCGTCAATGGACTTCACAAGCGCGTCGCGATCCTTATTCAGCGAGTCCGCAAGCTTCTCGAAAACGGGAATAAGGCCGTTGTCGCCGAGCTTGATATCGCAGTTTGAGCAAAGTGCGGAGAGCATGAGGTTCATGCCGTTCTCGCCGAGGTACTTCTCCATAAGGGTGAGAAGATGATCGGACAGCGCCTTGTCGGTTTTGATGCGCTCCGCCATCTCAAGGAGCATGGAGGCAAGGCGCTCGCCGTTCGGAGCGTAGGTTATCAAGCGGCAGCCGCTGACGGTCACGTCGAGATTATGGAGGGCGCAGTCCCTGTCCTTCTGCTCGAAATCCTCAACGGCAAAGCCCTTGTAGAAGATCTCCTCATAGTCCTTTTTAAGCGCTTCATAGCTCTTTTTAAGGTCTGCAACACGATCGAACTTCACGTCCACGCCCTGCGTAAGCGCGTCAAGGCCATCCGCATCGGTGTTTTCGCTCATTAACTTTGAGAGGAAGTCGCTCGAAAGCTCGAAGCGCTTATCCGAAAGCTCGGGGATATGCACCGCGAAGCCCCTGTCGGTCTTGTCGATGACCGCGGAGATGATCGGCGAGCCGTTGTAGCGAAGCTGCAGGCCGCTGCGCGACTCGTCCCCGCCGCTCTTGATCTGGAAGAACAGGCTAAGCTTCGAAAGCTTGTCGGAAAGATCGATGCCCGAAAGGTCGAGCCCTTCGATCTCCGGCATGGGGATTTTGAGCCCCGAGGCATCGAGGCTTAGCTCGGCGTCGGTGGAGACCTCCTTGACCGTGGGCTCATACTCGCCGCACATAAGGCTCTCGATGGTGAGTCCCTCCTTGACAAGGCTTTCATTCTCAATGAAATGCTCCTGAGCATCGAAGAAGCGATGCATCGGATCCCCCTTGCGCATCTTTGGGATGAGCAGGATGGCGGCAAGCGCGCCGATGAGCGCGAGCGCGCCGACTATGCCGAGGATGAGCCCCGTTTTTTTCATTTTAGCCGGTGCATTCACGGCGGCTTCGCCGTCGGTCTCCTCCACCACGGAGGTGGGCAGGCCGCAGGTCTGGCAGAATTTCTCGGTATCCGGGCAAAGCTTATTGCAATTACTGCATTTTCTCATGGTTTTTCCTCCTTTGCGTTTTGCGCGGCGATCGCGCATGCTTCTGAGCATATTCTATTGTAAAATCCGCGTTTTGTCAACTTGTTTCAGGCGGCTTCAACGGCAGAAGCGGGAACATTCGTTTTGCTTTTTTGTGTTCGAATTATGGCAGGCATGCTCTCATCTGCCGCCGCACAGCGCGCGCTTCAATCGAGGATGATGCGCCACGCCTCTATGAGCCGCTCCATGCTCCATGCGGCGTTCGCAGGGCTGGTGGACGGAAGCGCGAGCGCGCCGATGCCGATCGCGGGCTCGATATGCCTATTATAGAGCTTCTCCGCCGTTTTACCGTTCACAAAGATGCGCTCGATATTCGCTTTTTCGAGTATCGGGCGGATATCGTTCACCTCAATGCATCTGATGCTCGCATCCGACGAGCCGACGATCTCGCAGCTTCGTATCACGTCCCAAACGGCGATGCGGCGGCGAATAAGAAATGCGCGGCGCAGCTCGGTCGATTCCGGCACCTCCTCCTCGAAGAGCGCCGCAAGCACGCGATAGAACCTGTTTTGCGGGTGAGCGTAGAAGAATTCCGCCTCCCTCGAGCGGACCGAGGGAAAGCTGCCGAGGATGAGTATCCTCGAGTTTTCATCATATACCGGCGGTATCGTATGAATCATCACTTTTTCACCTCCCAACTGCATGCGCAGGATCGTCGGTCTTATTATAGGTGTCACTTATTATATTGTAAATGAGCGGCTTTTTCAACGATCGCCGAAAAGGTGTTTTTTACCTTTACCGTCGCCCTGCCCTCAGTCTCGATCCTTCAGCTTGCCAATATATTGCCGCCGTCGAATGTTAAGCGCTTGACATTCATCGAATGCGGGGATAAAATATTAGGCGCTTAATAATCAAACGGTTAACTTTTTTCGACCGGGAAAGGCGGTGTTTTTTTGAAAAAGAAATACCCCATCGGAAGGCAGCTTCACAGGCTGGACCTTTTGATGCTGCTGCATCTGCGTTCGCGCAGCGAGGATCATATCCCACCGGCGCAGATGAGGATGATCGAATTCATCGAAAACAATCGCGGCTGCACGCAGGCGGAGGTGGCCGAGGCCATGGAGGTGACCCCCGCTTCCGTTGCGCAGAGCATAAAGCGGATGGAGGCTTCGGGCTTCGTTACAAGGGAGGTCTGCAAGGGCAATCTTCGGGCAAACAGCCTTTGCGTAACGAGCGAAGGCAGCGCCGCCGCAAGGAACTGCCGCATCGTGTTCAACGAGCTCGAGGCGAGGATGTTTCAAGGCTTTTCAGAGGACGAAAAGCAGCTCACGAACGATCTTATAACACGGCTTATCGCCAATCTTGAACCGGATGAGGTGGGCTCCATGAACAATGCCGAGCTTTCGCAGCTTGTGAACGCGGAATCCGACAAGAGCAAGAGATAAACCCTAAGCGGCAGCAAACGGCAAACGGTAAACAATAACCGATAAACAGTAAAAGTAAAAAGCAAAAAGCAAACGGTAAACAAGGAGTTATAAATGCTGAAAAAGTTTTTCCCCGCCGTGCGCGGATACGGGTGGCAATCGCTCGGCGCGTCGTTCATGATAATACTCGAGGGCGTGCTCGAGATCATGATCCCCTTCTATATGACCAAGCTCATAAACGAGGGCATAGACGTTTCCGTTCCGAACATCAACATAATCATCAAATACGGCGCGCTGATGCTGCTCATGGCGGTTTTCGCGCTGATCACCGGCGCGCTCTGCGCCCGCCTCGCCGCCGTTGCCGGCACGGGCTTTGCGATGAATCTTCGCAATATGCTCTTCACGAAGGTGCAGGATTTTTCCTTTGCAAACGTGGATAAATTCTCCTCCGCAAGCATCGTAACGAGGCTCACCACGGACGTTACGAACATTCAAAATCTTTACACGATGCTGATAAGGATGACGGTTCGCAACTTCATCATAATGATAACCGCGTTCGTTTTCGCAGTTGCTGTAAACAAGCGGCTCGCGCTCGTTTTCGCCGTCACCATCCCCCTGCTCGCCATCGTTATGTTCTCGATCGTGCTGATCGCGCATCCCTTCTTTGAGAAGATGCTCAAAAAGCTCGATCTGATGAACGCGAGGGTGCAGGAAAACCTTATCGCCATCCGCGTTGTGAAGGCTTTCGTCAAGGGCGAGGATGAAAAGGTCAGCTTCAACGAATCCGCGCTCGCGCTCAAGAAGGCGCAGGTCGCGGCTGAGCGCATCGTAATATGGAATAATCCGCTCTCGCAGCTCATCTTCTACGCCGCGATGGTCGCCGTGTGCTTCTTCGGCGGTCAGCTGATCGTTGGCGGCAAGATGAAGGTCGGCGACCTGTCGGGCTTTCTTGCATATATCGGGCAGATACTCGCAAGCGTTATGATGCTCTCGATGGTGTTCGTAAGCTTCATCATTACAAGGGCTTCCCAGAAGCGCATCGCCGAGGTGCTCGATGAAAAGATCGACATCAACGACGACGAGGCAGACCCCGTGCTCGAGGTGGCGGACGGCAGCGTGGAGTTTGAAAACGTTGACTTCTCCTACTCGAAGAATCCCGATAATCTGACGCTGTCGGGCGTGAATTTCTCGGTCCGCTCCGGCGAAACGATCGGTATAATCGGCGGCACGGGCTCGGCGAAGACCACGCTCGTTCAGCTCATCCCGCGCCTTTACGAGGTGCTCGACGGAAGCGTTCGCGTGGGCGGGCACGACGTTCGCGAATATAAACTGCATACCCTGCGCGATCAGGTGGCGATGGTGCTTCAAACGAACCTTCTTTTCAGCGGCACGATCGAGGATAACCTGCGCTGGGGCAACGAAAACGCCACGCAGGAGGAGATCGAGAAAGCCTGCCGCGCCGCCTGTGCGCACAACTTTATAATGAGCTTCCCGAACGGCTATCAGACCGACCTCGGTCAGGGCGGCGTGAACGTTTCGGGCGGCCAGAAGCAGAGATTGTGCATAGCAAGGGCGCTTCTTAAAAGTCCCAAGGTGGTCATACTCGACGACTCCACGAGCGCCTGCGACACGGCGACCGACGCTTCGATAAGAAAGGCGCTTCGCACCGAGCTTCGCGGAACCACCACCTTCATCATCGCGCAGCGCATCGCCTCCGTTATGGACGCGGACCGCGTGATGGTGCTCGACGACGGAAAGCTCGTTGCCTTCGATACGCCCGTAAGGCTGCTTGAAACCAACGATATTTACAGAGAGGTCTATGAATCCCAGATGAAAGGAGGCGAGGAGGAATGAGCGGCAATTCGAGATCACCCAAGGCATCCGAATCCGTGGCACGCGGCCCCGGAATGCGCGGCGGCCCCAAGTTCGCCAAGCCTAAGAACGCAAGAGGCACCTTCTTCCGCCTTTTGAGATACTTCCGCCCCTATATGCTGACGCTGATCGTGGTCACGGTGTGCATCATCGCCGCCGCCGAAGCGAACGTATTCGGCACGGCGCAGCTCAAGCCGATCATCGACGAACATCTTGCGCCGATGGCAGAGACGGTCAAGAACGGCGAGGCGCTCGACCCTGCGCGCTGGAGCGGATTCGTTGCCGCCATAGTTAAGATGGGCATCGTTTACGCGCTCGGCGCCGTGTGCATCTATATCCATTCGAGGCTTATGCTCAAGGTGTCCACAGGCATACTCTACGACATCCGCACCGAAATGTTTGCAAAGATGCAAAAGCTGCCGATCAAGTATTTCGACAGCCACACGCACGGCGAGATAATGAGCCGCTACACCAACGACACCGACAGCATGCGCGAGATGCTCGGGCAGAGCGTTCCGAACCTTATAAACAGCTTTTTCCGCGTTTCAAGCGTTTTCGTGATGATGCTGCTGCTCTCCCCCGCGCTGACGGTGATCACGATCGTGATGCTCGTTTTGATGATATTCGTTGTGAAAACGCTCGGCAAGCGCAGCGGCGCGTTCTACAAGAAGCGCCAGGCGGCGCTCGGCGTTGCAAACGGCTATATCGAGGAGATGACCGAGGGGCAGAAGGTTGTCAAGGTATTCTGCCGCGAGGAAAGGACCAACGCACGCTTTGCCGAGCTGAACGATAATCTCAGAAAGGCCGAAGCGGGCGCAAACACCTGGGCGAGCATACTGATGCCCATCATGGGCAATCTGAGCTACATCCAGTACGCGATCACGGCCGTTGTGGGCGCGCTGATGGTGGTTGCGGCGATCAAGGGCAACGCCCCCGCGCTCATCGCGCTGAGCGTCGGTGAGCTGATCACCTTCCTTCAGTACACGCGCAACTTCGCACAGCCCATCACGATGATGAGCCAACAGTTCAACTCGATCCTTGCGGCGCTTGCCGGAGCCGAGCGCATCTTCGCGCTGATCGACGAGGAGCCCGAGGAGGATGAGGGCAGCATTCGCCTTGTGAACGCGAGGCTCGGCGCGGACGGCGAGCTGATCGAGTGCGCCGAGCGCACCGACTGCTGGGCATGGAAAACGCCCGAGGGCGAGCTCACGCGGGTTCGCGGACACGTTATCTTCAACGACGTTACCTTCAGCTACGACGGGGAGAAGATCGTGCTTGACGATATAAGCCTGTACGCTAAGCCCGGGCAGAAGATCGCGTTCGTGGGCTCCACCGGCGCCGGCAAGACCACTATCACGAACCTGATCAACCGCTTCTACGATATAAGCGAGGGCGAGATCACCTACGACGGCTTCAATATCCGCGATATCGCAAAGGACGACCTTAGGCGAAGCCTTGCGATGGTTTTGCAGGACACGCATCTTTTCACCGGCACCGTGCGCGAGAACATCCGCTTCGGCAGGAAGGATGCGACGGACGAGGAGATCGAAAAGGCGGCGAAGCTTGCCAACGCGCATTCGTTCATCATGCACCTTCCCGAAAGGTACGACACTATGATAGTTGACGACGGCGAGAACCTCTCTCAGGGCCAGCGTCAGCTTATCGCGATCGCACGCGCCGCCATCGCCGATCCGCCGGTGCTGATACTCGACGAGGCGACCAGCTCCATCGACACGCGCACCGAGGCGCATATCGAGCGCGGCATGGATGAGCTGATGCGCGGGCGCACCGTGTTCGTTATCGCGCACCGTCTCTCCACCGTTCGCAATTCGAACGCGATAATGGTGCTTGAGCATGGCAAGATCATCGAGCGCGGCGACCATAAGGAGCTTATCGCGCAGAAGGGCAGATACTACAAGCTCTATACCGGCGCGTTTGAGCTGAGCTGATAATGCGTAATGCGTTATTTATAACTTCTGATTCATGTTTTTGATGTGAAAGCGGTTCAATACGTAATGAGCCGCTTTTGCATTTTCGGAAGCATTGGCTCAGGCTGCCTTGAAAATATATCCAAGTAAACTTGGCAAATACTGTTGACAAGTAAACTTGGCATTCGTATAATGATGACAATAAAACTTGGCAGCGCTGCTCGGTTTTATCAATGATCCGAAAGGAGTTTTTTTCACAATGAAGAAGAATGAGATTCTTGAAAAAGCGAGACGCGATAACACCGATGCTCAGGGCGAGGACGAGCGTTCGCTTTCGGTGATCGACAAGGCGGGCTATTATGCGAGCTACGCAGGAGCATTCCTTTGCCTTGTGTATCTGATAGCGGATCGCATAAGGCACAAAAGCTACACCTTTCCCCTGCCCGGCTCTATATTTTTCACGATTTTCGGAGCTATGTTTCTCTATCGCGGCATAAAGCTCAAAAGAGCGCATGAGATCGTGGCGGGCGGAGTTTTTGCCGCAATTTCCGCGGCGCTTGCGGCGGTCCATTTCTTCGATCTGTTGAAATAATAAGTGTTCAAGCAGTATTGGGAGGAACCCTAAATGAATAAAAACGAACTTCTCAGAAAGGCAAAGGAGGAAAACAAGAAAAAGGGCGCAGACGAGCGGCAGCTTCAGCTTGCGAGCAAGTCATCAGCCATCGCATTCACCACTGGGCTCTTGCTTTGCTTAGCCGTTGGCTATGTATCCACTCTTTTCGAGGGAGTCGATCTGCTCGTCAGTACATCCTGTTGGGTGATTTGGAGCGGTATGAATGCCGCAAACTTTCTCCTCAGAGGTGTGCTCCTCCGCGAAAAGCCCTTTATGTTGGCTGGTGCTGCAATGTCCTTCTTCTTTGCGTGTTTCGTTTGGAGCTTTGTGAAGCAGCTTATGGTAAGGTAACGTCATGGCACGAAAAGAACAAAAGAGCGAGGATAAGCTCGTATTAAAGAACAGCCTTAAGCAGGCGCGGCAGGAGGCAGGGCTTTCGCAGACGGAACTTGCCGAGCTGGTAGGCGTTTCAAGAAACACGATAAGCTCCATAGAAACAGGTCAGTTCAACCCGACTGCGAAGCTTGCGCTGATCCTATGCATCGCGCTTGATAAGAGGTTTGAGGAGCTGTTTTACTTCTGATGCTCGGCGCGGCTCGGCTTTTGCTTCCGCAGAGCCCGTGATAAGTTATATATGCTCCGAATATCATTGACAATCGGGCTATAATATTGTAGAATACCGCTGTTAAGACAGGGTATTGGTATAAGTATGCCTGTCTAAGAAAGAATCAAGGAGTAGTTCAGATGAAAACCGTTTTCAAATCGATTCTTGCGATCATGCTTGCCGCGCTGATGCTCGCTTCCTTTGCCGCCTGCAACAGGGGCGGAAATAACAGCGGAGATAAGGGCGGCACGTCGACCCTGGCTCCCACCGGCAGCGATTCCTATACCGCGGCTCCGGTCAAGACCCCCGCGCCCACCATGCGTCCGGACGTTTCCGCGATCACCTACACCATCGACGCAACGGCCGCCGTTTCGAGCGGCAGGCTTTCGGGCGAGGTGCTCGGCAAGCTCGAAAACAACGGTATGCTTTTGAATAAGGCCAAGGTCACCATGCTCAACGATCAGAAGCTTTCGGCGACCTTCAAGCTCTTCAAGACCCGCGGCATCGAGATCGAGACCGAGAACGACCGCATCGTTTCCGTTCAGGGCCTTGCAAACGGCGATTGCGGCGAAGGCAGCCGCTGGGTAATCAAGCACAACGGCCAGCAGACGGACGTTGCCGTGGACGATATCGCGTTCGGCAACGGCGACAGCATCGAGATCGTTTACATCTTAGGCTGAGAACCGCTCGAAAACAGGCCTTCTGTTCATATTTGACCCTTCAAGAAAGGACGCCCCCTCGCGGGAAGCGTCCTTTTTTTCGCGGCAAAGGCGGGAGCGCGGCTCTGTTCGGGTACCGTGCAGAAGCCGAGCGATCCCCCCGCCAGCTCAGTTGCAGCCGCAGCCGCAGCCGCTGTTGTTGTTTTCGCAGCCGCAGCCGCCCCAGCCGTTGTCACAGCCGCAGCCAATGCCGCCGTTGCCGAAGAGGATGATGAGGATAAGCAGCCACCACGCGTTGTTGTCGCCGCAGCCGCAGCCGTTGTCACAGCCGCCGAAGCCGCCGTTATTGGCGAGGATGAGCAGGATCAGGATCCACCAGGACGAATTGTTCATACAGTTATTGCACATAATTGCCTCCTTCTTTCCGGCGGGTCATGCCGTTTGCGCCCGCCTTCTGCTGTATAATACGCAGAAGGAGCGCGGGATGTGAAAGAAAAGGTTCCTGTTTGTGCATCCTGTTTGCTAATACTGTTTGCTCATTCTTTCGATTCGATCCTACCACGCCGTATCGAAGCCGAGCAGCAGCACGCCCGCAGTGATCAGCCCGATCACCGCCGCAGAGCCGAACGCCGGCTTGAGCCTGCGCTGCTTAAGGCAGTGGGTGAGGTACAGCGCGTTATAGGCAACGCATACGAAGGACAGCGCACAGATCATCATTTTTTCTTCCCCTTTTGCCGTTTCGGTCAGTATTTTTCATTTGCAGCAGCGCCGCTTATAGGTTCATTATCCCCCGTGCCTCGTCATGTATTCATCGTCCAGCGCGAGTTCGACCTCAAAGCGCACTTCAAGGCGCGGGTATTCCTTCTTCCAGCCGTATGCCTCCCATGCCTCGGTCGAGAAAAAGCGCATGGAGGCGTATCTGCCGAAGCCCATCGCATCGCTGCCCGCCTGCCTGCATTTTATGAAAACGCTTTCGAGCTCGCCCGAAAGATAGGATGCAAGCCTTTCCCGCTCCCCCGCTTCCCAGAGCGAAACGATGCTTGCGCCCGGGTCGCGCTCCACGGTGATGCTTAAGCGCAGCTTCACGAGCGCACGGGGCTTTTCGCCGCCGAGCTCCACCGTTATCTCCCGCTTATTCGGGAAAACGAGCAGGGAGGCCGTTTTTCCGTTTTCAAGCGGATAGGCGAAGGTGCCGCGCCGATAGTCGCCGCGAACGAGGTTCATAAACCTGGTTTCGGCTTCGTCGAGCTCCGCGCACATAGTTTCGCCGTCAAAGAGCGCGCAGCCCTTCGTGATCCCCTGCATGCCGCCGATCCTGCCGCCCTTCTTCGCGTCCGCGATCGGGTTCTCGCCCTTCTTCGCGCTGTCCCGCTGCTTCATATCGGTTATGATGCTTTCATCGTAATACCCTATCGGCATCACCGGATCGAACCTGCCGTCCTCGACAGCCTCGAAGAACAGCGAAAGATTGATCGCCGCCGTTTCGCCCGTGGTTTCAACGTTTGATATCAGCGCGTCCTGCATCTTGGCTACGTTCGCCGTGTTGTTTGAGGCAAGCCCGCCGATATAGTCCCGCACGGGGCAGCGCGCGATCACCATCAGCGCCGATTTTCTTATTCGCAGCACGTCGTATGAGAGGTTCAGCACCTCGCCGAGCCTGCCCTCGCGTGCAAGCGCTTCGCCGATTATGAACAGATGCGTTCGAGTGAAGTTGAGATCGTACGCGGCGTTCGCGGCAAGGATGCTCACACCTCGAACACGTCGCGCGCCTCGCAGGAGAGTATCAGCGAGCCGCCGTCCGTCTGCGCCTCGCTCACGCTCTCGCGCTGAAGCTCCAGCGTTATCTCAAACTCCCTTTCGCTGCCCGCATCGATGCCAATCGCCACCACGTAGCCGCAGCGCTCCACGCTCATCGGCCGCAGGCAGGCGCAGAAGGTGCAGAGCGCAACAAGCAGCGCGAGCAGCAGCACCGCGCCGCGCACAAGCCTTGCATACCTTCTTTTGGCTGCACCGAAACGACCCGTTATTTCTTCACTTTTCATGCTCGAGCCCTCCTTGTTTCGGTTCCTTTGCGCAGCACGGCGAGCATCCCGGCGATCAGCGGCGGAGCCGCGGCAAGGATGAAGCCGCTTTCGCTCATAAAGCGCTTCACGGCGGCAGCGGCGGCGGCATGACCGCTCTCGGTCTCGATCATGATCATGAGCGCCGCTGTCAAGGCAAGCGCCGAGGCTGCGGGACGAATATCCCGTATCTCGAAGCCCTGTGAAAAGAGCCTTGCACAGGCGTGGATATGGAAGGCTCCCGCGAGCATCGCGCCGCCGAGCCAGGTCATATGCGCCAGCTTATCCATGCGCATCAGGTGCGCTTCGAATTTATTCAGGTAGTTTATACGGAAAAACGGCATGAACAGCTCCGCGAGCTGCTTATAGGTATAGCAGAGCCCGAGCGAGAGCTGCACCGCAAGCAGGATGAGCGCACCCGCTGCCGCCGCGCGCACCCCCGCACGCCGCGCCGTCGCAAGGCCGTTCAGCCCGTCCGCGTTGACGAGCAGGCAGAGCAGTGCGGGCAGGAATACGCCGATCCCGCGAAGCACCTGCACCGCGATCCCCGCAGAGCCGTTTCCGAGCAGCGGAAAGAGCCTGTATGCTTCAAACTCCACGCTCGACGCCGCCGCAGCGAGCACGAGCACCGCCATCAGCGCGGGCGCGATCAAGCGGGCGGTCCTGCCGATAGTTTCAAAGCCGAGCAGCGCGCAGACGAGCACTGCAGGAAAGGTGAAAACGACTATGCGCGAGTAGCTCACACCGTCGAAGAAGAGCCCGTGCATAGCGCGCACGAACTGCGAAAGCGGCGCATAGGCCGCGTAGATCGGGATGAGCGCAAGGCCGAAGGCGACGAGGGGCGAAAACGCGCCGAACGCCGTTTTCAACAGCTGCCCGAGGTTTCCTGCGCCGCTTTTTTCCATCATCGCGGCGATAAGAAGAAAGACGGCGAGCGAAACGAGCGCCGCAAGCGGCAGCGTTATGAAGCTTGAATTGCCGTTCGCGTAGAGCAGCGAGGATTCAAAGCCGAATATCCCGCCTGCCGTCATGGCGATCGCCGCCGCGCTCGCGCCCTCGCTCATGCCGATCCTTCCGAGCCTCATATTCACGCCTTCCGCACGCACGCGCTTTTCCCTTGCGCCACCAAAGCGCATATCTTTTTCCCTCATGCCCTGCGCCTCCGAAGCATCGACTCGGGCTCGGACCCCGAACCGTGCCTTTTCCGTTCATCAATACGGCACGCGCCATCGCCCGCTCCTTCTTTAGCGGTATTCAGCCAATCATCGCCGCCTCTGCCGTTTATAGGGCCGCGCAGCACCAAGGGACGCTTTGAGAAGGTTTTGGGCGCAGTCGGCGAGAGAAACGGCACGCCGAAGGATTTGAGATTCGCCATGTAAGCAGTAAAGCAAAGCATCGCGCCGGTGAGCGCGAGAAGACCGCCGAGCCAGCCCGCAATAACGAAGGCGAAGCGGAAGTATGAGGCCGCGATCTGCGTGGAATAATCGGGGATGCAGAGATTGCCGAGCCCCGAGAGCGCAACGATTATCAGTATCACCGTGCTTGCAAGATTCGCGCTGACCGCCGCCTGACCGAGTATCAGACCGCCGATCACGCCTATCGCCTGCCCGACGCTGCCCGGAACGCGCATCCCCGCCTCCCTGATCAATTGGAAAACGAACAGGAGCAGAAGCATTTCAAACGGGAGCGGCTCGAACACCATCTCGCGCGATTTTATCAGCGTGCTCAGCACCTCCGTGGACAGAAGCCCCTGGTGATACAGCGCAACGGCCACGAAATAGCCGGGCAGAAGTATCGAGATAAAAACGCCGATATAGCGCACTATGCGCACCAGCGTTCCGAGCGGGCGGCGCATATACACGTCCTCCGGGCTGTTCAGCAGCGCTGCCGCAGTTGCGGGCATGATCAGCGCAAACGGGCTGCCCTCGGTTATGATCGCCGCCGAGCCGTTCATCAGAAATGAAGCGACCCTGTCCGGCCGCTCTGTCGCAAGCGTTTGCGGAAGCGGCGAATGCGGGCTGTCCTCGATGAGCTGCTCCACTATGCCGCTGCTCGAAACGAGCCCTGTATCCATCCGCGAAAGCCGCTTTTCTATCTCCGAAACGAGCCGCGGATTAGTTACGCCCCTTCGGTAGATGAGCGCGAGCTTCGTGCCGTTTTCGCCGCGCGATGGAGAATATGAAACGATCAGGTCCGACGTTTTTAGGATGCGCCGAACGAGCGTGACGTTGGTCCTTATGCTCTCGGTGAAGCCCTCCTGCGGACCGCGCACTATGCGCTCGTTTTCCGCCGTGCCGACGCTTCGCGCTTCAAAGCCGCGCGTTTCGGCGATCAGCGCCTCGCGCTCGCCGTCGATAAAAAGCGCCGTTCTTCCCTCCATTATCGCATCCGCGATCGCGGCGCACGCGCTCTGCCGCTCCACCTCGCCGATCTGCACCGCGCATTCGCTCGCACGCTCGATATCCTTGCCGCGCACCGGATCCTTATCCATGAGCGGACGCAGAAGGAAGTCCGAAACGGTGCCGGCGTCCGCCATGCCGTTCATGTAGACGATCAGCGCATCCGTGCCGCCGCCGGTGCAAAAGCGCCTGAAAATGACGTCCGGATTGATATCCGAGGCGAACAGCGCGCGAAACACACGCTCGTTTTTTTCGACCGAGCGTGCGATCCTTCCGTTTCCCGCGCCGGGGGTCGCACCCTCCCGCGCCTTCTTTTTTCGCCCTCCGCCGGGCTCATCGCGCCGCTTCGCGCCAAAAAAGGCTTCGTTCGGCTCGCCCGCCTCGGTCTCCAGCAGCTCAAAGCGCGCATCGGGGCGATCGAACCCAAGCTTATCAAAAAGCTTATTCGGCATTCCCATTTAAAGCGTTCCTTTCGCGCATTTCGCGCAGTGCTTTCGGCGTTTTCCCGCCGCATTCAACTCAAGTATCTGCAAAAAGCGGCTTTTTAATGCGCGGCTGTCATTATGAAGCCCGAAGCCGGCATATACTCCTTTGACAAGAATTGTTTTTCGGAGGAGCCCGATATGAAGGTCTTTGTTGTTTCTAAAAATACACTCATCTACTGCGGCATCGCCCTGCTTGCGCTGATCGCCGCGATAATCGTGGCGGCCGCCTCTTCGGGCGAAGGCGCCAAGGAGCGCGAGGACGCTTCGCGGCTTGCAACGCCCTCGCCGGTATCCGCTTCGGGCAGGTACGCCGTGGAGGAATACGAGCTGGAGGTGTTGGCCGGGCTGATGAAGGAGCTGCCCGTTTACAGCGTTTCGCGCGAGGATAAGCGCATCGCGCTGACCATCGACGCGGCATGGGAGGACGACAAAACGCCGTTCATCCTCGAAACGCTCGACAGATTCGGCATCAAGGCTACATTCTTCCTCTGCGGCTTCTGGGTGCGGGACTATCCGGACATGGTGCAGGCGATCGCGCAGAAGGGTCACGAGATCGGGAACCACTCCATGACGCATCCGCATATGAACAAGCTTTCGAGCGCGCAGATACGCTCCGAGCTTTCGGAATTCGAAGCGCTGATAAGCGGCGTTATCGGGCACGGAACGAAGCTTTTCCGCGTTCCCTACGGCGAATACAACGACAACGTTATCAAAACGCTGCGCGAGAGCGGCTACGAGGTCGTGCAGTGGAATATCGACACCGTGGATTGGAAGAGCGAGCGCTCGGCTCAAAGCATACTCGATTCCGTGCTCTCAAAGCTCAAGGACGGCTCGATCATTCTTTCGCACAACAACGGCTACAAGATCGAGCAGTATCTGCCCACGCTTATCGAAACGGCGCTGGCGCAGGGGTATGAATTTGTTACGGTCAGCGAGCTGCTTCTTGAAGGAAACACGCTGATCGACGTGAACGGAGTTCAAAAGAGCGTTAATTGAGCGAAGCTGCGTCGAACGGAAAAAAGCATTATGTGTACGCAAAAACGGCCCCGAGCCAATGCCCGGGGCCAAGGTGTTTTTATTCAAAAAAGGTTCATGCTTGCTTTTCGTTTTGGCTGAGCCGTATCACTGCCGCCTTCTTGCCTGCAAAACGAGGTAAACGAGCACAGCAAGCGCGATCAAAGCGATGACGGCGGCAAGCACGATCACAAGAACGTTTCCGTCCTCATTCAGATTGAACGGATTGGCGTAAACAACTTCCGCAAGCGCAGTCGATGCACACAGGAGGCTGAAGAGCGCCGAGAAAACGAGTGTTATCAGCTTTTTCATATTCTTTGCTCCTTTCACCGGGTGATTCGGGCTGTCAGAAGAGCGGAAGCAGGAATGCGCAGAGCACGGCCGAAAGGATATTTGCGAGCATGGTTTTAACAAACAGCCTTTTGAGATCGCCGAAAGCCGCCCTGTAAACGAAATACTCCGAAAAGATGACCGTTGCTTCAAGAACGATCACGGTCACGGCGGCCTGCCAGAAATAATTCGCGAAATTCAGCGGCAAAAAGAGCATCAAGAGATTGAGCGTCAGATTCGAAACCACGTTCACAAGAACTATGATCGGGATCTGCTCCTTTTTGCGAAGCCCTGTCAGCATCAAAAACGCCGTTTCTACGATCACCGTCAGGATGCAGGCGATGAAGATACGCATGGATAAGCTCCTTTCAGCTTGGGGAATGGCGCACCGACGGTGCGAATTCTAACAAAAGCACAGCAGCGGTTAGTTCGCAGCGCGTGCTGCTCACTATTTAATTATACAGGATTTCGTATTGAAATGCAACAGGCGAAAAGACCCGGCCGATCTCATGCAAAAACGGCGGGCTTGGGGCTCGCCTGAGTCGGGTCACGCGATCTGTGCCGCGCTCTATCGAGCTCGGCGCGGGAAGCAGAAGCGGATCACAGCAGGCTTTTCAGCACCTTTGCCTCCTCGAGCGCCTCCTCTGGCGTGGTCTCATCGTCGCTCTCGATGATTATCTGCAGGATCAGCTCCAGAAGCTCCTTATAAGCATCCGCAAGCTTTTCATTTACGGAGCGCATCAGGGTTATGCCATTTTCAAACCGCTCGTCGAACGACCGGCTCAGCTCCTCACCGCAGCTTTCGTAAACCCCGCTCAACTCTTCCACGGTGTAATCCAGATCGAAATTCCTGTTCAGGTACTCGACCTCTTTTTCACTGATCCTCCCGTCGGCAGCGATCAATCTGATGATGATGCCCGCAAGATCGGACTCATAGAACACGTCCATCTCGCCATGCTCATCCTTATTCCAGAGCTCAAGCTCCTCAAGCGCATCGCATCCGATGAAGAACTCTTCAAGCTTAGTTTTAAATTCCTCAGTCAAAGCATCGATATTCATTCTTTATTCCCCTTCCTACGGTATTGATACATTATGCGCTATGATATTACCACTTTTTTCGCGTTATTTCAAGCGGATGCGCTTATCTGCGCTGCCTCGCTCATTAGCCTTGGGCATCCGGCAGCGCATGCTTCACCAAATGGCGCTCCGGTTTGCTTTTTTATGCAAAAAGAGCGGGCACGAAGCCCGCTCTATCGGCAGATGTAACTATTCTTATCCGATCTTCTCAGAATTCGACCGTTACGATATGGCCCTGGCAGCCGTTCCTGGGAACGTTTGCACCGTTGGCTTCGTCGGTATCGATATGCATGGCAAGCGCGAAGCTGGGGCTGACGCGAACCACGACGTCGCCGAAGATGGTTTTGCGATCCTCGGTGTTTACCGCAACGCTCACAACGTCCTTATCCTTGAGGCCTGCCTCCTCGGCGGCTTCGGGGGTCATGTGGATATGGCGCTTTGCGATGATGAGGCCTTCCTCGAGCTGAACGCTGCCCTCGGGGCCCTCGATCTCGATGGGTGCGGTGCCGGCAAGGTCTCCGCTCTCGCGGATGAAGCCCTCGGCGCGAAGGGCAACGCTGTCGGTCTTACTGACCTCCACCTGGGACGCCTTGCGGACGGGCCCGAGGATGGAGACGCGCTCGATCTTCCTATCGCCGTTTTTGATGGTGACCTTTTCCTTGCTGAGGAACTGGCCGGGCTGGGAGAGGGGGCGGTCGAAGGTGAGCTCATGGCCCTTGCCGAAGAGGATCTCGACATGCTCCTTGGTCAGATGCACGTGGCGTGCGGAAACTTCAACGATAAAATCCATTTTATACCTCCTAATTGCCTATCGGCATAGTTACTGATTCTGTTTTACAACATTTGCGGCAAAAAAGCAATAGCTGCCGACAATATAATATTCTGCGGGCGCTCCGATGCCGCTATTCGCCGCTTTCGAGCGATCTTTCGCCCGTTGCGCGCTCGCCGAGGCGGTTCGCGCCGCTCTCGGTCCAGAATGCGGAATACGGCACGCCGTTTCTGCGCTTTTGAACGAATACGGGGAGATTTGCCCAGATCAGCGACGGCAGGCCGATCACCGGAAGATACAGCGGACCGAGCAGCAGGGATTGGATCGTGTGGCCGTATTCATGCACCACGAGCGCGCGGCTCGGCTCCCGCTCTCCCTCCGCTCCCCGCTCTCCCCTCTTCCCCGCGCCGGCAACGAAGAGGAACATGCCGAGCGAAACGCTCGAGAGTGAGCCCCAAACCGTTACGATCGCGCCGTGGTAGAAGAAATGCCTCCTGCGGATATTCGCAAGGAACAGTATGAAGCCGACGAAGGTCTGCAAAGCGCCCCAAGTGCATTGTATAAATACGTATAAAGCTTTTCTCATTTTTTCATTGGTTCGGCGGCACGGCTTTCAGCGGCGCAGGTTCGCCCGCTCACCTAAGCTTTACGCTCGCTATCCACTGCTTAAAGGTTTCAAGATCGATCGAAGAATCAAAGCTGAGGCGGAGGTAATACCCGTCCTCCGTCCATGAAGCGGAAGCCGATTCGCCTTCAACAAGATTTATGCGAACAGCTTTGCCGCCGATCTCGTGCTCGGAAACCGCGCCTTGCTCTGGCTGTGCAGCAGCTATATCCGCCTCATTCACGCTTTGTTCAAGCGTGATTTTGTTTCCCTCTTTGTTGCCGTAAACCAGCGAATAGCTTGTTTCCTTCTTATCCGCCGAAAACAGCGAGTACCCATCCGGCATTGTGGAAAGGGAGTAATAACGCATAGGCTTTACCAGGGACATCATATGCTCGAGCAATTCTTTATCCATCGGCTTCGTATAAACCATGGAGAAGTAATAACCGTTTTCTATCCAAACCGCAACGCTGCCGTCATCGCCTGAGTACAGCCTGACATCCATGCCGCGAACAGTATGGTAAGTAAAGTCTCCGCGCTCGGAATCTACCGCTTCAAAACCACACTTGTTGGCTGATTGCAATAAACTTATTAAGGTTTCGTCGGCATCCATGTAGTGTATGATCATATCTGAACCAATATTAACATAGTAGTCAACACTAAACCCTTCCGGAATCGGGTTAAGCTCATATTCCTCCTCGATCCAAGTTTTGGTAATATCGGGATTCGAATATTCCACATGGTCACTAAAGGTTCTGATAAAGAATCCCGCAATACTCTTTCTGACCTCGGGAACGGCGCACGCAGCCGCAGCCAAGGCAAGTATTGCCGCCGCTATCAGCCAAAGCTTTCTGACCTTTCTGCGTTTAACCGGGACGGATTCTTCGGTCTTGCAGCCGTCCTCATCTGAACCCGCGTTATTTATAAGCGCATTCATTTTCTTCTCAAAGCCATCGGAGAATATGTGCTGCACTTTGGGCGCTGATGCAAGTATCGCTTCGATCTCGGCATCCAGAATCTCGCCGTAAGCATCGGCTATTGCTCGTTTGCTTTTTTCGATCATGCGGCGCCTCCTTTCAGCACAAGCTCGCGAAGCATCTGCTTCGCACGATAAACGCGCTTTTTGATCGTTTCGTAGTTCTCTTGAAAAAGCTTGGCGATCTCGACCGAGGAATACCCCTCGAGGCTCAGCCACAGCGCATCGGCATACGCGGGATCGAGCTGCTTTACAGCCGCCTTCGCCCGCTCGATAAGCTCGTTATCGGCTGCGATCTCATCCAACGGATCGGAACCGTCGCCAAACTCGAAACCCGCATCCGTCAGCGAATCGAGCGAAGCGGTTTTCGAGCGGCGCTTGAGCCTATTCAGCGCGCGGTTTTTAACACAAACAAAAAGAAAGCGCCTCTGCCCTTCCTCGCCGCGCTCGGCAAGCTTTTCCAAATCGGAATCCGCGACCGCAAGAAAAACGTCGTGCACCGCATCCTCGGCCTCGGCGGGATCGGAAAGAAACTTATTTGCAACGAGGAACATCGCGCGGCGGTGATCGTTATATAGCTTCGTGAAAAAGCTTCTTTCATCCTCGGTTTCTATCATTGAAAGATAGAATGTGAGCATACCGATGATCTCCTTTGAGCAAGAACTGCGGCAGCGCAGCTTTTGACACGCTGCCGCAGAATCTATATTAGCAGAAAATCGGCATATTTGCAAGCGGCGGAGGGGCGAATGCCTCCAAATGAGATGCGCTGAGCTCGATTGCGCAAATATGTGCTGTTTTGCTCGCAGCTCAGCCCGCATAATTGAGCGGCTCTGTAAAATAATCGTCCTGACTGATGTCGTTCAGGCGTATGTACGGGGCTTCGTAATTGAACGAAAACTCGACCTGTCCGATCCTGCCGTCCGGTATTCTGAGCTTTACGTAAGATTCAAGATCGGTGCTGACGGGAACGATGTGCTCGCCGACAGGAACGGTAACTTCTTCGCCAAGGCTGCCGTCGTCATTTACTATCCGAACGGTCATTTCGCGTTCGAGAGACTGATGCTCCAGCCAGTAACTATCTTCGTAAGTCGAAAACTTGAAGTCGTCAACGAGCTTCAAGCCCGATGCATCCACGGTGGCGACCGCGCCGAGGAAATCGGCATTAAGAACATTGGCATGAACGGAGATCTCGAATTCGCCGGGCTTCAGGCTTGTATCATAGATGCTGAAATAACAGCTTCCCTCCTGCGTGAACATCCCCGAACCGTCCTCATTCACTCGGCATATGAGCGAAGCGGGATCATCGCTGCATGAATCCCAGCTTAGTAGAATGTCGATACGGCTGTCGTTTTCGTCGCAATCCATAATGATAAGACCGGCGGCTTTTCCGTAGCTTACCTCATACACGAATGGCTCGGCTCCCGCCGCACCGCGCGCTACGGTGAGCTTATAGGTCGATTCATAATACTCAAGCTTCTCTTCCTCGAAAACTATCGTGTCCATGATGCCGTCAAAGTCAATATCGATATTGATCGTCTGATTGTTGTCAACCTCGACGGGGAGCGAATCGATGGACATCGGAGCGACCGTAGGAGCGGCGGAAGGTTCTGCGGTTGGCGCTTCGGTAGGTTCGGTGGTAGGTTCGGTCGTGGGCTCCTCGGTCGGTATTTCGCTCGGCGCGGGCGTTTCCTTCTGCGCCGCTTTGGTCGGAAGCGGCTGAGCACCTGCGCCCTGTCTCGGTGTGCAGGCGATGGCCGCCAGCATGAGCGCGGCGATAATGATGAGGAATGCTTTTTTTGCGTTGGCAAGTTTTTTCATAACAGATCTCCCTTGTTTCGTTTTTGGGGCGCGGAGCGGACGACTTGGAAAAGCCGTTCGCTTACCCCTTCACCCATACAACAATCGAGCTGTGCTGTTCGGGACAGGCTTTTGGAAATATATTAAGTTTTCCGTATGCGCGGGCTTTCGATGATATATTTCAGTGCTTTTATCGAAGGACTGTCCCGAAGCGCGGTCTTCGATTGTTATGATTTATGAAGGGCAAAGAGCGCAAAAAGAAAATGTGTATGTTTTATTAAATCTTTCGAAACCGTTTGAAAGCGCTTGCCGCCCCTGCAATCATGCTGTATAATCAAAATTACCGAGAAACGGAGGAGAAGAGAATGAAAAAAGCCGCGATCGCGATCCTTGCACTTGCGCTTGCCGCGCTGCTTGCGAGCTGCATAAATGTAAACGGCCCTGTGCCGCTGAAGCCGATGCAAACGGCGCAGACCGGCGCTCAGCCCGAGCAAAGTCATGCGCCCGCTTCGGATGTGCCTGTTCCCACGGCGCATGAAACGCCCGATCTCACGGTCGAGCCAACAGCGGTGCCGACGAGCGAGCCGAGCGCTGATCCGACCGCAGTGCCGACGGCAGCTCCGACGACGATTCCCACTGCCGTTCCCTCGCCTACGCCGGAGATTCGCGAGCTCTCTTTCTATGACGAGGCTGCGGAGCTTCTGCGTTTGACGCCCGTTTATTTGGACTACGGCGGGCTCGATGAAGATGCGCCCGATGATGCGGTGCTGTATCACATTGGCTCGATAGGGGAAGATTTCAACCGCGGACCGCAGTTTTTCGCCGCAAACGGGGAAAACAGCGTTGTTTACGACATGAACTGCGAAACCTACGTTTATGACGGAAGCGGCGCGAAGCTCGATAGATTTGCAACCGGCCTCGGTTTTGAAAACCACGCAATGCTGATCGGCGATCTGCTGTATACGCCCTCGAGCATAAGCGATATCAAAACGGGTCGGATCATCAACGAGCTATCCGGGGAGGATGCGGAGCACCGCTATTTCGCGGGGATGGTGCAGTCTTCAAGGAAGCCGAGGCTCATAGTTCAGGAATCCGCTTTTTCAAATGCGTCCGGCACGGTCTATACCTACGAGTACTTTTACTACGAGCTGAACGGCGCATTTATCTGGCAAAAGGCTGAGCAGCTCTGCGCCGTTATTGCCAGCTCCAACGGCAAGTGGACGAAGATCATGCTTCCGAGCGGTGCGGAGTACAATGCGAACGTGACCGGGTTCGAGCCCTTGGGAACGGACGAAGAAGGCAATTTCTATTTCAAAAATACTTATAATAACGGCTTTTACAGCGATCAAGATATGTCAAGCCATGTAATCAAGCTCTCTGAGCAGGGCGCGCTGCTTGCAAAGATGGAGATACCGATCAGGCGGTATTCCGGCAGCCTGTTTGAAGGGCCGCTGAAGATGACGCTTGCCGATGACGGGACGGTCTATATCGGCGCCGCGCTGATGGAAGCTTTCGTTATTTGGCGGGTGAAGATGTGAACCGCTTCGCCTAATGATGGTTGCGTGCGCAAATAGCGAGCGAAGCGAGCTCGCGCAGCAGCGCGCGGCGCCGCGACAGGCGCCGAACCTCGATATTGAAGCTGTAAGGAACGGATCGCGCCGCAGGCGCTGCAAACCATTCACGCCACGAGAATAAAGTCGAAGAAAAGTGAATCGCACATAGCAGAA
>JAFWVQ010000028.1 GCA_017523925.1 Clostridia bacterium
CTATTCACTATTCACTAGATCCGCCCTCTGGGTTTCCACCTCAACTATTCATTATTCAATATTCATTAACCCATTGCGGCCAATCGCGGGCAAGCGAACCCCCACGCAAGCCCGCTCGGCATAGGGCGCGCCGAGCTCCCCCCTTCACGGCGCGCCCGATCTCTATGAAGCCTCATTGTGGCCCGGGTTTTGCCGTTGGCATAGCTTTGCTCCGCCCTTCGCAATTCCTTTGCAAGCGCCGGATCGCACACACCCTGCAAAAACGGTGTCTCCGCACGCCCTTCCGCGCGATTTTCTCCGCGCCCTTGCACCGTATTCTCGCAAAAGAGTATCCTCATGCTCCGCTCCCTTCTTTCCTATCGTTTTCATTATAGCATACGCTTGCGAATGTGGACAACCCACGCAGATCCGGTTTTCTTTTTCGGGGCGCTTTTCTTCCTCAAAACGACGATTCTTCGAACTATTTCGCCACTTTAAGCAAAAAAATGCCCAAAAGTCAACCCCCAAGCCCCACTCAGGGCGCAAATATATTGTTTTTCCGACATTTTTCAACAAAACTTATCAACACTCAAAAATGCACTTATAGCTTGAAAAAGTGGATAACCATGTGGAATATGTGGATAACTTTTTCCTTGCCATGTGGAAAACTCTGTTGAAATTGTGGATAACTCCCCCTTTTTCCTTTGGGAAAGCGCCCATATGGAGCGTTAAAACAATGTAATCTTATTATCCTTTGGCGCATATGCTTTAGCGATATTTCGCCGCGCTTTTCGGGTCGATCGCCCAATTTGGCGCGGCGGCAAGCACAGCTCAAGGAGGATAAACCGAGCATCATGGAACTCATTTGGAATGAAATAAACGCCGTTCGCCTTGCCGCAAGGGGCAGCGAACAAACCGAGCTCGAGGGCGCTCTGCCGCCGCCGCAGGGCAGGAGCGTTGCCGAGATACTGGACTGCACCGCCGAGGTCAGCGTGGATTCCTGCCGCACGGAAGCCGGCAAGCTTTCCATCGGCGGGCGAATCACCGCAAGGCTTTTCGCCGCGGACGAGGCGGGCGAGCGCTTCGCCTTCACCTCGGAATCCGCCTTTGCCCACAGCGTGATCGGCGAGGCGATCGAATCGGGCATGACGGCGGCCGTGCATGCGCGGCTTGCGCAGCTCTCGGTGCGAAAGGCAACGGACGGGCGCATCCTGCTCTCCGCCGCCGTGGACATGGAGTACACCGTCACCACCACCGCGCCGCTGCGCGTGCTTTCGGGCGTTGCCGGGGTTTCGGATATGGAGATCAAAACGAGCTCGCTCGAGCATTCGCGCAGGGTGGAGCTCGGCTCGAGCATGCTGCATCTTTCCGAGGAGCTCTCGGAGAGCGGCGCGGAGTCGGTGCTGATGCACGGCGTTGTGCTGAGCGTTCGGGACACGGCGTTTGAAAACGGCGGCGTGACTGTCGGCGGCATCGCGGAGATAAGCATACTTGCGCTTTCGGCGGAGGGCGAGCCGGTGCAGATCACGCGCAGCCTGCCCTTCCGCGAGAACGTGGCGACCGACGGCTCTGCGGACGAGGTCTTTGCTTCGGCGGAGCTGCGCTCATCCTCCGTGCGCGCGCTCGGCACCGAGTTTTCGCTGATCTCGGTGGAAGCCGATATCGAGCTCAAGGTGTTCGCGCTTAGAAGGGGCAGGCTCACCCTGCCGCTGGACGCCTTCTCGCCGAGCATTGATTTTTCTTGCATCAAAAGGAAAACCGAGCTGCTCTCCCATCTTGGCGGAGCGGATTCCGCCCATACGCTCAGGGAGAATCTGACCGTTCCCGAGGGCCTTGCGGACATATTCAGCACCGTTTCGGCGCAGGCGCTGCCGATACTCACCTCCAAGAGCGTGCGCGGCGGCGAGGCGCAGATCGAGGGCGTTTTGACCACGCGCCTCATCTATCGCTCGGCAAGCGGCAGGCTCGGCACCTTCATCGAGGACGTTCCGTTTTCGCTCACGATCGCCGCGCCGCCCGATGCGGTGGATGCGGATATCCGCCTCTTCTGCACGGCGAGCGTCACCGGCGGCAGCGCAAGGAACGCGCAGATAACCTACAATATCGTTGTGAGCGCCGATCATTTCAGCATCGACGAGGTGAGCGCCGTGGTCGGGCTTGCCGAAAGGAGCGCGGAGGACGCGCAGGAGCCAGTTCCTTCGGGGCTCGTGATCCACACCGCCGAGGAGGGCGCAACCGTGTTCGATATCGCCAAGCGCTTCCGCATTCCGTCCGCACGCCTCATCGAGCTGAACCCGAGCCTTTCCGGCGGCGTGCGCGGCGGGGATAAGGTGCTTTTGCTCGTGTAAGATCAGGCGGTTTTCCGCGATACCGGTGCAGAAAGCTTGAATCAAAGCAGCTCCGGGAATACGAACGGTATTCCCGGAGCGTTTGTATTGGAAAAAGCGTTACGGCCGAAAACCTGTATCTCCTTATGCGGACACGCCCTCGCGGGCTTTTTTGCGCGTTTTTCCGATCCGTCCCGCTTCGGCGCGAAGGCGCATCGCCCCGGGCGGCGGAATGCTGTTGGGATATTATGCATGATATTCGATAATATATTCTAAAATTCCATCTCACGCACTTGACTTTTGAAAGCCATTGTGGTATATTCAAGTTTACCGCGTTTGACACGCAGTCTCGGTCTCGGCTGAAAGGCTCGATCGGGGCAAGATTTGCACAATAATATAACAGAATAACGAACAAAACGAACCGAGTCAACATTGAGAGAACAGGGCTTACACAGCAAGCTTCACAGAACATTGTACATTGAACACAGACCACCGACCATCGAACACCGAATACTGAACACTGAACATTGACCACTGATTGGCTCACAAACAATTTGATAACCACGGCGATGCGGCAAAGGCGTGTTTCCTGCGCCAAGGAAACTTTGCGCCGGCTCATCTTCAACGCCCGCGGCTCAGCGCCTCGGGGCGTACCCCCGTCGCCTTTCTTACAGCACCTTGACAACCGCATAACGCATAGTTTCGCCTCTCCAAGGCCAACCGGGGAAGCAGCGCCACGACCCGCGAAAGCGGCGAGCATGCCAAGGGAACGGGGACGCGAATCAAAACCACATTCGACAAATCATAAAAAGAAAGAGAGGGTCCATTATGAGAACAACCGAAAACACCCTGAACGGAAAAGGAATTTCAAACGTCTTTTTATGTGATTTACAGTCCGCCGAAGCGCTGTACTCCGGCCGCGAACGCTGCCTCGAAATGAGCACGCGCCTCGCGGGGACCGCAGCAAGCCTGCGCGAAGGCGAGTATCTCGGAATGCGCTTCGATTATCGCAGGGACAACGGCTTCACCCTGCACTTCTTCACCTCGGGAAGCGTCGGATTGCAGAAAAGCGACCTCGGCTGGCTCTTCAAGCGCGCGGCGGAGGTATCCGAAAAGCGTGAGCGCAGGTCCTCCGGCTGGCTGTGTGAAAAGCGCAAAAGGCTCTATGCGCTCGTTCCCGCCGAAGGCCGCGCGAGCAAAACCGCGATGGCTCCCGAGGAAACGCTCTTCAGGGACCTGCGGGAGGCGCTCGAAACGGCGAATGCCGTGGTGAACATGCAGTTCTTCGCAAACAGGACCGCTTCCCTGCTCATCGCGCTGGACAAGCCCATGAGCCTGAGCCTCCGGGGCGCGCTCTTCCTCGCGTTTCCCGATGCCGTCCCGGTCGAGATAGGGCTCGGCGACGCCGCCTCGCGCAGTACCGGCGAGCTTACCTCTGTCGACACCGTGCGCAGCTTCCACTGGCTCAGCTATATGCAGATGGTGAATCTGATGTGCCGCAGCGATGCGCAGTCCGACGATTCGGATGACGACGACCTCGCCGGCTTCGACATCGACGACCTCGAAGACAGGTCCAATGCCGGCAGCGACCGCAGCTCCAACGCAAGCGCAGGCGGCGCATCCGCCAAAACGCCGCTCGAGGTGCTCGGCCTCGGCGTCCGCAGCCACAACTGCCTCCTCAGAGCGGGCATATCCACCGTGGAGCAGCTTACCGAACTGAGCGACATCAGTATTCGGAGAATCCGCAACCTCAGCAGGAGCTGCTATGACGAGATTCTTGAGAAGCTCCGCTGCTACCGCCGCATTAAGGACACCGCCGCGAGCTCCGCGACCCCCTTGGAGCAGCTTGCGGAGCTCATCGGTCTCGAGGAGGCGAAGAGGCAGGTGCGCCGACTCCGCGCCTTTGCGGTGATGAAGCATAACTTGGCGCTTCGCGGCATAAAAAGCGCGCCGCTTGCGCTGAATATGCAGTTCGTCGGCAACCCCGGCACCGCCAAAACCACCGTGGCACGCATCCTCGCCGGCATCTTCCACGAGATAGGCTTGCTCGACAGCCCCGAACCCGTGGAGGTGGGCCGCTCCGGACTCGTTGGGCAGTTCGTCGGCGAGACCGCGCGCAAGGTCCACGCCGTTTTCGAGCAGGCGGACGGCAAGCTGCTCTTCATCGACGAAGCGTATTCGCTCCTGGACGACCGCCGCGGACTCTACGGCGACGAGGCCATCAACACCATCGTTCAGGAGATGGAGAACCGCCGCGACCGCACCATCGTCATCTTCGCGGGCTATCCCAAGGAGATGGAGGGCTTCATCGAAAACAACCCCGGCCTGCGCTCGAGGGTGCCCTTCACCATCACCTTTAAGGACTACTCCGCCGAGGAGCTGCGCGATATCTGCACGCTTGAAGCGAAGCGCCGCGGCTTTACCATCGCCGAGAGCGCCGAGGAGAAGCTGCTTTCCATCTGCGCCGCTGCGGCCGGTCGCCCCGAGGCGGGCAACGGCAGGTTCTGCCGCAACCTCGTGGAAAACGCGCTGCTGCTCTACGCCGAGGCGCACTACGGCACCGAAGCACCGCAGAGCGACGACGGTGAGTTCGTTCTCGAAGCGGAGCACTTTGAAACGCCCGAGCTTCTGCTCGCATCCAAAAAGGGCGACAACAGCATCGGTTTCAAATCGTAAAAATCCGAAAAGAGCCCGTGAAACGCAAAAGCCCCTTTGCCGCGAAGCAAGGGGGCTTTTTTGATGAATAGTGAATAATGAATAGTTGCGGTGGAAACGCCGGGGGCGGGGGTTAGTGATTAGTGAATAATGAATAGTGAATAGTGAATAGTTGAGGTGGAAACGCCGCTTGCGGCGTTTCTTCAATTATCTTCACCTCATCCGCCGCTCGCCGCGGGGGCATTTTGCCTTGCCCCGCTCAGCCACCTTCCCCTCAAGGGGAAGGCTTTTGGGCGCGTTTCTTCAATTATATTTGAAATCCCCATGGGATTTCTTCCTCAACCCGGCGCAGCCGGATTTCACTTGCCGCAGGCAAATTTCACCTGCCGCAGGCAGATTTCACTCGCCGTAAGGCGAATTTAATCAAGCGCGCAGGCGCACATCATTCGCCAAAGGTGGTGCTTCCGATCTTCCTGTCGCGTTCAAACCCGAGGTAGCGCGTGCCCTGAAAGGTGAGCATGCCCACGTCGCCCTCGGCGAGCATGCCGAATTCGCTGCCGTTCATTTGCAGCTCCATCCTATCGCCGCTCTCCACCTCAAAGGTAATATAATAGGTGGTGGACCGGCTCGTGTGATGCATTCCGCTGCCGGCATTATTCATATGCGATGAAACGTTCGTGCGCTTGCTCACCACCGCCGCCGGCACGGTCAGGCGCGGGGAATGATTGTTTTTATTCCACTGTGCGATCCCCCTGATCGCGGCAAAGACCACTACGCCGAGTATGGAGAAGAACGCGATGAAAAATACCGTTTCAAATACGGCAAAAGAATTGCAGCCGCCAAAGCCCATGATGTCAGATTCTCCTTTCGATATGCGGGTAAAAGCGACGATCACGCCCTGCCCGCTAAACAGATTGTAACATAATAAACATCGCCCGTCAATATAAAACAGGCGATGTTTCCGAAATGACATGGGAAGGACATAATGCGGGGGATGCCGAAGGCAAAGCGCTTCCTGCAAGAACTATGCAGCCGAGTTTTCCTGCGAAAGCTGCTTGTTCAGCTTGTTTACGCCGACAAGTTTGAGGATGCTTCCTACAAATAGAATAACACAGGCAATTGCAATAAAAATCAACCATACAAACGGAGTATAAACATCTGAGAAGAGCTCACCTTCACTCGCAATAGCCGTGACAACCAGAGTTAAGCTCCAAAGCATCGCCAATGAAGATGCGACAACACCGCAAATAGCAGCCCCTTTTTTATTCGCAAAAGCCCATATCAACGCTAATACAGCGACAGAAGCAAAAACAGCAATGCAGAGCTTGGCAGCAGACAAATACTTAGCAGTCGAATTGATTGAAGGGCTCCCGCCAAAATAATAGCTGAAACCTCGATAGGTCGATACTGTAGTTGCAATAGCAACAATAGAAGAAAATAGCAGCAATCCCGCCGCCGAGAGGATGATAATCATACCCGCTATCATAAGTCCATTTTTTCTCATAATGAGTACCAACCTTTCGCTTTTATTGGTTAATACGCTGATTATAGCAAGCAAGTCGAATTTTATCAACTACTTTAATACTCCATTCAACCATAATAATATGTATTTGGTATAAACTAAACCCGTATGGAGGTATTATTATGGTCAACTTCGGAGAAAAACTGCGCGAGCTGCGTACCTCATTCGGCATGACGCAGGCGGAGCTTGCTTCGCGGCTTCGCGTCACAAAATCGATCGTCAGCTACTACGAGCTGCATGAGCGCACCCCCTCGCCGGACGTGCTGATAAAGCTTGCCGATATCTTCCACGTTTCCACCGACTACCTCCTCGGGATAGAGCAAAGGAAGATGATAGATGTTTCGGGGCTGAGCGAAGCCGATATAAAGCTTATACTTATGACGGTCGAATCCCTTAGAGAGAAAAATTCAAGCGAAACATAAAAAGAGCGGCGCACCGCTCTTTTTACAATTCATCTGTAATGCTCCGTTAAATCGCTCTCGCGCTCTGCCGCTCCAGCGTAACGATGAGCATACCTTTAACGCTTCCCGACAGGGTCACGAAGTCGGTGATAACGCTCACCACGCGCCAGCCCTCGCGGGCGGCTTCGTTGATGGCCTCCTCCAGCTCCTTGACCTTCGGATGAATTACCTTGTATTCAAACATTTTTTATTCCTCAATGGGGGCGTACTCCCCCGCTTCGGGTCCCGCGTCGAACACCGTATCCACGGCCGCCTTCGCGTCGCCCTGCACTGTAAGATTGCGCGTGACCTTTGCATCATAGGTCTCGGCGCGCATTACGTCCACAAGATCGAGCCCCGTGACCTCCCGCATCGTTTCGATTGTGCGGGCAAGCACGCTCGGAACGAAGCCGCCCATGCTGTCCACGCCGCTCGTGCCGTGGCCGCCGTCGATGATCGTGACCTTGTCGATGGATTCGAGGGGCTTGGCGATCGCGGCCGCCATCTCGGGCAGCGCCTGCACGATCATCTCCATCATCGCCGCTCTGCCGTATTTGCGCATAGCCTCGGCCTTTTTTTCAAGCGCCTCCGCCTCCGCGATGCCGCGGGCTTCTATCGCCTTTGCCTCGGCCTCGCCCACGGCGCGGATGCCCTCGGCCTCCTGCGTTTTTGCAAACAGCTCGGCTTCCGCCTGCACTCTGCGGGCTTCCGCCTCCTTCTCGCGCTCGAATTTCTCGGCCTCCGCGCGGCGCTGACGCTCGAACAGCTCCGCCTCCGCCTTCTGCTGGCGGGCGAATCTATCGGCCTCCGCCTTCTTCTTGATCTCGGCCTCGAGCGTTTGCTCGGTCACCTCGACCTCCCTGCGCCTAAGCTCGATCTCGCGCTCCTGGCGGGCGATATTCGCGTTCGCCGAAGCCACCTCGATGCTCTTGCGCTGCTCCTGCTGCTGGATCTCATATGCGGCGTCCGCCTCGGCCTGTTTGATATCGCTTGCGCGCTTCAGCTCGGCCTCCCGAATGCGAAGCTCGTTCTGCCGCGCGGCGATCTCGGTCTGCGCCGCCACCTGCGCCTCGTTTGCAACGCGCCTTGCCTCGGCCTCGGCGATCGCGACGTCGCGCTCCGCCTGCGCCTTTGCGATGGAGGCGTCCTTCTGGATCTGGCTCATATTGTCCTGGCCGAGCGCCACGATGAGCCCCTTTTCATCCTCGATCTTCTGGATATTGCAGGAGATGATCTCCACGCCAAGCGCGTTCATATCGGTCTGCGCCTTCTCCTGAACCTCGTCGCCGAATTTCTTTCTGTCGGTGTTCAGCTCCTTGAGCTTAACGGTGCCGATGATCTCGCGCATATTGCCCTGAAGCGAATCGGTCAGCGCCTGGGCTATCGCCTCCTCGGACATATTGAGGAAGTTTTTCATCGCGATCTTGATGCCCTCGGGATCGGTCTTGAGCCGCACCTTGGCAACCGCGTCTATATCCACGCCGATGAAATCGAGCGTCGGCACGTAGCCGTTGGTCTTGATATCGATGCTGATCTGCTTGAGCACCAGCATATCCTTCCTCTCAAGGAAGGGCAGCTTGATGCCCGAGCGGCCGATCAGTATCTTCGGGTTCTTCTTAACGCCCGAGATGATGTATGCCTTGTCCGGCGGCGCCTTGACGTAGCCGCTGACGAGTATCGAAATGACCGCTATTGCCGCCGCCGCGATCAGCACGATGTAAAGAATATTGTCTCCCATAGTTTTCTCCTTATTTTCGATGCTTTCATTTACTTCTCATTGCTTAGATCAAACCATAATTCCTTGCGCGCCCATTCATTATGTTTATGCTCATATTTTACCGCGTATCACCCGCTTTTTCGAGGGCAGCCGAGCCGAGAAAAGCGGCTCTAATCCCGCAGCAGCCGCGAAATAAGCCGCGCTATTTTGCACTCGCTCCTTCCCAAACGCGCGCGGATGGTGTATAATCGCATTATAATAAAATGAAGGGAAACCGGATATGGGCAAGCGATCCACAAAGGAGAATAAGAATATTTATCAACTGAGCCGTGAGGCGGCGGGGCTTTCACGCGAGGCGGCGGAGAGCGTGCTCGAGTTTATCTCGTCGGACCGCATCGAGCGCATCGAAAGCGGCAGAAGCATGCCCCATCCCGACGAGGTGCTCGCGATGGAGCAGGGGTATAGAAACCCCGAGCTAACGAATTATTACTGCACGAGCGAATGCCCGATCGGCAAAAAATACGTTCCGCGCGCGGAGCTCAAGCCCCTGCCCCAGCTCACCGTGGAGCTTATCGCCGCGCTGCACGATATGCAGGACGAGGAGCGGCGGCTGATCGCCATCGCCCGCGATGGCAGGGTGAACGCCTTTGAGAGGGAGCAGTTCGACACGATACTCGCCAAGCTCGCTACGCTCGACCGCACGATCTCCGAAATGCGGATATGGATCGAGCACGCACTCTCGAGCGGAAAGATGGATAAAGCGGAATAGCGCGTATGGAGCAAGCGCCGCTTCAAGCGGTATCGACGTAAGAAAACGCTTTTATGCGCGGAAGCGGCCTCGGCAGTATTGACATTTGAAGCCATTGGTGGTATCTTTATAAAAGGGATATATGATCCTGTTCCTCGAGGGCGGCGCCTTCGGGAACATCCTGCCTCGGAGACGCAGCCGCGCCGTTTTTATGGGCGCACCGCCTTCCGGGAGCTGTTTTAGGGAGGTTATTATGTTTAAGAAGCAACACATCATCTGCCTGCTGCTCGCCGCCTTGATGCTCTTCTCGCTTGCGGCCTGCGGCAAGGGGGACAGCAACCAGTCAAACAACGGGCAAAACGCCACTCAGCCGCCCGCCGGCTCGAGCGCGCCGCAAAACGGAAACAACGGAAGCGGCACCGAAACGCCGGGCAGCCAAAACGCCGTGCCCGCAAAGCTCAGTGGAAAGATAGAGCCGATCGAGCTTGACGATCGCGATGCTTCCGTGCTGCGCGGCATGCGCATCATCGGAAACCAATTCGGCACTCAGGACGACATCAACGGCAAGAAGTCTTCCCTTACCGACGTTCGCTGCCTTTTCGCTCTTAATGAATGGGTCGAATTCTACCCCGATACCGACAAGGAATATGCTCTGCGCTGTTGGGTGCTCAAGCACCGCGACGATTGGGAGTATTACAACACCTGCAAGTTCTCCGACCTTATGCCGAACTTTGCAAGCTACTGCGACCTGCACTATCCCTCCGACGCGGAAAACCCCGACGAATATAATTGGGGCAGCTTCTATCTGAATCCCGATGAATGCGAACCCGGCTACTACGATTTCGTTTTCACCTATGAGGGAAAGGCGATCGGCATTCTTCAGACCCGCTTCTATAACGAAGCGGAGCTTGACGGCAAGACCGGCGCGGAGCTTGAGGCGCTGATGCACGAATAACCGTGTCGGCGCTTGATGAGCTAAACACTGCCGAATAACGCTGAAAATGCGAATACACCGCAGGATCTTCCCGCGGTGTATTCTTCTTTTTCTTTACCGATTATTCATATTAAAAGCGTTTAAAGGAATACTCCGCGCGATCGGTCTCCCGATACCCCAGGGATTCATAGAGCTTTCGCGCCTTATCGTTGCCCACAAGGCACCAAAGCCGCGCCTCGCCCTTTTCAAGAAGGCGGTTCGTGAGGAAGGTTACGAAGCCCCGTCCGAAGCCCTCGCCCTGCCGCGCGATCTTTATCGCGATGAACGAGAGTGTGTCTTCGCAGATGCGGCCGCAGCCGACTATCTCGCCGTCCTTTTCGTAAACGAACCTTTCCGAAGCAGTCTCGCTCCAATGTGCGCGCTCCTTATCGGTCGGCGGCGTGAGCTTGGAATCCGGGAAAAACCCCGTGCCAAGGCGCATATTGTGGAACGCCTCGTCCGTGAGCGTGTACGCCTCGAGAAAATCCTCGTCACGATAGGCGCGTATCGGAAGCGGCTTCTCCGCGAGCTTTTCTCCGCCGTACTTCATAATCGCGGAGGCGAATGTGGGCGCATAGCCGCATTTTTCGGCAAGCTTCTTTGCAAGCGCGTTGTTTGCATCGTAGCCCGTTTGGATGCTCTTTACCGGTGATGCCTTGATCGATTTTTCCGCTGCGAGCGCGGCGGGATATGAATACCCCTTGCCGCGATGCTCCTCGAAAATGTAGACATACACAAACGCCTCTTCATCATCCTCGATATACGCAAGGCCGATCACCTCGCCGCAAACGGCTATCTCGTATATCTCCTCGCTGTTTTCCTCGACCTCGGAGTAAAAATCGCGTTCCGTCTCCACCCTCGGTATGCGCGGAAGATATTTCGATGGCTTCTCCGCCTTGCGAAGCTCTATTTTGTTTTCCATAGTTTGATCTTTCATAACTTTACCTCTCTCTGCACTTTCCTTTACAAAGTTTCACGCGGCCGTCACAGCTTCAGCACGGCCACGATCTCGTCCCCGTCCATCTCGCCGTTTTCAACAAAGCCCATCGAGCGGTAAAACTCCCTTGCGACCTCGTTCTCAGGCTCGTATGAAAGGGAGCAGTACTCGGCCTTTCCGCAGGGCCATGTCCTGATAAAATCCAAGGCGAGCTTGACCGCTTCCCTGCCGTAGCCGCGCTTTTGATAGCGCTTATCGATCATCAAACGCCAGAGGGAATAGTTATTGACGAGCGACTTCGGGGCTTCAACGTCGTCCCAGTTATCATACAGCGCGGCCTCGTTGAAGCCGATCATCAGAAATCCGACCGGCCTTTTGTCGTTATAGATGGCAAACGGAAACGCAGCCGTGGCCGAATCCCGAACGCCGTATGCCTGAACGATGCTCACCCAGTTTTCCGCAACGAAGCTCTTCTGGTGCCTGAACACCTTCAAATCAACGATCTGCCAGATATTCGCGGAATCGATCCTTTCCAAATGAATCATATTGTTTTCCGGTATTTGATCTTTCATTGCAAACTCCTTATTTTCCGATTTTCTTGCCCGTTATTCTCACTCCATCCCCGTCATATCGAACTCATCGAGCCATTTCTTCGCCGCTTCGCAAACCGTTTTAAGGCAGGCTTCGTCAAACGGCGAGCTGAGGTTTGCGTGCGCGAGAAGCTCGGTGAAGGTGCGGCTGCCGCCCTGCGCGGTGTACGCCATATAGCGCTCCCATGCGGCCTTCTCGTCCTTCTGCAGCATCGCCCAGAACTCGAGCGAAACGGTCTGCGCGAGGCAGTAGTCGATATAGTAGAACGGATCCTCATAGATATGGCTCTGCCTCTGCCAGCCCATGCCCTCGGAGAAGAACGGTATCTCGCCGTCGAGCCGCAGCCAAGGCTGATAGATGCCCAAAAGGCGCTTCCATTCCTCGTGCCGCTCGGCGGGCGTCAGCTCGGGCTTTTCATAGACGATATGCTGGAAATGATCCACCATCGTGCCGTAGGGAATGAAGGTCAGCGCGGCGGCAAGATGGCTGTATTTAAACTTTTTCGCATCCGCGCCGAAGAAGCCCACGGCATTCCTCCAGCCGAAGAACTCCATGCTCATCGAATGCACCTCGCAGCCCTCGCTCGAAGGCTCCGTATAGGCAAAAGGAACGCGCCTGCGGTTCATCCAATAGGCGAAGGCATGCCCCGCCTCATGGGTCACGACCTCGATATCGCCCTGCGTGCCGTTGAAATTCGAGAAGATGAACGGGCGCTCGTACAGCGGCAGACCGGTCTGATAGCCGCCGCCCTCCTTGCCCTCGGTCGCAACCACATCCATCAGCTCCTCATCGAGCATCGTGCGGAAGAATTCGCTCGTTTCGGGCGAAAGCTCGTCGTAGAATTTCCCGGCCTCGGCGAGAATATCCTCAGCAGCTCCCGCAGGGCGCGGGTTGCCGCTCCTGTAAAAGAGAGCATCGTCCGCAAACGAGAGCGGATAGCTCTTTCCGATGCGCTTCGCCTGCTCGCGCTTGATGCGCTCCGCGATCGGAACGACATATTTTTGAACGGCGGCGCGGAAAGCTGCCACGTCCGTTTCGGTGTAGCAGTTGCGCTGCATACGATAGTAGCCAAGGCGGGTGTAGCCGCCGTAACCGAGCTTTTTGCCCATGCCGTCGCGCAGCTTGGTCAGCTCGTCGAAGATACGGTCGAGCTGCGCTTGATTATCCTTGAACCATTGCCCCAGCGCCTGCCATGCCGCCAAACGTCGCGCATCGTCCGCATCCTCCTTGAACGGCACCATCTGCTCAAGCGTGTACTTTCCGCCCTCGAAGGGGATTCGTGCGGAGGCAAGCAGCTCACTGTATTCGCTCGTCAGCGTGTTTTCGCGCTGAAGATCCTCGATTATCTCGGGCGAGAAGGTCTTTTTCGCCATTTCGGTTTTCGTGAACAGCAGCTCGCCGTATTCCCTCTCAAAATCCTTGCGGAAGGGCGAAGCTATCAGCGCCTCGTTCCACTGCTGCTCAAACTCCTCGATCTCGGGGAGCAGCGCATCCCAAAAATCATTCTCCGAATCGTAGAATTCATCGCGCGTGTCGATGGAATGGCGAATGAAAACGAGGCCGTACAGCGTTTCAACGCGCCTGTACTCGACATCGTATTCAAGGAAGACCGCGCGGGCTTCTTCATAGTTTTCAGCGCTCTTGAGCCTTTCGGTCAGCGCCTTGATGTTGTTCTTGATCTCATCGCCATCGGGGCGAGAGTAGGGCATTTCGGAAAATTTCATAATACTCCTCCTAATTCGTTGGTTAAATAAGTTTAAGCTTCAATCGAAATAATATGGAAAGATAACTCCCTCGCAGCAAAGCAGCTTCTCCGGATCGATAAGGCACTCGTACCAGAACTCCCAGTTGGCTTTATGGATAAAAATTCCTTTATGAGCAGTTTCTAAGGATTCTATATGACACATGTACTTAAAGATGCAGATAATAGCAATGCTAAGTGCAACATCCTGCGCCTGCTGCTCCGGTATTGAACCCAAGATTCCGCGCTTGAAATGCGGCCACCACCCAAAAAGAGCGCTCGCGTAGTCCCATGACCAATTTCCCATCATCACCGTTTCCCAATCCAAAAAGCAAATGCGCCCATCCGGTTTAAGGATAAGGTTTTGGTCGTTGCAGTCACCGTGCAGAAGTACAGGCGGTGCGGAAAAGAATGTGCCAAGTCTTTTCTCGATCTCGCGAAGGAGCTGCTTCTCAAGGCCGAAAACCGTATGACCGGAATCGGAAAATCTGCGCAGGCAATGATCGATCCAGTTGGAAAGCTTCCTCATTGGCAGATTGCCGGGATCGAATGCTTTTAATTGATCGATAGCCTTCACAACGCGCACGCCAAGTGCATACTGTTCCTCGGGCGAAGCGCTGCCCAAAGCATCGAAAAGAGTCTCGCCCTCTACGAAACTCTCGAGCATAAAGTGACCAAGCGTTTTATTGTGTCCTATAGTGATCGGCTCAGGCACCATGAATCCCTCATCAAAAAGGCGGCGCATGACCGCTAACTGCTTGGAAACTCCCGAGAAACGAGACTGCGCAAAAAGACTGGCAACATACTTATCACCTGTTTCGGAAGTAATAAGAAACGTTGAATAATTCGCCCTCAGATGAAGAGGTCGAATTTCCGCAATTCTTCCGATATCGCTCATAAAAATGATCCTCCGAGATAATGCTTATCGCCGAACGATAAGGCGCGCAAAGAGCACGTGTCAATAGTACCAATCTGCGAATGATTTGTCAACAAGAGCGGAGGAAACCGGCTCAGCGGCTGTCGCCCAATACACCATCCGGCATTTCACCGAAGCCTTGTTCAGCGTATAGTTAATTCAAGGTTTATTCGGACGAAAATCGGTTTTAAAGCTTCAAAACCGCGGGCAGCTCGTCCCAGCCCTCCGGAAGTGCCTTGATGTTGTTCTTGATCTCATCGCCATCGGGGCGAGAGTAGGGCATTTCGGAAAATTTCATATCGTTTCTCCCTTTTTATAAAATATCTTCAGAAGCGATCATTTCGCTTCGTTCTTTGCCTGCCTGAAAACCTTTGCTTCGGTTTCCATCAGCTTCTTATCAGTCCAAACGGTGGAACGGTTTATCATTGCGGCAACGCAGAGATCCTCCTTCACCGAGAAGGTCCAGCTGGTCAGAAAGCCCTCGTTCCAGCCATCATGCCCCGCGACCTCATCGCCGCGAATCGCCGAATTCCAGCGGGAAAGACAGAGACCGTAGTTGTCCATAATGGGAGTGGCCATGCGCTGCGCCGACTCCTTGGAGAGGAAGTCGCCCTCGCGGATGCTCCTTGAGAGGGCAATTCCGAGCTTAACAAGGTCGGTCGGGGTGGTCCACAGCCCCGCCGCCGCGTGTTCGGGATAATAGTGGTAATGATCGTTCTTTTTGAGATTGCCTCCGAACGCCGCGTTGGAAACGAGGCTTTCATCGAGCGGCTGGAAATAGCCCGAGCGGGTCAGCCCGAGCGGCTGCGCGACCTCCTTATCAAAGGCTTCGCGCAGCGTAATGCCGGTCATGCGCGTGAAGGCAAGCTCCGCTAGGGTTATGCCGCCGCCCGAATAGACCGACTGCTCGCCGTAGGGCATGGTCTGCCGCACGGCGGGCGAGTTGCCGCGCCCCATAAGCACGTCCTCGCTCGAAAGCAGCTTGTGCTTTGCATGGTAGCCGTCGAAGCCGTGAACATTGAAGCCCGCCGTATGCGAGAGCAGCGCGGGGAAGGTCAGCGGCGCTTTGGCAAACTCGGGAACGACGCCCGAAATATCCGCGTCCGGGTCGATCCTGCCCTTATCCACGAAGCGGAGCAGAGTTGCCGCAAACGCGGGCTTGCTTACCGAGCCCGCCTGAAAGAGCATATCGGGGTTCACCGGAAGCGCTCCGTCCCTGCGTCCGCTGCCAGAGCAGTAGGTCACGATCTCGTCGCCCTTCATAACGGCGATGCTCACGCCGTATGGGCCGAGCTTTCTTATCCTAAGAACACTGTCTATATTATTGAATCTGATATTCATTTTTCCATTCTCCTTTAGTTTTTTATTATTGCTTGTTACAGTTTTTTTGCGGGGGGATCGGTCACACGCAGGCACGTCCTTCCGCTTTATTTTGTTTTATATTACTCGTCCGAAAAATCGGAGCTTTTCTGTTTCTTATACGCCTTTGCGCGTTTGGAAATTTCCTTCATCTTGGCGTAGTTATTCGGTTTTTCCGCGCCGAGCTCGCGGTAGAGCTTGAGCCTTTCTGCGCTCAGTTCGCCGCTTGCGACAGCCGCCTTCACGGCGCAGCCCGGCTCGCTTTCGTGCCTGCAATTTGAGAACCTGCACCGCGTTTCAAGCTCGGCTATGTCGGAAAAGGCATCGTCCACTCCGTCCTCGGCCAGGGCAACGCCGATCTCGCGCATACCCGGCGTATCGATGATGAATGCGCCGCAATCGAGGCGGATCATTTGCCGATGCGTGGTGGTGTGCCTGCCCTTGCCGTCGCGCTCGCGTATCTCGGCCGTGCGCATGATCTCTTCGCCCGCAAGCGCGTTTATGAGCGTGGATTTGCCCGCGCCGGACGAACCCATAAGGCAGATCGTTTTGCCCTCTGCGAAATACTCGCGAAGCGCGTCGAGCCCTTCACCGCTGCGCGCTGAAACGGCGTGCACGCGAAGCTTATCCGAGATTGCGGCGACCTCGCGAACATATCGCGCAGAGTCGGCGCAAAGGTCGGTTTTAGTCAGTATCGCAACGGGAACGCAGCCGCCCGAGAGCGCGATGCTCGTGTATCTGGCGATGCGGCTCAGGCTGTAATCCTCGTTCAGCGAGGTTACGATGAAGCAAAAATCAACGTTCGCCGCCATGTACTGCACCTGCCCCATCCGAAAGATATCCGGGCGCGAAAGCAGAGTTTTTCTTTCCAAGACGTTCTGAATGACCGAGTCGCCTCCGGGATTATGAATGAACGAAACATAGTCCCCGACGATCGGCAGCGCGGCTGGCGGCGCATCGTAAAAGCTGCCCTTGAGAACAGCGAAGACCTCTCGCTCCTCAAAGCTTATCATGAATCTGTTTTTTCTTATCTCGCAGATCCTTCCGAGTTTGATTTGGTTTTCCATAACAATTTCTCCAATGTTTTCTCCATAACGTATTTTGCTTCACCGCATGAAAACCCCGACTCGGATCCAAATTTGTAAAATAAAACCGTGACGGATGCCACGGTCAAATAAACAGTATCATACTGATTGGTATCAGAATACACGAACCGAGGTCAACATACGATATTTAACTGCCTTGACGGTCTTGTGAATGTTCATCTTGTTTACCTCGCTTTCTTTTGTATTTTGGCTACCGATAGTATAGCAGTTCGGGAAAGGAAAGTCAATAGCTCAAGGGCAGTTTTAACCTTGCGCCGATGAGCTATGCGTGCGCCGTATCAGAGCTTTATATCGAAGCTTTGCGAACAGCTCGCCCAGCGGGAAGGACAGTATGCCTGCGGGAACGCCAACGAGCCAGCAGTATTTCCACCCGAAAAGAGCTCCAACGAGGACCATCAGCGCAGCAGCGGCGACCCAATACGCGATCCTGAATTTCACCGTATCCCTGTTCAGCGCCTTTATGACGTCAAATCCGTTTGACTCATGCGGCGCCGTTTCAATGAAATCCGCTGCGCCTGCGGCGCCCGAGCAAGAGCGCAGATCCCCGCTGCATTCATTGGCCGCTTGCGCGTATTTGGGATCATCAAGCAGATCTCGCACTGCGGAGCGTATGCCGGCTGCAGAATCATCCTTCAGCAAAATGCCCGCGCCGAGCTCATTTGTCCTTCTTGCAACGGCCTTCTGCTCGCCCGTTTGCGGATACAGCACCATCGGCGCGGCCATATAAAGGCTCTCTGAAACGCTGTTCATGCCGCAGTGCGTGATAAAGGCGTTTGCCCTTGAAAGCACTTCGAGCTGATCGACGTAGGGATAAACCTTGAAATTATCTGGAATAGCGCCAAGCGACTCGATATCGATCGCATTGCCGCATGAAAGGATCACTTCAATGTTTTCGCCCTTGAGCGCCTCGAAGCATTTTGCGTATAGATCGGGGCGCTCGTTGATGACCGTTCCCATGGAGATATAGACGATCGGACGCGGGTTGTCCTTGCGGGGCTCCGCCTGTGAAAAGATCGAAGGTCCAACGAAGGTATAATGATCGGAAAAGCTCTCGGCATGGGGTTGAAAACGGCGGGAGGTGTAAACTACGGAATCGGTTTCGTTATCGCTTTGGATAAGCGAGAGCGCGTTTTTAATGCGGTAGCCGTAGGGCTCGAGCTTTTTAAGCTCCTTATTGAGCCTCGGAAGCCCGCCGATCATATCCGCAAGCTCGCTCGGCGAATTCTTCATATAACTTGAAGAGATCTGATTGAAGGCAAAGGTGCTTGTTGAAACGACCAGCGGAACATTGTGCTTCCATGCGTTGAGCTTGCCCCAGAAGCAAACAGAGTCCGAATACACGACATCCGGCTTGAAGGACTTGAGCTGCTCATCAAGAAAACCGTCCATTGCAAGCGTTATGCGGATATCCTGCACCGCAAGCTCCGTCGAAGAAACCTTTTTGAGACCGGAAGCTTCCTTCTCGGAAAGAGGCGGCAGGAAGCGATCGCATGAAACGAACTCCGCTCCCGCTGCAACGATCCGATCCTCGAATTCGTCGAAGGAATAGAACCGAACGATATTGCCGCGCCTGACAAGCTCCGCGGCAACCGGCAGCATCGGGTTGGTGTGCCCATGCGCGGGTATGCAGAAAAAGGCGAACCGCTTCATTTGGACTCCTCCCTTTCCTCAAACGCGGCCGCAAACATCTCGGAAAGCATGCCCTTTTGCGGTATGGCTATCCCCCGCTGCAGGTCGCCCAGTAAAAGCAGTGTGTCTCCCGGCTTGATATCGAACAGCTCGCGCGCCTGCTTGGGTATAACTATCTGCCCCTTCTCGCCAACGGTTGCTGTCCATGCGTATTTGCCTTCGGGTTTATTCATCTGTTTTGCCTCCGTGGTATGATTTGTATAACTAATCATACCACTGCTGTCTTGGTATGTCAAGCACGCTAAGCATAAAAAGGTGAGCTTTCTGCAAAGCAAAAGAGCGGCTCGATTGAGTCGCTCTTGCCATATTATTAAATGAGGTTTGCATCCTCTGGATGCAAATGATGCTCGGTTTCGCCTAATGATGCATGCGCTTCGCGCAAATAGCGAGCGCCGCGCGCTCGCGCAGCAGCGCGCGGCGCCGCGACAGGCGCCGAACCTCGATATTGAAGCTGTAAGGAACGGATCGCGCCGCAGGCGCTGCAAACCATTCACGCCACGAGAATAAAGTCGAAGAAAAGTGAATCGCACATAGCAGAA
>JAFWVQ010000029.1 GCA_017523925.1 Clostridia bacterium
CTTAAACGTTCTCGCGCTGAACGCGCTTACAGCGGCGAACAGCGTTCTAATCCCCACTCAGCCGGAGTTCTTTTCAAATGCCGGTCTGCAAATGCTCCTTGAAACGGTTTCAAAGGCGCGTAAGAAGATAAACCCCTCTCTCTATATTGAGGGCGTTCTCGTCACCATGATGGACAAGCGCCCGAACTTCACGAAAGAGCTTGTAATGAAGCTGCGTGAAAGCTACGGCGACTATATCAAGGTGTTCGATACCGAGATTCCGAAGTCCATACGAATGACCGAGAGCAATGTAAGCGGCAAGAGCGTGTTCGGATACGATCCGAGAAATCCTGTCGGCCTTGCATACGAAGCATTTACGAAAGAGGTGATCGAGCATGACAAACAAATCGAGCGCATCGAAAGTGTCATTCAGACCGCTCGATAATCTTTTTGAACCTACGGACGGCAGCGCTGAAAAGCCTCTGCTTACCGAACTGCCCATAGATAACCTCGTTCCCTTCGAGAAACACCCTTTCAAGGAGTATCCCGAAGAAAAGATGCAGGAAATGGTGGAAAGCGTTTCCGAATACGGAGTTTTGATGCCCATACTTGTCCGCCCTCATAATTCGGGAGAAGGATATGAAATCATTTCGGGGCATAACCGTGTTGAAGCGTGTAAACGCGCAGGGATAGCAAGAATCCCCGCCACCGTTCGTGAACTCGATGACGATACCGCCGTGATAATCATGGTGGACAGCAATCTAAGGCAAAGGGATAAGCTGCTGCCGAGCGAAAAAGCAAAGGCGTATCAGATGAAAATGGAGGCTATGAAACGTCAGGGAGCGCGGAGAGATTTAACTTCGGACCGAGTTGGTCCGAAGTCGCGCACACGTGAATCCATAGGGGAACAAGCTGGTGATAGCGGAACGCAAGTTCAGCGCTTCATCCGCTTAAACAACCTCACCACGCCTTTGCTTTCGTATGTCGATGACGGCACTTTGGCTTTCAACCCCGCCGTAGAGGTTTCGTATCTCGATCCTGCGGATCAGCAGGTCGTGTATGAAATCATGGAGCGCGATCAGATCTCGCCCTCGCTTTCACAGGCGCAGAAGCTTCATAAGCTCGCGCAGATAGGAAAGATAAGCGAAGATGCAATCGAAGCCGTAATGACCGTTGAAAAGCCTATGTATGAGACCATCACTTTCAGAAGGAACACCGTTGAAAAGTATTTCCCCGCCGGAACGAGTGGAAGGGAGATCGAACAAACCATAATCCGCTTGCTGGAAGATTATCAGCGTAAGCGCGAGAACATCACATCTTTAGAAGAAAGGTAGAACGATATGATCATTCAATTCAAAGAAACCACCCCTTGCGAAGTCTTCTGCGGCGTAAAGCCGCATACAGGAAGAACCGGAAGGCTCAATCCCCTTACCGCTTTTGCTCATCTGCACAGGATAGGGCTTCTGGATGAGCGCGGCAGGCTGAGGGATCGTGCTGTATTCCTCGACGAAGCCATCGACGCGGCGAACTATATGTATGACGGCTGCATCGCTATCCGCAACCGCTACCTTGAGGCTGCCAAAGAGCATGATGAGGATGCTATGTATGAGCTCTATGTGGAGCAGATGGCCGTTGCCGAGGAACCCGTGTCCTTTACTGTCAGGGCTATTCGCGGCATTGAGGATGAAAAAATCAGGCTCGCGTTCTTCGAGGCTGTTGCGGATGAGATCGAGTATCTTCGCAACATCGAGGACTTTTCCGAAGATGTCGATCCCGATAACGAGGATGACACCATTGAGGGCATCCGATTTGCAACTGTCGATGATATGAACATTGGACTGACCGACTGATATGGCAAAGCGCGATCCGTACCTGCAGTTCTTTGAGCTGTTTTTCCCCGCAAAGCGCAGTCCGCGCAGGAAGAAGCATCGTCCCCGCAAAGCGGCATATCCTTGCGAGAGCAGAGCTTCCGAACGCTTGCCGGAAAGAGAGTTTTTTCTTCCTCACGCGATAAACCCTATGATTAACCCCAAATAATTCACCTCCAGAAAGCGTTGTTTATCCAAGAATAATAACACTAAAACCAAGTCTATATCACAAAAGGAGAAACCAAATGTCAAAAACCACACGAATTATCTCGCTGCTGCTTGCGGCGATCATGTGCTTCGGACTTATCCCCGTCGGCGCTTTTGCCGAAACCCGCAGCACCCGAACCGAGGGCGGCGTTACCATCGAGTCCGAATACGATTCGGCGTTCGATTACCTTGAGCGCTATTACGACGGAGTATGGCGCGATCTTCACACCACGCGGCATTGGATTGCCGAGACCGGCGAGGACGTGTACTGCATCGAGCACACAATGCACTCCCCGCACGGCGATGAGTACGTTGAAACCAACCCCTCGATGCTGCTCCAAGCCGACACCATCGAAGGTCTTTTCTCGATATTCACCTTCGGTTATCCGTTCGTTACTCCCGACGGCTTCACGGCAGACGAAGCGCGTCAGGCTACCGCGAACGCTATCCGCTTCTGGCTTAGCGAGCAGGGAGAACCCGGCTCGTACCAGTACACCAACCGTTTGCTGTTTCCCGATCTTATCAGAGCGAAGCCCGGCTATGAACACGTCCTCATATGGGCGGACGAGCTGCTTGAGCACGCAAGGAACAGGGATACTCTCCGGTACGGCATCAGCTTTGATCCCGCTCACCTTGACCTTACGAACACAGGCAGCGGTTTCAGCGGTCAGATCCATGTAACGCTTCTGAACGCAAACGGCGGCTATACGCTCGATACCGCTTCATTTCCCGCAGGAGTCACCGTCAGTGGCTATACCGGAAACGGCAGCGAAACCATCACCATAAGCGCACCGCTTTCCGCAGCGGGCAATTCCTTCACGCTCAAAGCCGAGGCGCTCGACTCCCGCGTAGTGGACAATATGACCGCATACGTTCCCACCAGCGCGAACACCCAGAGCGTCTTCCTTTGCGCGAGCAGCACTCAGGTAGTCGCTTCCGCTTCCGTAACCGTCAACACCGAAGCGCTCGGTGGGCTGAAGATCATCAAGAAGGGCGATAACGGTTCGCTGCTTTCGGGCGTAAAGTTCGGAGTGTATTCGGATAATGCCTGCACTCAGCTCATAGCCGAGATCACCACGGGCGCAAACGGCGTCGCCGTGCTTGATAATATCGCTCCCGGCACCGTCTATGTAAAGGAGCTATCGACAGTTGCCCCGTACATCATCAACAGTACCGTCCATACGGCAGTTATCCCGCTGAACGATATTATCGAGATCGAAGTAATGAACGAAAGCGCAAAGGGCCGCATCCGCATAGAAAAGACTGCGGAGAGCATGAGCGCTGTTCACACGAACGATTCCAACTGGGGTACTATCCATACCCCTGTTTACACCGAAGGCGGGCTTGCAGGCTGTAAGTTTGAGATCAAGGACAGCAACGGCAATATCGTTGAGACACTTGTGACCGATGAGAACGGCGTTGCCGTCAGCAAGCTCCTTCCCCTCGGAACATACACCGTGTTCGAGATCGAAGCCCCGAACGGCTACATCATCGACGCGACTCCGCATACCATTACGCTCAGCTATCAGGATCAGGTAACGCCCGTTGTGAGCGCAAACGTTCGAGTGAATAACGAGCGCAGGCGCGCCATGCTCAAGCTCAAGAAGCAGAGCGAGGAATACGACAGTGAAAGCCATGAGTTCAAACCCATCCCCGGCGTTGGATTTACCTTCGGGCTCTATACCGCCGAGAGGATCGGCAAGCTGCCGAAGGATGCGCTTGTGGAGGTGCTTATCACCGACAGCCGCGGCGTTGCTCAGACGAGCGCAGATCTCCCCGCAGGCCGGTATTACCTCAAGGAGCTTGCAGCACCCGATCCCGCCGTTATCCTTCTCGAGGTGCAGCTCCCCGTTGATCTTACGGGAAACGATGCTGTTATCGAAAACACTTATTACTTCGACAATCCCATCGTGAACCATATCTTCAAGGGCAAACTCGCGGTTAAGAAGATCGACGAACATACCGGCGAAGGTCTTGCAGGTGTTGTGTATGAAGTGAAGGACTCGGACGGAAAGCCCGTTTGCACTCTTACCACCAACCGAGTCGGCTATGCGGAATCCGATTATCTTCCCGCAGGCACATATTATCTCAAGGAGATCGAAGCCCCCGCAGGTTACATTATCTCCGATGAGGTTTACAGCGTAACCATCACTACGGGAAACAGCGAACCCGTCGTTATCCAGATCACAAACCGAAAGAACGAGGTTATAATCAGCAAGTTCGATATTGCAAGCAGCGAACCGCTCGCTGGCGCGGCATTCTCCATCTATGATGCAAACGGCGAGCTTTTCGCAAGCGGCGTAACGGATGAGAACGGCGAGATCAGGCTTTCGGGACTTCCCACAGGTCGCTATACTTTCGTTGAAACCGCTGCGCCGAGCGGCTATATCCTCTCCGAGCATATCTATGAGTTCTCCGTGGATGAGCACGGCAATATCAGCGGCAGCACCGCTGCATATGATGAACCCACCGCGCTTATTATCGACAAGATCGATGTAAGTACGGGCAAGCCGCTTGCGGATGTTGAATTCAAGCTTCTCAACAGTAAGGGCGAAGTTGTAAGGACCAAGATGACCGCAGAAGGCTTCCGTATTCCCGATGAAAAGGGCGATGAAACCTTCCGAGTGGATGCAAACGGTCATGCAGAGTTCCGCTATCTGCCCATCGGAGAGTATTCGATCGTTGAGATCACTCCCGCAGGCTTCATTCCGAACGGAAAGGTCAATGTATCCATCGACAACGATAACGGCATCTCAAATCCTGCGACCATAAGGATCGAAAACATCCCCACCGCGCTTATCATCGACAAAATCGATGTAAGCACAGGAAAGCCGCTCGCTGATGTTGAGTTCAAGCTGATCAACAGCAAAGGCGAAGTTGTTAAGACCAAGATGACCACCGCGGGTTATCGCATTCCCGATGAAAAGGGCGATGAAACCTTCCGAGTAGATAGCACCGGACACATGGAGTTCCGCTATCTGCCTATTGGAGAGTATTCGATCATTGAGATCACTCCCGCAGGCTTCATTCCGAACGGAAAAGTCAGCGTTACCGTCGGCAGTAATAACGGTATCTCAAATCCTGCAACCGTCAGGATCGAAAACACCCCGACCGCCCTTATCATCGACAAGATCGATGTAAGCACAGGCAAACCCCTTGCGGATGTTGAGTTCAGGCTTCTGAACAGCAAAGGCGAAGTCGTAAGAACCAAGATGACCTCAGAAGGCTTCCGCATTCCTGATGAAAAGGGCGATGAAACCTTCCGAGTAGATAGCACCGGACACATGGAGTTCCGCTATCTTCCCATCGGCACCTACGCTATCGTTGAGGTAACGCCTGTTGGCTTTATTCCCAACGATAAGGTTTCGGTAGAAATCGGCAACACGAACGGTATCAATAATCCTGCAAAGGTTCGCATTGAGAATATGCCTACCGCACTTAATATCGATAAGATTGATGTAAGCACAGGAAAACCCCTTGCGGATGTTGAGTTCAGGCTTCTGAATGCTCGCGGCGAGATTGTTAAGACTCGCCTTACCCGCGAAGGCTATCGTATCCCGGATGAGAACGGCAGCGAAACCTTCAGGGTTGACGAGAACGGCCATGCGGAATTTAGGTATCTTCCCATCGGCACCTATACTGTCGTTGAGGTAACTCCTGTTGGATTTATCCCTAATGATAAGGTTTCGGTAGAAATCGGCAGTACGAACGGCATCAACAATCCTGCTCAGGTTCGCATTGAGAATATGCCCACCGCGCTTATTATCGACAAAGTGGATATAGGCACAGGAAAACCCCTTGCCGATGTTGAATTTAGGCTTCTGAACGCTCGCGGCGAAACCGTGAAAACTCGTCTTACCCGCGACGGCTATCGTGTTCCGGATGAAAACGGCAGCGAAACCTTCCGTGTGGACGAGAACGGTCATGCAGAGTTCCGTTATCTTCCCATCGGCAGCTATATGATCGAGGAAATTGCCCCTGTGGGCTTTATTCCGAACGGCAAGGTCAATGTAACCATCAGCAACGATAATGGTATCTCAAACCCTGCGACCGTCAGGATCGAGAATACTCCCACCGCGCTTATCATCGACAAAATCGATGCAAGCACCGGCAAGCCCCTTGCGGGTGTTGAGTTCAGGCTTCTGAACGCTCGCGGTGAAACCGTGAAAACCCGTCTTACCCGCGAAGGCTATCGCGTTCCCGATGAAAACGGCAGCGAAACCTTCCGCGTAGACGAAAACGGTCATGCAGAGTTCCGTTATCTTCCCATCGGCCGCTACACGATCGAGGAGATCGCGCCTGTTGGATTTATCCCCAACGATAAGGTTTCGGTAGAAATCGGCAGTACGAACGGCATAAACAATCCTGCTCAGGTTCGCATTGAGAATATGCACACCGCACTTATCATCGATAAAGTCGATGTAAGCACAGGGAGACCCCTTGCCGATGTTGAATTCAGGCTTCTGAACGCTCGCGGCGAAACCGTGAAAACTCGTCTTACCCGCGACGGCTATCGTGTTCCGGATGAAAACGGCAGCGAAAGCTTCCGTGTGGACGAGAACGGTCATGCAGAGTTCCGTTATCTTCCCATCGGCAGCTATACGATCGAGGAGATCGCGCCCGTTGGTTTTATCCCGAACGAGCCAGTATTCGTTTCCATCACGGATGAAAACGGTATTGATAACCCCGCTGCTGTGAAGATCGCAAATATCCCCACCGCGCTCATCATAGAAAAGGTCGATGCTTCCACCGGAAAGCCAATGGCGAATATCGAGTTCAAGCTTGTGGATGCAAACGGCGAGACTGTAAAGACCAAGCTGACCGAGGAAGGCTATCGCATCCCCACTGAGGACGGCGATGAAACATTCTTCACGGATGAAAACGGATATGCGGAGTTCCGTTATCTGCCTATTGGCGAATACTCCATAGTTGAGATCATGCCCGAAGGCTTTATCCCGAATGAACCCGTATCCGTTGCAATTGGGAGCGATAATGGCATCGAGAGTCCCGCAAAGGTAATTATCGAGAATACTCCGACTGCGCTTATCGTTGAAAAGGTGGACGCATATACAGGCAAGCCCCTTGCAGGCGTTGAGTTCACTCTTGTGAACGCTCGCGGTGAGATCGTAAGGACAAGCCTTACTGATAATGGCTATCGCGTACCCGATCCCGAAGGAAATGAAACCTTTATGGTGGATGAAAACGGAAGCGCGGAATTCAGATACCTGCCTATTGGAGAGTATTCCATTATCGAGAATACACCCGCAGGCTATATCACCGCAGTCGAAGTAAGTGTTTCGATCGAAACGAACAACGGCATTGACGATCCCGCGAAGATCGTTATCTCAAACAGCCCCACCGGTCTTATCATCCATAAGGTGGATAAGGATACGGGCCTTCCTCTTACCGGCGCAGGCTTCAGTATCAACATTATGGACGGAGACGGCTTCAAGGCGCTGACTTTCAACCGCAATGCGGACGGCAGCTACACCTGCGTATTCGACGGCAGCGGCAAGTACATCACGCTCATGGTGGATGAAAACGGCAACATCACCGTTTACGGTCTGCCTCTCGGTATGGTTTGGCTGGAGGAAACAGTTGTTCCCGAAGGCTACTTCCCGATCTCTGCGCAGAGCGTTGAGATAACCGCGGAGCACAGTTTCGATAAGCCCGTCGAGCTCATCGTTTCAAACTCCGTTTTCGTAAAGCTCGGCCTTGACGATGATAAGTACGAGATCCCCGCTATGATCGGCGGCTGTGTTCTCGCTGTTTGCGCGGCAACAGGCTTTGTTGTGAGCGTTATCGCCAAGCGCAGGAACAAGAAGGAGGACTGAACGGTATGAACGCAAAAACCATAATCGCTATCGCGCTCGTTCTGTTCATCATCGGAGGATTTATTTTCCTCCAGTTCAAGAACAGAAATAAGAACTGACACATTTTCGGGGCGGGCTTCGGCTCGCCCCTTTCAAATGAGAGGAGAAATGAAAATGGCTTTGTATGCTACTATCAATGGCGTTATAGAGCTTAAAGCAAATGCAAAAGCCGGAATGGTCATGCAGCGCGTCCGGAATCTCGGTATCGATCCAAGTCCTGAACTTATCAAAACAGAGTCGGGAACTCAAAAGGTGCTGTTCGGCGGATACGGCAAGTATAAGGATGCGGCAATGTATGCACTGATCGATACTGCCGCACCGAACACTGTTTCGGGCAATATCGAGATTTTCGGAGAAACAAAGAGCGGCTGGACGATCTACTATGATGCCGAATGCGGCAAGTGGCGCGAATTGTATCTGCCCACATTGATGGCAACTAAAGTCGCATCACAAAATAGCTATCTTGATGCTTACAGGGAATACACCGTATGCGTTACAACGATTATGGAAGGAGCATCTATATGAGCATCGAACTTTTTGAAGCAACAAAAGAAGAAAGACTGTACGCTTCGCAGCAATCCTCGCAGATAGCGGCGCAGACGGGCTGCATGGCGAAGTATCAGGCAGCATTTTCGGATAAAGGTGATGAGCTTTTAGAAAGCATGAAGGTTATCGGCTCCGGTGGAGATAAGGATGCTTATATAGCCGAGCTCAATAAGCTTCTTGAACAGCTTAAAACGGACAAGGCTTGCGGCGCTCCGCTGTCTGGAAGGACCGCGCTTTCGAGGTTCTGTTTTCACCATACAACGGCGAAGATGCCGGATATGGACGGCTGGCAGGCGTTCCGTGCGGATTCGGGGGATTTTGCTTTCATTATCAGGGTGAACCCGCGCCCCGGGGAAGCCAATATCCATATCTTTATCTACATCGCAAAATGGCTGGACAGGCACATCGAGGCTGCAAGGCGCGGCATTCGGTTTATCGATCCATCGTATAACGAGCTGTTCCGAATACCCGACGGCGGCAAGGTGAAGATAACTTATCCTGACGGCAAGGCAGTCACAAGAGCCGTGCGGTACATCGATGAATATCATGCCGAAATAGGAAACGGGCTCTATCATATCTGCGAGTTTGCGGAAAGCATGGAAAGCAAGGGCTGTAAGGTCGAACCCGTCACACCCGTTATGCCCACGCAATTAAGAACGCGGGAAGCAAATGAAAAAGAAGGAGGATTTGAAAGATGAACGTACTTGTAGTCGAACCGTATAAGAAACCGTATGAAAAGGACATCGAGCCCGGGCTTGAGAGCCTGCAGGAAGCTGTCGGCGGCAATATCGAGGCGATCTATCCCTTTGAGGAGAAAGTCGCCGTTATCTGTAATGATGAGGGCAAGCTGCTCGGACTTCCTCTCAACAGAGCGATTCGAGATGAAAACGGAGCGGTACGCGATATTATTGCCGGAACCTTTATCGTAGCGGGGCTTGGCGAGGAGGATTTCTGCGAGCTCTCGCCCGAACTTACGGAACTGTTTAAGGAGCGCTATGCCACTCCGGAGCAGTTCATAGCACTTGGCGGCGGTATTATCGTGCAGCCGTATGAAGTGCCGGATATCCCCGCGCCGCCCATCACCGATCCGGAGCGATGAAGCATGAGCAGATTTGTTGATGCTCAATCGGAGAGGTTCGAGGAGATAGAGATATTCGGCGTTCCCGCGCTGTTCACTTCACTTCGCATAAATAAGGACAGCGTACCGCTCGGCGTGTATAAATACGAGATACGCCACGACGATGAATGCCGGGGTATAGCCAGCGAGGTCGCAAGGGTTATCCTTGTGAACCATTGGGGCTCTTTTCTTACGCTTCGCCCGCTCGATCTCGGAGACGATGGGCGCATCTATATGGACGGGGACGAGATCAACTATGGCATAGACAGCAATCTTACGCTTGAGGATTTCAAGAAGAAGCATGAGCGCGAGCATTATGCTCCAAACCATAACGAACAGGAAAGATGAGAGGAGGATAGGATTTGGCAAACAGATTTCAAGAGATCTCGGCGCTGCTGGAAATAGCAGCGAATAAAACCACTTCTTCCGTTTCGGATCTCAAGTCGTTTCTTTCGTGCTCCGCATGGCATTATAAATACGGATATGCGGACAGAGTGCTTATCTACGCTCAAAGGCCGAACGCCACAGCCTGCGCCGAGTTTGAGATGTGGAACGAAAAGCTTGACCGAAGGATACAGCGCGGCTCAAGAGGTATCGCGCTGATCTTAAACACCGCACCCAAGGCAAGGCTTCGGTATGTTTTCGATGTTAGCGACACCTATTCAAGAAGGAATGTTCCGTTCAGGCTTTGGAGCGTAAAACCGGAGTTTGAAACCGTCGTATCCGAAGCACTCTCCGATAATTTCGGCTTCGATATGCAGCAAAGCCTCGATACCAATATCTTCGGCGCTGCTGTGAACAGCATTTCGGACAATGCACCGGATTACATCTACGAGCTTTCACAGCGCACAAAAGGCAGCCTGCTGGAAGGGCTATCCGAAGATGAACTCGCAACCACCCTCTATATAGCTATGAGTACGGCGGTCGCGCATACGGTGCTCGTTCGTCTCGGCTTCGATCCCGATGATTATCTTCACGAAAAGGACTATGAAGCCGCTTTGAAGTTCAACACCTACGAAACCGCTGCGGTCCTCGGAACGGCTGTTGGCGACGTATCCGAAAACATACTGCGAACTATCGAGCGCACAGTAAGAAGCGCAGAAAAAAGAATCGACATCGTTGAACGCAGCGATGATATGCGCGATAATAGCGTTGAAATAAAAACCGAAAGGAGAAACGAATATGGAGATCACCTACACGGAGAAGGACGGGCTTATGTACCCCGATCTGATACTCCCCGAGCAGAGCAGCGAGGCTATCGGGAGGTTCGGACGGATGCGCCGCAAGTACCTCAAGGAGCACCGCAAGGCGCTGTACTCCCTTCTGACGATAAAGCTCGAGCTGAACGATCATCTGCGGGAGATAAACAGGCAGGCGAACGAAATGATCGAAGCGATAACCGAACAGACGGCGAAGGCGCAGGGCGTGAACGAGAAACTGAAAGCATCGAATCAGCTTCTGTGGATACAGAGGATGAACGAGATCAGAGCATCGGCGGAGGAGCAGGTAATTCGGGAGATAGTTCTGAACTGAATACGGAAAACGAAGATAAGACGGGAATACCACCCGTCTTTTCCATATCCCAGGAGGATTTCGATGCGGAGCTTATTCGCCACGGTTCGGGTTTTGCCGACGGCAAGTTTCGCATCTATCGTTTTTATCAGGCAAACCCGACGAAGGAGGATGCCGTCAAGTTCTTAAAGAACGAATACGGTATAGGCGGTCACTCGCACACCTACCTTGACGGTACGCGCGGTTTTGTCGATCACGACGGAAAAGGGCTTAAGTTCTCTGTTTACAGTCTAAGCGAAGAGGGAAAGATCAAAGATCGAACCGAATTCCTTTTCAAATGGCCGCAGGTCGATACGCGCCTGCGCTTTTTGATCGAAGCGGGCAGATACCTATCATGGACGGAGATCGCCTATCTTCCCGAATACGATGAAAAGCTCCGCGAGCAGGAAGCGCGTGCCATTGAGGAGCGCCGAAAGAGCGATGAACGCTTTGCTGCTATGATGGCGCTGGACGAAAAGCGCAAGAGCGCCGAATACAGGCTTTCTCTCGGAGCAAGCGTCCATATAGGCTCACAGGAATACAGCATTCTCGCCTTTGACGATGAAAAGGTTTCGCTTTTCAACCCGCGCTTCCCGCTTATCTCCGAGGAAATGCCGAGGGAGCAGTTTATTCAGCGCTTGCGCGAGAACCCGATGAACGATGGGCTTATCGATGACGGTACTGAGAAATCGGATGAGCCGACTTCTGTTTCCGAAACGGAACCCGCAGCAAATGTTCAAATTGGGCAAGAACAGCCTGAATCAAACGAAAACAGCGTTGAAGAACAAGAAGTAAACCCGCCTTCCGATATCATCCATGTGGGCGATACCGTTGAGCATGACGGCAGAACCTACATCATCGAGCGCATAGGCGAGCTTTCGCACGATGTTTCCATGCGCGATACGACCTTTGAAGGTTCAAGCGGAATTCCCATTAACCGTGTCGAGAAGGTAGAAACCGTTTTGCGCTGGCTGGAGGAAAGCGAAAAAGACCTCACGCCCGCATGGGAAAGGAATAAGCCCGAAGCAAGCCCCATCGTGCATTCACCCACGGGCGAAAAGCATGATTTTCGGATAACGGATATGGAGCTCGGCTATGGCGGGCTAAAGACCAAATTCCGAATGAATATCGAAGCTATACGGCTCCTTAAAAAGCTTGAATCCGCGGGAAGGCTCGCTTCACCCGAAGAACAGCAGGTGCTTTCAAAGTACGTCGGCTGGGGCGCTCTGCCCATGTCGTTTGATGAAACGAACGAACAATGGAAAAGCGAGTACGCGGAACTAAAAGAACTCTTGACGGATGAAGAATACACAGCGGCAAGAGCTTCAACGCTCAACGCGCACTATACAAGCCCGACGGTCATTCAGGCCATGTATGCGGCGCTTGCAGGCTTTGGCTTCAAAACGGGCAACATACTTGAGCCTTCCTGCGGTGTCGGTAACTTCTTCGGAATGCTTCCGGATGAGATGCGCGGCTCGAAGCTCTACGGCGTTGAGCTCGATCCATTGACGGGAAGGATAGCAAAGCAGCTCTATCAGAACGCGAAGATAGCCGTTCAGGGATTTGAGGAAACGAACCTCCCCGACAGCTTCTTCGATGTGGCTATCGGCAACGTACCTTTCGGCGATTATTCGGTTTCGGATAAGAAATACGATAAGGAGCATTTCTTGATCCATGACTATTTCATAGCCAAATCGCTCGATAAGGTAAGGCCCGGCGGCATAGTGGCTTTCGTTACAAGTTCGGGTACGCTCGATAAAAAGAACCCTGCGGCGAGGCAATACATTGCAAAGCGCGCAGAACTCATAGGCGCTATAAGGCTTCCGAACAACGCTTTTCAGAAGAACGCGGGAACGAGCGTAGTTACGGACATTCTTTTCCTTCAAAAACGCGACCGACCTATCGACGTTGAACCCGAATGGGTGCATCTCGGACAGACCGAGGAAGGCTATACGATAAATCAATACTTTATCGATAATCCGCAGATGGTACTCGGAACGCTTACCACCGAATCAACGCAATACGGCAGGCAGGAAACCACCGTTGCGCCGATAGAGGACGAAGAACTATCCGAACAGCTTCGCTTTGCTCTCACGAATACCCATGCGGATATAGCCATTGCGGATGAAGAAATCGATGTCGAGGAGGATGAAGCCGAAACCATACCCGCCGATCCATCGGTACGAAACTACAGCTTCACCCTCTTTGAGGGTGATGTGTATTTCAGAGAGGATTCCGTCATGCGAAAGGTCGATGCACCCGCAACGGCGCTCAGCCGCATTAAGGGCATGATCGAGCTTCGGGATTCCGTGAGGAAGGTCATCGGGTATCAGCTTGAGGGTTGGTCGGATGAAGTTGTTCGGGATGAGCAGATAACGCTCAACGCTCTGTACGACAGCTTCACAAAAAAGTATGGGCTTATCTCATCCCGTGCAAACAAGAACGCCTTTTCGGGGGATTCCTCATACAGTCTGCTTTCCTCCCTTGAGATACTCGGAGAGGACGGCGAACTCATACGAAAGGCGGATATTTTCTCTAAGCGCACCATAAGGCAGAAACAGGAAAAAACGCACGTTGACAGCGCTACTGAAGCGCTTGCGGTCTCGCTCAACGAGCGCGCAAAGGTCGATCTTCCGTATATGGCGCAGCTTACGGGCAAAGCCGAGGAAACGATTGAAGAAGAGCTTGGCGGCATAGTGTTCCGCGATCTTTCATACTTCAACCCTGCCCATATTGTCAGCGAGAGCTATCAAAGAAACCGTTATCCGCTTGTAACCGCGGATGAATTTCTTTCTGGAAACGTGCGACAGAAGCTTCGCAAGGCGAACGAACTCTTTGAGCTTCTTTCAAAGCGAAATGAGGAAACGGGATCATTCGATAAAGACCTCGAACAGATAGCCGCCTATATCGCCGCTCTCACCAAGGTTCAGCCGCAGCAACTCACGGCATCTGAAATAGACGTTCGCCTCGGTGCAACTTGGCTTCCGACAGACATAGTTCAGGACTTCATGTATGAGCTTCTCAATCCGAACTACTGGGTGAAACGAAGGATGCGCGTTCAGTATTCGCCCGTAACGGCGCAATGGAACATAACGGAAAAGAACGCCGATTTCAACAACCCCGCTGCAACGCTTACCTACGGCACGAGCAGGATCAATGCATATAAGATCATCGAGGAAACGCTGAACCTGAAGGATGTTCGCATATTCGATACCATAGAGGATCAGGACGGCAGAGAGGTCAGAGTTCTTAATAAGAAGGAGACCATCCTCGCACAGCAGAAGCAACAATCAATAAAAGATGCTTTTAAGGATTGGGTGTGGAAGGATCCGCAGCGGCGCGACAGGCTGACGGAGCTGTATAACGAGCGTTTCAACTCCACGCGCCCAAGAGAATATGACGGAAGCCATATCGAGTTTATCGGAATGAACCCCGAAATAAAGCTGCGGGAACATCAGCAGAACGCCGTTGCACGAATAATGTACGGCGGCAACACGCTCCTTGCCCATGTTGTAGGCGCGGGCAAAACGTACACGATGGCAGCCGCCGCTATGGAGATGAAACGGCTCGGACTTTGCAACAAAAGCCTGTTCGTTGTTCCGAATCACCTTATCGAACAATGGGCAGCGGAGTTTCAGCAGCTCTATCCTGCGGCAAATCTTTTGGTCGCAACCAAAAAGGATTTTGAGACGGCGAACCGCAAGAAGTTCTGCTCGCGTATCGCTACGGGTGATTACGATGCGGTTATCATCGGACACAGCCAGTTTGAGAAAATTCCGATAAGCATCGAGCGGCAAAGGCGCATAATAGAGGAGCAGATCGAAGAGATAACGGACGGGATACAAGAGGCGAAGATCATGCGCTCGGAGAACTTCACGATAAAGCAGCTTGAAAAGACCAAGCGAATGCTCAAAACAAAGCTCGATAAGCTGAACGATCAATCGAGGAAAGATGACGTTGTAACCTTCGAGGAGCTCGGCATTGACCGTATGTTCATAGACGAAGCACATAATTACAAAAACCTTTTCCTGCACACAAAAATGCGAAACGTTGCGGGGCTCTCCCAAACCGAAGCACAGAAATCCTCGGATATGTTCATGAAGTGCCGATACCTCGATGAACTCACGGGCAACCGAGGCACGATCTTCGCAACGGGTACACCTGTATCGAACTCCATGACTGAGCTTTACACAATGCAGCGCTACCTTCAGTACGATGGGCTCCGCGAAAAGGGCTTGCAGCATTTCGACGCATGGGCTTCTACCTTCGGTGAAACGATAACCGCGATAGAGCTTGCGCCAGAAGGAACGGGCTACCGAGCAAAAACGAGGTTCGCAAGGTTCTATAACCTGCCTGAGCTTATAGCGATGTTCCGTCATGCTGCGGATATCCAAACCTCGGATATGCTCAAACTTCCGATACCCGAAGCCACGTATCATAACGAGGTGATAAAACCCTCTGAGTTTCAAAAGGAGATGGTATCATCCTTTGCCGAGCGAGCCGAAAGGGTGCGCGCCGGTGCGGTCAATCCCTCCGTTGATAATATGCTCAAGATAACGAACGACGGAAGAAAGGTCGCCCTCGATCAGCGCCTTTCAAACGAAGCGCTACCCGATGATGAATCGAGCAAGGTTTCTTCTTGCACAAGAAACATCTTTGCTGTCTGGGAGAAAAGCCGTGAAACACTCGGAACACAGCTCGTATTCTGCGACCTATCCATACCGAAGGACGATGGGAGTTTCAACGTATATGACGATGTAAAGAAGAAGCTTATCGAGATGGGCATACCCGAAGGCGAGATAGCCTTTATCCACGATGCGGCGAGCGAGGCACAGAAAGCCGCGCTCTTTTCTAACGTCCGAAGCGGCAAGGTGCGTATCCTTCTCGGCTCCACGCCGAAGATGGGCGCGGGTACGAACGTGCAGACAAGGCTGATCGCCGAACACCACCTCGACATCCCGTGGAGACCATCGGATATAGAGCAGCGCGAAGGTCGAATACTCCGTCAAGGCAACACCAACCCGAAGGTCGAGATCTACAGGTATGTTACCGAAAGCACTTTCGACGGTTATATGTGGCAGACCATAGAGAACAAGCAGAAGTTCATCTCACAGATAATGACGAGTAAAAGCCCTGTGCGCTCATGTGAAGATGTGGATGAGACCGCGCTTTCGTATGCGGAGGTTAAGGCGCTTGCAACGGGCAATCCGTACATCAAGGAGAAGATGGACTTGGAAGTGCAGGTCTCAAGGCTGAAGCTCGTTAAAGCGAACTTCCTCTCTCAGCGCTACGCACTTGAGGATAGGATCTTGAAGCAGATGCCCTTTGAGATCAGGAGCATACAGGAGCGTATAGACGGCTACCGCGCGGATATCGAGCTTTATAAAGCCAATGCCTCGGCGGAGTTTCCGGGTATGATGATAAAAGGCACCCTTTATGAAGAAAAGAAGGATGCGGGCGCGGCGCTGCTTGCGACCTGTAAGGCTAAGACAAACCCGAAGCCCGAAAGTATAGGCACATATCGCGGCTTCGATCTTCAGCTTGAATACGACGTCATCTCAAAACAGTTCCGTTTGAACATCAAGGGAACGATGTCGCACTTCATAGACCTCGGCACCGATGTTCACGGCAATATTCAGCGAATCGAAAACGCTTTCTCCGGCTTTGAAGAAAGGCTCCACGCGAATGAGCAGAATCTTATCACCGCAAACGAACAGTTTGAACAGGCAAAGCTCGATGTTGAGAGGCCATTTGAACAGGAAGAGGAATTGAGGGTGAAATCGGCTCGCCTTGCCGAGCTGGATGCGCTGCTCAATATCGACAGGAAGGAAGATGAACCTGTCATCGACACAGATCCCGAACAGGAAGAAACCGATCACGAACCAATCGAACACAATAGAGAAATGGAGGTAATCTAATTGAAAAGATACACACAGCAGCAGATAGATCAGGCGAACTCAATGAACCTGATCTCTTATTTACAGTCGAACGGCTATCAGCTTATCCCCGAAGGCAGGCAGTTCAAGCTTGCGGAGCATGACAGCCTTTATATCCGCGACAATCAGTGGTACTGGTTTTCACAGGGAAAGGGCGGCAAAACGCTCGACTTTCTCACGCAGTATGAAGGCAAGTCCTTTGTGGACGCTATGCGAGAGCTTGTCGGCGAGCCGATGGAGGTCGGAGATAACCCGCAGTGGCAGCAGAAGCAGCCGCGAGCGCAGCGCGAACCGTTGAGAGCCGCCGAAGGGCTTATGCTTCCCGTTCCCGCGCCGAATAACGATGCGGTGTTTTCCTACCTCAAATCAAGGGGCATCGATGCCCGCAAGGTAAAGGCTTGTATCGACGAAGGCACGATCTACCAGACCGAGATGTTCTGGCAACTCAACGAGGACACGGGCGAATACGAAGCGCGCAGATGTTCTCCCGCTGTCGTTTTCGTCGGTAAGGACGCGGAAGGCGTTGCAAGATACGCCTGCACCCGTTCCACGGTCGGCGATTTCAAGTACGATGCCATCAGCAGCGATAAGTCGTATTCCTTCACTATCACCGACGGCAACAGCAAGGCTGTATGGGTTTTCGAGTCAGCGATAGATGCGCTCTCCCATGCAACGCTTTCAAACTATGCAAAGACGAGGTATTCGGCGCATCGCGTTTCCCTCGGCGGCGTAAGCCCCGTAGCGCTCATGCAGTTCCTCGACACCCACCCCGATGTTTGTTATATCAATCTCGCGCTCGACAGCGATAAGCAGGGACGGGAAGCGACCGAGCAGATCACGGCGGCGCTCACGGAGCGCTTCGGTGCGGCTCTCGGCGATACCGTTAGGGTATATGATCATCCGCCCACCGTCGGCAAGGACTATAACGAGGAACTTGTATTCCGTCAGGAGCGCTTCCGCGAGCAGCGCAGGCAGACGCAGCAGAATCCGTCTGCACAGAATATCGGTCAGAATATGCAGCCTCCGTGGCAGCAGGCGAGGTAAGCTATGCCCAATCACATAACGAATGTTATCGAGTTCCATTGCGATGACGACCGCTTCAGAGAGATCGCGGAGTTCCTTCGAGGCAGCAAGACGGACGAGCCACTCGGCACAGTCGATTTCAACGTGCTTATCCCCATGCCCGAATCGCTCCAAATCGAATCAGGCACCGTCGGCGCAAGAGGGCTGGATATCTATCGCCGCTTTATGAATGAGATCAAAACCTCGGCTTCGGGAAACAGAGCTGAGATCGAAGCGAAATTCAAACAAGAGCTCAACGATGATGAAGCTTGGGATCTCGGCAAGCAGTACTATGATAACATCGTCGCGCACGGATTTCCCACTTGGTACGAATGGGCGTATAAGAACTGGGGTACGAAGTGGAACGCCTACGATTGCGAGCCCGCCGATTTCGACAGGCACAGACTCAGCTTTCTTACGGCATGGTGCGGAGTCCCCGATATCCTCAAGAAAATCTCGGAAAAGTTTCCCGAAGTATCCATCGGCTATGCTTGGGTGGATGAGGATATAGGCAGTAACGTTGGCGTGATCGAATACAAGGGCGGCGTTGAAGTCGAGTGGTTTATTCCCGAAAGCGGAACGAAGGAAGCATTTGAGCTTGCCGCAGAGATACTCGAAGACGACCTTGCCGAAATGGGCTTTGTAGAGACCGCTGACGGCAGCACTTATCACTTTGATATGGATGCGCTTGGAAACCGAGAATCGGAAACTCCGGCAAAAGACGATGAAGCCCGATAGTTAACAGTAAAGGCTGCGGTACCCTGCCGCAGCCTCATCGAACACTCTATCTTGTTCTAAACCCGCTGTCATATTCAACAACGGGGATGGATTTTACCTGCATCTTCTCTATCCAGATATATGTCCCGTGCTCGATAGCAAAGATCACTTTATTTATATCCTCTTCAAAGCCCTGGATCTCCATTGAAACGGAACCGTCCCATTCGTTCTTTACCCAGCCGGTGCAGTGATGCATATTTGCTGCTCCCGCTGCTCTCCAGCGAAAGCCTACTCCTTGAACCGAGCCTGTAAAGACGATGTGCTTCCGAACCTTGGTCGGGGCTTTTTCATTTCCTTCGCTCATATAAACAACTCTCATTTCCGAGCAGCGAAAGCCGCTCTTTTTCTCAATTATAACCGAGAGGGATATGTATTTGCAATAACAGATGATGCAGAAAACCTAAAAACCAATCAAAATTAAAATCAGAAAGGACTATTAACAAATGAACAGACCCTTTGCGTATGTATGCGCACCCACCTCAAACGAACTCGGCGGCAGCAATAAGAAGCTTCGCACCTACTGCCGCAAGCTCTATGACCTCGGCTATCTTCCCGTAGCACCGCAGCTCCTTTTCCCGCAGTTTATCAACTGCAACGTACCCGTCGAAAACAACGACTCTGTTTCAATGGCTTCCGATATGCTGCGCCGCTGCCGCGTTGTAGTCGTATGCGGAAAAAACAACACCGAGATTATGACAAGTGAGATCGAGCTTGCACGAAGGCTCGGCATAGTCATCACCACTTTGGACGGCATCGAGCGTATCGGTGAATTACTGCAGTCCGAAGCAGACAGCGAGGACTGAGCGCATGGCGCCGTTCCAATTCGCCCAATACTCGGACAAGGCGGAACGCAATTGTCCTTGCAAGCATGGGATTTGTAATGACAAATCCCACAATGCAGGGCAAGCCCTACGACCATATGCCGCTCTCGCGGGAGAAAAATGAGAAAAAGGAATAATCCTGTTCAGATATACTTGAACGATTCGGAACTTTCAAAACTAAAAGCTCTCTGCGCTGCAACAGGTTTGACGCACTCCGTTCTCATCCGCAAGATGATCTCAGAAACAAAAATCAAAGAACGTCCAAATGTTGACTTCTTCGATCTCCGCCAGGCAATCGACCGCATAGGCAACAATCTAAATCAGATCGCGCATTGGGCTAATGCGAACGGAGGCATTTCGGAAGAAAATACAGCCGAGGCACTGAGGCTTATGAAGGAGGTCAAAGCGACCATAAGGAGATGGGCTGAAATATGGCTGTAACGAAGATACTCGCAAAGAGTATGCGTATAGATAAGCTCATTCGGTATGTGTCAAATCCGGATAAGACGGATGAACAAACGCTCGTTTCCGCTGTAAACTGCGAAGTTAAAACAGCCGCAAAAGCATGGAAGGCGACAAAAGAAATGTTTGGGAAAACTGACGGAGTTCAAGCCTATCACATAATTCAAAGCTTCGATATTGGCGAGGTTGCGCCGCAGATTGCGCACGAAATCGGGCTCAAGTTCTGTGATGAGTTTCTCGAAGGATATGAGTACATTTTGGCAACTCATGTGGATAAGCACCATATTCACAATCACGCAATATTCAATTCTGTCTGCGCGAGAACGGGTATGAAATACACAGCGACACTTTCCAAATACTACAAGGGCATCCGGCGCATCTCAGACCGGCTTTGCAAGGAATACGGTTTATCCATCATTATGGAGTCGGAGAGCAAGGGCTTATCCTACGCCGAATACAAGCTCCGCAAAGCGGGCGTTTACACCTTGCGCGAGATGTTCGACCTCGATCTTGAGGAGTGCCTCGGCACGGCATACGATCTTGGCAGCTTCTATGCGCTTATGGAAGCCAAAGGCTATGAGATCGCGCATACGAGCAAGTATCCGACATTCAAGCCGAAGGAAGCTTCACACGGTTTCAGAGCGAAGCACAACGGAAAGTCCGTCACCGAGGATGAGATACTTGAGCTTATTATGAACGGTATGCTGCTTGAGGTCGAGGAAGTAGCTGTGCGGCCCCGAGAGTATGTTCCGTATAAGGCATACGGCAAACAGCACGGCTTTCGTGCGCTTGTTGTATCGTGGATGTATGTGCTCGGCATAATCGGTCAGCGCAAGCAAACGAGCTACAAGGTGGACTATACGGAACTCAAGCGTTTTGAACGCTACAAGCGGGACGAGGAGTTTCTTCAAAAGTACGGGATAGATACAGAGGGGCAGCTTGATCAAAAGGAGGCGGCGATAAACTCAGAGATCGAGCGGCTCACTAAATCGCGTATCATCCTGAACTCCAAAAAGAAGCGTAAGCGCAGGCTCTATGATGCACTCGCGGCTCTTGAGTATTATTCGGATGCGGCGAAGCTGTATGCCGAGGGTGAAACAGGCTTTGAGGATGATTACAAAGCCTATGCGGAAGCCGAGAATGTACTTTCGGGCATTGACCGTGATGCGCTTGCTCACGAGAAAGCCGAGCTGTACGACGGCATAGCCGAAGTAAACAAACAGCTCAGGCAGCTTCGCTTGGAGCTGAAGATTATCTCCGATGTTCGTGAGGATATTCCGCATATGGAAGAGTGCCTGCAAGAACACGAAGAACTATCAAAAGAACAGGAGGATCATAACCACTATTATCACTATTATGAAGAAGAAATCAACTAAACACAAGGAGGATATGCAATATGAACTCGGATGCGGCTGAACAGGTCGTAAGAATGTCGCTGAATGGCGTTGATATAGCCATACGGCTTTTCGGTGCTGCGGCAAAGAACGCGGCTGCGCTTCTTATAGCGTGGTCGAAGAAGGAAAAGATACACATAGGCAAAACGAGCCTTCCAAAGCTGCTTTCAAGCAAGGACGAGCTTCAGGTGCTCGCGCTCACAAAGGAGCAGTTTTCGCAGTTTCAAAAGCTTGCCAAGAAGAAGATAACCTATGCGCCGTTTCTGAATACCAAGAGTAAGGACGGCAAGGTGGATATCATCATGAGCGCAAAGCAGCGCAGCTTTGCAAATCATATTCTAAGCAAGGTAGGCTACGGAACGGTCGAACCCGGCACGGGCTTTCATGCGGAGATCATGAACTCGCGCGATAAGCAGGAGCTTGCGGGCATGAACTTTGAAACCCACGGCGGAGATTCAAAAAAAAACGATACTCCGTCGAAAGGCGGCTCAAGCGGATCCAGGGAACCCTCACCTCGCCGCTCCCTCGGCAGGGAGGAGGTCAAGGCATCGGTTGAAAAGAAGCTTCAGGAGAATAAGCGCCTGCTCGAACGACAGCAGAAACAGCAGCCCCTATCCCGCAAAAAGAACCGCTCCAAGCCGAAACCCAGCCGAGATGCGACGAGCAGATAGCGATAAGCCCGATCCGCGCAAAAAGGAATGGGCTTTTTTCAGAAATAAGGACGGGAAGATAACTTTTAATCCCAAGTGCAATTCATGTGCAAGGGAGTGTAAGCAGAGTTTTAGGGCAGTGCTCGTGCGCTGCCCGATATTCATGAGGAAGGAGGCAAAATCTTGAGCAAATACACTGTGAGTTTGGATCAAACAGAGAAAACTACCATCCAAAACGCGCTCATCAATATGCGGTATTCTTCCGCAGTTGACGAGGAGCTTGCGGAAGCGCTGAACGAGCTTATATCGAGGTTTCAGGCAATGCGTCCCTTGCCTGAATACGAATATGAGCGATAAAAGAGCGGAGCGGCTGATATATGCGGCAGCTCCCATTATCCCCGTGGTGTGGCTTGCGCTATTAGTTGCGCCGTGCATCGGAGGCAGCGCAGCAGCGGTATTCGAGCGGCTTACGGAGGCGATCAAACAGCCGTTTCATATCGTGTGGTGCGCGAGTAGCGGCAAGTGCATACTCGTTTTTCTGGCACTCTATATTTGCGGAGTGCTTTTTTATTTCGGCTCAAGACCAAACACAAGGGACGGCGAGGAGCATGGCTCTGCCAAGTGGGGTGTTCCGAAGGAGATAAACAAGAGCCTGAAGCAAGAGGAGAACTTTCCGCTTTCAAAGCGTTTGCGGCTCGGAATGGACACGCACAGGCACAGGCGAAACCTCAATGTGTTCGTTCTCGGCGGCAGCGGCGCGGGTAAAACAAGGTTCGTGGCTCTGCCGAATATCCTCGAAGCAAATTGCTCGTATGTTATCACCGATCCGAAAGGCGAGATACTTGCCAACACCGGCTATTATCTCTTGGAGCAAGGGTACGACGTGCGAGTGTTCAACCTTGTGGATATGGATTCTTCGGACGGCTATAATCCCTTTATGTACCTTCGGGATGATAAGGATGTTTTGAAGCTGATCACGAACCTTATACGAAACACCACGCCTAAAGGTGCGAGCAATTCCGATCCATTTTGGGAGAAGGCCGAGACCGCACTTCTTGAAGCGCTCATGTTCTATCTTCTTTACGAAGCTCCGCCAGAAGAGCAGAACTTCGCCATGATAATGAAGATGCTTGCATACGCGGACGTGCGCGAGGAGGACTCAAAACATATTTCGCCGCTTGATCTTCTGTTTCAGCAGCTTGGATATGCAGTACCCGGTCATATCGCGGTGAAGCAGTATTCCGTGTATAAGCAGGCCGCAGGCAAGACCGCAAAGAGCATAAATATCTCATTGGCTGTCCGATTGGCGGCGTTCAATATGAAGCAGCTTCAAAGGATAACCGATACAGACACCATGCACTTCGGCGATCTTGGCGAAAGGAAGATGGCGATATTCGCCGTTATCCCCGATAACGACACCTCGCTGTCGTACCTTGTGGGTATGCTCTATACGCAGATAATACAGGAGCTCTATTTCAGAGCCGACCATATCCACTATGGACCATTGCCCGTTCATGTGCGCTTTATCCTCGATGAGTTTGCGAACGTCAGCCTTCCCGAAGAATTCGATAAGTCCCTTGCCACGATGCGCTCAAGAAATATGTCCGCAACGATCATCGTACAGAACCTCGCTCAGCTAAAGGGCCTCTATAAGGACGGCGCTTGGGAAACGATCACGGGCAACTGCGATTCGCTCGTGTATCTTGGCGGCAATGAAGCAAGCACCCATGAGTACGTTTCCAAACAGCTCGGCAAGCAAACGATCTGGCTCAAGACACATGGGCAGACCAAAGGCAAATCGGGCTCATATTCCACCAATCAGCAGCTAACGGGACGCGAGCTGCTGACACCCGATGAAGTGCGTATGCTGGATAACCGCTACGCACTTGTTTTTATCCGCGGCTTTCATCCGATAATGGATGAAAAATATCCTCTTGAAAAGCATCCAAAGTATCGCTTGTCCGCTTCGGGAGGATACCCCAAATACGACCATGCCCTCAATATGCTCGCAGGCGAAGAGCTTTCATGTGAGCTTTCTTCTCTCTCCGAGGGCAAAGAAAAATCAAAAGAAACAAAGGAGGACATAGATCCAAATGAAACTTAACAGGAAAACCAAAACCATATTCACGATCTTCTGCGCGCTTGTGCTCGTTTTCAGCATCGCCGGCGCGGCGCTCGCTTCGGGCGGCGACGATCCAATCGCCGTTGTAAACAACCTCTCGAACTTCATCTTCGGGCTTATCCGCGCCGTCGGCATAATCCTGCTTGCGTTCGGTGTGCTTCAGCTCGGCATCTCGCTCAAAAGCCACGATCCTTCCGCAAGGGCGAACGGTATGCTGACCATTGCGGGCGGCATTGTCATAACCTTCACCAAAGAGATACTCAATCTCATCACCGGCTGATGGAGGCGATATTCTGCGGCGGCTTTTGCCGCCGCTCCCATCGGGAGGTGAGATAATATGGGAACAAACGCAATAGTGGAGATACTGAATAAAGCGCTCGGCACATGGTCCCATTATCTTGCGCTTATTTGGGATCTTCTCACAACCTCGCCTGCGGAGTTCAAGGACGGCGCGATATGGACGATAATGGTAAACATCCATTCGGGCATAAAGGGCATAGCCTACGGTCTGCTCGTTCTGTTCTTCGTGGTTGGCGTAATGAAAACCACCACCAACTTCTCGGAGCTAAAAAGACCTGAGCAGGCGTTGAAGCTCTTTCTGAGGTTTGCGATCGCGAAGGGCGTAGTTACCTACAGTATGGATCTTATGCAGGCGATCTTCAGAATAATTCAAGGGATAATGCACCAAATCTATGCTTCATCCGGCACGGTGTTTGACGGAAACCTTGAACTTCCGAACGCACTGCGGGATAAAATATCCTCGGTCGGCTTCTTCGATTCGATACCGCTGTGGCTCGTTTCGCTTATAGGCGCGCTTCTCGTTGCGGTATTGAGCTGCGTTATCCTTCTGACCGTGTACTCGCGCTTTTTCAAGCTCTATATGTACACGGCGATAGCGCCGGTGCCTATGGCGAGCCTCGCGGGAGAAGGCACGACGAATATCGGAAGGCAGTTCATAAAGGGGTATGCGGGAGTATGTTTACAGGGCGCGATCATAATCCTTGCCTGCATAATCTACTCGGTTTTCGCTACCTCTATGCCAACGGTAGATGCTTCGGCTTCCGCAACATCGGCGGTATGGTCATATTTGCTTGAACTAATTGTGAACCTGCTCGTGCTTGTTGGTGCGATACGAATGAGCGATAGGATAATCCATGAGATGATAGGTATGTAAAAGGAGCGCCGCGGCGCTCCTTGATGATTGCTTGATTATTCCCCGATCGCTGTCAGGTCCGTATAACAGCCGGGCTTCTTCTTGAGTTCTTCAATGAACATCTCCTGCCACAGCCTTTCGGCTCGCTTCTCTTGTACCTTTTCCACGATGAAGCGGATAAGGCTTCCGAGCCAAATGAGGGCGATAAGACCGTACATACAATAGGCGATGATGTATGCGGTGCTGTTCGCCTGCTCTGAAAGGAACGGGAGGATAAAGCCCGCGGCGAAGCCGTAAAGAGTCGGTATGCCGCAGATAGCGAGCTTTGGCGAGCGAAGCGCCATGCCGATTATCCAAAGGATGAGTCCTGCTATGTATATGTACTTGATCATTTCCGTATTCTCCGTTTTTTCTTTATTGTACCATGAGCGGAAGAAGGAATTGAGGATGTCGATCAATTATTCGTCATCGAATATAGTGGTGTTCATAGTATCAAAGTCGAGAAACTCAGATACCGTCATGCCGAGTCCGGTTGCTATTCTGTGCAGTGTTCTCAAGGAGGGGTTCTTTGTGTTGCCCTTCGAGATATTATCGAGCGTTGACTGACGCAGCCCCGAAAGCGTAGCGAGCTTATTCAGCGTTATGCCCCTTTGCTTGCAAACCTCGTTGCAGCGATAAGCGATTGCTTCACCGTAATTCATATTGACCTCCATTACCCTTATATGGTTAGTCGTTCCTACAAAGAATATCAGAGGGAAAACTAAAATATTAACCGCATACGGTTGACTTATCGGCTATTTTTGATAATATTAACCGTGTACGGTTATAGGAGGTCTTATATGGATAGGCTTAGTAGCTGCTGCTTTACAGGACACAGACCGCAGAAGCTTCCGTGGGGATTAGATGAATCCGATGCCCGGTGCATCGCACTGAAAGAAAAGCTTTATAAAGCAATACGCTTTGCGGTGCATAAGGGCAAGAAACGCTTCTATACGGGAATGGCTATGGGAACGGATATTTGGTGCGCGGAGATCGTGAATGAGTTAAAAGCAGAACTGTCTGATGAGGGCATAGAGCTTATAGCTGTCATTCCGCACAAAGGACAGCAAGCCCGCTTTCCCGATGAATGGAAGGTGCGGTATAACACTGTTCTTCAAAATGCGGATGAACGGATAGTTTTGCAGGAGCATTATACTCAGGGCTGTATGCAAAGGCGCAACCGCTACATGGTGCGCAACTCTTCCATGCTTATAGCGGTCTTTTCGGGAGACGCGGGAGGAACAAAGGACACTTTCGACTATGCTGTTTCAAATGGACTATCGATCATCTGGATAGAGCCGGTTTCGGGAAGGATCAAAACAAACTTTCAACTCAAGGACTAAATCACGGGCGGTAAGCAAGCCGTCCTTTTTCTATGGAGGTAATAATGAAAATATGGAAATAAAGATAAATAAAGAAATTCGTGATTATCAGGAATCGATCATCATGGGGCTGTCCGCAAGGCAGTTCCTTTTTTCTGCCGCAGCTGTCGCCGTGGCGGTCGGCGTGTACTTCGGCCTTAAAGAACCGCTCGGCTCGGAAACGGTGAGCTGGGTATGTGTTCTTGCGGCTTTCCCGTTCGCGGCGCTCGGCTTTATACGCTACCACGGCATGACAGCGGAGCAGTTCGCGGGAGCATACATTCGACAGATGAGTACGCCGAAGGAGCTTGTTTTCGTTCCGAGCGATCTGTACGCTTCCGTTATGGCGGATACGCGCTTGGGTGAGGTGATATGCTGTGATTAAAACGCTCAAGGCGATACTGCGCGGCGACAGGGATAACTTCAAGATACCGCGCACCGTGCAGGACACCATTCCGATAAAGCGTATTTGGGACGATGGAACTTTTCTTGCGGGGAATAAATACACAAAGAGCTTCAAGTTCACGGATATTAACTATTCGGTCGCATCCGCAGAGGACCAGATGGATATGTTCCTTATGTACTGCGACCTTATCAACTCCCTTGAAGTCGGCGCTACCACCAAGATCAGCATAAACAACCGCAGGGTTTCAAAGCGCAATTTCAAGTCATTCCTCTTTCAGATGCACGGCGATGAGCTCGATAAGTACCGAGCTGAGTTCAACGATATCCTTACAACCAAAGCAACGACCGGAAGCTGCATAATCCAGGAGAAGTATGTAACGGTTTCGGTCATCAAGCGAAATATCGAGGAAGCGAGGATATTCTTCAACCGCGTGTATTCGGAGCTGGTTTCGCGGTTCGCTGCGCTTTCATCCACGCTCGTTGAACTCAATGCCGTCGAGAGGCTCAGGATACTGCATGATTTCTACCGTGCGGGTGAGGAAGATAATTTCAACTTCGATATCGGCTCCTCTCGGCGCAAAGGACATTCCTTTAAGGATAATATCGCGCCTGCGAGTATGAGCGTACTTCCCAACTGCATAAAGATCGGAGAGAAGTATGCACGGGTGCTGTTTCTTAAAGAATATCCATCGTTCATCAAGGACAGCATGATTACCGAGCTTTGCGAGATGCAGCGGAATATGATGCTCTCGGTGGACATTATCCCCGTTCCGACGGATGAAGCGGTGAAAGAGGTTGAAAGAAAGCTGCTCGGCACGGAATCGGAGATAGCCAAATGGCAGCGCAAGCAGAACAACAATAACAACTTTGCCGCGATAGTACCGTATGATCTTGAACAGCAGCGCAAGGAATCCACGGAGTTTTTGAACGACCTCACCAACCGAGATCAGCGCATGATGTTTGTAACCGTGACGGCCATCCACATGGCGGACAGCATGGAGCAGCTCGATGCGGACACGGAAGCGTTTCTCTCCGTTGCAAGAAAGCATCTGTGCGATTTTGATACGCTTTCCTACCAGCAGCTTCAGGGCTTGATAACGGTACTCCCGATAGGGCTTCGCAAGATAAACGCCATAAGAACGCTCACCACCGAAAGCACCGCCGTTTTAATGCCGTTCCGAGCGCAGGAGATCTCCCATAAAGACGGCACATACTGCGGACAGAACGCGATCAGCCGCAACCTTATCTTTGTGAACAGGCGCGAGCTTCTGAATGGCAATAGCTATTATCTCGGCACATCTGGTTCAGGCAAATCGTTCTTTGCAAAGCGCGAGATCGTGCAGCTCATCATACGCGGCGATTGCGATGTTATAATACTCGATCCCGAAAGGGAGTACACGCCGCTTGTAAGCGCTCTCGGTGGTTCGATCATACGCATATCCGCAGATTCGCCCATGCACCTGAACCCGATGGATATGGATATAGATTATTCCGACTCCGAGAACCCGATAACGCTCAAAAACGAATTCGTGCTTTCGCTCTGCGAGCTGCTTATCGGCTCGGGCAGGATAAGCCCGAAGGAGAAGTCGATAATCGACCGCTGCACCACGCTCATATACCGCGACTATATCAAGAGCGGCTTCAAGTGCAATCCACCCACGCTCAAGGATTTCCACCGCGAGCTGTTGAATCAGCCCGAACCCGAAGCAAAGGACGTTGCGCTTGCGATAGAGCTGTTTACGGACGGTTCGCTCGATACCTTTGCAAAGCATACGAACGTCGATACCGAGAACTCGGTCATCTGCTACGATATCCACGATCTCGGAAAGCAGCTCAAGCCCATCGGTATGCTTGTTACGCTCGATGCGATCTATAACCGCATACTCAAGAACAAGCGCAAGGGCAGATCGACCTTCGTGTTCATCGACGAGATTTACCTGCTGTTCTCCAGCGCATACAGCTCCAACTTCCTCTTTGAACAGTGGAAGCGCGCAAGGAAGCACAACGCATTCTATACGGGAATCTCGCAGAATGTTGAGGATCTTTTGCAATCGCATACCGCAAGAACGATGCTTGCGAACTCGGAGTTTATAACGCTTCTCAATCAGGCGGCCACCGACAGGCAGGAGCTTTCAAAGCTGCTCGGCATATCCGATACACAGCTTTCGTATGTAACGAACGCCGAAGCGGGTAAAGGCTTGCTTGTATGCGCGGGCAGCGTAGTGCCTTTCGAGGATAAGTTTCCGACCGATACCGAGCTGTATAGGCTTATGACCACCAAGCCCCGCGAGGTGCTTGCTTCATAGGGGGTGAAAGATTGAAAGAACCGAGAATAAAGCTCAAGACCAAGCCAACTATGGGCGCTCCGAAAGTGCTGAATAAAGCCGTGAACCTTTCAAGAGGCATGCGCAGCGCCGCACAGCGGGCAAAGGACAGGGCAAGCACCGACAGCTCCGAATACGATTCTCCTTCCGAGTATGCGGAGCATGAGCTCGGTGAGATCGCAAATGACGGCGTTGCGGTCACGAAGAAAACTGCGAACAAGGCTTCGGCTTCCGTTAAGAAACGCATACGCAAAAGCATGGATAAGCGCAGAGCGAAAAGGCAGCTCTCGCAAGAGCAGAGCATCGATACACCACAAGTTATCGAAGCGGGTGATCCATGCCCAACGGATGAAGTTCCGGAGCCTCGAACTAAAGGCAAGCCAAACGGGAAACGCAGAAATGAAAGCGGCAAGCAGCGCAAGGAGCGCGGCAAAAGCGCATCTGAACGGAACAATGCCAAGCCTTTAACAGAAAATACTCAAAGCACCGCACACGGAAATAAAAACCAAGCCAACAGAACGGGCCAAAAGCCTGCTTACTCCGAAGCGGCAAGCACTGCAAAACCGATACGAACCACCATTCGCCCGAAAAACGTCGCCAAGAACACTGCTTCCACGGTAGGCCAATCTCCCGCAAGGACGGTAAAGACCGCATCACGCACGGTCAATTCTACGGCAAGAACCGTTAAGGCAACCGAGAGGGTGGTTGTAAAAACCGCCGAAGCCACGAAGCAGACCGCTCAAAAGACGGCGCAGGCATCGAGGTATGCAGCGCAGAAAGCAGCAGCGGCGGCAAAGGTTGCGGCACAAGTGACGGTTAAGGCCGTTCAGCTTGCTGTGAAAGGCGTTGTTGCCGCAGGCAAAGGTATAGCTGCAGGTGTAAAATGGCTTGTTGCCGCGATAGCCGCAGGCGGCTGGGTTGCAGTTGTCATTATTGCCGGTATCGCTTTGATCGCAGTGATACTGTTCTCGGGTTTCGGGCTCTTTCACTCCAATGACGGAGGAGGTAAGACGATTTCCCAAGTTATCCCGACTATTGAGGCGCAGCACAACACAAACATATCTGCGGCGATCAATCGAATACCGCTTGCAGGGCATTCAAGGCGCGAGATAGTCTATATCGGGGATGAGGACGGCGATGCTCCCGTGAACAACTGGAACGATGTGCTTGCCGTGTTCGCCGTGCTTGCGACCACAAGGGACGAGGAGCCTATGGACGTTGTGGTGCTTACGGATGAATCGGAAGCGCTGCTTTCGGAGGTGTATGAAAACATGAATCCGTTTACGGTCACGCACGAAACCTCAACGGGCAACGGCTCGGTAACGCTGACCTGTTATGTTCGGCTCACGGCGCTCAACTACCGCGAGGGCGCAGATATCTATTCCTTCAACGATTATCAGCGCGAGATGCTGATCGAAATGATGAAACCCGAATACTGCTCCTATTACGCTCAGCTTCTCGGAGTTGATGTATCGGGCGATACGGATATCGATGAGATACTCAACCTTCTTCCGGATGAAAAGGGTGCTGAGGTCGTTCGTGCAGCCATGACAAAGCTTGGCGCACCGTATGTGCTCGGAGCAAAGGGCGATGATAAGTTCGATTGTTCCGGTCTCGTCTATTGGGCGATCAACGAAGTCGATCCCGATCTCGGCTCGCACTTCTGGTGCTGCGCTGCGGATCAGGCGCATTACTGCGAGAATATGACAGTGGGGGAGAGTGACCTTCGCCCGGGCGACCTTGTATTTTGGGTGAACCGAAGATGCAACGGATGCGGAAGATGGAACGAAGTCCACCATACCGGCATCTATATCGGCACGGGCAAGGTCATCGAGGCTTCAAGCTCCAAAGGCCGTGTTGTGATCCGCGAACTTTGGTCAAGCACTAATTACCCGATATTTATGTTCGCAAGACCGTACAACTAATACTATGCGCCCGCTGACAACTCGGCGGGCGCAAATCTTTTGCATAGAAAGGAAATCAAAATGTTCAATAGAAATCTTAAGAAAAGGATTCTCCTTGCTGCACTTATCTTAGCCGCTATTGCAGCAATAGTTACCGCGACAATACTCATTTCTGGCAAGAACAGGCAAGCAGAACTCCATAACTCGCCCAAGCCTACGATGGACTATGCCGAGATCTATACGCCGCTTGAATCATACTATGCTCAAACTCCGTCGGAAACCGCGCATCCCACGCCGAACGCCTTGAATGATAGGTTCAAGCGTACACTCGAACCCAAGCAAACGCCGACTTCTCCGAGCGAGAGCGGCGCGCCCGAAGTCGCAACAACAAAACTACCCAGGGAAACCCCTTACGCAAGTGCAAGCATCACACCAAACGCCAATCCGAATACGACCGATATTCCCGCTCAGCCTACACCGTCAGCGACTTCGTCCGTTCACGGTAAAGACTTCACATTGACCATCCTCGGTCAGCATGTTCCCGTATCCGTTGGCGTGGATAGACCAACTCTTGCACAGAATCCCGGATGGCTCGAAACCTCCGCTTATCCCGGCGAGGAAGGCGTGTGCGTAGTGTACGGTCACAGGAACAGAAACCATCTCAAAGTATTAAAGGATATCGACTTCGGCGATACCATTTCCGTTACACTTGAAGATGGCACGTCGATCCGCTATAACGTCGCATCAATAAAGGTACTCGAGTCCGATAACGAACTCCGAGTACCTTTGCTCTCGGGACAGCATATCATGCTCACGACTTGCTATCCGTTTTACTATACTGGGCATGCGCCGGGGAAGATGGTGGTGATAGGCACCATTACAACTTAGTGCTCTACGTCTTGCTATACGCATTTTTGAAGCACCTACCTATTTCTAAACCAGATTTGTGCTATCCTGCCTAACATTTTCGAAATATCGTATGGGTCGCCGCTCCACTTCTTTGATTATTAGGAAGGTACAATTGCTTGAAAAAATCTAGTGCCAAGCATCTAACAGAGATGAAGAAAGACAAAGTTCAAATTGCTTGGTAAAACTAGATTTGCTACAACAAGTCATATCGGTGTCAAATAGTCAAGGCTATTAGTCCGAAAGATAAAACTGCTCAAAACTATTGATGGTACGGCGCCTACCGATAAGGAAGTAATCAAAATCAGTTGGCGCACAGCAAAGGCAAAGAGAAAAGAGATAAGCAAAACGCTTATCTCTTTTTTTGAAAACTTGCAGATGACATCTCGAACATTCGACATCTGACGATCGCTCTGTTATGCTTATTGAAGCGTAAAATTAAACGGCAGCCGCCATTGCCTCCGGAACGCTTTTGCGATCAATGCGGCTGCCTGTTAAGGAGGAAGAAATACGGAGGAACAATTCCGGAGGAAACGAACACTATGGACCGCCTGTTCGCAAAGCGGCGGGCATCAGCGGGTGAGCCCGGCAAACGACTCAGGCGAAGAATCTGTCATAGATGATGTAAACGAGATTGGGGATTATCGGCAGACCGAGGAGGGCGATGAGGAACAGGATTGAGAACATGATAATCATAAGACCGATAGCAAGGAAAATTCCCATTGCAATGAAACCGGCGCCAAAATCACCGTCAACGAACATGAGCACAAAGCCCTGAACAGCAGTTATAACTCCGAATTTGAAAACGCCCCAGAACATTACGGCAACAGCGAAGATTCCCTTGCAAGGGATGGTGGAGAGAAGACCGACAACGAGCCCGGGTACGAGCAGCCAGAGGACCTGACTGTCGCTGATTCCCTCAAGGTCGTAGATGTTCAAGAAAGTGACCGTCATATAGATGCTCGTAAGCACGGAAACGATGATGGCGATGATTTTGATTCCGGTGAAAAAGTTGTAAGTTCTTTCAGTATTCATTTTTTTGTTTCTCCTTTGTTTTTGCTTTACACTATATTAATCCATCCGTGTTGGAGCAAAATCGGAAAAATTGCGGAAAATTTAATAAATATTTTTATGAAATTCATTTTATGATTAAAACACAATAAAAAAAGCTCCCGCTTGGGAGCAAAAAATTATTGAATCGGAGGCGGATCAACAAACCCGAAGCCCATCGAGTTCTTGCTGCCTATGCCGCAGTAATAGGCGATCGCAAGCATCTGCGGCGAAGCCTCAAGGCGATAACTGCCCAAAAAAGCGTTGATAATATCGCCCTTATACCTTGTTACCACCCTGCGGCAGCTCGCTGCGTCCAAGCATGTGAAGGCGAGCTCGCCCTCGTAGGGCGCGCCGAAAACGAGCAGGTATTTCTTGAGCAGGTTGGAGCGAATTATCTCGTAAAACTCAGCTTCCTCGGGCGTGTAGTATATCCGTTTTTTATCCGCGCCGCTTCGGTAGACTGTTACGGGCGTGTTCATGCGCATATCGAGAATGTTGCAGGGGAATTCGGGCGAATCGATGCGAAAGCCCGTTATCGCACATTCACAGCCGTTTATAACTATCAAGGGATCGTCCCGAACGCTTTTGGCTATCGTTTCTATTATAATATCGTTTGGAGAGCGCACCTCAAATGATAACGCGCCGTTGTAAACAAGCGTGCGCTCCGCCGTGTTTTTTCTGTATCTGCCGCGAAGATCCGAAAAGCAAAACAGCTTCATGGCGTCCGTTCTTTTATCGCGTTTGTTGTGCAGCCCGGAGGATAGCACGGGATCAAAGCTCAACAGCTCATACACGAGCCCCTGCAGCGTGTGCGAATGTGCGAACGGAAGCACTAGCCCCCTGTTCGTTTCAATTCTTAATATGATGGATCGCATATTCTTCTCCTTAAATGAATTCATCTTCGTTAAGCACCCTGCCGCCAAGGCTTTCCCGAAAAGGATAGCCCGTTGGTGAGAATCTGTAAACGATAACGGAGTCCTCGCCTGAGCGAACGGCCGAACAGAGCTTTGCTTTAAGAATGCCGAGCTTTTTTTCGCTTATCTCGCCTTCATAGACAGATTTTTGGATGCGACGGAGATAGGCTTCACACAGCTTCCGAGCACGGTTGCCCGCGCTTGGCGATGATATGTCATAAGAAACTACAACGAACATGCGCTTCACCTGACCTGTCTGAAGCTTCGGTGCTTCTTAAGCGCCTTTATATCCGCGCAGAGCGTTCGCACCTCGTCGCGGATGATCTCGGCGTAGCTTTTGTGCTCGTCTTTAACAGGTATGACCGATGCGAGTTTATCCGTAAGCGCCGATATGAAAAGCCTCTTTCCGTCGTTTGTAAGATAAACGCCGCCGTTGGGTTCCCTGTAAAAATGCTCATGTACGGTAAAGTATCACAAGAAAATTATGTCGAATTGACAGCCGCCTCCGCTATACCGAATAAGGAAATAAAGAGTCCTCAAATTTTGCGCTACTAAATGAAGACGAGCGGAAGTAATCTCCCGCTCGTCA
>JAFWVQ010000002.1 GCA_017523925.1 Clostridia bacterium
ACTGAAAAAATTGAAAACCAATAAATAATAATTTTATTTTTATAGTAAAAAGATGAGATATTTGATGCCGCTATAGACCGCTGAAAGATGTAAAATACCGCAAGATGCTAAATGAAACAACACACTCGAAATGCTGTGTTCCCGCAAGGAACCCTGGGTTCGAATCCCAGACTCTCCGCCAAATATCAAGGGGGTGCCGTAGGCAGCCCCTTGATATTTGGGCTGAATTCGGAGGGATTCGAAGTCGAGCACCGTCCGCCCGGTGGGCGCACCAGACGGTGCTCGGCCGGCTTTTGTCAAAAGGCGCGGAAGCGCAGCTCGGAGTGCAAGCTGAAGACGCATCTTTTGCAAAAGGAATCCCAGACTCTCGTCGTCGCGGACTGCATATCGCTCGCGACAGCTTTTTTAAAAGCTATCTCTCGCTCGTTTCGTCGCTCCTCCTCTCCGCAAAAGACCACGCTTGCTCCACCTGTTCGCTTGCAAGCGCGCTCACAACGGCTTCGCGGCGCTACCACTCTTTTGCGGTTTTTCCATTGTTTATTGCGGTCTGATGTTATCGCGCTCACTCTTCGCAGTCCACGCCCAGTCCTTTCTCCAGCGCACCCGCCGAAGCGATCTTCGATGTGTAATCAAGGTGCGAATAGATGTTCGCCGTGGTCGAGAAGTCGCTGTGTCCAAGCCACTCCTGTATCTGCTTCATGGGAACTCCGTTTGCGAGCAGAAGCGATGCACATGAGTGTCTCAGATCGTGAAAGCGTATCTCGCGCAGTCCGTTCGCTTTGAGAAAGGTTTTGAAGCCGTCAGTTACATAATTAGGCTTGATAAGATCGCCGACCTCGTTGATGCAGATATAGCCGATGTGCTCCTTGTTGTATGATTTGCCGCAGAGCCGCCTGCTCGCGATCTGCTCTTCCTTGAGCGCGATCAGCCTTTGCTTCACAAAGTTCACAAGCGGCAGCGTTCGCATACTCGAGCGCGTTTTCGTCCTATCCTGCTTAACGAGCGTGCTCTTGCCGTCCACACATACGGAAGTCACGGTATGCTTGATCGTGATCGTGCCTTTTTCAAGGTCCACTGCATCCCATTTGAGACCGAGCACTTCGCTTCTTCTCAATCCGTAGAATGCCGCAAGCATTATCGGAATCTCAAGGCGCGAGCCCTTCGATGCTTCAAGCAGCGCCTTCATCTCGTCGGCATCGTAGAAGCTGCCAACAAATCGCTCAAGGCGCGGCCGCTCCACCTTGTCTGCCATATTTACCGGCACAAGATCGATCTTCACTGCGTATTTCAGCGCCTTGTGAATGATCGCATGATAGTGGATAACGGTGTTTGCCGAAACGCTCTCCAGCTTTTCGATATAGAAGAACTGAATGTCCTTCGCCGTAAGCTCCTTTAGCTTGATGTGCTTTTTCTTGAAATACGGAGCTATCGCACCGCGCACCATCTGGGAGTAGGAGGAATAGGTAACGATCGAAACCGTTATCCGAACCACCTTCAGCCACTGCTCCAGATAATCCGAGAACATGATCTCGCCATCCTCGCAGTCTATCTGCTCGGGCGGCTTGAAGCTCTTTCTTTGAGCGCTCAAAAACTCTTCAGCTTTCTTCTTGTTTCCTTTGACCGGAAGTCCGGTCGAGATCCATTTGGTCTTGCGCTTGCCAAGCGCGTCCTTATAGCTGAGTACTGCATAATAGTACCCGTTCTTTTCGCTTAGATGTCCTGCTGTCATTTCTAAAACCTCCTTTTTTATCGCGGACACCCTCGCCGTCAGCATATAAGGCATTATAAACCCTTTGCGGTTCGAATGCGAAGGTGCCGCAGAATCCTCTTTATTATTTCGAGCCGATGATCAGATAGCTGAAAAGATGAGCCTTCGGTATTCTGTACGCTCTTCCGACCTTCAGGCTTGTGATCTTGCCGCTTCTGATGAGCTTGTAGCAGGTCTTGGTGCTAACGCCGAGCACCTCGCTGACCTCGTCAACATTCATAACATCGGGGTATTTCCGAAGCATAAGCCTGTATGCTTCGCGCTGCGTCATGGTGGTTTTGCTCATTTTTCGTCCTCCTTGCATTCAAAATCGTTATCGTAAATCTTCATCGTTCGTCCCTCTGCCTGTTCAGATGTTCACGGTAGAATTCACAGGCTTTAACTATAAAGTCGACCGCCCGCTCCTGCGCCGCATCGGGAATGAATCGTCCTATGCGCTCAAGCGGGATGCTTATACGCTCGCGCTGGTTCGCCTTTTCCTCGGCCATTATCTCAGCTATCCTATCCGCATCGAGTCTCCCTTCGCCGCTCAAACGCTTCATCCGCACCGCCTGGGAGAGCGACGGCGTGCAGTCCGCAGCGGCGATCTCAAACGAAAGCATATCCTGCTCTTCCTCGGAAAGATAGGAAAGCTCCACGGCGGGAGTGAACGCTATGCGCCCTTCGTCCACAAGGTTCAAAAGCGCGGGGATAAGGTGGGTAAGGCGGATATAGCGCTGAATAGTCATTCTGCTTTCTCCTGTGCCATCAGCGACCAGTTCATCGCTTCGTAACTTCGTCACAACTTGGGACGAAGTTAAATCCGTTCGCTTGCCCTGCCTTGAAAGTGCATCCAGCTTGAGCTTATATGCAAACGCCTTCTCGCTCGGAAGAATATGCTCTCTATGCAGGTTGCTGTCCACAAGCGCAACTGCGGCTTCATCGCGGCTCAAATCGACTTCTATCGCGGGAACGCTCTCCAGTCCCGCAAGTCTCGCCGCATGAGCGCGCCTGTGTCCGCTGATTATCTCATAGCCCGTGTCGATAGGGCGCACCATCAGCGGAACCATTATCCCGTGCTCGCGGATGCTCTCTATAAGCGCATCCATTTCTTCATCATCCCGAACCTTGTACGGATGCCCCGTAAACGCTCGCAGCTCCGTAAGGTTCAGCTCCTTGATAGTTCTTTTATCTTCTTTACTCATAAAATCTCCTTTTTGTTTGTTTTGATCGTTTAGATAAGCTCGGCTTACCGTGTATTGTTGACTGTTCGGCTTATTTATGGTAAAATAGAGATGTTAAAAAACAAAGGAATCAACGAAAAATGACTGAAAACGACGATATTCGCGTTCCCCAAAAAGATCCGTTTGAAGAATACATTAAGGTCCGCGATCCTGAAAAGCGGGAGCTCGGGTATGCTTGGCATACCGCGATAGGTCTTCAGTCCGTCGATGGGCTCACCACCTCCGAATATCTCCGCGAAACCGCGCAAAAGAATATCGAAGGTGAGCTTTCGCTTCCGAAGGCGCAGGAACTTATCGCGGCCTATTACCGCACCGGCCGCAAAAATGAGTCCCCGCGCACAGCGGAAGCCGACATTGTTTCTTCGAGGATAGCAGCCATTCTTTCGGAGAAGGGCTTTACGCTGTCCCCGGCGCAGTACCTGTCCATCCACAAACGGCTTTTTGAGGGGGTGTTCGATCACGCTGGGAAAATGCGGGATTACAACATCACCAAAGCGGAGTGGGTGCTGGATGGCGATACCGTTACCTATGGCGGCTTTCAAGAGCTTCGCGCAACGCTTGAATACGATATTTCCACCGAAAGGGAGTTCGACTACTCGGGGCTTTCAATGGAGAAGATCATCAAGCATCTTGCAACTTTCATATCGAGCCTTTGGCAGATCCATGTGTTTGGAGAAGGAAACACTCGCGCAACTGCTGTTTTCTTCATCCTCTATCTGCGCTCGCTCGGGTTCGACGTTACGAACGATACCTTTGCCAAGAACGCCTGGTATTTCAGAAACGCAATGGTTCGAGCCAACTATACGAATCTTCGCAAGGGCGTGCGCGAAACCACAGAGTATCTTGAACTGTTTTTGAGTAATCTGCTTATGGGTGAAAGCAACGCCCTGCAAAACAGGAGCATGCACATCGGCGGCGATCTTGCAAAACAGGACTCCTATACCTCCAAACAGGACTTTGAAACGCCGAAACAGGACTCCGATACCGCTAAACAGGACTTTGACCTGTTTGTTAAGGCCGGGCTGTCGGTCAAATCGGCAAACAACGCTGTGAAGCTCTATCAACGCTTTGGATTCGATCGCCCGTTCGGTCGAAGCGACATAATTGAGCTTCTCGGCATTACTCGCTCGCCATCTTCCGAGCTTATCAATAAGCTGCTTTCCGTGGACGCGATCGAACCTGCGGAACAAGGCCGCGGTAAGTACTGCTTCAATAAATCATTTTTCAGCTCTATCTGATGTTGAAAAACTAAACATAACCTTTATCAAAGCGCTGCGTATGCGGCGCTTTTGTGTCACCTTTCTCTATACGGAACAAATGCTTCACTTAGTTCCTCTTCCTCCAATCGTTCCTCTATCCGCGGTATCTCCTCGCGTACCGCTTTTATGATCCTAAGTTCGCTTCTCATTTCTCGCAGCGCTTTATTCACCTGCACAAGAGCGTCATAGACCTCGGTTTTCTCCCTGTTCAGCGCATCTGTATCGATCCCCTCCAGCAGGCTCTGTGATTTCATAAGCTTTTCGCGCTCGGCAGTGTATTCTTCGGGTGCTGCCGAAAGGTATTCGATATCCGCCAGCGCGTCATAAAGCTTTCTTTGCCTTTTCTTTTTGGAGTTAAGGATGATGCGGGTTTTCGTCAGTTCATCTATTCTTGCGTTGATTTCGGATTCTCTCTCATTAAGCTGCTCCTCCGTATCGATGCCGTACTTCTGTAAAAAGTCTTCCTGCTTCTTCAGTTTCTCAAAGCGTTTCAGTTCCTTTGGATCGACCTGTATGCTTGTCCGCTTGCCCCGACCGATTATTCCGAGGATATACATCCAATGTGCAACGAGCGCACGGAAGCCCTTCGGCTTTTCAAACGGTATCGGCACGTACTCGCGCGGTTTGAACAGAACCGCCGTGGTCGAGAGCATATCGTTCTCGATCAGTGCGCCTATATCGTCCTCTGTCAGCGAAGCGCCGTTGTACTTCATTCTGAAGCCGTGCTTCGCGCCCTGCGGCTTGAAGGTCGGATACTTGCCTCGGTGCTCGATCTCATAGCCGCGCGCCTCCATAAGCCTGTAAACTTCGCCCGTGTTCAGGGCTATGGAAAGCACCTCCTCGGCATCACGATCAACCATATCCCGAAGCGTTAATTGACCGTTCTTCCTTGCGCGGTATTCGGCATAGGGGATACCGTGCGAGCGCGGCTCTATGACCGAAAGCCCGTTTTCGGCGCAGAGCCTGTCCGATATTCCGCGAACGTCCACATAGTATGATTCCTTGGTGCTGTGATACTTCTTTCCCGTGCTGAAGCTCACCGAGTTCACCGCCATGTGGTTGTGGATATGATCGCGGTCGATATGCGTTGCAAGCACGACCTCGTAGCCCGCGAAATGCTCCTGCACGAACGCTGCGCCGATCTCGTGCGCAAGCTCGGGCGTGACCTCGCCGGGCTTGAACGCCTGTATCGCGTGAAATATCGTGATGCCGTCCGTCTTGCCATAGCGTTCCTTCGTTTGCTGCATCTGCTTTGCCGCCGTTTCGATCTTGCAGTTGAAACCTTTAACGAGCACCTGATCGTCTGTCTTTTGTGGGTTTGTTACATAGGCGATAAGCTTGTCGGGCCGCATGTGCCGCGACAGCACGCTCGTTACCGCCATGTGCTCTCCCATGAGCGCAAAAGCTCATAGATACGATCGAACGCGATTCGCGCTGCCGACACATCCTCGCTCGTCGCATAGCCGACGGTGTTCACCTTATGAACGAGCTGGTTGAAGTTCACGCCGATCTTATCGATCTCGTAGATCAGCCGAGTAAAGTCGGCGCTCGGCCGCTCCTTCAAGGGCTTGCTCATGATGAGCTTTCGCAGCACCTCTGCACGGGAGAGCGCGGCCTTCTCGCAGAGCCTGTCCAGCTCCTTCTTCTCCGCATCGCCCATGTGAAGGTGGTATTGATGCTTGCTCTTATTCATGATGCCACGCTCCCCGCGCAAGCGGCATAGGGTAATAGGGTGTTTGCACCCTCGCAAGCGACCTTTTTGGTATAAAAAGGCGATGCTTGCAAGGACAATAAACCCTTAGTTCGATAGATAAAAACCTTGTTTTTCATATAGCCTCCCGGAAAATGTATTTGCTTTTTCATGGCAGCACTTTGGCGCCACTCTCGCCGCTGCTTCTCTCCCGTGCTGCCAAATAACGCCTTTTTGACGCCATGGGAAGATTGCAAAAGCTTTGCAGCCTTGCAACGTTGCAAGAATGTTTGTACACTGTATTTTGCAAACTTCATTTCAGTTTGCATACTTGCCCTCGGTGTTCGGCATCGTCCAATACCAAGTGGTCTCGCGCTTGACCGATTTAATGCCGAGGTTTTTCTTGGCTTCATCGAGCGTGCGCTTACTTATATCGAGGTGTTTCAGCCCATCTTGCAGCTGCAGCGCTTCCCATTCCTGCTGCTTTGAAAACAGCTCCAATAGCTTCTGCTCCGCAAGCTCGACCTTGCTCAATACAACGTCGTCACCACCCGAAGATTCAAGCAGCTGATCCGCGCTCATCTCGCTTGTTCCATCGAAGAACATGCGGTTGTCCTCGACGGAGAAAACGAGCGTTGCGCCGGGTGCTGCGAGATTGTTCTTGATCGGTGCAAGGTACATCGTCGATTCAGCCGCCTTGGGCTTTGCCAGCAGAAGCACGCTCCTTGCCGCGCCCGTGATGTCCATCGAGCCGATGCCCTTGTTGATCGCCTTCATGCCCTTCATCTTGTTCATGTGCTCGATTATCACGATGGCGCAGCCTGTGCGCTCCGCAACGCCCATTAGCGAAGTGAACTGAGGGCGGACTTCGTTCGCACGGTACATATCCACGCCCGAACCGAGATACGCCTGCAAAGGATCGAGCACAAGCAGCTTTGCGCCCTTATCCCGTATCGCGCTTTCGATGCGCTCGTCCGAAAACGACAGCGGGGTGTTGCTCTCGTCGATCACGAACACATTCTTGCAATCGGCCAAGTTTGCAACCAGCCTCGGCTTGATAGTGTCCGCAAGCCCGTCTTCGGCTGTCTGATAGATGCAGATGCTTGGCGGCCGAACCTCCGTGTTCAGATCGCCCGGCAGCGCCTTACCCGTTGTTAGCCTCGAAACGATGTTCAGAATGAGCATCGTCTTGCCTTCGCCGGGATTGCCGCGAAGGATAGTCAGCTTGCCCTCGGGAATGTACGGTTTCCAAAGCCATTTCACCTCCTCGCTCTCGATACTGTCCATGCAGATTAGTTTTGTGTTTTGCATATTGCTCCTTTCCGCGCTTTGCGCTTGTAATAAGTGTCTGATAACCGTTCCGAAAACAATTAGTACGGATTATCTGTTTTTGATGAACGCTTGAAACAACAAGCGCTCACAAGGCTTTTTCAAGCAGTTGGTTACGCTACAGCTTATAGGCGTAACCTCGCATCACCTCCTTTAGTGCCTGCAGTATTACTTAAAGCTAACAACATAGAATAGGGCCGAGCATAGTGTGCCCCTGAGACAGGGGATTTCGGAGAAGACCGATTCGTTCAAACATCCATAACATCACCTCCCGATGAAGAGCTGAATTGAAGGCATCGCAATTGCCGCTCCGAATTCGTCCGAAAACAATACCCTCTACTTTCTTGGTAAAAAAAGGGCCCAAAATTAGCGGGGTGATCTGAACCCAAAAAGTTAGACAAAAGAATTAAATCAGGCAGCTTCGAGGGCTTGCTTCCTGTGAACAGCAGGAGGTAAGCCCTTTAGCTTAGCTTTAATACGGCGGTTATTGTAGTAGTCAAGGTACTCGATCAGT
>JAFWVQ010000030.1 GCA_017523925.1 Clostridia bacterium
TCAAGGCGATGAACGACGGCACCTACACTTTCGGTTTCGCCGAGTTCGGCTGCCGCCGCCGCCTTTCAAGGGAATGGCAGGATACGGTGGTTCGCAGGTTTGCAGGCGAGACCAAGAACTGCGCCGGCACCTCGAACGTTTATCTTGCGATGAAATACCATCTCACGCCGGTCGGCACCTATGCGCATGAGTTCGTGCAGATGTATCAGGGTATCGACATGATCCCGCTTGCATACACTAATCACTACGCCATGCAGGATTGGTACGATGAATACAAGGGCGACAACGGAACCGCGCTGACCGACACGCTTACGACCGATCTTTTCCTTATGGATTTCGACCGCTCGATGGTGAACAACTACTCCGGTGTTCGCCACGACAGCGGCGATCCCTACGAATGGGGCGAGAAGATGATCGCGCACTATCAAAAATACGGCGTCGATCCGAAAACGAAGCTGCTTTTGTTCAGCGACAGCCTCGATTTCGACCGCGCGCAGAAGCTCTACGATCATTTCAAGGACAGGGCGAAGGTCAGCTTCGGCATCGGCACCTTCTGCTCCAACGACACGGGCAAAATGCCGCTGAATATCGTTATCAAGCTCCAGTACGTGAACGGGCTGCCGGTTGCGAAGCTCTCGGACGCGCCGGGCAAGGCGATGTGCCGCGACGAGCAGTATCTTGAATATCTCAAGCGCTCCGTCGATTTCCGCCTTGAGCGGCATGCGGAGCAGAGGCGCTGAGTGGCGTCCGTGTTGACAAACGGCTGAAATTGTAGTATATTATAGGGTGTAAAATGGCGTTGTATGTGCTTTTATGCGCGCGCGTTTTACACCCGAGTTTTTTATCTATAGATTTGGAGAACGGTATGGATCTTTTCGACAAGTGTAAGAACGAGCTCGTTGAGCAGGCAACGGCGGCGGGCATTTACCCCTATTTTCATATGCTTGAATCGCGCCAGGCGCCCACGGTCATGATGGAGGGCAAGCGCCGCATCATGCTCGGCTCGAACAACTATTTGGGCCTCACGAGCGAGCCGCGCGTTATAGAAGCAGGCATAAGGGCGCTGGAAAAATACGGCTCCGGCTGCTCCGGCTCCCGTTTTTTGAACGGCACGCTCGATCTGCACGTTCAGCTCGAAGCGGAGCTTGCGGACTTCCTCGGCAAGGAGGACTGCATGACCTTCTCAACGGGCTTCCAGAGCAACCTCGGCATCATCTCCGCGATCGCGGGCAGGGGCGATTATATCTTCTGCGACAAGGAAAATCACGCCAGCATCTACGACGGCTGCAAGCTGAGCTGGGCCAAGACCATCCGCTTCAACCACAGCGATATGGAGGACCTTGAATCGGCGCTCAAGAGCGTTCCTCTTGACAGCGGCAAGCTGATCGTGACCGACGGCGTTTTCTCTATGGGCGGCGATATCTGCAAGCTTCCCGAGATAGTTGCGCTTGCGGAAAAATACAATGCCCGCGTTATGGTGGACGATGCGCATGGCCTCGGCGTTCTCGGAAACGGCGGCCGGGGCACCGCCGATCATTTCGGCCTGACCGACAAGGTGGACATCATAATGGGCACCTTCTCCAAGTCCCTCGCCTCGCTCGGCGGGTACATGGTTGCCGAAAAGCGCGTTGTGGACTTCGTTCGCCACGCCTCGCGCCCGTTCATCTTCTGCGCGAGCATCACTCCCGCAAACTGCGCCACCACGCTCGAAGCGCTGCACATCCTCAGGACCGAGCCCGGGCGCGTTAAGAGGCTGATCGAGCTGGCCGCCTATATGCGAAGGGGGCTTATCGAGCGCGGCCTCAAGATAAGGGACAGCATCACCCCGATCATCCCGATCTACACCTACGAGGAGATGCGCACCTTCAGAAAGGCGAAGGAGCTTTACGATGGCGGCGTTTACGTCAACCCCGTGCTGCCCCCCGCCACACCTCCGGGAGAGTGCCTGCTGCGCACAAGCTATATGGCGAACCTCACCACCGAGCTGCTCGACGAGGCGCTGGATATAATCGAAAAGGTTCTCAAAGAGGACTGATATTTTCGGGCGGAGCACTCCGCCCGTATTTTTAGTGAATAGTGAATAATGAATAGTGAATAGTTGAGGTTGAGATCCCGATGGGATCTCTTAGGATAATTATAAGTTTTTAGTGAAGAGTTTTATTTTTGAGGTAATGGAATGGAAAAACGAATAGTCGTCATCACCGGCGCATCGAGCGGCATAGGGCTTGCTGCTGTTAAGGAGTTTTTATCAAACGGAGACAGGGTTTACGGCATAAGCCGCCGTGAATGTCCGGTTTCGGGCTCGATCAGCATCCCCTGCGACGTGACCGACGAAGCCGCAGTCAAAGCCGCCATCGAGCGCATCATCGAGGTCGAGGGGCGCATAGACGTGCTCGTTTGCAACGCGGGCTTCGGCATCTCGGGCGCGGTGGAGTTCACCGAGATGAGCGAGGCGAAGAAGCAGTTTGACGTAAACTTCTTCGGCACGGCGGCCTGCATGAGGGCGGCGCTTCCGCACATGCGCGAAAAGGGGCGCGGGCATATCATCGTTACAAGCTCGGTGGCGGGAAGCATACCCATCCCCTTCCAGACCTATTATTCTTCAACGAAGGCGGCTATAAACGCGCTCGTGCTCGGCACGGCGAACGAGGTGCGCCCGTATGGGGTGAAGGTTTGCGCGGTGCTCCCGGGCGATATCAAAACGGGCTTCACCGGCGCACGCGAAAAGAGCGAAGCGGGCGAAAAGGCCTACGGCGCGCTGAAAAACTCCGTTGCCTCGATGGAGAAGGACGAGCAGAACGGCATGCCCCCCTCCGCTATCGCCAAGAAGATGCTTTCGCTCTCAAAAAAGAGGGACCCCAAGCCGCTCTCCACGGCGGGATTTCAGTATAAGCTCTTCCTCGTGCTCGCGAAAATGCTTCCCGCAAGGCTCACGAATTGGATAGTGGGCAAGATGTATGCGAATGGCAAATGATCTCTTACCGTATATTGAAAGGAGAAAAAACAATGTTTGAATACAAGGTCAAGATACTGAAATACACAGCATTTAAGACGGAGAAGCTCGAGGCAAGCTTCACCGATGAGCTGAATGCCATGGCGCGCGAAGGCTGGCGCGTTTTATCGACTTCCGATTATATGAACAGCTATTTGCTCGTTACCTTTGAAAGGGAAGTCAAAAACTCGCTGCCTTCGTTCTAAGATGGTTTCCATTGGCGCGGAAAGCTTCTCTCCTCATGAGGATATGCTTGTCCGCGCTTTTATTATGCGCGAACTTAAATATATTTCGGTTTTCGCGCCGAGCCGTGAACCTTTTCGGTGTTTTTGTGGTATTTGCTTATGAAGGGAGGTGCGGCGTTGATAAACGAATACATCGAAGCGCACGGCAGGCGCATTTACGGGCTATGCCTGACGCTCACAAAAAATCGCCATGAAGCGGACGATCTTTATCAGGACACCTGGCTAAAGGTGCTCAAAAGCATCAAAAGCTACGATCCTTCCCTTCCCTTCGAGCCGTGGCTCACGGCAATATGCGTGAACACCTACCGAAGCTCGCTGCGCCGCCTTATGCGAAGCCCGATCGTTGATTTTTCTGATGCGGAGGAGAAGCAAAGGCTAATGGATGCCGCGACCGCACCCGAAAGCGATAGCCATGCCGAGATTCGCCGCGCGATAGACATGCTTCCCGAAAAGCTGCGGCTGAGCGTGATACTCTACTACTTCCGTGGATTTGATATAGAAGAAACCGCAAAGGCGCTGTCGATACCCATCGGAACCGTCAAATCCCGTTTGAACAAAGCCCGAAAACTGCTCAAGGAGGTGCTCAAGGATGAGGAATATCTATGATTTTGAAGCCGAAAAACCGCCCGCATTGAATGAGAATATGCTTCGTGACACGCTCGAAAAAAAGCGTTCGAAGCGCCTTGCGCTGCTGCTTGTTTTTGCAAACCTTCCCATCTACGTTTCTTGCCTCATGATAGCCTCAAGGCTTTATGAGTCCGAGCCGATGGTTTCGCTCTTCTGCATGGCTTTCGTCATCGTCCTCGCCGTTGGCAGCGCGCTTACGGCTGCAATATTCTCGATAAAGGAGGAGAAAAAGTATGAGCTCGATTGCCGTGCGTAGTGTGCTGATTCTTGCCGCGATGGCGGTGCTCTTGGCTATCGCTTCGCTGATCGTTGGTCTATTCGTGTATCGCGATGCGAAAAAGCGGGGAATGCCCGCGCTTCGCTGGGCGCTGATCGCCGCGTTCTTCCCTGCCCTTATGGGCTTCATCATCTATCTGCTCACGCGCTTGCCGCGAAAGGATCTTTCGTATACCGGGCGTGAAACAGGGCTTTACGCAGTATTCGCCACGCTCATAATCATCCCCTGCATACTGCTTTTTTTGAGTGATTCGCTTATCCGCCAGCGCGACAGTGGGCTTCGCATACGTCAGCGCGGCAATGAAGCTCTGACAATAAACGAATACTGCGAACGGGTGGACGTTCAAACAGCCGAAAAGGTGCGCGCTTGGTTTGAGAATCTCCCCACCGTGAACGACATGCCCTTCCCTCCATCGGGGATGCTGCGCTATGATTCCGAATACCGCGGTGAACCGAGGCAATACTATCTCGCAGCCCTGCCCTATTCCGGTCGCTCACCGCTCGTTTCAGTTGACGTTGATACCGAGCTTTTCGCCTCCTGCATTAAAATTGAGGCGATCCATACTGAATTTCAAAACGATTCGGAATACACGCTCTTTTCGTTTTCGGTCGCCGGCGGCACTCCGGACAAGATCAAGGTCAAGGTCGGATTGGACGATCATCCCTCGGAGATCACCGTTGTGGACTACAACCCAACAACGCTGTACATAGTTCCCGACTATTCCAAGGCGGATCCGAACGATGAAACCCTTTTCCTTCCGGAAAGGCTCTCGGTTTCAAATTGCGAAGTTAAAAAAACCAGCGGTGGACATCAGTTCAGTCCCGTTGGCTCTGTGGTCATCGAGGACAGGAGCAAAGTGTTTGAGATTTTGAAGACCATCGATTCTGCCGAAACGATCGACACATGGAGTGCGATCGACAGTTCCAACGAGCAGGACTACAATGAGGCGTTTATCATCACCGCCGAATACAGGATACGTCCCGGTTTTGTTATGCACGAGGACATGGTGAGCTTCTGTGTCCGCCTCGATACCGAAACAGGCGAGTGCATCATCGACGAGCGTTTTGCCGCTCGTTTCGATCATTATTCAAAAACAAGCGTTGCTTTTATGGATCGTTTGAGGGCGCTGTTTGACGATTGATCGCAGATGAATAAACCGCGCATATAAACAGATGCAAAGAAATACGCTCCGAAAGCAAATCGGAGCGTATTTTGGTGTTAAATCAGCTTTCATCCCACCGCCATCATCGAGGCGATCTGCTCATCGCTCATGCCCTCGAGCGCGCCCTTTTCCACGAAGCGCAGGAGCGTGCCGCCGACGATCGTTCCGTTCAGCGTGATAAGCATATCGTAATCGCCGCTTGAATGCACTCGCGTTTGCAGCGTGAACATATCGTCCAGCGGCATGGGGTAGGTTTCGTAGGGGAGCTCGTATTCGCAGAAGAACGCATCGTCCGTCATTTCGGAGAGGTCTTTATACTCGCCAAGCTCGCGGTGCGGGAAGACCCATACGCCGAGCTTCGCGGGCTCGCTGCCGTATTCATATTCCAGAGTGTAAGCTATCCACTCGTCCAGCTCGAATACGGTGCGGATCAGCGTGAGCGAGGGCGCCCAGTTGTTTATGCCGCCGTGGGTGCCGGTGCGCTCCGCAGAGAGACGGATGCCGTTCAGCTTGAAGCCGTTGACGCTGCCGAGGGGCGTGAAGGTGCCCGGCAGAAGCTCGCCGGAAAGCCCCGCGTTCGAGCCGTTCACGGGCGGATTAACGCCGCCGGGGGCGCTCGTTTCGGTTTGCTGCTCCGGCGTTTTCGCCGCATCCTTTACGCCTGCGCCGCAGGCAAGCGCGGAAAACGCGAGCGCGGCCGAAAGAAGAATAACAAGAAGCTTTTTCATATCACAACTCCAAAAAGATAGCTAAAACTCCCGATCCGCAGTGGGATCGGCTTTGGAAGATCAAACGTTTATGCTCACTTCATCGGTGCTGATGCCATCGAGCTTCACTCCGGCAACGAACTCCTCCACCTGATGCGCGCTCCTGCCGGTGAACGCCCTCGGGTCGAGCACGGCGGTTATCTCCTCGCGGGTGAGCGGGAATTCGGGATCGCTGCTGAGCCTGTCCAACAGATCACAGCTCTCCCCCTCCTTCATGCGGGCGGTCGCTTCCATCGAATTGCGGCGAATGACCTCATGCAGCACCTGGCGGTCGCCGCCCTTCTTGACGGCGCTCATAAGAAGGTTCTCCGTTGCGATGAACGGCAGATATTCGAGCACGGTCTTTTCCACGATCTTTTCGTTCACGTGGATGCCGGCGGTGACGTTGCGCATGAGCCTGAGCACCGCATCGCAGGCAAGGAAGCCCTCGGGCAGCGAGATGCGGCGGTTCGCGGAGTCGTCGAGCGTGCGCTCGAACCATTGCGTTGAGGCGGTCATCGGCGCGTTCAGCGCATCGGCCATGATGTAGCGCGAGAGCGAGCATATGCGTTCGCAGCGCATCGGGTTGCGCTTATACGCCATCGCGGATGAGCCGACCTGATTCTTCTCAAACGGCTCCTCGACCTGGCGAAGATGCTGCAAAAGGCGCATATCGTTTGCAAAGCGGTACGCGCTTTGAGCGATGGACGAAAGCGCGTTCAGTATGCGGCTGTCGTACTTTCTCGGGTAGGTCTGCCCCGCCACCGGGAATATGGTGGAGAAGCCGCATTCCTCGGCGATCAGCATGCTGAGCCTTTTGACCTTCTCCTCGTCGCCCTCGAGCAGGGAGAGGAAGCTTGCATCGGTGCCGGTGGTGCCCCGGCAGCCGTGGAAATGCAGATTCTCTATCACGAAATCGAGCTCCTCAAGATCGAGCAGGAAGTCCTGCGCCCAGAGCGTGGCGCGTTTTCCGACCGTTACGAGCTGCGCGGGCTGAAAATGCGTGTACCCGAGGGTCGGCATATCGCGGTATTCCATCGCGAAATCGCAAAGCGCCTTTATGACCGCGCAGAGCTCGCCGCGTATGTATTGAAGCGCATCGCGGTAGAGCATGAGATCGGCGTTATCCGTAACGTAGCAGCTCGTTGCGCCGAGGTGGATTATTCCGGCGGCGTTCGGGCAGCTTTCGCCGTAAACGTGGATATGCGCCATAACGTCGTGCCGCAGCAGCTTTTCCTTTTCGGCGACGGCCTGATAGTCGATCTCGTCGTCCACATGCGCTTCAAGCTCCGCGACCTGTTCGCTTGTCACGGGCAGACCGAGCTTATGCTCGGCTCTTGCGAGCGCGACCCAGAGCTTTCTCCATGTTTGATAACGCTTATCGGGCGAAAACAGGCGCAGCATATAGTCGGACGCATAGCGCGAGGAAAGCGGGCTTTCGTAATAGGGTTTCATATTCTTCACCTTTCTTTAGGCTGTTTGCTTTATAGTATTTTGAAAAGAATTCGCCCAAAGCGGAAGGCTGTTGAGCGAATAAGGCATTTTATCTCAGAATTATCTCTTCCCTGCCCGGGCCGACCGAAACGAAGCTTATGCGGCAGCCGAGCTGCTGCTCCACGAACTCAACGTAGTTTCTTGCCGCCTCGGGCAGCTCATCGTATTTTCTGATTCTGCTTATATCCACGCCCCAGCCCGGCATGGTGATGAACACGGGCTTTGCCTCGGGAAGCCTCGAGGGGAACGGGAATTCGCCCGTTCTTTCGCCGTTCACTTCGTATTCGATGCAGATCGGTATCTCCTTCATATAGGAGAGCACGTCGAGCTTGGTGAGCGCGATCTCGGTCGCGCCCTGCGCGGTAACGCCGTACCTTGTGGCAACTATGTCGATCGGGCCGACCCTTCTCGGCCTTCCGGTCGCCGCGCCGTACTCGCAGCCCGCCTCGCGAAGCTCCTCCGCCTCTTTTCCGAACCATTCGCAGGTGAACGGGCCTTCGCCGACGCAGCTTGAATACGCCTTAACTATGCCGATAACGCGGTTCACGGGGATATCCGGCGTGCCGGAGCCGATGGGCGCGTATGCGGCAAGGGGCGAACTCGAGGAGGTGTAGGGATAGATGCCGAAATCGATATCGCGGAGTGCGCCGAGCTGCGCCTCGTAGAGGATCTTTTTGCCTTCGCGCGCGGCCTTTCTGATATATGCGCCGGTGTCGCCGATATAGGGCTTCAAAACCTCGCCGTAGGTATCGAGATATTCGATCATGGCTTCGAGCGTGAACGCTTCGCCGCCGTAAACGCCGGTTATCTGAAGGTTTTTGAACTCGAGCACGTCCTTCAAATGGGCTATGAGATATTCGCGGTCGAAAAGCTCGCCCATCATCAGGCCTTTTTTCATGTATTTGTCGCCGTAAACGGGCGCGATGCCGCGCTTGGTGGAGCCGTAGGGACGGTCCGAAAGCCTGGTCTCCTCAAGCCCGTCGAGCGCAACGTGATAGGGCATAACGATGATCGCCCTTTCGCTTATCATAAGGTTTTCGGGGTCGATTTGAACGCCCGCAGCGCGCAGCTTATCCATCTCGCCGCAGAGATGGCGGATATCCACCACCATGCCGCTGCCGAGAATATTCATCTTTTCATGGCGGAAAATGCCGCTCGGAAGCAGGTTCAGCGCGAAGGTGCCGCAGTCATTCTTAATGGTATGCCCGGCGTTGTTGCCGCCCTGATAGCGCACCACAACGTCGTAATCCTCGGCGATAAGATCGACCATCCTGCCCTTGCCCTCGTCGCCCCAGTTGACGCCGACTATGGCGCAGGTGTCCATCTCGCGCTTATCCTTGATAAGAGTATCGTTATCGAATTTGCTGTTGTTCATAAAAATACCTCGCATTATTAGCGGAAGGCGCATTGCGTTTGCCGTGCACGCATAATTCCACTGCATATAATATTACCATTAAACGGCGCAATTTTCAATAGGTATTGACAAACATTCGAATATGGTATATTATCATAATGACGGATTATCGTCAAATATGCACCCCGGAGGTAAAAAGCATGAAGAGATCACTCTGCATTTCCCTATCCGCTCTGCTTATTTTGGCCGCGTTTTCCGCCTGCAAGCCGCAAAATCAATCGGCTGTCAAGATCACGCCCGAGCCGGAAGCGACCGCTGTTTCGGAAGTGACAAAAGCGCCCGAGCCGACAACCGAGCCGACAGAGGTTCCGACCAATGAACCGACAGAAGCGCCGACCGCCGAGCCAACAGAGGTTCCGACCGCCGCGCCGACGAACACACCCGAACCCGGATTGCAGAAGCTCGATGTTCCGGTTTACCCGGATGAACAGCTTTTTATGGTGAATAGTATAGTTGAGCTTGGTTTTGATGCATCAAGTTGTTATGACGCGATGCTGATCTGGAACACTTTGAAGAACCTTCTTGAAGAATACCCCACCGGCGCGATAAGAAAGGCAAGCACGGGCGAAGAATACCTTATCTATGAATCCGAAAGCGGCTATCGAGAATATGTTTTTCTTGAGCTGCAGCCCTATGGCAATGATATCACCAAGGGCTATCCGCTCGTGATCGGCGAGGTCCATTCCTTCAAGGATTTTGAGCATTTGAATAAGGGCGATACGATCGATGACGTTGCGAAGGTCGATGACATTGCGGCACTTTATAAGCGCAAATTTATTGAATTCGATCTGATCCTGCCCTATCCGAATTCAGGATACATAAGCGGAAAGAGGTTTGTTTCAACTATCCATTATCTTACGGACGGCATTCTGAAGATCAAGTACAGCCTGCTTGAGGACGGCACTTTTGTGATCGCCGATATCATCCACAGCCCCGACTACACCCTTATCTATGAAGATTGGGATGCTTGGGACGTTGTAACAAACTACCGCATAGAGCCCATCGATCTGCCGAAGAAATAAAGCCTTTTCTGTAGGCGGAAAGGAGTTTGCATTATGAAAAGATTTATCTGCACCGCAATGGCGGCACTGATCGTTTTATCCGCCGCTTCCGCCTGCAAGCCGCAAAATCAATCGGCGGCAAAGATCACGCCCAAGCCGGAAGCGACCGCCGTTTCGGAAGTTACAAAAGCGCCCGAGCCGACGGACGAGCTGGCAGCCGTTCCGACGGATGAACCGACAGAAGTTCCGACCGAAGCGCCGACGAACACCCCCGAGCCCAAAATGGAGAAGCTTGATATTCCCGTTTATCCCGATGATAAGCTGCTGCTGAACAACTTCATAGTTCAGATCGGCGAGGATGCCTGCCAGTTCAGCCTGTTTGCGGAGTTTCCGAACAAGCTCGATTACGTTTACGAGCTGTATCCCACGAAAGCTTTGAGAAAAGCAAGCACCGGCGAAGAATACATCATCTATGAATCCCAAAGCGGTTATAGAGAGTATGTGTTTTTAAAGCATTGGGAGGAAAGCGGCCTCACCGTTACCAACGGCTTTCCGATCGTTGTTGGTGAGCTTTTGCCTTACAAGGCTTTTGAGCAGTTGAAGGTTGGCGACACGATCGATAGCGTTGAAGAAATAGATCCTATCGCGGTCTTTACAAAACGCAGATTTGAATACTGCGCTCCGAATGTGGCTGCAAGCAACGCAAAGCGCGGCTACCCCATAACGAGCATCCATTATCTTTCGGACGGCTTATTGAAGATCGAATATGAAATGCTTGAGGATGGATCGCTCGTAATATCCAATATGGTCTATTCGCCCGATTATACGCTCAAGCATACCGTTGGCGAGGTCATCAACTACCGCATAGAGCCCATCGACCTACCGGAGAAATAAGCAAAAGCACTCAACGGAAAGGAGTTTGCACCATGAAAAGATTTATCTGCACCGCATTGGCGGCGACAATGGCTTTATCGCTCTTTTCCGCCTGCAAGCCGCAAGAGCAGACGGCTGTCAAGATCACGCCCGAGCCGGAAGCGACCGCCGTTTCGGAAGTGACAAAAGCGCCCGAGCCGACAACCGAGCCGACCGAGGAGCCGACTGCCGAGCCTACGAACACACCCGAACCCAAAGCGGAAAAGCTTGATATTCCGGTTTATCCCGATGAAGAACTGTTCTTCACACCCTGTACGGAATTGAACTTGGGACAGGACTATACCGGCTTTATTGAGTTTTCGATAATTCTAAACGACCTGGACCGCATTCTCGAAATGTTCCCCACCGATGCGCTGAGGAAAGCCGACACCGGCGAAGAATACATCATCTACGATTCCGAGGGCGGTTATCGGGAATACATTTTTTTGCGAAGACTGCAAAGGCGCACTATAACGAAGGGTTATTATATTGTTATAGGAGATATGCGCTCATACAGTGATTTTGCGCAGCTAAAAGTTGGCGATCCCATCGAGGACGTTGAAAAGATCGATTCAGTTGCCTCGTTGTTTAAGAGACAATTTCTCGATGTTGACGGCTATGTACCCGAAACCGTGAACGAGGCTGCGGATAGCGGTTATCCCCTTTGCAGCATTCATTACCTCACCGATGGTATTTTGAAGATAGATTACGATATGCTTGATGACCGTTCTCTTGTTATCTCCAATACTGTCTACTCGCCCGACTACACCCTTTTGCACAGGGACATGGGCGATGACGGGATAATTTATGCCCCGCTCAACTACCGTATCGAGCCCATCGATCTGCCGGAGAAATAAGCAAAAGCACTCAACAGAAAGGAGTTTGCACCATGAAAAGATTTATCTGCACCGCATTGGCGGCGACAATGGCTTTATCGCTCTTTTCCGCCTGCAAGCCGCAAGAGCAGACGGCTGTCAAGATCACGCCCGAGCCGGAGGTAAGCGCCGTTTCGGAAGTGACAAAAGCGCCCGAGCCGACTGCCGAGCCAAACGCTGATACCACGCTCGCAGAGACCGATTCCGACAGCATCGGAATCAGCGATCCCGCAATAAAAAAGCTTGATATTCCCGTTTATCCCGATGATAAGCTGCTGCTGAACAACTTCATAGTTCAGATCGGCGAGGATGCCTGCCAGTTCAGCCGGTTTGCGGAGTTTCCGAATAAGCTCGATTACGTTTACGAGCTGTATCCCACGAAAGCTTTGAGAAAAGCAAGCACCGGCGAAGAATACATCATCTATGAATCCCAAAGCGGTTATAGAGAGTATGTGTTTTTAAAGCA
>JAFWVQ010000003.1 GCA_017523925.1 Clostridia bacterium
ATCTGGCTGGGGTGGCAGGATTTGAACCTACGATGCGGGAGTCAAAGTCCCGTGCCTTGACCACTTGGCGACACCCCAACGGTGACTCCCGATTCGGCGCTGCAGTTTTAAAAATGGGGTGAGTGGTGGGGCTCGAACCCACGACCTCCAGAGCCACAATCTGGCGCTCTAGCCAACTGAACTACACCCACCATATTAAAAACTGCCGAAAAATGGCGCGCCTGCAGGGATTCGAACCCGGGACCTACGGCTTAGAAGGCCGTTGCTCTATCCTGCTGAGCTACAGGCGCATACCGTATATCCTGCCGCCGACAGATAGGTATTATACCAACTTGTGTCCGACTTGTCAAGTTCTCCGCGGTTTCTTTTTTATGATTGAGCAATATATTTAACAGAGCGGGCCGCGCGTCGCCCGCGTTCGCCTCCTTCGGCGCACTCCGAGACATCCCTGCTTCTGCGGCGCGAGACGAGCGGGACCGGCGCAAAACGCGGTCCTGCACGCGTGCTCGGGTGTTGACAAGCCCCGATATTTGATGTATTATTTTAGTGTTTATGCGTTTTTTGCGCAAAAACGGTTTACTCTTCAATTTCAAGAGGAGCAGGTGCGCTTATGAGAATCAAAAAAGGCGTTTTGCAAAGGCAAAAGGGCGATGAGCTCTCGCTCGTGGTGAACGGCGCGAGTGAAAGCTTCTGCGGCGTTATTCACGGCAACCCCACGGCGGCATTCATAATCAAATGCTTGAAGCATAATACGACCGAGCAGCGGATCCTCGCCAAAATGAAGCGAAGGTTCGACGGCGATCCGGATGAGATGCTTGCGGACATCCGCGAGGTGATCGATATGCTTCGCAGCTCCGGCATTATCGAGGAATGACCGAGCTCCTTCCCGCTTATCTGGCTTGAAGCCGATGCATCAGCGATAATAACGAAATAATTAACGATAATAATATGGAAACGAATCGCTCCCCGCTGAACGGCGCGGTCCCGTCCGATATCCCGACGGAGCAGGCCGATGGACAAACGCCGAAAAGAAAAAGCATAGAGGAGATCCTTGAGGAAAAGGGTGTCTTTGTTTGGGCTACCCGAGGGTCGAGCATGCGCCCGCTTCTTAGAACGAACAGGGACGTGGTCGAGATAAGGAAGGTGAGCGAGCTGTATGATGACGGCGTTCTGCGCGTCAACGACGTTGCGCTCTATAAGGTGCCTCTTCCGCATTTCGAAGGGAACTACATTCTCCACCGCGTGCGCGAGGTGCATGACGGCTACTACATCATCTGCGGCGACAACAACGTGATGATGGAGCATATTCCGTTCGACTGGGTCGTGGGCGTGATGACGGGGCTGACGCGCAAGGGCAAAAACATCGATCTCAACGGCTTTTTTTACCGTTTCTACGTCAAGCATTGGGGTGGCAGATACAGGCGCAGGATGATCGTCAAGCGCATCGGCTTCTTCGCCAAAAAGCCGCTTCGCCCCATATACAGGGCGATCAAAAGGCTCGTGAAGCGCTGAAGGCACGGCCGCGCGGCTTCGCGCATCATTCATAACGGCTTAAATATACTTTTGGCTTCGCCCCTCAACCGTTGAAGGCGCGAAGCTTCTCTGTTATAATTTACATGGAATTCAGCTCATGGGGGGTACTTTTATGAACAGACATGAAGGCGACGGCCATATCACGATCTTTGCCGGAACAGCGAGCAAGCCCTTTGCGGAAAAGATGTGCAGGTATCTTGACGTTGAACTCGGCAAATCCACCACGATCATCTTCTCCGAGGGCGGCATCTACGTGCGCGCGGACGAATCCATCCGTAATAAGGACGTATATATCGTTCAGTCCATCGGCAAGGATCCGAACAACTCCTTCACCGAGCTGATCTTCTGGATCGACGCATTCAAGCGTGCGAGCGCGAATTCCATCACCGCGGTCATCCCGTACTTCGGCTATGCCAAGGCCGATAAGAAGGATGAGCCCCGCGTTTCGATCAGGGCGAGGGTTTGTGCGGACTGCATCGAGCTCTGCGGAGCCGACCGTGTGATCTGCATGGATCTGCATGCGCCTCAGGTGCAGGGCTTCTTCTCCAAGCCCGTCGATCACCTCTACGCAAGCCCCCTGCTCAGCGAGTACGCCCGCCGCATCGGCATCGTGGATGAGGATCTGGTCGTGGTCGCGCCCGACGCAGGCTCCGCCAAGCGCGCAAGGGCGTATGCGAATATGCTCGGCTGCAACGTTGCGATCGGCGATAAGGTGCGCGTTGGCCATGATGAGAACCCGAACGCGATCGAGATCATCGGCGACGTGCGCGGCAAGCGCTGCATGGTGGTGGACGACTTCACCATCAGCGGCAACACTCTCTGCCGCGTAGCCTACGGCCTCATGGACAAGGGCGCCGCCGAGGTATATGCCTTCCTCTCCCATGCGATCGTCAAGGACGACGCCGTTCAGAGGATCGAGGACAGCCCCATAAAGCTGCTCGTCACCACCGACACCGTGGACAATACCGAGGTCCTGAAGAACTCCACCAAGATCAGGGTCGTCTCCGCCGCGCCGCTCTTTGCCGAGGCCGTGCGCACCATCCACGAGAAGGCCGCCATGGCGGATATGTTCGCGCATCTGCCCGAGAAGCTGCTCGATATGAGCTTTGAGGACGCCGAATAATCAGTTTAATAACGCTTGATCTCGGAGCTTATCGGTGCTAGGAGCACTTTCGGATAAGCTCCGTATTATTTCCGGGAGCTTTTCTTGGAGCTTTCCCGGGGCTTTTCAAGGGCTTTCAAAAAGGAAAACCCCCTGCCGGCTCCTTGCGCGGCAGCTTTCGCACAGAAGCGGAGAAAGCGTAAAAAGAGCCGTAAAGTAATCGTAAAAAACGAAGAAACAGAGAGAAAGAATATGCAGGATCTGTTTTCGCAATCCATCAGGGAGCATGCGCCGCTTGCGGACAGGATGCGTCCCACCTCGCTCGATGAATTCATCGGGCAGGAGCATATCGTGGGCAGGGGCTCGCTTCTGCGCCGCGCAATAATGGCGGATTCGCTGCAAAGCTCCATCTTCTGGGGGCCGCCCGGCTGCGGGAAGACCACGCTCGCTTCGGTGATCGCGCACACCACGAACAGCCGCTTCGTGAAGCTGAACGCCGTCACGTCCGGCGTGAAGGAGGTGCGCGAGGTCATAGCGGAGGCCGAGGAGGCGCTCAAGCTGTACGGCAAGGAGACCTTCCTGCTGCTCGATGAATGCCATAGGTGGAGCAAGGCGCAGTCCGACTCCATCCTTCCCGCGCTCGAAAGCGGAACGGTCAAGTTCATCGGCTCCACCACCGAGAACCCGATGATCGCCATGACAGGCGCTATCGTGAGCCGCTGCCGCCTGTTTCAATTCTACCCGCTCACCGCGGACGACGTCAAAAAAGCCATGCGCCGTGCGCTCGAGGACGGCGAAAAGGGGCTTGGGATGTTCGCGCCGGACGTGGACGAGGATGCGCTCGACCATCTCGCCGTCATAGCAAACGGCGATGCAAGGGCCGCGCTGAACGCGCTCGAGCTCGCCGTGCGCACGACCGATCCCGTTGGCGGAAGGGTGCACGTAACGCGCGAGATCGCCGCCGAATCCATCCAGCGAAAGGTCGCCAAATGCGACGAGCAGCAGCTCTACGACATGCTCTCCGCCTTCTGCAAATCCCTTCGCGGCGGCGACAGCGACGCGGCGATCGCGTGGTTCGCGCGATTGATCTACGCGGGGCTCGATCCGCGTATAATCTGCCGAAGGCTCATCGCGCACGCCTCGGAGGATGTTGGTCTTGCGAACCCAAACGCCATGCTCCAAGCGGTCGCGGCGGCGCAGGCGCTCGAGTTCATCGGCCTTCCCGAGGCAAGGCTGAGCATGGTCCAGGCCATCATCTTCATCTGCGAGAGCCCAAAGTCGAACTCCGTCGTAATGGCGCTTGATTCCGCTTTTGCGGACGCGGAAAACACGGCCGATGAGCCGGTGCCTATCCACCTTCGGGACACCTCGTTCAGGGGCGCAGAGAAGCTCGGGCACGGTGTGGGCTACAAATACCCGCACGACTACCCGAACCACGAGGTGGAGCAGGAGTACATGCCGCCCTCCGTCAAGGGCAGGCGCTACTACATTCCATCCGAAATGGGCGTTGAAGCGCGGATAAAGGCGAAGCACGACGCGAAAAAGAAGGATTGACTTTCTTCTGCACCTGCACGCCCGTCCCGGGTCGAGACGTGCGCGCGAAAGGCGGCGCTCGGCGGCATCGAAATGCGGAATAAAAGAATAAATGAAGAATTATTGCGCGAATTTCATCAGAACACTTGTAAATCGGTGGTAATAATTGGTATAATATAGGTTGATGGGGTATGCGCTCCGGCGCATGGCTCGATACGAAATAAACGGAAAAACGCTAAAACGATCGACGGAGAAAATAAGAGGTAAATGTAATGAAGTGTAAGAATTGCGGGAAAAAGAATCCGGACGGCAATAAGTTCTGCGCGGAATGCGGGCAGCCGCTTGTTGAAAACAAGCCGAAGGGTCGCTTCGAGGACGAATGGGATGAGCTTGAGGCTGCATCCGCTGCCGAAAGCCATGCGGACGCCTTTTTGAACGACCTTGAGGACGGGTTCGCGGGCGGCGTGGATGATTGGGATAAGCCCACTCCCGATGCGGACGAAAGGGATGCCTACGGCGAGCGTACCAAGAGCAATATCAAGCGCCGCAGCGAGCAGAGGCAGCGCGAGGCGGACGCCGAGGATAAGAGCCGCCGCGCAAAGGGCGGAAGCGCTCCGCGCAAAGCTCCCTCGGGCGAGCAGGGCAATAAGCACGGAGGCTCCGTGCTGAACAAGATCCTGGTGATAGTGCTGATAGCGCTGCTGCTTGTGATGGCGTATTTCGTGTACTCCGCGCTGAATGGCGGCATCGGCATCGGCGTGCCCAAGAAGCCGAGGTCGGACGTGCGCCTCAACCCGAACGATCCGAACAAGTACTACGTCACAGTTCGCGCAAACGAGGGCACCACCGTCGTTTTCGAGGGAACGGACGGCAGCAAGAAGGATCTTGCCGTTTCCTCCAAGCAGGACGTTACCTTCAACGTGCATATCAACTCCCTGCTCCCGCAGGACTATATCGAATCGGATAAGGTCACGGTGCAGCCCTCCGTGTTCCAGATCGACGCATCGGGCAATAAGTCCATCATCGAGATACCCGAGATCGAGATCGACGTGCCGAAGCTCATGGTAGAGTTCGAAACGCCTGATTATTTCGAATCGGACGACGGCGTGGTCACGATCCGCGGCAAGATAGCCACCTCCCAGCTCGGCGCGCAGATACTTATCGACAACGACCCGCTCACCGTGGATGAAAACGGCAATTTCGCGTTCTCCGTCAAGCGCGATAAGGGTGAGCATGCCTTCGACTTTATCGCAAGGATGATCGGTCATACCACCGTTCATAAAACCTTCACTGCAAACGTGACCCGCGTGCTCACCGCTGAGCAGATCATCGTGATCCCGCCCACCTTCCATGCGCGTTCGCTGAACGTGGAGGAATCCATCAGGGTCTACGGCGCCGTGCCTGCCGGCTCGCGCATCAGCATCTCGTCCAACGATCCCGAGTTCAGCCTCAAGTCCGAGCCCGAGATCGACGAGAGCGGCAACTTCGGCTTCGAGGTAAACCTGCCCACCCCGGCCAAGTCCTACAAGTTCCTCATCACCGCCACCCTCGAGGATGGCGCGGTGTTCGAGCGCCCGTTCAGCGTGGAGCGTCCCCCGGTCTACAACGACTACGTTCCCACCGTCTGGCCCGGCAGCTACGATGAGATGATGAAGCCCGTTCACGTAACCGATATGCGCGGCTTCCTCATCAAAGGCACCGTGAACGACGTGATCTACGACGGCGATTACTTCGTTGCAAAGTTCACTCTCAACAGCGGCGAGCAGATCGAGATCGAGTACCACGACCACTACTCCACCGCAAGCCAGCTCGAGAGCGGCGTCGCCTACACCATGTACGGCTACTCCCTCGGCACCAACGTCTCTCCGGACGGCGTTCTCAGGATGTTCATCTGGTTCGTGGAGGATAAGCCGAGGCAGTAACAGCCCTCATCGCCTTTGAGCTCGGGCGCAAAATGCCGCCCGAAGGCGAAGGCAATGGCTCCAAACCGAATATCGTAATATGCATAAGGCTCACGGGGATTCGCCCCGTGAGCCCTTCTTCTATCATCTGCTTATGCGCACGTATGTTGCGCCGCCGGACCGTTCCACCCTGCGTTCCGTGCAGGACACACACAATAGCCGATCGGCAGCCCGCGTTCATCGATTTCACGCTCAACACTAAACCACTAACCACTAAACACTAAATACTAAATACTAAACACAAAACGATCAACCCTCCGCAAACGGCTTCAAGCAAAAAACTGCGGCCGCAACGCGTCCCATAGCCAAATGCCATCGGGGTGCGCGCCGTAAGCCGCAGCTTAAAAATGCAGTCGATCGTGTTCGCCGCAGACCCGTCATGCGCGGGCGCGGCGCATGCATCATTTGGGGATCAACGCTATCGCGATCAGAAGCCTGATGCCGTAAAAGAGAACGGCGGAGATGAGGACCGTGTTGAACACGAGCGCACAGCTCCGTTTGATGTCGTCGAGCTCGATCCTGCGGATGGGATCGCCGATCGTCTTTCGCATATGCACTATGCCGTTATAGCTCGCGTTTCCGCCAAGCTGAACGCCAAGCAGACCCGCGCAAACGGATTGCGTCTGCCCGGGGTTCGGTCCGGGATGATTGCGCCTGTCGCGCTTGAAGATCTTAAAGCCGTTTGAAACGTTGAGATTGAGTATGAAGCCGCCCAAAAGCATGAGCAGTGCGCTGATGCGTGCCGGAATGAAGCCGAGCACATCGTCCGCCCTTGCGGGAATGAGCCCGAAATTCTTGTAGGGCTCGTCCACGTGGCCGACCATCGAATCGAGTACGTTCACCGCCCTGTAAAGCAGGCCGAGCGGCGCGCCGCCAAGCACGGTGAAGATGATCGGCGCAATGCCGGCGTCACAGATATTCTTGGACGCGGATTCGACCGTGGCGCGGATGATTCCCGCTTCGTCCAGCGCGTCGGTATCCCTGCTTACAACGCGGGAAACCGCCTTGCGCGCCCTCTCGGGATTGCCGCGCTTGAGCGCACGGTAAACCTTCATGCATGCGTCGCGCAGGGATTTGGAAGCGAAGATCTGCCAGCAGAGCAGCGCTTCCACCGCAATGCCGAGGATCGGCGTAAGCCAGTAGCAGAGCATGAGCAGGCCGAACGGCACTCCGAAGCAGATCAGCGCAATGAGCGCAAGCAGCAACCCGCCGGCAGTCCGCTCTCCCGCAACGGACTTGGGAAGCAGCCGCCGCAGCAGCTTTTCAAGCGCAGAGATAAGCTTGCCTATCAGCGAAATAAGATGCGGCATCGGCTCCGGATCGCCGAAAACAAGATCCAGGATAAAGCCGATAACCATCGCGATCAGCGGAAACAAACATCTAGTGAATGGCGTCATTCACATTTCCTCCATCGTACATAATGAGCGAAACGCCTTTGCTCTGTGCTCGGCGCGGGGCGGGGCGCTTCGTCGGTGCATAGCGAAAAGAGACCGGTTAGCATAAAGCAATTTGCACCGATTACTATATTATCAAAATTTACGACAATAATCAAGCCCGTTAAACAAAAGAGCGCATTTTTCCGCACTTTTCCGGCCGTAAACCGCGCTTTTTGGGCGTTTCAAGCAGTAAACCGCGCATTTTACGGCATTTCGCGCAGTAAAACCGCGCTATTTCGCGCTTCCCGGTCGGAAAAGCGCCGTTTCGGGGCTTTCGAACAACGAACCTCGCTTCCCGGAGTATCGCTCAGTGGACGCGGCTTTCCGCGCTTTCCGATCGCGACCGCATCGACCGGTTCAAAACCGCCTGCGCGAATGCTTGTCTGTGCATAAACGAATATTTGACCGCCTGTGCGAATGCTTGTCTGTGCCTAAACGAATACTTGACCGCCCGCGGCGAATGCTTGCAAACAGTATTAGTGAAAAATATATCCCGCCTCGCGCCGCTTTTCACTTGAATTACGGAAGGGTTTGTATTATAATAGCAAAGCAATCAAACGGGGCATTAGCACAGTTGGTAGCGCGCAACGTTCGCAATGTTGAGGTCAGGGGTTCGACTCCCCTATGCTCCACCAAATCTGAACGGGTTCTTGATACAATTCATCAAGAACCCTTTCGTTTTATTTTTGGCTTCGATTATCCTTGAATTATCTATATTTTTCAAAACAGAGGGTGCAGCAATCGTTTCAGCCATATCCGTTAGCGGGTGCATTTTCGCCTACTATCTTTCCCTAAAAGCCCATATTGCAAAAGCTATCGTTTCAATTGGGGCTATCGTTTCAAAATCGAAAGCTATCGTTTCAACCGTTAAAAAAGTCATATGCCGTATGGGTTTTTGAAAGGGTGCAAATTCCGTATTACTGACGGCGTTATCGTTCTGTTATTGAGGCACAGAAAAAGCCCGGAGCGTTCTTGCTCCGAGCCTGTCGTTTACAGCCTTTCGGTTACGGTCGTTCCGTTCTTGAAAAGGAACTCCGCTCTGCCGTCCGGGTAAATCGTCAGCTTTTCTATGAGGGCGTTCCACAGCCTTTCGCTGAAGTCTATCGGCAGCGCCTTCATCCCGCGAATGTCCTTTATAAACCTGTCGAGGACTTTGATCTGCCGCTGCTTCCGTTCCTCACTGTCCGCAATCGCTTTGAGCTTCGACTGCAGGTCGTTATACCTTACGACGTATGAAGCGTGACGCGCGTCAAAGTCGTCCGTCGTCAGCTTTCCCGCCGCGTTCTCCTCAAAGAGCTTTTCGGTCAGAAGCCCTACGGCGGTCAGCTCCTCCATGATCCGCGCCTTTTCCGCTTCAAGCTCCGTGGTGTCTGAAAGTATCTCGCGCATGAACCGGCAGTCCTCTATGAGCGTCTCCCGCTCATTGTGGAGCTTTGATACCGCTCTGAGGAACAGTTTCTTTATTTCGTCGTCGGTCAAATGCTTAGTTGAGCATCGGGTCTGCCTTTCGTACTTTCCGTTGCAACGCCAGACCACCTTTCGGTATTTATCCGTCGAATGCCATACTTTTGAGCCGTAATAGCTCCCGCACTCCCCGCAATAGATCTTTGAGGAGAACACGTTGAGGCTGTTCTGATGATTGCCTTTCTCCTTGCGCCTTGTCATCTCAGCCTGCACAAGCTCCCATTCCGTCCTGTCGATTATCGCCGGATGGCTGTCGGTAACGTAGTACTGCGGGACCTCGCCCTCATTGTTTTTCATTTTCTTGTTGAGAAAATCGACCGTGAACTGCTTCTGAAGGAGAGCGTCGCCCTTGTACCTTTCGTTCGTCAGAATGCTTTCGACCGTGGAATCGCGCCACCGCGCTTTCTTCCTCGGAGTCGGTATGCCCTGCTGCGTAAGATACGTCGCTATCCCGGTTATCGTCTTGCCGCCCATAAAAAGCCTGTAGATCAGCCTGACGAGCTCGGCCTCCTCGGGATCGATCTCCGGCTTGCCGTCCTTGCCCCGGCGGTAGCCGAGGAAGGAGCTGAACGGCATATTGACCTTGCCGTCGGCGAAACGCTTGCGCTGTCCCCATGTTATGTTGTCGGAGATCGATCGGCTCTCCTCCTGAGCGAGGCTCGACATTATCGTCAGAAGCAGCTCACCCTTTCCGTCGAACGTCCAGATGTTCTCCTTCTCGAAAAAGACCTCGACGCCGTAATCCTTCAGCTTTCGTATCGTAGTAAGGCTGTCGACCGTATTTCGGGCGAAGCGGCTGACGCTCTTCGTTACTATCAGGTCTATCTTTCCATCAAGGGCGTCGGCGATCATCCTGTTGAAGCCCTCCCTGTGCCGTGTGTTCAAAGCGGAAATGCCCTCGTCCGTATAGACTCCGACGAATTCCCAGTCGGGATTCTTGCGGATGAACTGCGTATAATAATCGACCTGCGCTTCGTAGGACGTGAGCTGCTCGTCGCTGTCGGTGGAAACGCGAGCGTACCCCGCGACCCTTCTCTTCGTCTTGCTCTCGATCGGCGCACCCGTGTGGCGCATCTTCGTCGCCGGTATGTATTTAACGTTCGCCATTCTTTTTCCACCTCTTTTCAGCCGCAGCTTTCGCTTTCAGCTTCATCTCATCAGTCCACGATTTCGACCTAGAACGGTCTTTCCAAACTAGCGTTTGCTCCGTTCCGTCCCGGAAGCAGACGCGGATAATGTTTCCGTTTTCCGCTATCATCCGCTCAATCGCGTCAAAATCGACGTCGGCGGTCAGCTCCTTGAGCGTTTCGTCGGGAATCTGCTTTGAGGGGCATACCGCCTTTCCCGCCGAGTTAAATGTCGGGCAAATCCAAACCGGGCCGGCGTGTGATATCTTCCTCTTGTATTTCCTCCCGCAGACGGCGCAGACAATCAGCCCGGTAAAAGCGTATTTCTCCGCGCCTTTCTTCTCGTGCTTGTACTTTGCAAGCCGCCTTTCGGCTTCCTTCTGCACGGCTTCAAACGTGTCGGAGTCTATTATCGCCTCGTGAGCGTCCTCAACGAAATACTGTGGAAGAACGCCGTCGTTCTTTCTCTTCCGTTTCGTCAGGTGATCCTCGCGGTACGTCTTCTGCAGGAGCAGGTTCCCCGTGTAGTTGATGTTGCGGAGCATATGACCTATTACGCTCGGATACCATTTTCCTCCCCGGTTCGTAAAGCCGTCGGCGTTAAGCCCGTTCGCTATCGCTTCCGTACCCTTGCCCGAAAGGTACTCATCGAAAACCCGCCTCACGATTACGGCTTCGTCCGGCTGCATGATGAACGTCCCGTTGACAAGGCGGTAACCGAACAGCTTGCCGCTCCATGGTCTGCCATCCTCAAAATTCTTCTTGATGCGCCATTTTTGATTCTCGCTCGCGGAAAGGCTCTCTTCCTGCGCGAACGAGGCAAGAATGGTCAGCATCAGCTCGCCTTCGCTTGAAGCGGAGTGGATGTTCTGCTCCTCGAAATAGACGTCGATACCGAGGCTTCTAAGCTCTCTGACAGTGTTGAGCAGTGTGACCGTGTTTCGGGCGAAGCGTGAAATACTCTTTGTGATCACCATGTCGATTTCTCCCGCGCGGCACTTTTCGAGGAGCTTCTGAAATCCGTCTCTCGACTCCTTCGTCCCGGTCAGACCCTCGTCGGCGAATACTCCGGAGAAACGCCACCCGGCATGGGACTGTATGAGTCCGCTGTAATAGCTTACCTGCGCCGCGAGGGAATGCCTCATGGCGTCCTTAGCCGAAGAAACCCTAGCGTACGCCGCCACGTTTTTGAGCCTCGGGAGCGAGGTTACCGCGTTCTTTTTCTCTATTATTACTTCCATTTTGACCTCCTTTTGTATCAATCTTCGGTAACCCATTAATCACTCTCAAGGCTCAAAAAGTCAAGTATTATATAGTAAAAATGCTCTTTTCAACAAGACCCCGCCGCTTGCTGAGAGCGTCCGAAAGCAGTTCCTTTTCGGCGGTTGTCAGCCCGTATTCCTTTTCGAGTTTTTCCAGAATTGAGCAGGCGAGATGATACAGAAACAAGCTGTCGGAGTAGTTTTGAACGTCAGTTCCCATCGGCAGCCTCCTTCGATCTGTATCTGTGGTTCCAATAGCCCATCCGGCATTTATCTGAACAGAACTTCTTCTGTTTCCTGCCCTCGTTCTGTCTAACGACGGCTCCGCAGAAAAGACAGCGGAGCTTGTCCGTCATGGGATGGCGGCGTATGTGACTCTTGACCGTGTTGACGGATATGCCTAGCTTCTCCGCGATCATAGTGGGAGTATAGCCCGCTCTGCGGAGCGCATCGATTTCAATAGCAGTGTTGTTATTCATATGAAACACCTCCTATAAGCAGTCCACAGAAAAGGCCGAAATTAAGTCTGCAAAATAAATATATAAAAATAAACCCCACCGAAGGATTGAACTGCACCCCATTTGTTAGACATGTGGTATAATACTAACAAGTGGGGTGATTTAATATGCCAAAAGGAATACCAAACAAGAAATACACCGGCGAGTTCAAGCAGATGGTCGTAGAGACCATGCGAAATGAAGGA
>JAFWVQ010000031.1 GCA_017523925.1 Clostridia bacterium
ATCGAGGGCGACGCGCAGGGCAGGGGCTTCCAGTACCCCATCCCCACCTACTCCATCACCAAGGAATTCGACTGGTCCCCCACCGAGAACAATCGTCTTCTTTTTGAGATGACCGCCAAATACGGCACGCCGTACTTCTCCAACTACGTAAACAGCGATATGGAGCCCAGCGACATCCGCTCGATGTGCTGCCGTCTCCGTCTCGACCTGCGCGAGCTTCGCAAGAAGAGCGGCGGCTTCTTCGGAAGCGGCGAAAGCACCGGCAGCGTTGGCGTTGTTACCCTCAATATGCCCCGCCTTGCGTTCCTCTCCGAAAATGAGGACGAATTCTATAAGAAGCTGAACCACCTTATGGACGTTGCGGCGCGCAGCCTGCACATCAAGCGCCAGGTCATCAGCCGCCTGCTCGATGAGGGCCTCTACCCGTACACCAAGCGCTATCTCGGCTCGTTCGACAACCATTTCTCCACGATCGGCCTCGTCGGCATGAACGAATGCTGCCTCAACGCCAAGTGGATCGGCAAGGATCTGACCGATAAAGCCGCGCAGGAATTCACCAAGAACGTTCTCAACCACATGAGAAACCGCCTGAGTGACTATCAGGAAATGTACGAGGGCGAGCTGTTCAACCTTGAGGCGACCCCTGCGGAGTCCACCACCTACCGCTTCGCCAAGTACGACGCAAAGAACTTCCCCGGCATCATCACCGCGGCGGAGAGCGGCGGCACCCCCTACTACACCAACAGCTCCCACCTGCCCGTTGGCTACACGGAGGACATCTTCGCGGCGCTCGACATTCAGGATGAGCTTCAGACCCTCTACACCTCGGGCACGGTGTTCCACACCTTCCTCGGCGAGAAGCTGCCGAGCTGGGAGAGCGCGGCGACCCTCGTTCGCAAGATCTCCGAGAACTACCGCCTGCCCTACTACACCATGAGCCCCACCTACTCGATCTGCCGCAACCACGGCTATCTTGCCGGCGAAGTTTACACCTGCCCGCACTGCGGCTCGCGCACCGAGGTAAACAGCCGCATCACCGGCTACTACCGCCCGATCCAGAATTGGAACGACGGCAAGGTGCAGGAGTTCAAGGAGCGCAGGGAGTACAGCATGCTGGACTTCTCCGAGCATAAAAAGCGCATCGAGCAGAGGCGCGAAGCCGAGGCCGCTCCCGCCGTTTCCGGCAATGTGGATAAGCTGATGCTCTTCACCACCAAAACCTGCCCGAACTGCAAGACCGCCAAGGCGCTTCTTGAAAGAAACGGCATCGAGTATGAGACCGTCGATGCGGAGGAGAACGCCGAGCTTTCCGTGAAGTTCCGCATCCACCAGGCGCCCACGCTCGTTGCGATCAGCGGCGATACCTTCGAGGTGTTCGTCGGTGTCGGCGGCGTGAACCGCTTCATCCGCGAGCAGACCGAGAAGGCGGTCAACGAATAAAAACCTGTGCCAAGCTTTAATAAAGCGCATAGTTTTTCAAACACCGAGCATAACAAGCATCATCCTTCCAAAACCGCAGTTCCCTTTGACGGGGGCTGCGGCTCGGTGTATAATAGAGAAAACGCTCACGGGGAAGCATAGAAGCATCCCCAAAACCGAAAGGAGCAAATATGCACGATATCATCATAATCGGCGCGGGTCCTGCGGGACTCACCGCCGCGATCTACGCAAGGCGCGCGGGAAGAAGCGTGCTGCTTATCGAAAAAGAGACCTTCGGCGGGCAGATAGTGCTTTCGCCGCACGTTGAAAACTACCCCTTCGCCCGCCCGATGAGCGGCACGGAGCTTTCGGATATCCTCGTTGAGCAGGTCATGAACCTCGGCGCGGACGTGGAGGTGGACAAGGTCATCGGCATCACCGAAAACCGCGACAAAACCTTTGCCGTTAAAACCGAATACGGCGAGCACGCCGCCCGCGCAATCATCATTGCCACGGGTCTCAAGCATCGCCGAATGGGCATTGAGAATGAAGAAAAATACATCGGGCGCGGCATCTCGTTCTGCGCGGTCTGCGACGGCGCGTTCTTCAAGGGCAAGACCGTTGCGGTCGTTGGCGGCGGCAATACGGCCGTGCAGGACGCGATCTACCTCTCCAAGCTTGCGAAAAAGGTCTATCTCGTTCACAGAAGGGACGAATTCCGCGCCGAAAAGCACGTTGTGGCGGGGCTTTCCGCCTGCGATAACGTGGAGCTTGTGTTGAACAGCGTTCCCAAAGCGGTCGGCGGCGAGGGCTCGCTTTCCTCGTTCACGGTCGAAAACAAGCTCACCGGCGAAGCCCGCGAGCTTGCTGTAAGCGGCGTTTTCGTTGCGATCGGGCAGGAGCCGAGCAACGCTGCGTTTTCGGAGCTGATCGAGCTTGACGAAAGCGGCTTTATCGCGGCGGACGAGAGCTGCCGCACGCGCAATCCCGCCGTGTTCGTCGCGGGAGACTGCCGCACCAAGGCCGTGCGCCAGCTCGTTACCGCAGGCGCGGACGGAGGCGTTGCGGCTATCGCGGCTTGCGAGTATCTGGATAGAGAGGATGCGATGGCGGTATAGCCACTCGCCGCTCCTCGCCGGAGGGGCATTTGGCGGAAAATGCTGCGACTTGCTTCGCATTTTCCGCTTTTGGACACTCGCCAAGTGGAATGATGCTTGCCTTGCGGCAAATGATGTGCGCTTTCAGCGCATGATGCGCGCCTATCAAGCCTTCCCCTTGATGGGAAGGTGGCTGAACGGCGCAGCGCGGCGTGAAGACGGATGAGGTGGACACCTGCACAAATCCCGCAAGGGATTTGAATCCGATTGTAAATAGAGTAAAACCGTTACCAAGCTTGTTCTTTATCAATCCGAAAATGCTCGCTCCGCTGCGCATTTTTCGTACCACCTCATCAGTCAGCTGCGCTGACAGCTTCCCCTCGTGGGGAAGCCTTGCGGCGGCGCGCTGCCTATCGCCCCAAGCTTAATGAGTATGAATCAAACGCACAACAAGGATCTAACACCCTTTTCACAAAGGCTGCGGCGCGAAATGACCAAAGAAGAAAAGCGTCTTTGGTACGATTTTCTGAAAAAGCTGCCGCTGACCTTTTACCGTCAAAAGGTGATAGGGCACTATATCGTTGATTTCTACTGTGCGCAGGCGCAGCTCGTTATTGAGCTTGACGGTAACCAGCATGGAATGCCCGAAGGTTTGGAACGCGACAGGAAGCGTGATGAGTATATGAACACACTCGGCATGACCGTGCTTCGGTACAGCAACTTGCAGATTCAGCGCAAGTTTCCCGATGTATGCTCGGACATTTACCATCACCTTCCGCTTCCGCAAGAAGGCGATGATAAGCCTGAACCCCCAACGCCTTCCCCTTGAGGGGAAGGTGGCTGAACGGCGCAGCGCGGCGTGAAGACGGATGAGGTGGACACCTGCGCAAATCCCGCAAGGGATTTGGATCCGATTGTAAAAAATAAAACATTTTCAACGCTTGATCTCTATCGTTCCGAAAATGCTCGCTTCGCTGTGCATTTTTCGTACCACCTCATCAGTCAGCTGCGCTGACAGCTTCCCCTCAAGGAGAAGCCTTGCGGAGCCTTCCCCTTGAGGGGACTTTGGCTGAGTGGAGTTAAGTACACAGTCGAGCGCAGGATGAAATCAAAGTAATCCCCTTGGGATTTCAACCTCAACTATTCATTATTCAATATTCACTATTCACTAACGGAAAGGAGAAACCCATGCCCGAAAAAAAGCTTCACAGGATCGACCTGACCAAGCTCCCGAATATGGGACAGCCCCACTATGCGTATTTCCAGAACAGGGAGTGCGAATTCTTCCCCTGCCACAAGCTCCCGGAAAACGGCTTTCACAACTGCCTTTTCTGCTATTGCCCGCTGTACGCTTTGGGCGATAAATGCGGCGGCGGCTTCACCTACAGCGAAACGGGAATAAAGGATTGCAGTAAATGTACCCTGCCGCACAGCGAGGCGGGCTATGCGCACGTTACCGGCAAATTCTTCGAGCTTGCCGAGCTTGCCAAGAAGAACCGCACCGTTAAGGAGGCCGATCCCGCGCTGAGCGCGAAGGAAGAGACCGAGTAAATCCGCTTTACGCTTTGTTTCCGCGTTCGATTTATTTTTTCAAGAGCGCGGAACGCAAATCAAAGTTATAATCAAGCCAAGGAGGTAAAAATATGTCCGAAGTTACGAAAGATATCGAGCAGGGCTCCGTCAGCAATTACGACAGGGCGCGCGAGGATCTGCTCCGCTTCAAGAGCTCGTTTGACAAGCTCACCAAGGCCGAAAAGGACAGGCTCGTTGATGAGATGGTCGGCATGCTGATGCCGAATTCGAGCCCGTTTCAGACCAAGATGGTCAAGAATTTCGTTAAGCCGTATCTGGTCAAGTGATCGGCGCAAAAGCCCTTCCAAGCCCGCTTACCCCTTCCCTCGGCCCGCTTGCCGAAAAAGGGTTGAACGGGCTTGTTTTATTCGCTATAATCCCTCTTGGGGGTGCAAGAACAGATGAAAATTCGTATCCTGGAAAATGAAAACGAGCTTGCGGTGGATATCCGCTGCGAAAGCGCGAACGATCGTGTTTTGAAGCTGCGTGAGCATATCGAGCTTTTTGAGCATAAGCTTTGCGCGCACAGGGAGGGCGAAACGCACTATATCCGCGCCTCGGATGCGCTCTATTTTGAATCCGTGGACGAGCGGATCTTCCTTTACACCGACCGCGAGGTGTTCGAGGTGCGGCTGCGGCTCTACGAGCTGGAGGACGCGCTTTCCCCCGCCGGATTCCTGCGCGTTTCAAAATCCGCCGTGGTCAATCTGAACAGGATAAGCTCGCTTCGCCCCGAGCTGAACCGCAATATCATCGCCACGATGGAAAACGGCGAGCGCGTCGTCATTTCGCGCTCATACGTTAAAAAACTTCGATCGGTTTTGGAGATTTAGGAGGGATAACGGTATGAGAAAGAACCTATCAACATTCTTTGTTTGGCTTCGCAACGGCTTCTGCTTCGCCGCAACCTGGCTGCTGCTGCTTGCCGCCGTGTACTGCCTTGCCAACGGCATTGCCGCCATCCCGGTCGGCACGATCCTGCGGCTGCTCGGTTTCGTTTTCGGCGGCGCTCTCTTATTCAGCCTTTGGTTTTCGCCGTTTCCGTTTAAGAAAATGAGCTTTATAGGGCGGTTGAGCGGTTTTTTCGCGCTTTTCGTTCCGCTCGAATTGGCCGGATTCTACGCGATGGGCTTGTTCACAAGGGAAAACACGACGGTTTACGGCGTGCTTATCTTCATCGGCATCGCGCTTGCGTTTTATCTTGCCTGCCTTCTTACAGACAGATTCTATTACAGAAAAAAGAGCGAAGAATACAACGAAAACCTGAAAAAATATCAAAGCAAAAGGAGGTTGGAAAACGGTGAAGAATAGCGAGAAAGTCGAGATGCTAAATGCGCTCAGGCGCGATATGGCGCGCTCTCAAAAGAAGGGGCTGCATTTCATCCTTGCGGCGGTAGTGATATGGGCGCTCGTGCTCGCGATACACGCCTGCCCGCTTTCGATGATGCTGAAAAACATTTTGACTATCTGCTGCAGCGCGCCTATCTTTATGATCGCCGTCGGCTTTTCAAAGCTGATAAATGTGGATTTCTTCGATAAAAGCAACCCGCTTTACAAGCCCGGCATACTCTTTGCGATGAATCAGATGCTCTATATCCCGATCTCGATCTGGGCATTCTACGCCTGCCCCGAGAAGATGCTGATGATCTACGCGATCGTAACCGGCGCGCATCTGCTGCCCTACGGCTGGCTTTACGTTTCAAACGCTTACTTCTATTTTTCGATATTGATCGCCGTCGCCGCGCTCGTCGTCGGCTGGCTCTTCCCCTCGTGGGTGCTTGCCGCCGCGATGCTCCTGCTGTTCGTCATCTTCTGCGCGGTTCTTTACGCCGAGGTGCGCAAGGCGGAAAAGCAGTTTGCCTCCTGATGAGACGGTCAAGAATCTTGTAAAGCTGTGCCCGGTAAAATAAACTGCATTTTGTTAAAAAAGCCCGCCTCATCGGCGGGCATTTCGTTATGCATCATACGTCGCTCGGAAGGTGATCGGCTCTAAACTCCGTTATAAGGCTGCCATCCTCCGTATAATAACGGAATACGAGCTTCAGCTCATCCGCATTCACGCTCGAAACGAGAAGTTTGATCTGCCCGAGAATCAAATCGGACAATTCCGTGCCGTATACCTCGAAGGTTTTCTCCATATCGGATCGAATCTGTTCGATCTCGCTCTCGTTGAAGCTGCGCGTTGCGGTGTAGTTGATAACGAGCATTGTTTCGTTCTCAACGGTCGCGGTCACATCAAATTCGCTCATGTCCCCAGCTCTTTCTAAAAACGACTGGAAGAACCCGCTTTCAATGAACTCGCTCAATGAAGCGTAACCGCGCGGATCTAGCGCAGCAGAACTGTCGATTGGCTCATAGTTCTTATCTATTATGTAATTTATAAGCGTTTTCCCTTTGCTGTCAACATAGCGAATTATAAAGCGCACCGAATCATCCCCCGCGAAGGCGGCAAGCGCATTGTATGTTTGCACAAGTGCAGCGCCCTCAAGATCCAGCGATTCGCGGAGCCCGCTCGCCGACATACCATCCGCCAACGAGGATAATAATGTGTATTTGAAAACGAGATCCTTGCCCTCGGCGAGCGCCTCAACGCTCATGCCAGACGCTTCGAGCTGGCGGTTAAGCTCTGCAAGTGTCGCCTTCATTATCGAGCAGTAGTTCGCAACTCGCTCCTCGATCTTCGCCTGCTTTTGCGCCTCGGGATCGAGCGTTGGCTCGGGCGCTTCGGTTGGAGCGGCGGTCGGCTGCTCGGTCACGATAGCGGTCGGCTCCGGCGTTGCCGCAGGAGCATCACCCTTTTTACAGGCGAAAAGCGGCAGCAAAAGCGCGAGCGCCATGCCAATCGGAAGGGCTTTTTTTATTGTTGAAATAAACTTTTTCAAATCATTCTTCCATCTCAAACACTCGGTTTGCATTGTTAAAGGTCACCTCGGAAAGCTCCTCCGCGCTCATGCCCCTTATCTCGGCGATTTTCTCCGCAACGAGCCCGATAAAGCTTGGATCGTTCCTCCTGCCGCGATACGGCACGGGCGTCATATAGGGGCAGTCGGTTTCAAGAAGTATGCTCTCGAGCGGCAGTTTTTCTATCACTTCTATCGGCTTTTTTGCATTCTTGAAGGTCACCGCGCCGCCGAAGCTGAACGCAAGCCCGAGGTCGAGGCATTCATATGCCGTTTCCACGCTGCCGGAATAGCAGTGCATAACGCCGCGAAGCCCGTTTTTATGCGCTTTCAAAATGTCCATGCAGTCGCCGAACGCCTCGCGGATATGCAGAGTTACGGGCATATCGAGCTCGCGCGCAAGCTCGAGCTGCTCCGCAAACCATCTGCGCTGCACTTCGCGCGGCGAAAAGTCGTAGTGATAATCGAGCCCGATCTCGCCGAGCGCAAGCATCTTTTTATGCGAAAGCACCTTTTTGAGCCTGTCCATCAGTGCATTGTCCATCGCGGAAGCATCATGCGGATGCATACCCGCCGTGCCGTAGATGAACGGGTACTTTTCAAGCAGTGCAAGAGTTTTATCCACCGTGCGCACGTCGCAGGCAACGTCGATAACGCGGGCTACGCCGTACTCCGCAAGGCTTTCTATAACGGCCTCGCGGTCGGTATCAAAGGCCTCGTCGTTCAGATGGGCATGGGTGTCGAAAAGCTTCAGCATTTTTCAAGCTCCATAACGAGATTTTTCGCGAATTCCTCGGCGCCGCCGCTGCCGCCGTCGAAGCGGTATTCGTATTCGCCGCCGTCGAAAGCGCCATGCTTTGCTTCGAGCATCTTTTCAACAGGAAGCGGCAGATTTCCGCGCATACGCGCACTGAAGCGCTCCTTTATGGTGTCGAGGTCGCAGTAAACGAGCACGCGCACCGCGCCCACGGGCAGCAGCGCGATATGCTCCTTCTCGGAGATAACGTAGATAATGCTTTCCCCCGCCCCCGCCGCGGCGTTTTGCAGCTTCACGCGGAAAAGCCTTTCGGCCTCGGCTTCGCTCTTTGCCATGCGCAGATAGTCCTTGCCGGTCATCACCTCGCCGCCGAGCTCGGCCTTCACCGCTTCGGCAAGCGTGGATTTTCCCGCGCAGTTTTCGCCAATTATTGCAATCAACATTTCCTTTTCTTTCCTTTTTCCTTATTATCGGATAAGCTTTTTCAGGCCCTCGATATCGAGCAGATCGAACTCCGCTATCGCTTCAAGAAGCGCCGCCGCGAGCTTTTTAACGCCGCCCTCGGAATTGCTCTCAAGATTGGTCGGCATCAGCGGATCGTGCAGACTTCTTCTTATTAGGAACCAGCCGTCGCCGCGGCTCTTGTCCGCACCCACGCGCACGCCCTCGAAATTCGGCTCAACGAGAAAGAAGCCTTCCTTTTTCGCAAAATGCGCCTTGACTTTTTCAAGCACCCTCTCGGTGTAGGAAGCGAAATCCTCGGTGTTCACCCCCATGCGCACCTCTGTGCTCTCCATCGGCTCGGCAAGGGCTTCGATCAGATTGTTCAGCGTTTCGCCGCGCCTTGCCGCACGAACGAACTCGATCAGTATCTTTACGATTATGTACGCGCCGTCATCGAGAAAATAGTTTTCCGAAAGTGCGCCGTGACCGCTCGTTTCCATCGCGAAGATGGCGTTTTCGCCCTCGCTCATAAGTCGCTTGGCTTCGTTTATAACGTTGCGATAGCCCCTCTTGAAGCGGTGGTGGCGGCAGCCGAGATTTTCGATGAATTCGGCAAGCCCCGTGGAGGTGATCGAGTCGGTAACGACGGTTATTTTGCCGTACTCTTTTTCGAGAATGGCGGTCATCAGCGCGATAAGGCGGTTTCGATCGAGCGCAAGCGCGCCGCTTTCATTCGGCAGCACCGCACCTGCGCGGTCCACGTCCGTATCGAAGATTATGCCGAGCTGCGCGTTTGAGGTCTCCACGGCTTCAACGATGCTCATCATAGCCTCTTCATTCTCGGGATTGGGCTGATGATTCGGGAAATTGCCGTCCGGCTCGAGGAAGCGGCTGCCCGTGATATCCGCGCCGAGGGGCTCAAGCAGGCGCGTCGCAAAGAAGCCGCCTGCGCCGTTTCCGGCATCGACCACGATACGCATACCGTCAAACGGCTTTGCGCCCTCGTTTTCGCCGAGCGCAACCAGAATTTTCTTTTTCAAGCCTTCGATATACGGGGTCATTATGTCGGTTTTGCCGCTCTCACCCGCCTTCGCCGCTTTTTCGAATTCGCCGTTTTCAGCCATTTCGAGGATCGCCGAAATATCCTGCTTTTCAAGCCCGCCGAGCGCCTCGCCGCCCTTTTCCGGGCTTCCGAGGAAGAATTTCATTCCGTTCCGCTCCATGGGAAGATGGCTTGCGGTCGCCATAATGCCCGCATCGAATTTAAGCTCATTCACGCAGCACATAAACATCGCGGGCGTGCTCGCCATACCGCCGTCATAGGCATTTGCGCCAACGGAGGTTATGCCGTTTATCAGCCACGAAACGAGGATATCGCCGTTTATGCGCGAATCGTGCCCTATGCCGATGCGAAGCGCCGAAACGCTCTTTCCAAGCTTTTTCGATGCGTAAAGCGCGAACGCCGCGCCGATGCGCGTTACGCTTTCCTCGGTCAGATCAACGGGCTTGCCGCCGGGAATGTCGATAAGAACGCCGCGAATATCGCTGCCGTTTTGAAGTTTTTTATAGTCGATAGCCATGTTTGCCTCCTGTTTTCAAGATCATTCCGTATTGCAAAAAGGGCGGCAAGCGCGCCGCCCGTCTTTCGGTTTTATGCCTCGAAGTAATCGCCCCTGCGGTAGTCGTAAAGCGCGTTGGAATACGCCTTGTCGGGACTGTCGAGCACCTTGCCCGTGCCGATAGCGACGCAGGATATGGGGTCCTCCGCCACGTAGCAGGGAACGCGGGTATGCTCCGAGATCAGCCTGTCGATGCCGTAGAGAAGCGCGCCGCCTCCGGTGAGGCAGATGCCGTTCTCCGCAATGTCGCTCGCAAGCTCGGGCGGAGTTTTTTCGAACATATTGCGCACGGTTTCGAGGATGTACTGAAGGGGCTCCTCGAGCGCGTCGATCATTTCATTCGAGCTGACGGTGAGCTGCTGCGGCAGGCCGGAGATGAGGTTTCTTCCCTTCACGTCGAAATACACCTCGTCCTTGCGCGGATACGCGGTGCCGATGCGGATCTTCATCGCCTCGGCGGTCTGCTCGCCGATCAGAAGATTATGCTTTTTTCTCATGTAGCGCACGATCGCCTCGTCGAACTTATCGCCCGCGATCTTGATGGACTCGCTGAGCACCGCGCCGCCGAGTGAAACGACCGCAACGTCCGTGGTGCCGCCGCCGATATCCACTACCATGTTGCCCTGGGGCTGCGTAACGTCGATACCCGCGCCGATCGCCGCCGCGATGGGCTCCTCGATGAGCCAGGTATGCCTCGAGCCTGCCTCCTCGGTGGCCTCGATTACGGAGCGCTGCTCGACCTCGGTCACGCCCGAGGGCACGCAAACGACCACGCGGGGCTTGAAGAAGATCTTCGTGCCCACGACCTTTTTGAGAAAATGCCGAAGCAGCTTCTCGGTGATATCGAAATTGGAGATAACGCCTTCGCGCAGCGGACGGATCGCGATGATCTTGTTCGGCGTTTTGCCGAGCATCCTGCGGGCCTCCTCGCCCACGGCGTAGATCTTGCCTGTTACCTTTTCCACCGCCACGACCGAGGGTTCCCTGAGCACGATGCCCTTGTTTTTAACGAATACGAGCACGCTCGAGGTGCCGAGGTCGATGCCGACGTCGTTGAATTCAAATAATGCCATTTCCTTCTCCTATCAGACCCCGATCGGGGATAAATGAACATAATCAGCCATAATGCAGCAAAAGCGCGCTCAAAAGGGCGCTTTACACCATTATCGATGCTTACCCTTTATTTTAACACTAAAAGCCGCCGCATTTCAATACCGGCAGCGTCCTTTTTCGCCCATTTTTGCCATGATTTTCATCCGTTGCTTTTTTATAGCAAGCCCTAAAGTGCAGTTCACTTGAGATTTTGCCGTGATCTCACCCGTTTCGCCGTCCAAAGGCGCGTTTCCCATCAGATTGCTTCCCCGGCGTTTTTCGTTGCTCGATCTTCATCACGCTTCCCCCGCTGTTCGTCTTTTCAGCGTTTATTCCTGCAAACTGTCTTTATCCCGGCTTCGACGCGCAGTTTGTTTCCCTCCGGCAGGCGCAGCTCGAGCAGCAGGTCCCCGTCGCGCAGGGCGGCGCGCTTTACGAGGGCATTTGCGAAATAGCGCTG
>JAFWVQ010000032.1 GCA_017523925.1 Clostridia bacterium
GCTGTCAGCGCAGCTGACTGATGAGGTGGCACGAAAAATGCGCAGCGAAGCGAGCATTTTCGGATAGTTTCAACTTGGTTTACAAGCCTGTTCGACGATCCTGCCGCTTATTTAGTGAATAGTGAATAGTTGTGGTTGAAACGCCGGGAGCGGCGTTTCTTCAATCATTTCCACCTCATCCGTCTTCGCGGAGCGCTGCTCCGCCTCAGCCACCTTCCCCTCAAGGGGAAGGCTTTTGGGCGGCGTTTCTTCAGATTCTATCCATTATTTGAAATTCCGCAGGAATTTCCACCTCATTGTTCCGAAGGAACACATCATGCGCCGCAGGCGCGCTTCATTCCTTCATTAGCAAAGCGGCTTCATTCAATCTCCCCTTGTGCCTTCTTCGCCAGTCCGAAAACGAGGCAGAGCATCGTGCTTATGCACCAGAGCGCGAAGAACGCGATGCACAGCATACAGCAGAACCGCTCCTGCACGCCGAAGATAAGCGTTACGGCGCCGAGCCCTATCGCAAGCCCGACGAGGCACAAAAGCGCGTGTTCAAACAGGAAGTTTAGAATAATTCGGAGATTCGGCGTGCCGAGCGCGCGCATCAGCGCGATCTCCTTCCTTCTTGAAGCGGCCAGCAGCCACGCCAGCGCCGCGCCGATCACTCCGGCAAGGACATAGAGCGCGGTATAAAGCACCGAAACATACTGTATCTGCCGCTGCATCGAGCGCGTTGTGTTCAGATACATCTCGTCGTCGATTATCGCATATGGCTTGGTGCGCTCGTAGGTGCCGACCGGGGCATAGCCCGCCTCCTCGAGCGCGGCGCGGGCTTCATCGAGCCTCAAATTATCCTTCACCGTGAAAAGCACGCTGCTGAAGCTCGGTTTTCTGGGATAGATCGTTACCTTCGTGCCGTCCGCCAAGGTCATCTCCTCGCTGTCCGGCGTGTTGGCGTAGGTATCGAGCCGCCACAGCACCGCTTCGTCCGCCGTGCCTTCTTCCTCGGGATCGATCGGCGCGGGTTCGGTTTTGTAATAGTTATCGAACGGATAATAGGGATTCGGCCCCGGATTCTCGGGATCGTAACCCTGAGCGATCACGTACCAATCCGCAAGCGGCGAAAACACGGTTTTTTTCGTTGAATTGGATGAATACGCGGCTATGACCTTCAAAATTATCCTGCCGATATCCCAGCCTCCCCTTCCATCTTTTACGAGCGCTTGGAACATCACCGCATCGCCCATCTCTATGCCGTGCTCCTCCATCAGATCCTCGGAGAGTGCGCAGGCGTTGCTCATCACCATGAAATTCCTCTCGCTGTACCCCTCGAGGAAGCGGATATCCTTTGCGCTCTTGAAGTGGAAGGCGGGGCTGCCCTGCACGCTGCTTGCGGCAACCCATTTAAGATCGCCCATTATGCTGATCTGAAGAAGCTCAAGCCTCATAGTATCCTTGGGTTCATCGAAAGCAAGCTCGCGGTTTTCCTCGCCGTCCTTGGTGATCGCAACGCCGATAACGCTCAGGTTGCCGAGCTCGATGGTAAGGTTCATATCCTTCACCTCGCCCGAAGAAGCGAGCAGATACGGGCTCATCGCCTTGAACAAAAAGCCCTCGAGCCTTCTGCCGTACAGATCGGTGGCATAGCCCTTTATCACCGCGCTGCGCTTATAGCTCTCGAGCTGAGCGCGATAGCCTGCAAGCGACGCCGTCAGCCTTGAGAAGAAGAGGGCGGCGAAGAAGGCGACAAGGAGGATAGCAAGGCTTCGCGCGGGGCTTCTTCTGAGCGAGAGCAGCGCGTATTTGAGCCTTCCCGAAAGGCGGCTCGTGCCTCCCCTTAAACGGCTGCTTGAAGCGAGCTTTGCCGTTTTCTTGCTCTTGCGCCGCTTTTTTCCGCTGTCCCGAGCGGCGGAGAGGGCAAAGGCAAGCGTTGATACCGCAGCGCCGAGCACGAGCGCGAGCGCGGCGGCAATATAGGGCGCCTTTCCCGGCTTCGGCGCGAAATCAAGCGCTCGAACGAGCGAAAGCCCCGTGGCAGAAAACTTCGTTTCCTGCTGCTCAAACTGGGAAGCAAAGCTGCGCATGACGTCGAAAACGCGGCTCTCCAAGCGACCCGCAATGAAAACGCCGATGCAGCCCGCAAGCGCGGCGATCAGCAGCGCCGCACTCAAAAAGTAAATAAGTATATGCCCTTTTGAAGTGCCGAGCAGCAGCATCGTCTGCGCCGATTCGCTCCTTTTTGAAACGAAAACATGGCTTTGCAGCACCAGCGCGGCAGCGGCAAGCAGCACGCATACCGCAAGAAAGATGATAGAAATAAGCATCATCTCGCGCATCGGCTCGGTCGCCGCCGAGTAGCCCTGATCGTAAACGCAAACGCGGAAGCCGCTCTCGCCGAGCTTCTCCGCCTCCCTCAAAAATGCCGAAGCGCGATCGTTTTTGAGCCTGAAGAAGCCTATGCTCGAGCCCGTGACCGAGCTAAGCGCCTGCTCCGCTTCCCCGGGAATATAGATGCGGTTTGGGTAGGTGGGATGCTCAGCGAATATGCCCACTATCTCGTATTCGTCCTCGTCAAGGCTCGTGAATTCGGCCTCATCCGCGCTGCCTGTGAAGGAATAAACGCTGAGCCTTACGCGGTCGCCCACCTTTAGCTCGCCCGCGCCGTAGCTGACGGCATCGCTGACGATCGCGGCCTTCGCCCCGCTTTCATACTCCGAAGCGGTGAAAAATCTGCCGCTTTTGAGCTTGAGCTGCTGCTGATGGAAGGGAAGCTCGTCCTCGATCGCTTGCGTGACCGTTACGCGGCAAACGTTGTTTATAAGCTCCCACCGCCTCGCAAGGCGCATGAAAACGTTATCCTCGGGCAGCTCGTTCGTTTCGATAAACTCAAAAGCGGGCGTGGTGAAGCTTTCGCCCTGCTCCGTGAAGCCGATCTGCTTCTGCGCGAAGCCGACAAGGTTTCCGCCGAGCCTGTTTGAAAAAACGCCGCTCATAACGTATTTTTTCTTGAGCTCAAGCTCGCCCTCGCCGTCAAGCCTGATGTTTACCATCTTTTCATCGTAACTTTTCTGCGCATAATAGGTTTTTGAAACCACGGCGGTATATAGCGCCGTCTGCTCGTCATAGTCCATTATGTAAAACGAGGCAACGGCCGCCTTATTCAGCACAACGGAGCCGTCCTTGCGGTGCAGGCCGTGAACGAGCGCGGCGCGGTTGGCATTGGGCTTGAAGGAGATCACCGCGTCGTGCGCAAGAAGATCCGCGATCGTTTCGGCGTTCTCAGAAAGCGCCTCGGGCAGACCCTGCTCGAAAATTTCCTCCGAAGGGTAGCTTTCGCCCATGAACTCGAGCTCCGCAACCGTGTGGAAATACCCGTCCGCATCGCGAAGATAGCCGCGCACCGCGGAAAACACGCAGAACGAAACCGCGAGCAGCACCGACAGCACGCTCATTATCAGCACGAACAGCAGCGAAGTGCCGGGCGTTCGGGCGATCGTTTTCAAGCCGTTTTTTATCGACTGCATGGGTGAGACCCCTTTCTTTGATTAGTGAATAGTGAATAATGAATAGTGAATAGTTGAGGTGGAAACGCCGTCGTTTTTAGTGAATAATGAATAATGAATAGTGGATAGTTGCGGTGGAAACGCCACGGGCGTTTCTTCTGAATATTTCCACCTCATCCGCCGCTCGCCGCGGGGGCACTTTGCGCTGCCCCGCTCAGCCACCTCCCCTCAAGGTGAAGGCTTTTTTGGCGCGTTTCTTCAGATTCCATTCATTATTTGAAATCCCCTTGGGATTTCTTCCTCAACCCGGCGCAGCCGGATTTCACTTGCCGAAGGCAAATTTCACCTGCCGCAGGCAGATTTCGCTCGGCGCAGCCGAATTTCACTGCGCGCAAACGGCGCACATACTTCACATCTCCACCCTCAATTTATCGCTCCA
>JAFWVQ010000033.1 GCA_017523925.1 Clostridia bacterium
CTTCGGCACCAACGACCTCACCCAGATGACCTTCGGCTTCAGCCGTGACGACGCAGGCAAGTTCCTGCCCGACTACTACGACAAGAAGATCTTCGAGAACGATCCCTTCGCCCGCATCGATCAGAACGGCGTTGGCAAGCTGATGAAGATCGCGGTCGAGCTCGGTCAGAAGACCCGTCCGAACATCAAGCTCGGCATCTGCGGCGAGCATGGCGGCGATCCTTCCTCCGTTGAGTTCTGCCACAAGATCGGCCTGAACTACGTTTCCTGCTCGCCCTTCCGCGTACCGATCGCAAGGCTCGCGGCGGCTCAGGCGGCGCTGAACGAGAAGAACAGCTGATATCGCACCCATAACCTATTGCGGCGCATCCCCTTCTGCGGGCGGTGCGCCGTTCCTTTCGCACGTTTTTTTGCATGCGGTTCGATCCCCTGAGGCGGTGAAGTGCAAAAGCTTGGCACGATAAGAACCGTGACCGCAAAAGCTGACATAAAAAGTTAATAATTCACAATGTGTTTTATATGATATCATCCGCTGTTCCGGTTGAAATAACTGCGCTGATTTGGTATAATAAGGTTTGATGCGCGGCGTTTGGGCACTCGATCGCCGAGCCGATATCTGCCGGAAAGGAGCCATGCGGTTTGATATGAAAAGAACTGCGCTCAAGATCCTGATACCGTTCTTTCTTGCGGCTGCGCTGCTTTTGACCGCCTGCTCCGGCTTGAATACCCCCGTCATCGTGGAGATAACGAGCTTCACCGCGATACCCGTTTCCACCTTTGCGGCTGTAAATGCGGACGTGAGGTTCGAAACGCTCGCTCCCGCGGCAACGCCCGCGCCGTTCAACGTTTCGCCGACGCCCTACGTGCCGCCGACGCCCACTCCCGTGACAACACCCACGCCCGAGCCGACCGCAGTGCCGACAGCCGTGCCGACCGCGAGTCAGTCCGACCCTTCGCCCACGAATGAAGCTGTGCCGACCTACGTGCCCGTGCCCACCATGCCCTGGTTCACCCCGCTTCCGGGGGGCTTGCCCGATCAGCGAGTATTCGACAGTTGCGCTTTCGTAGGCAACTCCATGTTCGAGGCGCTGCATGCCTACGGCGTTGTGACGCACGGCGCATTCTTCACCACTGTCGGCCTGAACATAAACACCGTCTACACCGCGGCCACGACCCATGGCAGCATACCCGTGATCGACGAGCTGAACACCGGAAGCTACGTCGGCGTTTTGCTGATGTTCGGTCAAAATGAGCTCGGATGGCCCGATGCCAACGTGTTTATTCAGAAATACGCCAAGCTGATACGCGACGTGAAGCAGCGCCAGCCCAACGCAAGGGTGTTCATCACCGGAATGCCGCCGATCACCAAGGCGCTTTCCGATCAGGGCAAGGACGGCGTTACGAACGAGAATATCAACTATATCAACGCGCTGCTTGCAAACCTTGCGAACGAGTTCGGCTACTGCCGCTACATCACCGTTCCCGATTCGATGTACGACGCGAACGACGCGCTGCCCGCCGGCGCTTCCGGCGACGGGCTCCATCTCAACATGACCTATTCGAGGATCTGGAGCGACCATATCTGCCTTGCCGTGGCGGCCGGGCTCTGGAGCTGAGTGCGGATCGCGGCGTGCCGAAAAGGATCCCGATGGCTGCACGAATCAAACGTTTAATCTGTTCATTCACGCATAACGCGGATTGATAAATCAAAGAATATCGCCAACAGGCGAAATACCGGAGGTTTACCCCAAATGAAAAAGTTTCTTGCTGCGCTTCTCGCCGTGATCACGGTTTTCACGGTTTTCGCGCTCTCCGCCTGCGGAGGAGACAAATACGCTTCCCTCAAGATCGGCAGCATCAGCGGCTTCGGTCAGAATCTTATCAACAAATCGTCCTTCGATTACAAGCTTGACATTATCGACGACGACGATTTTGAATACGCCGCTACCCATCAGCTCAAGATCGACACCGCGCTGATCAACTATATCGACGGCAAGCCCGAGATGTTCCGCGCGATGGCGACCCCCGCCGAGGAGGTCCTGATCATCGGTGCAAAGGATGCCGAGGCCGCGAAGCAGATCGCCAACGGCCCCATCACCGATTGGGTGAAGCATCTGCATGACGGTTACTCCGACTACGGTCCCGAGCAGCTGCCCAAGATCGATTCCTGCGTCAAGACCGTTGCCGGCAGATACGTTTTCCTCATCATCAGCAAGGATAACACCGCCGCAAAGGCCGCTCTGAACGAGCTTTTGGACACCGCGCTCAAGATCCATGACTGAGCATTCCGAAAATAAAGCGGCAGCCGTACAGGGGCGTCTCAGTGCGCCGAAGATCGCGATCTTCGGTCTGTTCACCGCGTTCATTGCCGTGTTCTTCCTTCTGATCGTTTTCCTGCCCAAGCGCGAGGGCGAGCTCAGCCCGAACGAGAGGCGCGTTCTTGCGAAGGCGCCTGACGCAAGCTTAGGAAACATCATGGACGGCGGTTTTTCCAAGCAGGTGGACACATGGATGCAGGATCATTTCCCGCTTCGCACCGGCTTTGTTTCCCTGTATTCCTACGCCAATCGCTACACAGGCCGCAACTCGGTTGAGAGCGTTGTGCTCGGCTCGGGCGAGAGGCTGTTCAATGCGCCCGTGGAGGCGGACGACGACGCGATCGAGACCAATATCGACAAGCTCTCGCGCTTCATCGACGCCAACTCGCTCAATGCGCACACCTATTTCATCCCCGCCTCGGGCTATATGCTCGAAGCGGACCTGCCCAAGCTTCATCTTGAGTACCACGACGGCGAGATCCTCGACCGGCTTGAAGGGGCGCTTGATGCCAAAGCGGACGTTATCCCCGTGCGCAGTATTTTCAGCGAGCAGGACGATATCGGTTCGCTCTATTACCGCACCGATCATCATCTCACGATGAAGGGCTCGTATCTCTCCTACCTTGAGATAGCCAAGAGGCTAGGCCTTTCTCCGCTGCCCGAGAGCGAGTTCACCAAAACGCAGTATGAGTTCTACGGCACGGCATACGGCCAGAGCTGCTTGTTTGCGACCCCCTGCGACACGCTCGAGACCTGGGTCGGCTCCTATGACGACAAGCTCTCCGTGACCATCTTCGACGGCGGCGGCGAAAAGGAGTATAAGGGCTCGCTCGATACGGCCTGCCTGAACGACGACGTTGTGGATAAATATGCCGCGTATCTTTACAGCAACCACGGCATCACGAGGATCGTGAACGATTCCGTTTTCGGCGGCACGCTGCTCGTGCTCAAGGACAGCTTCGGAAATGCGATCGTGCCCTTCCTTGCGGCGCATTATCACACCGTTATAATGATCGACACGCGCTCGCTTTATTACAGCCCCTCGCTGCCCTCGCCGAGCATGCTTTGCGAGGAGTACGGCATAGAGGATTTTGTGGTGATAACCGGGCTTGACACCGTTGCGGAAGGCACGCTCGATTGGCTGAGATAAGCCCCGAGCGCATCGAAACGGCAAAGCGGTGCTGCGGCGATCCTGCTTGCGGGATGTCCGGCGCACGATACGATCGAATAAAGACCACGACCCGGGCGCCTACTGATAAGGAAGCAACCAAAATCAGTTGGCGCACAGCAAAGGCAAAGAGATTTGAGATAGGCAAAAATGCTTATCTCATTTCTTTTTTAAAAGACTTGGAACTTGCGTTTCGCACATTCGACATATTCCGATTGATCTGCTATTATCTTGGCAGAAATGGCACAAGCCGAGAAACGGAGGATACTGCTATGATTAAACCAAACGAAAGCTTTCCCATCACCTACACCGAGAAGGACGGGCTGTTGTATCCCGACCTTGCTCTGCCGGCGCAGTCCAACGAGGACATCGGTAGATTCGGGCGCATGCGTAGGAGCTACCTCAAGGAGAATCGCAAGGCGTACTATTCGCTTCTTTGCATGAAGCTTGAACTGAACGATCATCTGCGCGAAATCAATCAACAAGCGATTGAGCAGATCGAGCTAATCTCTTCCCGGCTCGCCCAAGCCGAAGGCGTAACCGAGCAGCTTAAAGCACGCGATCAGCTCGGCTGGGTGCAGGCGGTAAACTCATGCACGGCAAGGGCTGTGGAAATTGTGGTTAGAGAAACTGTGCTTGCATAGCAGTTCTAACTTATGTCACGGTGTCAAAGCAAAACAGAATTGGGTTAACAAGACAGACGACCAAAACACCCGCACGAGGCGGGTGTTTCGGTCGGTTCCAGTTTCAGTATAGGAGGTTATGACTGAAAAACGGTATGGTTTGGATCGAAGCTATGGTAGCAGATCTCGATGAACTGATTCTCAGGGGTGAAAACACAATCCGCATTGTTGTCGAGAAAGAGATTCAGTCCATGACCCAGGTTGAACGGAATTGGATTGCCATCACTATCTGCGCTATAGTTACATGATATAGGTACTGCAGTTTGAGACTTAAAGTTCTCCACAAACATGCAGGGCTTAGAATAATGCTTCTTCATCAGGTTGCTCCTATCAGTTATTGTTCAGTGATAACCTCATAATGCTCAGAGCATCAATAAGATCGATGCGGTTATCATAGTTCATATCGGCGCAGATGCGTCCGTAGATGTCGATTTCGCCATTTTCGAGGGAATAGCGCATCGCGATCAGCGCATCAATAATATCTGTCTGCCTGTCGTGGTTGGCATCGCCTGCAACACCCATGAGCACAGCTTCGGAGAAGTCGATACAGCTCTGATCCGCAACAACATTGCCAACAACGCTGTTTGTTGTTTCGCCAATACGCTGCTTGGGTATCAGCTTGAGGTTGACAAGAGAGAGGATCGGATCATCTCCCGCATTCTCAGGCTCGCAGGTGATGGTGAAGTAGGCGTAGCCTTCATCCGTCTTAACATCGAGATACTTTGTGATGTCGTAGTACAGCTCGGTCGCATGGCGAACTATAACGGGGTTGTTTGATTCATCACGGAGAAGTTTGTTGTTGATATAAACCTTGATACCGCCGCTGACGGTTTCGCCGCTGTCGTTGAGCTCGGGGAAAGCGGACTTCATGCTGATATGTACGCCGGCATGGATATCCTGCACCTTGAGGGCAAGGCCGGTGCTGTGATCGGAGGTCTTCTTGATATACAGCTCGTTGTTCGGTCCGTTCTCACGATAGTCCTGGGGCCTGATGGGCTTCTGACCGCCGTTTGCACCGGATGTGGAATACTCATCGATGTAGATGTAGGGGCTGAGATCCATGCCCGAAGCATAGCCAAAGTCGTTCACGAGAGCCTTGAACTGATAGTAAGTCGGATTCAGCTCGGAGCCGTTTGCACCGTTTGCCTCAAGATACGCACGCTCATCCACACCACGACCGGATATGTTCTCGCCGCAGGGGTGATAGATGCGGACTGCATCTATGTAGCAGGTGAATTCACCCTTGGCTGCCTTGGTGGGGCAATCCTTGCTGTTCGGGGATACTGCGGAAAGCTCATACTCGGCAGCGGGAACGCCGGGAATGGCGGTGAGATCCGCGCCCTTGACGTTTACGCTTACGCTCTGATGATCGAAGAGAGGCATATAGACCGCGGAGATAAGCACCTTATAATCGCCGTATTCAAGGCCGTCATAGCGCAGAACCGGGATCTGGTACAGCGATTTGCCCTTGCCATCCTTATAATAGGTATCAACGATGATATGGGCATAATCCCTGGTCCTGATGGGCGTCCAGCCGTTTTCTTTGCCTTCCTTGATCGTATCGGTCGTTCCTATCGAACCGTCCGGGGTCTTCCAAAGATACCTGTCATACCAATCCTGTGCATGCTTGCCTTTGTAGGTCCAGTCCTCACCCTCGGGAACTATGTTCACGACAAGCAGACCTGTATCAACGCCGGAGCGGGAGATGAGATCCATGCCTGTGCCCCTGAAGGTAAATTCGACGCTGGGCCAGTCGAAGTTGCTTTCCGGATTATCATACAGCTCATCGTACATCTCATGGGTAACGGTCACATAATGTGCGCCGCCATGGCTGTCCGTGGTGTCGTTATGCTTGGTATAGTCGCTGTCATAGCCGTAGATCTTGTTCTGCCCGCTCTGGAAGTCGTTTTCATCGTTCCAGCCCTCGGTATGCTGCCATGCGGGAGCGTCAATATTATTCTCGGAATACACACCCTTACCATTATTAAAGGTCATGAAGTCCTTATGATCAGAGTGATTAAACGGTACGCCGCGCTCCTCATAAAGCACGTTGGTCGCGGGCAGGAAGGTCAGGCGGCACCATTCAAACTCATGCTTGCTGTGCGATTGCTTGAGCTGCAGCAGCGCTGCGAAGGTGTAGTCCTCATGGCTGATGGTGAAGGGATCGAAGGTGGCGATATAGTCATTTTCGCCGTTCTTCACGATCTCGGCCTTGAAGAGGTTTTTATAAGTATTATAATCGTTACTTTCTGCGCCGGTAAGCGTTTTATCGTAAGGATACGATTGATGATAATTGTATTCGCCGGCATAATCGCCGCCCCAATCGCGCGTTCCAACGTTGCCAACGATCGGGATATCCGGGATATCAATGTCGCCAATCTTCGGCATCTGCTGCTTGTAGCAATCGTCAAGGCAGAGGATCGCCGCAACGTCGAGATTCTCGGGACGGTTTCCACCCTTGCCGAAGAAATCGAGAGCATCGTCATCCTTAAGCTGGATGCCGAAATCGTAGACGATCACGTGCTCGCGAATATTGACGCGCGGAAGCGGGAACTGCAGCTCAGCCCTGTCGACCTCATAAGTGGTGGTGGTGCCGTCGGGGTTGGTCACTGTGCCTTTGGTGTGGCCGTTGTTCCATTCTGCATCTGAATAATCCACATTCTCCGGCCAGCCGTCCGGTCCCTTGCCCTTATACCCGGGTTCGTTGGGATCGTGGTTAACGGCATTGGGAATGACCTTATCATTAGGAGTCGGGTAAATGCCGGAACGAACGAAATTATTCGTGGGAAGGTTTTGACCTACGGAATCGGGGCGCGCGTGAACACCCTTCAGCGTTACCTCAATCAGCCTTCCGTGATAACCGTTGGCGTCCTGATAGCATGCGTTGGCGCCGTAATCATAGCCGGTGATCGAGAACGAATTGTCGAAGAAATTGAAATCGATCGTCAATCCGTTGCTCTGCATAAACTGATTAATCAGCGCATTCGCTCTGCGCTCTGCCTCGTTGCTCGCCTCAACGGGATCCATTCCTCCGCTGATGAGCTCATTGCTTATGCGGGAAGTGAGGATGATTTTGTTCCATTGCCTTGCATTATCGGTATTGGACAGGTTGTAAACGTCCCTCCAATGATGCACGTTCTCATAGGGATCAGAGTTGTCTTCAGGCAGCTTGCCCCTATACGTATCCCACTCAGACGCCGGATAAAGATGACCGAAACGATTATCCCAGTCATATCTTGCATAATACCAATCGGCATATGGGCGCGTTGACATAAACAAACCGTATTGCGCGCAAGCCATCTGGGTTGCAACAATTACGCTCGGTCTGTTGTTTGTTTCATGCGCGGTTCCCTGATTCATATTGAAGCGATACGTTCCGTCGCTGTTCTGTCCGACGCAGGGATAGGTTTTAACCGTTGTGGTGCCGTTGAACGAACTCTGCAGCGCCACGATGTCGCTGTCCGACATGCCGGTGGTATCCGCAAAGTAAAAGAACTGCGAAAGATAATCGCGCATAACGGCATTCCTGCCGAGCGAGCTCGTGTTGGTGTTGGTGGTGGTTTCGGTCTCGATGATATAAGGGATCTCGATGAATACCTTAACAAGGTTTGCAACGTTATCCGCTCTTCCGTCCTCACCGACAGGCCAGTCGATGGCATTGCGAACGTTCACGAAATACCTGCTGCCGTTCTGATTCGCATCTCCCCAGGTAATGTCGGTATGAGCATTCGCGGTTGAGTCGTACCGTGCGGTTGCGTTCGGGAAGTTGCTGGAAACCGCCTTCATGAAGTTTTCAACGGTCGCCTCGCTTGGCGTGACCTCAAGGTAGTTGTTAACGTTGAGAACGGTGTACTTCGGATACGAGGTTCCGTTGCCGTAATAAGCATGGGTATCGTTTGCCAGCTTATAGTTAACAAGCGAGATCGAGAAGATCTTTGCGCCGTAGCCTCCAGCTTCCTTCGCCTTCTTGATCTTATTGGCGCTGTTGATCGCGTCTGCGGCGATGGGGCCGGAATAGCCGTAGTAGCCGGGAACGCCGTCGGAGAAGAACACAACGACCTTGTTGCGCCCGTCGGTCTTGCTTCCTTCAAGAATAGCCTTGACCACGTTGAAGCCCTCGTGGGTAGCGGTGCCGCCGTCTGCGGAAAGCTTGTTCACGCAGCTCTCAAGCTTATTTCTGTCCGCGAGCGTTCTTACGCCGATGAACGGACTGCTGATCGAAGTTTCGCCGTTGTACTTAACGAAGTTTCCGCTCGCATTGAAGTGGCCGGTGTTGTTGTATTTATAGCTCGCTCCGTACTCGGTGCCCATCGCAAAGCCCGCGATGGCGATCCTGTGATCCGCATCATCGCTCGAAGCGGAGTAAACCTCATTAATAAACGCCTTGCAGGACTCCTGAACCGCCTTCAGGTGGTACTGATAATAGGTATTGTTCGCATACGAGAGAACATTCTCCATTGAACCCGACTGGTCTATGAGCAGAATGAAGTCCGTGGGCTGCTCGGTGATCGTTTCGCTCGTGGTAACCTCACCGGTTACATAAGCCGAAAGCTTGATGGTGTAGGTGCCGTCTGCTTCAAGATATGCCGTCTTATCAAGGAAGGCGTTGGGCGTGCTGCCGTCCTTGGTGCCCTCTGCGGAAACAATGCCTATGCGCATACCGCGAAGGGAGACAAGCGCGCCGAATACCATTGCAAACGCAAGGAAAGCGGCAAGCACTTTTTTAAGTACGTTGTGGTTGGTCATTTTCTACCTCCATTTATTCTGCATTGATTCTTGCGCCGACCAAGCAGAACCGTTTTGCTTGGGCTGCAAATTTCACGCGCGAAGATTATCCCATATCAGCAAAATTTTGTCAATACCCAAATAAGCATTGTGTAATACAGTGATATTGTTAATTTAATTGATTTTACATATTACATTAGGCCATTTAAGCCTGTTTGATGGGTGCAGATTGTTGCTCGTTTTGGATAATTAAGCCGGTGTTTTGCCGATCGCGGATAGTTTTTATTATAGCACGAAATATAAATGGCACAAACTTCGGCCCGCGCTCATTCGTAAAGGCAAAATCCGCACGAACGGACTTTTTCATTATATTTAATATAATTTCATTCCATCTTCCCTTTCAATAACAGAATCGGCCTGCTCACCCGCGTTTTGCGGTAAGCAAGCCGACTCATCAGCAGATATTTTCACTCTTTATCTGTTCGTGTTACGGTTTTCGGCGAATGAATAATGTTCAAGGCTAATCAGTCATTCGGTTTTGACAGGATCGATTTATATCCGGACAAAGCGGCGTCGACGACCGCAAGGTCAAGCTCGTAATAAATACGCCTGTCCAGCCTTTCCCTATTTACAAGTTTCGCTTCATGCAGCGTTTGAAGATGCCGTGAAACCACGCTCGCATTCATATTGAGTTTTTGAGCGACCGAAGAGATATAGTCCTTCCCCTTAGAGAGTACTTCAAGGATCGAAGTGTTGACAGGATTGGAAAGAAGCTGCATGATCAAACCGATATTGTCGGTTTGGGTCTCAACTGCTCCGCTTACAAACTCCGGATGCACGGCGGCGCCCAAGCAAACGTTTATCATTTCCGACTGCGCAGCGTTTTCATAAGTATCTTCATAGCCCCACCATACTTCGTTGAAGTAGAAAAGGCTCACGACCGCATTCAGAGGCATGGATTCAAGTATCTTCGCATCAATGCGGGTCAGCCTGCTGAATACTTGCGAAGGCATTATTCTGAATCTGTACTCCCAACTGTCGGTAAGCATGGTATAATATGGCATTAGCCTCGGCATATGCCGCACCAAGCTCCTGCAATATGGGCGAAGCAGATCGGCAAGTTTGTCGATGTAATCATCAGATCTGTCAATCGCTCTGAAGGCATTCATTTTCACCTCCACGGGGCAGTCCATTTGGTAAACATTCTCAAAAAGTGATTTTTCAAGCTCGCTGCTTGCACTTTCAAGCTGTATTCCGTTTGAAGATATATTGAGCAATCCCAGCTTCCCTTCCCTTATTTTGCGCCAACGCTGTTTCGTTTCCTCAACAGATGAGTCAAAATCGCTGCTGCCAAGGCCGGAAAGGGAAAGGAAGAGCAATCTCGCAACATTGTTCACTCTGTTCGGGTGCTCCTTGTCGAATGGCTTAAAGAAAAACTCGAATTTCGCTCTTTTATTCGAATTGAATTTTCCGCAAATGTCATCGGACACCTGATCGGCAAGATCGGCATTGATTTCGAGCGTGCTGATCTGTTGTTTAGAGAGCACGGAATCGAAACGGCTTATGAGTCTTTTCGCGGTTTCAGCGTATGACTTGCCGTCGTAGCGATTGCTAACCATCGCCAAGGTCTCATACAGCATGTTCGGTTCTTTAACCATGTTCACTAACAAAGCTATACCCTCGCTTTTGCTTATTTCTTTAGAGTCAAACAAATCCGGTGCAGTCCGTTTAAGGAGGTAGGTAAAAGGTCCTGCACCGGATGTTGTTTGTGCAGTTTGGGACCGATCAACCAATACGCAGCGACATTCGCAGTATCTCAACCGCGTCCGCCAGGTTGACCGCTCCGTTTTTGTCAACATCGGCGCAGTACGTTGCGTACAGACCGAGTGTCGACTGGCCCAAGGCGCTTCGCATAACAATAAGTGCGTCCATTACCGTAACGAGCCTATCGCGGTCGGCATCACCCGATACCCCACAGTATACAGCATCAACGAATTCCGTCAAGTCCACCGGGGCAACGATTCGAGGGATCGAACGGGCCCTTAGCTCCATATATGGGATAAGTTTTACATTTACTATGGAGAGCATCGCGGACTCTCTGTCCTCATCCGCAGCAACGCAGGATATCGTTACGCGTTCATTCCATGCCTTTGAAGTGATGTCGTAATACATTTCCGTTGCGTGCCGGATGACCAGCGTTTCGCCGTTTTCATCAAGCAGGGGCTCCCCGTTCACCAAGACGATAACGCCTTTTCCGGTGGGAGACTTCAAGCTGATATGCACCGCCTGATATTCGCCTTCTATTTTGAATGCGGCAGCACGGTTCGGCTCAAGATAAACCTCATTGTTCGGGCTTATCATATCATAGGCTATCGGGAGCACGGGTTCGGGCTCAGCCGTATCAATGCTGTAATATGCCATCGTCTCATCAACATTACCCGGTTCGAGGAGCGCTCTCGCCTGCTTGAAGATGGGGCCGAACTCCGCTGCTTCCATATAGGCAAAAACTTCATGGTCGCCAAGCGGATTATACACCCTTATCGCATCGATGTAAGTTTTGAATTCCCCGCGTCCTCTGAGATCAAAGATAGCTTCGCCGGAAACCGAATCAAATCTGTATTTGACCTTTGCAACACCGGGAATCGGCATTGGGCGCTGAGCATCGAAATAAGGCAGATACACGCTTGAGATAAGCACCTTATACCTGCCGTACTCAAGCCCATCATAATGGAACACGGGAATCTGGTTGAGTTCACGATTAAAACCGGTATAAGTCAAAACATGAATACTGTTTGGCCCGGTGAAGGTGTACTCTTTATCAGCGGGAACTATATTCAGAACGAGTATGCCGCTGTCGGGAGCGCATCTGCTTATGATGTCGATGCCGGTGCCTTCGAATTCAAATGTCAGCATCGGCCAAGCAGCACCGTCGTTATTCAGGATCCTGCTGTACAGCTCACTTGTGACGGTTACGCAGTGCGCGGAACCGTTGCTGAACACGGAATCGTCCGCATAAGAGCTGTCGTATCCGTAGCGACTGTTTTCCATGGACTGAATGTTGGGGCTGCTGTCGAGCTCGGAATCGGTCATCCATACTGCACTTTCAGAGCCGTCCTCATAGCCGATCGAAGCGAGATCGTCCTCATAGAGCACGGTGGTTGCCGGCAGATACAGCACGCGGCACCATTCGTATTCGCCCGTTGCGAGTTTGAGCAGCGCTGTCACAACCTGACCGTCGCCCACTATGGCGCGGGGCTCAAAGGCTATGTGATTGCCGCTTCTGCCAGACACAATCGAAGCGCGGAAAAACTCATTCTCGAACTCTTGCCGGGAAGTAACTTTATTAAACTCTTCCTCAAGCGAGATAATCTCGGCAATATGATCAACACCGAAGAACGCGGAAGAGCTCGGAGCCATCATGCTAACGCCGAAGTCATAGCAGAATTCAAGCTGGCGAACATACTCCCAAGCTTCGGGGAATCTTGCATCGGCGAGCCCATCGCCGTCGATATCGGCGGTGTCAAGCTCCGCCGTTTCGCTCGGATACAGTCCGGATACGGAGCCGTAGGGATCAAACGGGGTCAAATCGCCCGCATCGGGCATAAGGCGGATGTTCTTAATGGTAATCTCAAGCTTTTTGCCGCCCCGATCATACTTGCTGTTGTACCAGCATTTGTATGCCGAGTAGTCAAAGCCACGGGCGGTGATAATGCCGGTGTCGGGATGAACGCTGACGTTGAATCCGTTGCTGCTTTGGCTAAGCGGGATTCCGTTTGCGGAGAACTGCAGCGTTCCGTCCTGTGCTTTGCCGATGCAGTTGTATGTTTTAGCGGTAATATCTTGGGAAGCAACGTTCTGCAGGCCAAAGAACATCGAAACATATTGACGCATCACGCTGGAGCTGTCGTAACCGTCCGTCAAAGCATACATCTTCAGCGTAAGAGTATATGTGCCGTCCGACTGAAGCTCGAGCGATTTATCCATCACCAGCGCCTTCTTCGGCTCGGGAGTGGGTGTCGGCGTCGGCGTCGGTGTGGGAGTTGCGGAAGCGGCAACCGTTACCGTCAGATTCGGAAACTGCGCGTCCGCACGGCCGTCCCCATCAATATCCGCGGTATCGAGCGCAGCTGAAGCGGCAGTGAACAGACCGGATATCTCGTTTCGATTTTCAACATTAACAACGCCGCTTACCCCGGGGTTTGCCGCAATATTCTTTATGGTGATAACAAGCTTTCTGCCGCCGCAATCGCCGGAATGATTGTACCAGCACTTGTTTGCGGAATAGTCATAGCCGGTTGCTGAGATAAGACCGCTCGTCGTATTCAGCTCGACTCGCAGGCCGTTTGACGACTGATGACCGATGGTTACGCCGTTGTTTGAAAATGTAAGTTTTCCGTCCGCGCCCTTACCGGTGCACTCATAGGTTTTCGCGGAAACATCATAGCTTAAATACAGACCTTGCAGGCTGAACGCGCTTGACATATAGTGGCGCATGACCGAGTTCGCTCCGTAACCGTCACCCATGGCGTACATGCTGAGTGTCAAAGTGTATTTTCCATTGCTCTGCAGCTCGAAGGATTTATCGAGCACCACCGACGGCACCGGGGCAGCGGTGTTGTCTACCTTTATTCCAATGTATCTCAGGCCGCTGTCGGCATCGCGCGGCGGCACATAGTTTCCACCGATCGGCTTTACGGTTATCGCACCGCCTCCGCCGATGTTTGCGCTTGTTTTCCCGTAAACGATCGGGCCAAGCAAGTTATAGAAGTTCTGAACGCCATAGTATTGCGACGGGTCGTAGCCTTCCTGCATCTTGAAGGCGTATCTTCCGCCGTAAACGTCCTGTGTGGTATTGGCAGCAAGGGCGATACGGAATCGTTCGATGAAGTCCGTCCATTCCTCTCCCATTGTTGCATATTTGAACGCGGTAAACACGTCATAGCCTTTATCGCGCATCGCCTTCGTGATCCTGAAAAACAACTCGTTTCCGTACTGGCTGTATATGAATTGGCAGAGCAGAAATGCCTGCGCATAATACTTCAGATCCGCCTGGGACCACGAATAGAGTGATCCGCCGTTATGCGCAGGGTAATCGCTTGCGGCGGTAAACTCGGCGGGCGGATTGTTCATCTCGGATGGAGGATAGTAGGAATGCTGCGTCCAAAGCGGAATATAGGTGCTCGCTTTGTGGCCGGGGTAAAACATTTCCTCAACGCAGGTGCTTGTGCCCTCGTTGAACCATTTGGGTTCAGCGGTTCCGGTTACAGCGTAATAGATAAGATGCTGATATTCGTGCATCATAGTGCTGAACGAAGCCGATGGCGAGTTCTGGGCCGTTGTGCTGTTCATATGAAGGCACGGACGCCTGTTGTGGATGTAATCATTCACCCAATGGTATCCTTGAGCCCCTGTTACATTGTAATATAGCAGGTTGACTCGCCCGTCGCCGTCCTCACCATTGTTATGCACGCCGAATTTTGAAGTCATCGGCTCATATTTTGCATCGAATTCAGACGCAATATTGGCTGCAATCGTTGGGTTATTCAGCGCTCCGTGATTGGCTGTGGTCGATGTCGTGGTCCATACATAGCAGTGCTCACCCTTTGCGATCACCTTGAACTGATAGTACGCCGCAGTCGGGAAAGGACTGTAATGCTCAATATAAAAGTTTGAAGTGTCGCCAACATTGAAGCTGAGCGGTGATTTATCCTTGCTTTGCTCGACGGATTCAAAATAATCAGACAAATCAATGCCGTCGTTAAGAGATAAGTTCCTGCAGACATCGCAGCAAGAGTCATCGTGCGCATCTGCGCTGCCATTATCATGAACATCTCCACCTTCGCTCTCATCGGTATCGGTAATGATAATGATTCCGCCGTCATCCTCTGCTTCAATAAGTCCCTCCATATTTCCCGTGTACTTTGAAGGGAACTCTGCGGTGGAAGGGTTGTAGATAACGACATAATCTCCGTCAAATCCGCCGCTCGGGTCGCGGTCGATCATAACATTGTTGTTGATCGTCCTTGATCCCACATCGTTGTCGGCCACAACGACATTGGGTGCCAAAGACAGCAGCACGGCGATCACAAGGATCATAGAAACGATTTTTCTCATACCTTACTCCTTTTGAAATAATTATTTATGTGCATTACGCCGCTATGGAAAATGAATGACGCTGAGTCGCTGTGATCCGGGCAATAACCGTTATCCGGATCAGCAGCCGGTATTGACATCGCATAAGCTCCAAAAAGATAAGCATTGTATGCAAAAAATAACGACCAAAGACCTGCTTGCCAACCTTAGACACTCCTGTTATTGAAACGATTCGTAATAAAAACAGGGGTGTTTCGCGCCAAGTTATGCAAATTTTGCATAATCATTATCCAATTTCAGCAATGTCAGTATAACATCTAAGCAAACCCCGTTCAAGACCATTAAACGCGGACTTGCAAATATATTTAACTTTCATCGTTGTTCCGTATTCTGCGCTCTTTTCACACGAAAGCATTTCCGCACTCGCGCCACTAACCCCGAGCCGCTTCAATACGGGCTGCGCACCGCTGCATATAAATATGGGGTTCAAGGGCTTGCCCTCGCAAGCGGCGTTTGGGTATAAAAACGCGATGCTTGCAAGGACAATTAACCTGTGTGCAAGGGCTTTATTCGCTCGTTTGGTCAATCTCTTGATTTTAGAAAATAATTTTTAATATTCTCTTGACAAGATAGTTCTTTGTGTGTATAATACCCATACAGGAGAAATCATCCGTTTGTTTGCAGGAAGGAAAACAAGGAATATACGCAAGGAGAATGGTTAGATGGCAAACGGAAATTGGATCGAGCGGCGCTGGTACTGCCCTATCTGCGGGCATTTGGTTATCGGCAATGAGAATAAGCTCGGTGTTACAAAAACGAGGTGCAGGAGCTGCAAGGTGTTTATACTCCGCAGGCGGAAGAATAAGCATTGGTGCATATACGAGCTGTGCCATTCGGAAGAGTTTTAGCGCAGCAGACAATTAAATAACTTTCTGGCATAACGACGGGCAGGCAGTGGATGAGAAGCCTCGTAAGGCCTGTTCCAGGTCATATGTCAAACTTATCTTGAAACCGGAAACGACGGGCGGGCACGGATGAGAAGCCTAATAAGCCCCGTACCAGGTCACTTCGGTACCAGCGTTCATTTGAATTATGCCGCTGACAGGATACTCATGGAGAGTGATCTCCGTGTGTCTTTCCTGTTGGCGGCATTTTTCTTTTATTAACACATAAGGAGGAAATGCCCATGAAAGAACCGTGAATATGTGTCCGAGGAACAGTGAATATGTGTCCGCGCGCAAGCATCGCCTTTGTCATGACAAAGGCAGCCATGCCCGCTCGGACGAAGGTTGATCGTCCTTGCAAGCATGGGATTTGTATCCCCAAATCCGCTTGCAAAGGCGAAGCCCTTGAACCCTATGCCGCTCAACGGGAGAAACAATGATTATAACGAGGAGGATAAAATGCGAAAAAGACAGTACGATATGCATTTGCGGCTGAACGAATCCGAGCACCGCAAGCTCGATGAACTCGCAAGCAAAGCGGGCGTTACCCGTTCAACGATCATTCGAAAGCTCATAATGGGAACGGAAATAAAGGAACGTCCGAACTTTGATTTCTTCGACCTTCGTCAGTCGATCGACCGTTTGGCTATAAACGTCAATCAGATCGCGCATCATGCAAATATTCGGGGCGGAATAACTGCGGAAGAAGCAGCCGAAGCAAAACGGATAGTAACGGAGGTCAGAAAAAGGCTTTACAGTAAAAAGGAGATATGGACTTGAAAACGAAAAACAGAAACAAAAAGGCTGCACAGGTATCAGCAGCGGTGCTGTCAAAGACGGTCAAGCAGGTAAAAACTATGCTCAAAACGGCAAAGGATGGAAGCGTTCTGAACACGCTGCAGAATTATGTAACGATCCTTCAAAACGATCCTCGGCTTTACGGTGCAGTACGCCTCAACGAGATGAGCGGCAGGATACATATAACAAAGGAGCTTGACTGGAAACGGGATAGAAACGCTCCGCTCACGGACACGGATATCAATAACATTCGGTTCTATCTGGATAGGACCTACGGCATTTCCGCTGAAAAGCAGGCGGTGTCTGCCGTGGACATCGTTGCCAATGAAAACCGCTATCATCCCGTAAGGGATAAGCTCAACTCCATCCAATGGGACGGCAAGGAGCGCATACGGTATGTGCTAAACCATTTCCTCGGAGCGGAGGTGAACGATTTCAACTATGAATGTATGAAGCTGTTTCTCTTGGGAGGGATAGGCCGTGTGCATACTCCCGGGTGTAAGTTCGACTATATGCTTTGCCTGATAGGGGATCAAGGTGCGGGCAAATCGACCTTCTTCCGTAAGCTCGCGCTCTGTGATGATTGGTTCACGGACGATATTAAGCGCCTTGATGATGAAAACATCTACCGCAAGCTGGAAGGGCATTTCGTTATCGAGATGCCGGAGATGAGCGCGATCGCCAACACACGCACCATAGAGGAGACCAAAGCGTTCATATCCCGCTCAAAGGATACCTATAAGGTTCCGTATGACCGTTTTCCAAAGGACAGACCTCGCCAATGTATCTTCGGCGGCAGCGGCAATAGACAAGCATTTCTGCCGCTCGACCGAACGGGAAACCGCCGTTTTCTGCCGATACTTATCGATATGTCAAAAGCAGAAGTGCATATCCTCGATGATGAAGCCGAAAGCGAGCGCTATATAGAGCAGGTTTGGGCTGAAGCCGTGAATATCTATCGATCTGGCGATTTCAAGCTCAAGCTGCCGTATGAATATGAAAAACAGCTTTCGGCCATACAGCAGTTATTCATGCCCGAGGACGACCGCCTTGGCGTGATACTGGGATTCCTCTCCGAAACGAAGGAAGCTTGCGTTTGTTCGCGCATGATCTACCGTGAGGCGTTCCGCCGATATGACGAGCCGCAGCGATGGGCGCTGCAGGAGATAAACGAGGTAATGAACGCGGGCATAGCATCTAAAGAAATAGCGGGCTGGAAGAGATTCGATAAGCCTCGGCGTTTCCGTGAATACGGCACACAGCGCGGTTGGGAGCGCATCACTCAGGATGAGCCCGAATTCACCGAAATACCCTATAATTTACCCGATGGGTTATTCGATGATAAACCTTCTTCCCGGTAGGCTCAAACGGTTATTCCTATGTTACTGTAACTGTTACAAGCACTAAAAAAGAGTTTAATAAGGTATATGGAGAGAAAGGGTTTGTTCCCGCCTGTTACGCTGCCCCTGTAACACGGAAGCGAGAAAGGAAAAGCTATGAACGAAATAAGAATCAGTGAATTAAGGCCCTTTGAAGGGCACCCATACAAGGTGCAGGATAATGAGGAAATGGATGCACTCGTGGAGAGCATTAAAGAACACGGCATCATGACGCCGCTGACGGTGCGCCCGATCGACGCGGGCTATGAGATTATAAGCGGACACCGCAGAGCACACGCGGCGATAAGCGCGGGGCTGAAAACCGTTCCCGCTGTTGAACTCGACATCAGCCGAGACGAGGCCGCCGTTGCGCTTGTGGACAGCAATCTGCACCGCGAGCATATCCTGCCGAGCGAAAAGGCGTTTGCGTATAAGCTCAAGCTCGAGGCACTTTCAAGGCAAGGCAAACGAACCGATCTCACTTTGGGACAAGTTGTCCCGAAGTCGGAAGGCGAAAGGACCGCAGCCTTGATCGGCGCGCCGAACGGAGAGAGTTACAAGACCGTGCAGCGCTATATCCGACTGACAAAGCTGATACCGCAATTGCTTGAACTTGTAGATTCCGAGCGCATAGCCTTTTCGGTTGGTGTTGAGCTTTCGTATTTGGATGAACATCTCCAACAGGAGCTGATTTTCTACATCTCGCTCAATGACTGCACTCCGTCGTATGCGCAGGCAAACAGTATGCACAAGGCGGCGAATGCGGGAACGCTCGATGAAGATATGCTGTATGCGATCATGGACGAGCCGAAACCGAATCAGAGGGAAAAGGTCAGTTTCAGCTTTGACGATCTCCGTGCGTACTTTCCAAACGCGCATACAGCCGACGATATTCGTGCAGCAATAATCAATCTGCTTGAGAACGAGAAGAAGTATAGAGAAAAGGAGAGCCGTTATGATGAAGCAAGATGATAAGCAGAAGAACGAAAGGCAGTCGGAAAGCACCTCCGGCATTCTCGATGAGCTGCGAGATAATATGAAAAGTGTGGTTACATTCACCGTTGAAGCTGCTGGAACCGTCTATACTGTAAACGCACATTTTGACAGCACCGCCAAATCAAGCGTGTTCGATCAATTGAAAAGGCTTCTTTTGAAGGATCCGGACATTTGAGTTTTAGCATCGGGCACAGTATAATAGCCTTGCCTTAACTGTGCCCGTGATCACGAAAGGAGCTTTTATGAATAAGAAAACAAACGGGCAGGAAAAGATAACCGCCTTATACTGCCGCCTCTCACAGGATGACGGCAGAGAGGGCGAAAGCAACTCCATCTCCAATCAGAAGGAGATATTGCAAACATACGCCAAGAAGAACGGACTTCTGCACCCGCGATTCTTCGTTGACGACGGTTATTCGGGCACTACCTTCGACCGCCCCGCATTCAAAGAGATGCAGGCACTGGCGGAGAACGGTGAAGTAGCCACGATAGTCGTCAAAGACCTCAGCCGCTTCGGCAGGAACTACCTTGAAGTAGGTCAGTATCTTGAGATAAAGTACCCGACTCTCGGCATACGCTTTATAGCTATTCAGGATAATGTAGATTCCGAGAGCAACACCGGCACGGAGCTTATGCCGTTCTCCAATATCTTCAATGAATGGCATGCGGCTTCAACTTCAAAGAAGGTACGCGCCGTATGGGCTTCCAAAGCGGCGCAGGGGAAGCGCGTCGGTACGCTCGCTCCTTATGGCTATATCAAGGACGAGAAGGATAAGGAAGTTTGGCATGTGGATATCGAGGCGGCTGCTGTTGTGAAACGGATATTCGATTTGGCGCTCTCGGGAAAAGGTCCCACGCACATCGCAAGGATCCTTGAAGCCGATCGCGTTCCCACACCAACGGAACACGCCCTGAATCGCGGAAGACCGACTTACGTCAAGCCTCCGGCGATACCCTTCGGATGGTCGGGAGATACGGTCGCAGATATCCTTGATAACCGGCAATACACAGGCTGCGCGGTGAACTTCCGCAGCACGACCGTAAGCTACAAGATCCACAAGGTGATCCACAAACCCGAAGATGAGCATCAAATAATCCCAAACAAGCAGGAAGCGATCATCTCCGAGGAGCTGTGGCTGCGCGTTCATGAGCTGCGGCAGAATAAGCGGAGGCCTACCGCTATCGGAAAGCTCAGCATGTTTTCGGGATTGGTACATTGTGCGGACTGCGGCGCAAAGCTGTATTTTTGCACCTCAAGGAGCTTTTCCGAAAAACAGGAGCATTATGTCTGCTCAAATTATAAATCGGGGCGAGGACCGTGTTCGGCACATTTTATCCGCAATGTGGTGCTCGAACAGATAGCGCTTGAAAGCATAAGTGGCTTTGTCGATTTTGTTCGCTCGTATGAGTCCATATTCATTTATATGATCGAGCAGAACTGGCAAAAAGCAAAGGCTTCCGACATCAGGCGTATGCAGCGCACGGCGGACAACAACCGTAAGCGCATAAAGGAGATCGACCGCCTTATAGAGCGCATCTATGAGGACAATGTCAACGGCAAGATATCCGATGAGCGCTTTATGACAATGAGCGGCAATTACGAGGCCGAACAGAAAAAGCTGCTTGCGGAAACAGAAGCGCTCGAAGCAGAGCTTTTAAAGGAATCCAAGAACAGCACCGACCTTCGTTTGCTTCTCAAAACGATCAGAGAACAGACAGACATAAAGGCGCTTACACCTGAGCTTGTGAATACGCTCATTCGCCGCATAGATATCTATGCCCCCATAAAGGTAAATGGTAAACGCCACGTCAAGGTGGATATCCACTTCACAGGAGTGGGTGCATTTACCGTCCCCGATGCTAATGAAATCTCCGCACTTATCGCCGAGATTTCCAAGCAATCGGCATAAGAAATCGGTGCAGTCCTAATACGAACTGCACCGATCCTCTAAAACTTCCTTATGCGTAGGTGCCTCCCGCGGCTTTTGCTTCGGGGTCGTGGTTTTTCGTTTTAGGCTTTCGGTTTTATTCGTTTCTAAGCTCTTTTCGTTACTCTTTTCTTTACTCTTTTCCATGCACTCTTTACTGCGGCTCGTATTCCGTCAGGCGCTTTCGTCATCCGAAGCATGCTCCGTCCTATGCTTACCGAGCTGCACGGCTCTTGCATGGAAGAAGATGTATTGCTGGATGATGCCGGAGTACCTGCCCATGGCGGCGACCGCATCGCGCATCTCAGATTTTTTGGGCGGTACGCTGTCGAAAAACAGCTCGTTCATGGCGCGGTCGATCCAAACGTCGATCGGGAAGGCATCGGTATGCCCGAGCGAAAACAGCAGTATGCAGTCCGCCACTTTGGGACCCACTCCCTTGAAGGAAAGCAGCTCCTTTCGTGCAGCATCAAGCGGCATATCCCGCAGCCGCTCGAGATCGTATCCCGCCGCGATCCTGCGAGCGGTGTCCACGATGTACGGCGCACGGTAGCCGGTGCCGATATCCTTGAGCTGCTGCTCGGATAAGCCCGCAATCGCCTCGGGCGTTGGGAAAGCGAAAAGCTCGTTTCCCATGAATTCGAGCTTTTCCCCGCAGAGGCGGCAGAGCCTGTCGACGATGCCCGAAATGCGCTTGATATTGTTGTTTGCGGATATGATGAACGAGATGAGCGCCTCGAACGGCTCCTGATTGAACACCCTTATGCCCTCGGCTCCCGGCAGGCAGACCGAAAGGCGCGGATCGGCGGCGATCAGCGCTTCGATCTCGGCATAATCGCGCTCAAGATCGAAGTATTCCATGTATTCGTGCGCCTGCGCCTCGCTCGCGCAGGGCCGGACGGTGAAAAGCTCCTCCGTCTGCGCCGCACGAACGGCACGCCCGCGTATGACGCAGGTGAAGGCGCACCTCTCCCCCGCTGCTTGGTCGATCTCGCACTCATTCCAGCGGAACGCCTGCCCGCAGGTGGCGCATTTATAAAGATCGAAGCGCTGCAAGCCGCGTATTATCAGGGTATCGTTTTTGATCTCGAAAAGCATCTTTCGTTTTCTCCGCTTGTTATCTCGGTTTTTACAGCTATAATACAGCCTTGCGCCGCTGAGCGAGCCTCAGATAACGCCGTTTTCACGGAGCCAGCGCTCGATGAACGGATCGGAGCTTTCGATGCCTGTGCCGCAGAGCGAGATGCCCTCCGCGACCTTCGCGCCGGGGCATGCGCGCTTGATATCCTCCACGCTTCTGCCGAGGTCGTCCCCCTCGTTCGTGCAGAGCGGAAGTATGGTTTTGCCTGTGAAGTCAAACGCCTCAAGGAAGGTGAACACCGCCATCGGCATGGTTTTCCAGTAATTGGGATAGGCAAGGATGATGGTGGAGTATCCGTCGATGCTCTCGGGGAGCGAAACGAGCTCGGGACGGGCGTTGTTCAGCTTATCCTCGCGAGACTCGCGCATGCATGCGTCGTATTCCTTCGAATAGGGCTTCTTCATTGAGATTTGGAACATATCCGCTCCGGTGAGCTTTCTTGCCTTTTCGGCGGCTATCTCGGTGTTTCCGACGGCGACGTAACGCTTCTCGTAGCCGAAGTAGTTTTCATCGCTCCTTGAAAAGAACGCTATAAGAATATTCATGGTTTCCTCCTTGATCGAAAGCGCGTGGGCTTCGTTATTCAGCATTATTTTACAACTTTTCCGCTCCGAAAACAATGGATTATTTTTCACCGTGCAAGCTCCAATCGCCCGAAATCAGTACAATTTTCTGCATTTTGCGGCTTGTTTGCATTGCATTAAGTTCCGAGATATGGTATAATTGATATCGTAAACGGAAGACGCGCACAGCAACTACTCATCAGATTAAATCAATACGCCGATATCGCTTCGGCGCCGGATTTCCCTGAAATGCGTCTTGGTTTGCACCCTTCCGCCTGTCGTACAGGAAAACCAAGCTTAAAGGCACTAACAGCAATTCAAATTGATTATCGGAATCAAAAAAACGTGCCTTGAATAAGCTTAAAGGCGCATACAGCAATTTTCAGGTAGGGAAGTCGTCGGCCGAGGCCGCGGCTTCGCGGTTCAACTCCGCACACGGCGCCTTGTATTACACATTTTTCACTTACAGCCAATAGAAGATCGAATAGAAGGAGGCAGAAAAGATGCTTGAACACCTTATGAACGAGGCCGGCGTCACTTTGACGGAGAATCTCGCCGTTACCCATTCCACCACGGGTTCGGACTGCCTCGACTTTTTTGCTTCGGCGGGTGCGCTTCGCGGCGCGAGCAAGGAGCAGATACTCAAGCTCTTCATCCGCGCCTACAACGAGGATGCGGACGCGGCGATGAAGCTTGTCTTTTTCGCGCGCGACGTGCGCGGCGGGCTCGGCGAGAGGCGCGTTTTCCGCGTTGCGCTCGAGTGGCTTGCCGAAAACAAGCCCGAGTCCGTTAGAAAGAATCTCGAAAATATCGCCGAGTACGGCCGCTGGGACGATCTGCTCGTTCTTATCGGCACCACGCTTGAAGCGGAGACGATCGCGCTTATCAAATCGCGCCTTGATAATGATATCGCCGAGATGCGAGCAGGCAAGCCCATTTCCCTGCTCGCCAAATGGCTGCCCTCGGTCAACACTTCGAATGCTGAGACAGTGCGCAAGGCAAGGCGAATTGCGAAAATGCTCGGCATGAGCGAAATGGAGTATAGGAAAATGCTCACCGAGCTGCGCGCTTATCTGCGCCTGATCGAAAACGATCTTCGCAAGCGCGATTATTCATTCGACTATGAGAAGCAGCCCTCGAGGGCGCTGTTCAAGTACCGCGCCGCATTCAGGCGCAACGACGGCGAGCGCTACGCCGCCTTCCTTGCAGCATCGCTTTCGGGCAAGGCCAAGCTGAACGCGGCGAACGTTTCGCCCTATGAGCTTGTGCAGCCCTATCTCGAAGCATCGGAATACGGCAGACGGCTCGATATTAAGCCGGAGGAGCGCGATGCACTGAACGCGACCTGGGAGGCGCTGCCCGATTACGGCGGCGACTGCGATATGCTTGCGATAGTGGACACCTCGGGCTCGATGTATGGCCGCCAGCCCGGTGCGCCGCTGCCCGCTGCGGTGGCGTTCTCGCTCGGTCTGTACTTTGCGGACCGCAACAAGGGCGCATACAAGGGGCATTTCATCGAGTTTTCGCAGAGACCCAAGCTCATAAGGCTCAAGGGCGACACCTTCTGCGACAGGCTGCAATATGCGGCATCGTTCAACGAAGTGGCAAACACCAACGTGGACGCGGTATTCAAGCTCATACTTCGCACGGCTGTGAAGAACGGGCTTGCGCAGCAGGAGCTGCCGAGGAAGCTCGTTTTCATATCCGACATGGAGTTTGACATGTGCGCCGAAAACGCATCCTTGTCCAGCTTTGAGAACGCAAAGCGCGATTACGCGCTGCACGGCTACGAGCTGCCGGAGATCATCTTCTGGAACGTGGCCTCGCGGCACGGTCATCAGCCCGTTCGGATGAACGAGCAGGGCGTGACGCTGGTATCCGGCGCATCGCCGATCATCTTCTCGATGGTCGCGGGAGGCAGCATCACGCCGATGAAGTTCATGATGGACGTGCTCGAAAGCGCGCGGTACAGCGGTATCGTGGCGTAAGCGCGGCGAAAGAGCGGTGAAGCCGGTGTAAAGAATAAGAATTGCGGGCGGGAACGGAGCGTTTTCGCCCGTTTTTAGTGTAAAAAAGCATCGACTGTGCGAATTTTTGCTCCGACTGCATTGAAATGCAGCTTGAGCTATTGCCATGTGCGGCGCATCGTGATATACTTCATTTCAGGAAAATGTACGTACGCAAGCCGAAAACCAAGGCATAGGAGGAAGCAATGGATAATAAACTCACCCTCACCCCCTCTGATATGACCGCTATTGAGCTGAAAGATTCGAACTACATAAACAACAAGGGCGCGAAGTTCTATGCACCCGAGAGCTATGAATTGTCCGTGGAATACTACCGGCTTGCGGCGGCGATGGGCAACGCTCATTCCATCTCCAACCTCGGCTACTGCTACCTCTACGGCAGGAGCATCGAGGCAAACACCTCGCTTGCCGTGGCTTATTTCAAGATCGCGGCCTCCAAGGGCGACGTTGACGCCGCATACAAGCTCGGCGATATCTATTCAAGCGACAAATGGGGGCTCATGGATAAGGAGCTTTCGGCGTATTACTATCGCATGGCGGTGAGTTTCGTGATCTCGAAGGACGGCGAACTGCTTGAGCTCGCATGGCTGAACGAGCTGCAGGCCTATCCCAGCCTCTGCTTCGCCATGGGCAGGGAGATGGCGCTCGGCGGCGACATGAACACCGATATCGAGTCCGCGTACAAATTCCTCAAGCATGCTCAGCTCGGCTACGAGAAGGAGCTTGCCAACGGAAGCGAGATGTATCGCGACTCCTACGAGGGCGTTATCAAGCTGATCTCCGACCCGCAGTTCGACGGGATAAGGCTGAGGATGGAGAAGCTTTTTGACGATGAGGACGACGAATAAGGCGGGCGCAGCATAAGGCGCGCACAAAGCACGGAATGCGGCATTAAGCAGCACGAAATACAAAAACGAAGGGAGCAGAAAAATGAAACGAACGATAACCGTTAAGGGCGTCGGCACCGCGAAAACCAAGCCCGATCGCGTGGTGCTGAACATGAACATCGAGACCAAGGACAGGGAGTACGAAGCTGCGATCCGTTCCGCAAACGAGCAGATCGCCGATCTGAACGCCGCCCTCGAGGCCGTTGGCTATGAGAAGGGCGCGCTGAAGACGATGGATTTCAACGTGCATATGAACTATGAGGACGAGCGCGACGACAGAGGCATGTATCGCAGTGTTTTCGCCGGATATATGTGCTTCCACTCGCTGAAGCTCGAATTCGATTTCACAAACGAGAATCTTTCAAAAACGCTTTCAGCGATCGCCGCATGCAGCGCTAAGCCGCAGTTCAATCTTTCCTTCACGGTCAAGGATCCCGCCTCGATCAAGAGCAAGCTGCTTGAGAGCGCGGCGGCAAACGCGCGGCAGAAGGCGGAGATACTTTGCGCCGCTTCGGGCGTTTCGCTCGGCGAGCTCATCAATATCGACTACAACTGGGGCGACGTGAACGTATTTTCACCGACGAATCTCATGCGCGCAAAGAACGAATCCGCCGCATTCGGAGCAAGCTTCGATGCGCAGCTTTCGCCGGACGATATCCGCTCCACGGATTCGGTCACGTTCACATGGGCGCTCGGCAGGGACGAGGATGACGACTGAATAACGAATAACAAAAACGAATAGTGAACTGTTGAAAAAGAGAGCCCAACGGACTCTCTTTCGCATAGAAATTATTACTTTTATAGAGCATAAAAGGCTTATGCAGTTCTCACTTATGAATCGGGAACGGCACTTTTTCAATTGAGATCGGAGTGGCGCCGCTGAATTCGACCATGAAACCGAAGCCCGGGTCTACCCGATAGTCGTAGCGCGTGCCTTTGCCGAAAAGCCTGCACAGCACGCCGCCTATAACGCCGCTGTGGGTGATTATCACTGCATCCTCCCCCGCCTCGATAATCGGCGCGAGCGCAGCAAGCGCGCGCTCGGTAACGGCGTTGCCGCTCTCGCCGTTTGGGCAGATATTCGCTTCGTTATCGCCTGTTATCCACTCCTGAAAAGCTGGGTCGTCCTTGAGCTGCTCGTAGGAGCGCATCTCAAAATCGCCGCAGTCTATCTCGCGAAGGTCGGGAATTATCTCATGCGGCGTTTCACCGTAGAGAATGCGAAAGGTCTGCTCCGTGCGGAGCATGCCGCTTGTGTAGTAATGCTTTGCCGTGGGATAGCGGTGATCCCGCTTGAGCTGCTCGAGTGCATCGACGCCCTCTTCAACGAGCGGAAGATCGGTTTTGCCGTAGTACAGCCCGTTGATGTTGCCGATAGTTCGGCCGTGGCGAATAAGGGTCAGCTTCATTTTAGCACCTCCGCAAGGCCGCAGAATATGCGCGTTACCCTCTCGGCACGCGATGCAAGCATCGAGAGAAGCCGCCCGTGCTGCTCGCGCCAGCTCCGCTCGAACGCATCCATCGGCACTATGCCGCATCCGATCTCGCGCGATATCACAACGGAATTTTCGATATGCGCGCTCAGCTTTTCGAGGATGGCCTCGGCATCGAGCCCATCGGCGCAGGCGCGGCGCGTAAGCACTTCGAGATGATAGAAGCAAGGATGGGCGCAGGAAGGAAAGCCCTCCGAAAGGTCGAATAGGTCGCCCTGTGAAAAGCCCTTTTGCCGAACGCTCCAAGTGAGCTTGCCCTGATATGCGCCGCCGATAACGAGCTCCATCTTTCCTCCGCATTTTATTTTTCGAAATATTTAAAACTGTGTTTGAAGCCTGATCCGATACGAAATCTTTTATCGTATAAGCACGAATGCCGCTATGCCGAAAAGTTCGCCGAGCTCGAGCGCATAGCCCGAGATATCGCCGTTCATGCCGTCGAGCGACTTATAGCCGCGAAGCGCGTTCAGCGCGTAGAACACCGCCGCAGCAAGCGGCGCAAAGCCGTGAAAGCCGCAGAAAACGAGCGGAAGCGCTATCGCCGCAGCAAGCATAACGCTCGGAAGGACGATATGCTTTTTGGCTTCGCCCCTATCCATTCGCGCATACTGGCTTGTTTTCATCGGCCGCAGCAGCGCGACCGCAAGGAAGGCGCAGGCGCGCGTGGCGATCGGTATCAGTGCAAGCGGCAGCAGCGCAAGGAAGCTGAGCGCAGGAGCATCGGCCGAAAGGAAGAGCGCAAAGCGCGCGATCAGCAGTATCACGATGGAGATAACGCCGAAAGCGCCGATATGCGGATCCTTGAGGATCCTTTGGCGCATTTCAAGGTCGCACCGCGAGAGGATCGCATCGCAAACGTCCGAAAAGCCGTCAAGGTGCAGAAAGCCCACGAGAAGATACGGCAGCATTGCAAGCACGAATGCGGCAAGGGGCTTTGGACAGGCAAAACGCGCAAGCAAAAACGCCGCAAGCGCCCAAACCGCGCCAACAAGCACGCCGATAAGAGGCAGGCAGGCGAGCATCCTCCCCCGCGCCTTCTCATCCCATTTCGGAAACGGGCACGGCACCGAGAGGAACATCCCCCAAGCCATAAAGAATGCATAGAACCAAAGCTTCATAAGGATCTTTCGTTTAAAGACAGGGGCGGCAGCGCGCCCTTATGGATGATCTCTTGGCCGCTGACGACCTCGCATACCGCGTCGCATTCCTCAGCAAGAGCACGGCATATAAAAGCGAGCGCACGGCGGTAGTTTTCGGTCGATCCGGAGTAGATGTTTCCGTCGCGAAAGAGCTCATCGCACACGAGCACCGTATGCGCCGCCATGTTCATAAGCGCACGAAGATCGGCCGCTGTACGCTGAGGCGCATCCCGATCGGGCTGCTGATAATAGCCGCTTGAAGCGGTGCCGAACATCTCGTTTGCAGCAAGCGCCGTTATGCTGTCGAAAAGCACGGCGGCGTTTTCATGAAGGCTTGGCAGAAACGCCGAAATGCTTTTCGCGCACTCGATCGTTTCAAAGCCCCAGCCCTCGCGCTCGCCGAGATGCTTTTTTATGCGCGCTCTGTCCTCGCCGTCGGTCGGCTCCATGGTGGCCCAATAGTACGGCTTTGAGCCGTCCGCCTGCGAAAGATGGCGGATCAGCCTTTGAGCAAGCATGCTCTTGCCGCTTTTGCTTGAACCGAGCAGAAGTATCTTCATAGCGGAAGGCTTCGGCTCAAACGCCGCCGAATTTGCCCGCGGGGTTTGCCTGCCTGCGGATCTCGTCGAGATAGCCGTCGTCTATACGCGCTTCCTCGAAGGTGGCCATATTGTTCATAACGGCCAGTGCGGCGCGAATGAGCTGGAACGCGAGCGGGCAGCCGCTGCCCTCGCCAAGGCGCATATCGAGCGCCAAGAGGGGCGAGAGATCGAGCGCCCTTGAGGCGAGCATATAGCCGAGCTCCCTTGATGCATGGGAGAGGATAACGTAATCGCGCACCTGCGGGCAAAGCCGCACGGCGCAGAGCGCGGCAACGGTGGAGATGAACCCGTCCGCAACGGCGGGGATATGCTCGAGGGCGCAGCCGAGGAACGCGCCTGTCATTGCGGCTATATCCAACCCGCCCACCTTTGCGATGATATCCACGGGATCGCGCGGGTCGGGCGCATTCCATGCAAGCGCATCGCGGATGACCTGGACCTTCTTATAGAAAGCCGCATCGGTGAGTCCGCTGCCGCGGCCCGTCACGTTTGCGGGATCCGCGCCGATCATGGCGGCAAGCACCGCGGCGGAGGTGGTGGTGTTTCCGATCCCCATCTCGCCGATGCCGAGGAGCTGAACGCCGTCCTCGGCGGCCCGTCTTGCCGCGCCGATGCCTACGCCGATCGCCGCCACGGCCTCCTCGCGCGTCATAGCGGCGCCCGAGCGGATATTGCCCGTGCTTCGCCTGATCTTGCGGTTGATGATGCCCTCGAATTCCTCGTCGGTGTCGATGCCCACGTCGATGATGCGCGTTTCGTCGCCGAAGAACCGCGCAAGCGAGGACATGCCTGTGACGCCGCGCGTCATGTTCACGGCCTGCTTCAGCGTTACGTCCTGCGGGGTCACCGCGACGCCCTCGTCCACAACGCCGTTATCCGCAACGAACACTACTATGCGGCGCTTTTCGGCCTCGTTGAACACATTGCCCGTCATGCCCGCGATGCGGATGGCGAGCTCCTCGAGCCTGCCGAGGCTTCCCGGAGGCTTGGCAAGCTCGCTCTGATGCCTTTCGGCAAGCTCCATCGCGCTTCTTGAGGCGGGGTCAATGCTGTTTATGATGGTTTTGAGTTCGGTTTCGTTCATCGGTATCTCCAACAATTATATGAAGTAGTTTATTTTGATATAGCAAAGCCTGTCAAGGCTTTTGGATATAGCCTTTTTTGACAAGCCATTCGATCGAGCCGGCGGAATACATATTCTCGATGGTGAAGCTTGCAGTCGGGCAAAGCTCGAGCACCGCGTCGAGGATGCTTTCGACCGGGATGCTGCCCTCTCCGAGCGGCAGGTGCAGATCGTTTTCGCCGATATTATCATGGATGTGGACGTGGAAAAGGCGCTTTGCCATCGGCTTCACCCAATCAAGGGGCGGAGTTTTGGAAACGATGCAGTTCGCGTGCCCGATATCGAGGCAGAGCCCGAGGCGGGGCGAATCAACGCCGTCCGCGATCTGAACGAGCATTTCGGGCGAGGGCTCCATAACGTTTTCAAGCGCAACGACGAGCTCTTCGGGCGTTTTTTCAAGGAATTCATTCCAAAACGCGATCGACTGATCGACGTAGGTGACCGGATAATAGACGTACGGGATATAGCCGCCGTGTATCACAAGGCGATCTATCCCGAGCTCGCGCGCTATCTCCGCCGATTGAAGGTAGCGCGTCATGGCGAGCTCCCTGGCCCTTGGGTCGATCGCGCAGGCGGCAAGCTCCGCAAACGGCGCGTGGAACCAAAACGAGGACGAGCCGGACTCCGCCATCATCCTGCGGCAGTTTTCGATATGCGCGTCCCGCTCGTTATCGATATAATACGCCCAGCAGAATTCGGCGATCTCAACGCCGAGACCGTGAGCGCGCGCGGCGGCGGCGCAGTTCTCGTCGATAGAAGAGATATGCAGTTTTTCTTTTAGCCCGGATCGTTTGCTCATGGTTTTACCTCCATGCGCATAATCGCGCATTTTACATGGGAAATAATAGCACAAATTGCTTCAAAACACAAGTATTACCGCGCAAAACAAGGGTTTATATCTCTGATGATGCGCCCCGCAAACCAATATAATTTCAAATAACGCAAAGCATCTGCAAAAAGTCTTGCATTTTATGAGCAAGCATGATATAATGGCGGGAGCAGTCAATCAATGAAAGGATAACTACCATGCCCGCTCTTAGAATCGCTCTAAATATTCTTCTGATCATCGTTTCGATCGTTCTTATCGCCGTCATCCTTATGCAGGATGCGAAGACCGCCGGTCTCGGCAGCGCGTTCGGAAACGACACCACCGCACTCGGCCGCAGCCGCAGCGCAAAGGCCTCCAAGGAAGCCAAGCTTCAGAAGCTGACCATCATCCTCGGCGCTGCCGTTGGTGTTATTGCGCTCATCCTTCTCATCATCGGCTGAGGTCGCTGAGGTCGGAGACTTTTCTTATGGCATTCCGCGCGGTACCCGTGCTTTCGGGCACTGCGCTTTTTTCTATACAACTAACATTAAATCGTTTCGAGGTGGAAGCAGATGCCCATCAAGCGCGGCGAAAAACAGCTTGCCGAAAACCGTAAGGCAAGGCACGAATATTTTATTGAGCAAACCTACGAATGCGGGCTTGCGCTCGTTGGAACCGAGGTCAAGAGCATCCGCATGGGCAAGGTCAATATCAAGGACTCCTACGTCAAAGTAAAAAACGGCGAGGCGTTCGTGGTCGGCATGCACGTTTCGCCCTATGAAAAGGGCAATATCTTCAACCGCGACCCGTTCCGCGAAAGAAAGCTGCTGCTGCATAAGCGCGAGATACTCAAGCTCGGTTCGCTCACCCAGGCGGACGGATACAGCCTCATCCCCCTGCGCCTGTATCTCAAGGACAGTCGGGTGAAGCTTGAGCTTGCCGTCGCAAAGGGCAAGAAGCTCTACGATAAGCGCCATGCGATTGCAGAGCGCGATGCAAAGCGCAGCATGGACAGAAGAAATGCGGATATGATGTAAAAAGTTTATGGTTTATGCCAAACTAATACCGCCTCTCGGCTTGAGGGGCGGTATTGTTATGCTTATTCTCGATTTACCAGTCCATGCGCTGCTTGCTCTTCGGCGCGTTTTCAAAGAATTCGTATTCGTACTCGATGATCGACTGTTTTCCGCCCTCCAAGTCGAATGAGATGATCTCGATACGGTTTCCGTTTTCATCGTACACGAATTCACTCCAACCGTACTGCACTTCCTCATTAGCGGAGCCGTCCTCCACAGCCAAGAAGCCGTTCGCCTTGACCGCGATGCCGTTTGCATCGTATTCGTAAACCCATACCGTGCCGGGCATACCTTCGTTGAAGATGCGCTCCTCGATCAGTTTCCCTTCTTCATCATATTTCTTTTCGCGTCCGTAGACCATGCTGTTGTCGCTTTCATAGTACTTATAACTCGTTTCTCTTCCGCTTTCATCGTATTCATGTTCGATGCGCGTATCCATTCTTCCATCCGCTTTGTATGTAGTTTCAACAAGCACGTTTCCGTTTTCATCATAGCGGAGGCTGCCCATGGATGAAACGGTACCGTTCTCTTTTGAAGCAGTCCAGCTGCAATAGTTTCCGGCATCGTCATACTTGTATTCATAAGTCGAAACGGAGCTGCCGTCGATTACTCTGCGAATGAGTTCCCTGCCTTTCTCGTCATATTCGCTTTCATAGCGATAGATAGTTCTATCCGTCAAGGAATATGTTTGTTTTACGTTGTTGCCGCACTCGTCGTATTCATATTCACGCCGCGCCTGCGCGTTTCCTTCGCTGCCGCATTGCACTTCCCTGACCATAAGCCATGCGCCCTTTTCCTCTTTGGAGCCGCCGATTAGGCTGCAAGCCGCGCTGAAAATCATTATAAAGCACATACCGGCAGCGAAAACAGCTTGTAGCAGCCTCTTCATTTTTATTCTTTCCTTTCATTTTCGATTTCCACGCGCACTCTGTCGCGGCCTTGCGAATACTTCGGGTAATAGCGATACAGCGTGCAGACCATGCCGCCGTTGGAGAGCTTTCTTCGTTTATCGGCACGCTGACCGTACACTCGCTCGAACTCGGGGTGCGATGCGATGATATTCACGCTCCAGCCGTCGAGACGCGAAAAGACCTCGTGCATACCCCGGTAGAGCTTTTCCGCATCGCGCTTCTCCATCAGACGCTCGCCATAGGGCGGATTGCAGCACAAAACTCCCCCGCTTCTTTCCTCTCTAAGATCGAGCACCGAGGCAACGCGCCAAGAGAGCATTACGCCCGCCTTCTTCGCGTGCTTTTTGCAAAGGTCGATGGAATGGGCGTCGATATCCGAGCCGGTAATATCGAAGGAATCGGCTTTGACGCAGTCCCTCGCCCTCTCGCGGGCAAGCTCAAAGGCGTTTTCGCGCATGAAATGCCAATCCTCGGCGGCAAAGCTTCGGTTTAGGCCGACGGCGGTATTGGTGGCGATCATCGCCGCCTCAATCGGCATAGTACCCGAGCCGCACATGGGATCGAGAAAAGGCCGCTCCGCTCTGTACCCTGAGAGCAGCACTATCGCCGCGCCGAGTGTCTCGGAGATCGGAGCGGACACGTTATAGGTTCGATACCCGCGCCGCGAAAGCCCCGCGCCGCAGCAATCGAGCGCGACCGTCACAACGTCGCGCAGTATGCCGATCTCGATTATGATGCGCTTGCCGTTTTCGGGAAGTATCTTTATTCCGTAGGCAGAAGCAAGCGAATCGACTATCGCTTTTTTCGAGATGCGCTGACAATCCGAAACGGAAAAGAGCTTGCTTTTCGCGGATTTTCCGGTTACGTGGATAAAATTGTTTTTATTGATGTAGTTCTTCCATTCGATCGCGCGAACGCCCTCATAGAGCTGTTCGAAGCTTGTGGCTTCAAACGAGCCCACCTGCATCAAAACGCGCTCCGCCGTGCGCAGATAGGTCAGCGCCACCGCCATATCGGTGTAGCTGCCCGAAAAATCCACGCGCGCATCGTGAACGGCCGTTACCTCTATGCCGAGCTCCTTGAGTTCGCCCGAAACGAGCGATTCGAGCCCAATTTTACAGGTTGCAAAGAATTCCATAGGCGATACCAAGTTTTCGTTGTGCTTGATCCGCGGTCTCACTCGAGCGGATCGTCGTCTTCCCCGCCGTCGTTTCTGTCCGCAATATTGATAAGATCGGCAAAACGCCCGCCGTGCTCGTCGGAGCCGTGTTCGTCGGGGCCGTAATCATCATCGCCCTCCATGGAGCCGAGCCAATCCGTTTCGCTCTCGCTCACCGTGTTTTCAAACGGGAAGCCGTCCGGAAAATCGGTGGTCAGCAGGCGAACGAGCGCGTTGCTTATCCTGCGCACAGTGACGCCGCGCTCGGCGGCGAAGGCGTGGAGGTTCGGGGTTTCGTAGTTTTCGTTTTCTTTAAGCAAAAAATACTCTATCGCCGCCGCCATTGCCTCGGGCTGCCCAAACGGCAGGCGCGGCCTCTTTTTATAGCTGCCGAGCGTGTAGAGATAGCAGAGCTTCGCCGCTGCGGGAAGCAGGTCCGGTGCCTTTTCGGCGATGCGCGAGCAGGCAAGCTCCGCGATGCGCCGATAGCATTCGGGCCACTCGGCGAAGCTGTCCGCGCCCTTGCCGAAGGAGCAGACGTTCACGTTTCCATCGGAATAGAGCATGAATTTCTCATTCGGCGCGATGGAGTTGAGATGCGCGAGCGCGGCGCGCTTCATCGCCTTCGAGCTTTCCGGCTCAACGATTATGCGCCTGATCAGCGCCTCGGCAAGCTCCGGATCGTACTGCTCGAGAATGGCGAGGTACATATCGCCATAGGGGCTGCTCTTGTCGTTCAGCGCCCAATCGGTGAGCCTCAGCACCTCGTCGCGGCTGAGATCGTACAGTTCGGCGACCTCGTCGCGGCTCATGTTCGCGATCTCCTCCGAGCGCTCAACGCGGCGAAGGAATTCGGCCGGCGGCACGGTGTATTCGATCTGATAGCGGATGCGCTCGCCGCTTTCGAGCGTTTCAAGGCAGGTTTTTTTGAAGAAGTATGCCACGGAATCGCTCGGCTCTATCGCAAGACAGCGCTCGTAGCACTGCTTGGCGTAGGAGATATCGTTCAAGCAATACGCCGCCTGTGCCGCGAAATGGATGAAATTGCGGTTGTACGGCTCGATATCGCAGAGATCCTCCGCATATTCGGAGGCCTTTTCGAACCTGCCGATCTCCATCATGACCGTGTAGGCGCGCACGATGTCGTTTATCTGCTCGAGGCCATGGGAGGTTATTGCGGAAACCAGCTTCTCGACTCGTTCGCTCTCGCCGAGCGCACCGAAGATCAGCGCGGCGCAGCACTGCACGGTGAAATCCCGCTTGAAGCGCTGCGGCGCGGTCTCGTAGAGCTTTTTGCCCTCGTCAAGCCGCCGGTCGCAGTAGTAATTGAGCAGAAGATCGGTGAAGAGCTCCATGGAATCCGGGTGGCGTTCGTATGCGCCCTCGGCAAGGGGGATCGCCTCATCGAAGCGGCCCTGCTCGCTGAGCTTCCCTGCTTCCTCGAGCACGCGCTCCAGCTCCACCTCGTCCGAATCGCGAACGAAGCGCTTTTCCTCGGCTTCGGAATCCACATACTGCTCACAGGCGCCGATGCATTCGAAGGCGTTTGCCATCTCCTCATAGCTCAGCTCCTCGGAAACGTCGTCCTCATCGCCATCGGTCACCGCAAGCATGAAGAGCTGCCTTGCCGCGCGAAACTCGCTTCTTCCGAGCATGCAGTGCGCAAGGCGGAAGATAACGAGCCGCAGTATAGGGCTGCCCTGACGCAGCACCGGCGCAAGCACGCCCGCCGCCTCGGCGAAGCAGTTCATATCGAGCAGCGTATCCGCCACGCGAAGCCGCGTATCGTCATTCTGCGGCCGCAACCTGAGCGCGCGCCTGTAAAGCTTGAGCGCGGAGAGAAAATCACCCTTCTCCGAGAGCTCGTCGCCCCTGTCGATCAGGCTGTTCACGCTGCCCGATATGCTTATGACGCGGCCTATTCGGCTTACATTGTCGTTTTTCTTATCGCGTTCACTCATCCAAGGGATCCTCCGCAGTTTGCGCTTCAAGAAGCAGAGCGCGAAGCTCATCCTCGGTAAAGACGTATTTTCTCTGGCAGAACGAGCAAACCAGCTCCGCCTTGCCGTCGGTTTCGATGATATCGGTCAGCTCCTTTTCGCCGAGCGAGATTATGACGCTTTCGAGCCGTTCGCGGGAACAGTCGCAGCGATACTCGGGCGAAAGCTCGTCCGTTATCTCAAGCTCCATATCGAAAAAGAGCTTTTCTATCGCGCCGCGCAGGTCCTCGCCCTCGTCGATATGCTTTGAAAGAAGGGATATCTCCGATGCGATCTCTTCAAGGCGGGTTATGTCCTCATCGGGGCAGTTCGGCAGCGGCGCAAGCATGAGCCCCGCCGCCGAGCGCACCTTGCCGCTTGCGGGCTCCACGCGCACGCCGAGATACACGAGCGAGGGCTGCTGCTCGCTCGTTAGGAAATAATTTGCAAAATCATCGGCTATCTCGCCGCTTACGAGCGCACATCTGCCGATATAGGGCTCCTTGAGCGAAAGATCGCGAATAACGCGCATCTCGCCCGCCGTGCCGACAGCGCCGCGCACGTCCAGCTTGCCCTCCTCATTCGGCGGGAGCTCGAGCTCGGGATTCGTGACGCAGCCCTTTACGGCTCCGCCCGAATGCCCGACGGCGGTAAGGTTGCCCGCCGGACCGCCGCCCGCGAAGGTGACGGTGATGCTGTCTGTCTCGGATTTGAGCCTTGCGCTCATCATCGAAACGGCGAGCAGGAGCCTGCCGAGCGCAGCGGTGCATACTCTGCTGAGCGAGTGCAGTTCGCGCGCGGTCTCGACCATCTCGGTGCCCGAGATCGCCATGAATTTTACGGTTTTATTGAGGAGGAGTCCTCCGAGCATAAGGTCCTTATTCTTGTTATCCATTTTATCTTTATCCGTCCTTTTTGCGGCTGTTATTTAACTGCAAGAAACTGTATGCGCTCCGATTCGGGCTTCGGCGGCTCAAGCGAGAACGCATCGAAGGCCTCGATGCGCTTGAAGCCGCAGTGCTCGAGCAGGCACATAAGCTCCAACTCCGTGTACGCGCGTTGGATATGCGTTTCCGCGCTTCGTTTATACAGGCTTTCTCCGTCCTGTTTTTCATTCGTTTTTGTGAAGAACTCGAGCTTCATCTCGATGAGGTTCGACTCTTCATCGTAATTATTCTGCCAGAAGTAGGCGCGATCGGCGCGGCTGTCAGTGAAGGCATTGCATCCGAGTATGCTTTCAAGCTTATGCTTTGAAGAGATATCAAATAGGAGCGCACCGCCCGACTTCAGCAGCGAGTACGCGGAGCGGAAGAAGCTTTCCGCGTCGCCTTCGCCCGTCAGATAATTCACGCAGTCGCAGCAGGCGATGATGCAGTCGAGCGGCCTGTGGAAGGAAAGCGCGGTCATATCCATGCGAACGAACGGAAGCCGAAGCCCCGCCGAGCGCGCCTTTTCGGCGGCAACAGCAAGCATATCATCTGAAATATCGCTTGCGGTGATGTCGAAGCCGAGCTTTGCGAGAGGCACGGTGATATTCCCCGTGCCGCAGCCGCATTCGAGTATACGCGGCGGCCTTGAGAAAGGCGCGTTTTCGGGCATATTCAGCGCACGGCGAATAAGGCGCGAAACGTACTGCGCCCACGCCTCGTAATCGACCTCGTTCATAAAGCCGTCATACAGCCTTGCAAGATGAGAATAGCTTTCCAAAACGCCCCCCTTTGCGATTTTCTTTCTTTAAATTATACCCCCTATCGGCGCATTAGGCAAGAGCGGAGATGGGGAACTGCGGCATTATCGGAGATTTCCCGAAAGTCGCCTTTTTGCAAAAACCGCCCGCACCGTGAACCGATGCGGGCAGAATTCATTAAGCCTCAATACGGCGATTATTTATGGGTTTCGTTGTACTTCTTGATGCCGAGAGCGAGCAGATCCATCGCCCTTTCAAGATCCTGCTGCTTGAGAACGTATGCGATGCGGATCTCGTTGAGTCCCTTGCCGGGGGTTGCATAGAAGCCTTCGCCGGGAGCGAACATGACGGTGTCGCCGTTGTCGTCAAAATCGGTGAGCAGCCACTTCTGGAAGGTATCCGCATTATCAACGGGCAGCGCCGCCATCATGTAGAACGCGCCCTGGGGCTCCTTTACCACGATGCCGGGGATCTCGAGCAGCTTCTTATAGCAGGTGTCGCGGCGGAGCTTGTACTCCTTGCGAACCTTCTCGAAATACTCGGGGCCGACGTTATAGAGCGCGGCGGAAGCGACCTGATCGAGCGTTGCAACGGAGAGCCTCGCCTGACAGAACTTAAGAAGGTTCTGAATAAGCTCCTTATTGCGTGTGATGATCGCGCCGATGCGTGCGCCGCAGGCGGAGAAGCGCTTGGAAACGGAGTCGATGATGACCGCGTTATAGTGCAGCTCAGGGAACTGGCCGATGGTGGCAAGGTTCTCGCCGCCGTAGACGAACTCGCGGTAGACCTCGTCGCCGATCACGTACAGATCGTGCTCCTTGGCAAAGTCCGCGATGGTCTTGAGCTCCTCGGGAGTGAGCACAACGCCGGTGGGGTTGCCGGGGTTGGTGAACATGATCGCGCGGGTGTTTTCGTTATAAGCTTCCTCGAGCTTCTCGCGGAAGGCATAGCGGTAGCCGCCCTCAGGAGTGGTGGTGATGGGACGGATAACGCCGC
>JAFWVQ010000034.1 GCA_017523925.1 Clostridia bacterium
GAGCGGCGTTGCCTGCGCTGCGAACGAGCTGAGCGCCCTTGCCGGGGAGAAGCTCGATGCAGTGGATCATGGTGCCGACGGGGATGTTCCTGAGAGGAAGCGCGTTGCCGACCTTGATATCGGCGGTCTCGCCGGAGACGATCGTTTCGTCTACCTTGAGGCCGTAGGGAGCGATGATGTAGCGCTTTTCGCCGTCCGCATAGTGCAGAAGAGCGATGTTCGCGGTGCGGTTGGGATCGTATTCGATCGTGGCGACCTTAGCGGGGATGTTGTCCTTATTGCGCTTGAAGTCGATGATGCGGTACTGACGCTTTGCGCCGCCGCCGCGGTGACGAACGGTGATCCTGCCGTGATGGTTGCGGCCCGCCTTGCTGGTGAGGCTCTCCATCAGGGAGCGCTCGGGGGTCTTGCAGGTGATCTCCTCGTAGGTGGAGACCGTCATGAAGCGCTGACCCGGAGTGATGGGCTTGATCTTTCTGATTGCCATGGTGTGTCTCCTCCTGCTTACTGGATGTTGTCGAAGGCTTCGATGGTCTTGGAGTCCTTCGTAAGCGTGATGTACGCCTTCTTGGTGGAGGGGCGGCGGCCGGAGTGGAGGCCCTGCCTCTTGAGCTTGCCGAGACGGTTGACGGTGTTGACTCTTTCAACCTTGACGCCTTCGAAGATGGTCTCGATGGCCTGCTTGATCTCGGTCTTGCCCGCCTTCTTCGCAACGATGAAGACGTAGGTCTTCTCGGCGATGGCTTCATAGCTCTTCTCGGTGAGAACGGGCTTGATGATGATGTCGTAAGCGTTCATTATGCGTATACCTCCTCGACCTTTTCAACTGCGTCGCGGGTGGCGATGACCGCATCGTACTTGAGCACTTCGTAGGTGTTCAGGGTGCCGACGGTGGTGGTCTGAATGCCGGGGATATTATTGGAAGCGCGAAGCACGGTCTCGTCCACAGCGGGAGTGATGATGAGCGCGCTGCTGATCTTGAGGCTCTCGAGAACCTTGACCATTTCCTTGGTCTTGGGAGCGCTCAGCTTGAGGGAGTCGAGAACGATGAACTTCTCGGAAGCGACCTTCGCGGAGAGGGCGGACTTGAGAGCAACCCTCTTGAGCTTCTTGTTGAGGCTCAGGCGATAATCGCGGGGCTTGGGAGCGAACACAACGCCGCCGTGAGTCCACTGCGGGGAGCGGGTGGAACCCTGACGGGCGCGGCCGGTGCCCTTCTGCCTCCAGGGCTTCTTGCCGCCGCCGGAAACTTCCGCGCGGGTTTTGGCGCTCTGAGTGCCCTGGCGCTGATTTGCGAGGTACGCGGTAACGTATGCGTGCATCGCGGGAACGTTGACTTCCTGACCGAAGATGGTCTCGGAAAGCTCCATGGTGCCGACCTTGCTGCCGGACATATTGTAAATAGCTACGTTAGGCATGGTTGATCCTCCTTACTTAACAGTGCTGCGGACGAGCACGAGGCCGCCCTTGGCTCCGGGGATCGCGCCCTTGATGAGCAGCAGGTTGCGCTCTGCGTCGGCACGGACGATCTCGAGGTTCTGAACCGTTACACGCTCATGGCCCATGTGGCCGGGGAGGTGCTTGGTCTTGAAAACTTCGCCGGGATAGGTGCAGGCGCCCATGGAGCCCGCAACGCGGTAGGAATGCGAACCGTGGGTTTTGCGGCCCCTGGCCTGATTCCAGCGCTTGATCGCGCCCGCGAAGCCCTTACCCTTGCTGGTGCCGGTCACGTCTACGTGATCGCCCTTAGCGAAGGTGTCCGCCTTGATAACGGTGCCAACGGTGTAGCTTGCAGCATTGTCAAGCTTGAATTCCTTGACGTAACGGTGGGCTTCAACGCCCGCCTTCTTGAGATGACCGAGCTGAGGCTTGGTGATGAGCTTTTCGCGAACGGGCGCGAACGCCATCTGAACCGCTTCATAGCCGTCGTGCTCAACGGTCTTAACCTGAGTAACGGGGCAGGGACCTGCCAGAACCACCGTTACGGGAGTCATCGTGCCGTCCTCATTGAAAACCTGAGTCATGCCGATCTTCTTGCCCAGAATTGCCTGTTTCATGTCTCTACCTCCGAAATCACAGCTTGATCTCGATATCGACACCGGCGGGCAGATCGAGCTTCATCAGCGCGTCAACGGTCTTTGCCGAGGGCTGGAGAATATCGATAAGGCGCTTATGGGTGCGCATCTCAAACTGTTCTCTTGAATCCTTGTACTTGTGGGGTGCGCGAAGGATGGTTACGATCTCCTTCTCCGTCGGAAGCGGGATGGGGCCGGAAACTCTTGCGCCGGTCCTGCGTGCTGTTTCGACGATCTTCTCTGCGCTCTGGTCGATGAGGTTGTGCTCATAGGCCTTGAGCTTGATCCTGATACGAGTGTTTGCCATTTTTTTGCTCCTTTAAAATATTTCGTGCGGTTATCGCCGCACACGAGCTTGAGCAGTACACCCATCCGCGCGTTTTCAACCTAAAAACGAACGGCGGAGCTCCTGCTCCACCTTGACTGCGCCGCAATTTCGGCGGAGTAACTTTGCCGAATCTGCGTTATCAAGGGCGCTCGGTCGAGCCGAGCTTCTCCTGCGTGAATTACCCGGATTGGCGACCGGCAACCTCTCGCAGGGAGATGAGCCGGGGCTGATAAGACCCCGTTCAGAGGTTCGCGGCATTTGTCAGCATGACGGGCGGAGATTAAGCCTGCGCAAGGCATAATACGCCCCTAAAGCGCGAACGCTCCTATTATAAAGCAGCCGCAGCGCCGTGTCAAGCAAATTTCTCAATGTTTTCAAATATATTTCGCGTTTTCGCGCATTTCGCTTGTAATTTATATTATTTTCGTGTATAATAACTGAGTTGACCTTGGCAAGATTGCTGAGGATAGTCCATACACTTGTTGTATGAGAATACAGAAGTACGAAAGGAAGGGAATATAGTAATTGAAAAGAATCAATGAGTCAAAAGCAGCAGAAGCCTTTGTTGAAAAATTGAAGGCGGGGGTATATCCTATAGAACGGGCAAAGAATACTGGTGTGGATTACTGTGCAGAGAAGGAAGCGCGAGATACTGCGGCGGTGCGTGAATTCACAAAAAGCAAGCTATTTGCAACATTAAACAACATTAAAAATGAATCGTGATGGGGGAACTAAAATGGATTCAAAAGAAAATGCGCATATAGTATACCTTTTGAGTAAGTATAACTTTAAGACGAGGTTCGAAAGTCTACTTATTCAAATGCAGGATCTATTGGATGCATTAGGGATTTTGGATAAAGTAACAATTAATACCGATTTACTTGGACAAGCGGTACTGAACTATTTTGAGGATATTGATCGTCTAAAAAGTTTTGGTGGTATTGACCGCACAAATGAAGATAAAATTTATGGCTATGAGGCTTTTTGGCTTCTAAGGGACAAGCCTATTCAATTTCTGAGTAATGATATTCCATATGAGCATCTTTATATCAACGAAAGAGTTGTTACTCTTATTCTCATTGCTAAGGTCTTGAAAGAAGCAAACATTCATCCAGATAGCGGAAATGATCGGTTATTGCCGTTCATTAAGCTTGTTTACTATAATTTTAAGTATAGAGTCTATACCCCGCAGTCAATAGAACTCATGATTACTGCTTTTTTTTGCGCATGTAGGTTTAATCACAGCAATTAAAAATCTAATGGCTGATCGTGGTACTCGATAACTAATTTGTTTCGGAGGGATCTGATGGATAATGTTGAAATGACATTTGAAGAAATTAAAGCAAATCAGGGTGATTTTCTGAGGAAGTACGCGGTTTTTGACCTTTTTGAGTCTTGTGGAATAAAATGGAACGATTTGATTGAAATTGGTGACGACTACGAGCAAAAATGCTATGGTGAAGGTCGCGAGAATAAGCAGTATCGAGGCGAGTATTTTGATATTATTCAGCGACATATAACGAAAATTGCATCGTTTGATAATGTGCATTCTTATCGTTTTAGGATTAAAAAAACAGCGAGTCTATTAGCTAAAATAATTCGTAAAGCTGCTGAACGCCAGGAGTGCTATGACGCAAACAACTATTACAAAAAAATAACAGATTTATTAGGCTTGAGGATTCTATATGTTTTTAAAGATGACTATTTGTCTGTGCATGAGCAAATTATGTCTGAGTATTCTAGCCAACTATCGGAGAATATTGTTATAAAACTGAAAAAAGGCGATGATAAGGAAATGTACAGTCAGCTGGTAAATAAGCACAGCAATGTTAGTGTGGATGAGAACAAAATGTATCGTTCTATTCATTATACGATCTATGCCGATAAAAATAATATTGATAAGAATCCGAAAGTGGAAATTCAAACTCGAACAATTTTTGAAGAAGGTTGGAGCGAGATTAACCATAAACTTATTTACAAACGTGGCGTTTTAGATCATGAGATCAATAGGATTTCCGATGTTCTTAGTTCAATGGTCGGTGCATGTGATACGATTGGCTCATTAATGCTGAAAATTAATGACTTAGAAAAATCACATGGCGAGCGCGTTAGTACTACTGGTGATAATACAGTAACTGAAAATGATGATAATGTTGTAAAATTATTACGCGATTTTCTGTTAAGCCCATGAATTGAATCTCCGTTTGGTGGCTGTCCCATAGGTTGATAACAAACGAGACCGCTCGACGAACTAAAATCAAAATGAGGTCGATCATGGGCGTAAGCCCAGTCTCTCAAAACACCTCTCTCCCACTTCCCACCGTTTCAGCCAACGAGGTCGTGATTGCACAGCTTTTGCTCTTCTTGCCGCTAAAACCGTGCCGTCCATCGCCTTGAAAAGCGGAAGTGGACTTACCACCGGCTTACCTATGTGCTGAGCTTTTCCACTTACCGATGTGCTGAACCGCACCTTTCAACCTCAACTATTCACTATTCGCCATTCACTCTTCATTATTCAATCAACCGCTCCCCTTCCCCATCCGTTATATATATGTAAACCAACCCCACACCACACCGATAGGAGTTTATTATGATCTTAACCAAAGGCGAGGCGCTGCGGCGCGGTATACTTATCCTATTCTTGGCGATAGTGCTGATCGGCATTGTCTTCGGCATAGGCTTCGGCACGTATATGTGCGTTATGAATTCCTGCTACAAGCATTCGACTCCGTTTGAAGATTTTGAATCCTACGACGAAGTCAAAAGCGTGTTCTCGCGCAACAAGAAAGTGCTTTTCCCCGATTTCTCCGCGCTCGAGCTCGACGAAAGCACTACGGATTATGAGGTCACCTACGCATCGTACTTTCGCAGAAAGCCCCTTCGTTACGTCGTGATCGGAAACAGCACGATCGCCGGCGAAACCATTCGATTTATCTTGAGCTGCGAGACTCCCGAGTACGAAAAAACTTGGGGCACCCGGCTTTCACGTGCCCAATACGATCAGGACAGAGTTTACAACTACCACGAGCTGCAGCTTGACACAAAGTCCTACAGCGAGGATGTTTTTTTCCGTGTCGATGGATATCTCTATGGCCTTGAAGCGCAGTACCTCCACGCTCCTGCCGATTCGGGCAAACCACCGATCGACAATAATGCGCTCATCGCGCTCAAGGACGAGGTTCACGAGATCATGCTCGATTACATGAACGCCCTCTTCGAGGAGGTCAAGGCAAAGTGATGCCGCTTTGCGGAGATCTTTAGCCAAAGAAACAGAGCAATTACTTTGATGCTTCGGCAGCGCCAATGTGCAGAGCCCGTCATAAGGAGGTTTTAATGAGCAAGAGGATCCGATCCGGAAAAAGCCCTATCAAAAAGCTCCTGATAGGCGTTCTTGTTCTTCTCAGCGCAGCCGTTCTGTTTTTTGGGATCGGGTTGCTCACGCTGCCGCGCTTAGATCCAAACCGCACCTATAAAGGCCGCGAGTATTGTTTTATCGGCGGGAGATACGGGACCTCGCTCGACCATCTTGCGGCGAAGACCGATAAAGCGGTCGCAAGATTCAGCGACGCCGTTATCTATACGCTAAAGGATGATCCGGACGAATTCTATCTCAGTCCGAGACTCTTCTTGGCGCATCTGCCATACAATGCGCTGGGGCGGCGGGATATGATGCAGCTGCCATCGGAAGAAAACGTGGATCATATCGAAGTCGGAGTATCAAACGGGGAGGATATTGCTTGGAGCACGCCTGATCCCTCCGTGCAGCACGCTTTGCTCGAGGCATACGGTAAAAGCACGATCCGGCCCGAAGAATATGAAGGCTTAAACTTGGAGGCGGTAAAGGAGCGCTGGCGGAAAGAGGACGGGTGTGAAGTGCTTGAAGTCAGGCTATGGTTCAAAAAGCCGAATACGCTGTACTATGAACTATTGGTCATCAAGCGCGGCAGTGAATACTTCCTGCTTCTTGAGGACGGTTCGACCTTGATCGAGCTTGACGGCGATTTGATGAAGCAATAAAGACTGCATAACCAAACGGGGTGCAGTTCAGAGCCGCGCTCCTTTTCTTTTTTTCGCGAATTTGGTATAATACAGCTGAAAACGGAAAGCTTTTTCCGAACGTTTACCGATATTTACCGAAACAAAACAAGGGGGAAGCAAAATGAACAAGAAGCTTTTATACGATTTTCTGGACACCGTTTCCGTCAGCGGCTGCGAGGAGGCCAATCAGCGCATCGCGCTCGACTACGCCAAGGATTTCGCCGAAAAGCAGCTTACGGATGCAGTTGGCAACGCCGTTTCGATAGTCAATCCGCAGTCGGACTGCCGCGTTCTTCTCTGTGGGCATATCGACGAGATCGGTTTCCGCGTTACCCATATCACGGGCGACGGGCTGATCCGCGTTCAGCGTGCGGGCGGCGTTAAGGCGGGGCTGTACGTCGGTTCGCCTATGCAGATAATCCATGAACGCACGGAAAACGGTCAGGTCATCCGCGAAAAGGTTGCGGGCGTTGGCATTATCACCGAGAGCCTGCTTAAAAAGGACAAGGTGGATGCTTCCGACCTTATGATCGACATCGGCGCGAACACCCGCGAGGAGGCCGAGGCGGTGGTTTCCATCGGCGATCCCGTTTGTGCGGACTGCGGCAGGCGCGAGCTTCTGAACGGCCGCATCTCTTCAAGGGCTTTGGACGATAAGACCGGCGCGTTCGTTATCCTCGAGGCGGCGAGAAGATCCGCCGAAAAGGGCGCAAAATGCGGCATCTACGCCAATACGAGCGTTGGCGAGGAAACCTCGGGGCGCGGCGCATTTTTTGCGGGAAGCAATATCGAGCCGACCTGCGCAATAATCGTGGACGTTACCTGGGCGAGCGACAGTCCCGAGCGCGGCGCGGAGGATTCGGGCGATATAAAGCTCGGCGGCGGCCCCGTGCTCTGCCGCAGCGGCATGGTCAATAAGAATATGAACGCGCTTTTGGAGCAGGTCGCTAAGGAAAAGGGCATCTCTCTTCAGTACGAGGTCGCGGGCGCGCGCACCTATACGGACGGCGACACCGTGCTCGAGACAGGGAGGGGCGTGCCGATAGCGCTTGTGAGCATACCGCTTCGCTATATGCATTCCTCGGTGGAGATCGCCGATTGGCACGACCTTGAGGGCTGCATCGAGCTTATCGCGGAGTTTCTTATGAGGATCGACGCGGGGTTCGACTTCAGGCCGATCGCGCCGTGACGCAGCGGCGCCGGGATCGATCCCGGTTATGAAGGCGGCTCCGATTTGATAACGATAACAGTTTTATAAGCCTTTATTGTCTTGCCCCGGCGGCCCATGCCCCGGGGTAATTTGTTTGCACCGGCCTGCACTCCTGTTTTTTACGCCCTCCCCTTCCCGCTGAGATCACTCTCTCATGCCCTCCGGGGTCATGCTCTGCTGCCCGCCGGGATCCCCACCGCAGCCATTCGCCGTTCACCTTCGTCAACTATTCAGTCCTCACTATCCACCCCTCATCATTCCCCATTTCCCGCCAAATTTCTCTCCCCTCGTTCGACCCTCATCCCGCATGAGCTATGCTAACATATCCGCATAGGGAGTTCGGCGCGGCGGCGTGAACGCAAAACGACCGAAGGAGCGGTGACGGATGTATATTGAGCTGTTTTTACTCGACAACCTCCTTATGAACCTCATCATCCTGCGCCTTGCTTCGGCGATGCTCTCCGCTCGGGCGGGCATGATTCGTACCACCCTGTTCGCCCTTGCGGGCGCTGTCGTCGCCGCGCTCGGCGCAGGCGGCGTGACGCTGCTCCTCTCCCCCTTCGCCAAGCTCATTCTGACCGCGCTGATGTCCCTCGCGCTGCCCGCGCACGGGTCAAAGCGGCGCCTGCTCGCGTTTTTTGCAGCATTCGTTTCTGCGGCGGCGGTCGGCGGCGCGGTGATGCTGATCTCGCTTCTTCTAGGCGGCGAACTGCGCTTCGGGGCGGTGTATTCGGGGCTTTCCCTGCGAACGGCGCTAATTGGCGGCACGCTTGCTGCGTTTCTTCCGAACCTAATTCGAAGGATCCTCGCCCGACGGATAGAAAACAGTCAAACCGTGTGTTTGAATATCCTTTTGAAAACGGGCGAAAAAATCGAGTGCGCCGCGCTTATCGACAGCGGGAACCTGCTATATGAGCCCGTTTCCGCGCTGCCCGTGATCGTTCTCAGTGCAAAAAAGTATCAAGCGGCGGCGAAGCGTGCGGATATCCCAATACCCGCACGAACGGCGGGAGGCGGGTGTACGCTGTATGCGCTGAAGCCAAGGCTCATTTTGGTGAACGGCGCTGCGGCGGATGCGCTGATCGCCTTTTCGGAGGCGAGAACGGCGCTTGTGCCGCTTTCGCTCGTTCATGGCGGCAATATTGGTTTAAAACATACAGGGAGGAAAGAAAAATATGCTGAAACTGCTTCGCAAATTGATAGCAAGGCTGTATAAACGCCTCGGCATTGAGCCGGAGGTGAACTACATGGGCGGCAGCGAGTCCCTTCCCCCGCCGCTTTCAAAGGAGGAGGAGCTCGACTGCTCGCTGCGCGCGGAAAACGGGGACGAGGCGGCGCGGAAGACGCTGATCGAGCATAATCTGCGGCTGGTGGTCTACATCGCCAAAAAGTTTGACAATACTGGCGTTTCGATAGAGGATCTGATCTCGATCGGCACGATCGGGCTTATAAAGGCGGTGAACACCTTCCGCGCGGATAGGAATATCAAGCTGGCGACCTACGCAAGCCGCTGCATCGAGAATGAAATTTTGATGTATCTTCGCAAAACGGGGCGGCAGAAGCTCGAGGTGAGCCTGGATGAGCCTTTGAACGTGGATTGGGACGGCAACGAGCTTCTGCTTTCGGACGTGCTCGGCACGGACGGGAGCGAGGTGGAAAAGGGGCTTGAGCAGAGCGTGGACCGCGAACTCCTGCACGCCGCGCTCAAGAAGCTTTCGGCGCGGGAGAAGCGAATAGTGGAGCTGCGCTTCGGGCTGAACGGCGAGAGCGAGTACACGCAGAAGCAGGTCGCGGATATGCTCGGCATCTCGCAGAGCTATATCTCGCGCCTTGAAAAGCGGATAATGCGCTCGCTGTACGACGAGATAACCGCCATGCAGTAGCTGCTGCGGATGGCCTTGGGAAAACGCTGCGGATCGAGCCGAGTTTTTCCGCTCGCCATGGAAGCTGAGCTGCTTCAGCCTCCGTTCAAACAAGTAGCAGCGAATGACGCAAAAAACAGTCGAGGATGAGAGCCAAACGCGGTCTCATCCCCGTTGTTTCAAATGAACGCATCATATTCTGCAGGCGGCTTTATCCGCCATGTATTCCACATGCCGCATCGGCTTTTAGCGCTTAGAAGAAATCATATCTGGATCCGTCGAATCCCGATCCTTCAAAAAGAACCAGCACGTAATCGGGCGCGATCTGCTTGATATAGTCCTCCATATTCAGCTTTTCGCCAACAAGATACTCATAGTCGCGAACATCGCAAGCGTGCAGCTCGCTCGTTTGCAGCGCAAGAAACGGTGCAACAACACAGGCCATCGAATCGCGGATCAGCAGGATCTTCTTGCCGTTTGGGTTCAGATTGTTTCTCATAATCTGAAGTCGGAAATCGCCGCCGCTGTACGTTGCATATGCGTTTATATCGTAATAATTCTTTTTCAGATTATCAAGATAGAGCACGGTTTCTTCAAACTTCCCGTTCCTGACGCTCTCCTTGAACGGCTGTTCCTCCGTCATATCGGTATCGAACTTCGGGGTAATGAGTTCAAAATCATCCGCGCCTTCGGGAGTAAAGTATGTTCCCACCTTCTTGCCGTACGAACCGAGAAACCAATCGGAATAGGTCTTCGTGTTGTAATTCTCCATATCGGTGTATTCCCTGTTGAATTCAAATCCGTAAAGCTTTTCAAGTTCGCGGCATATAACGCCCGCAGCATCAAAGCCCATTCTTGCCGTCCAATGATGGTCGGTTTTATAGTAGCAATTCCCCGCTCCTTTATCCGAGCGTTCAATAATGCTCCCAAAGTCAAGGACCGGAATTGCGGAGCGTTCCAGTTCCGATACAAACGCAGCACAGTTCTGGTTAGAACAGTCCGAAACATTCTCCGGCAGCTTTTCAAAGCCGGTCTTAGTAGGCACGATGCAGAACAAAAAATCGGCGCCGTTTGCTTCGGCTGCGCTTTTCAGTTCAGCCACCTTGCCTGCGGAATTGCTCAAGCTCTGACTGTCAATTGCATTTTGAGTAACGACCAGGCTGCCATCATCCGTTCTTATGATGTTGCCGTCATCCTTCAAAGCGATCCTTGTGCCGAGCAGCCTGTCCTTTATCGAGTTGATATCCATCAGACCCCCGTGATAACTCAATCTCTTTTGCGTAACGCTATCCACCTGCGAGTTGACGGTGAGCGCCTGCGAAAAATCGCCACTCCTCAGCGCGCTCAGAGTGTTCAATACGGTCTTCCCAAGCCCTTTGATAAGCCCCAAACCGAAGCCCGCGGCAATAAACACAGCCGCAAAGACGAAAAGAATGCTGTTCTTGTTGAACTTTTTCATACGCTGCACCTCAGAAGTTAAAGTAGATAAACGGATTATACGAGCTGCTTACAAGGCTTGCGACCGAAAGCACAAAAAGGATGATCAGCCCTATCGCCTTAACATAGCCCATTGCGCTGCTGTTCTTTGTTTTCTCCGAAATAAGCTTGAATATCGGAGATGATGCCACGATGCCGACGAGCAGAACGATCAGATTCTGCTTGAACCAGCCGGCAAAGAGCCCGTCTGAAAATGCGTTGCCGTTAATTCCGAACATCGTTTTGAGGTAAATAAACGCATCGTTGATGGATTCGGCTCTGAAAATCACCCAGCCGATCACAACAAAGAACATGGCATACAGCCACAGGAAAACGTTTAAAACCTTTCCGCTCTTCTTATGCAGCTCCGTCTGCTTTTCGATAACCAGAAGCACGAAATACATAAGTCCCCAAACGATGAACGTGAAATTCGCGCCATGCCAGATACCTGTGAGCAGCCACACCACGAAAAGATTGATGATGTTTCTGAGCTTGCCGCAGCGGCTGCCTCCGAGCGGGATGTAAACGTAATCGCGGAACCATGTTCCGAGCGACATATGCCATCTGCGCCAGAACTCGGTAATGGATCTTGAAATATAAGGATAATCGAAGTTTTCAAGGAAGTGGAAGCCGAACATACGGCCAAGACCTATCGCCATATCGCTGTAGCCGCTGAAATCGAAGAAGATCTGCAGCGTATAGGCTATCGCGCCGAGCCAGCCGAAAAGCACGGAGATCCCCGTTCCGGCCTTGAGCGTGTCGAACGCCTGATCCGCAACGATGGCAAAGCTGTTTGCAAGCAGCACTTTTTTTGACAGGCCCACAACAAAGCGCGCAAAGCCGTCGAAGAAATCTTCGAGCGTTTCCTTGCGGTTCTTGATCTGATCTGCGATCGTTTCATAACGAACGATCGGGCCGGCGATAAGCTGGGGGAAGAATGAAATGTATAAGCCTACGTAGAGGATATTGGTCTGCACCTCTCCTTTTTGACGGTAAACGTCGATAACGTAGCTCATAGCCTGGAACGTGAAAAAGCTTATTCCGATGGGCAGAGCTATGTTCGGAACGGGAAGTGCGAGCCCAAAAGCGCTGTTTATTACGTTTCCCGTGAAGGTCAGATACTTGAATACGAAGAGCAAGCCGAGATTGAACGCAACGTCTAAAACGATAATAAGCCTTGACACTGCTTTATTCTCGCGTTTTTTGCTTATCAAAAGCCCGAGCAGCCAGTTTACGATGATCGAAGCGATCATCACAAGCACAAACTTCGGCTCTCCCCAAGCGTAAAAGAAGAGGCTTGCGAAAAGAAGAAATACATTCTGGAGCGGACGGCTTTTTCTGAATACGATAAAGTTAAATGCCAGAACTATCGGCAAAAACAAATATAGAAAAGTTGTGCTTGAAAAAAGCATCTTCGACCTCCGCGCTTATGATTTTTCACCATTATAGAATTATAACCGTTCTTAAGAGAATAGTCAATGCTTAGCGAACAGCCGCGCATGAAAGCACATAATTTTTTCAAAATACCCCTTGACACGTCATACTATGCGTGGTATAGTATAGCGCGAAAGGGGGTATTGCATGGATATTCAATTAAAGCGCGGCCTGCTCGATGTTTGCGTGCTCGCTGCGATCAAGGACGAGCCCTCCTACGGCTACAAGATCATCAAGGACGTTAAGCCGTATCAGGAGATATCCGAATCGACGCTCTATCCGATACTCAAGCGTCTTGAGGGCGCAAAGCTTCTGACGGTCCGAAGCGCGGAGCACAACGGCAGGCTCCGAAAGTATTACAGCATCACGCCCGTTGGACATGAAAGGCTGGAGCTTTTCAAACGGGAATGGCAGGAAATGAAGGCGATCTACGATTTCGTTACAAGGGAGGATAATTCAAATGACTAAGATCGAATTTTTGGAGCGGCTTGAAGCCAAGCTTCGCGGAATAAACGTTGTGGACCGCGTTCGCTCGCTCGACTATTTTTCCGAGATGATCGATGACTGCATCGAAAACGGCATGAGCGAGGATGAGGCGGTCGCCTCCCTCGGCGGCGTTGACGAGATCGCGCAGAGGATCACCGAGGAAGCGCCCGGATCCCCGCTTCGCGCTGAAAAGCCCACGGTCGGCGGCGTAAGGGAAGGAAGCTCCGCACCCGTTGACAGCGAGTTTTCCTCCATCCGCATCCGCGTTCGCGAGAGCGACGTGAATATTCTGCGTTCCGAGGATGGCGAGAGCCGCGTGAACTGCGTGGATCATGAGCGCGTTTATCACCGCGTTTTCACCGAGAACGGCGTGCTGAATATTGAAGCGGTGGACGAGCGGCGGTGGTTCGAGCGGTTGAAGACGTTCAACAAGAGCCTAAAGGTGGATATCTACCTGCCCGAAGCGGACTTCGATTCGCTTGATATCGAGTCCATGAGCGGCGATATCGAGGTGGCCGGCGGCTTTTCCTTTACAAGCGCACGCGCCAAGACCCTGAGCGGCAATATTGAATTCTTCGCACCGATTCGCAGCGAGCTGGAGCTTTCGAGCACGAGCGGCGATGTTCACTCCGCGGGTCAAAGCGAGCTTGACAGTCTGAACGTGCGCTCCGTCAGCGGCGACGTTAAGCTGCGCGGCTTCGTTTGCGCCATTCTTGCGGAGGCGATCAGCACGAGCGGCGATCTCGAAGCAAGCGATATCACCTGCGAGAACGGCAGGTTCAAGAGCGTCAGCGGCGATGCAAAGCTCAAAAGCATCGTCTGTGCAGGCACTCTTGAGATCGAATCCACCAGCGGCGACGTGCGCTTTGAAGGCTGCGAAGGCGCAAGTGTTGCGCTCTCATCCATCAGCGGCGATATCAAGGGCAGCTTGATGAGCGGCAAGCATTTCACCGCCAAAAGCCTGAGCGGCAGCATCCGCCTTCCCAAGAACAACCCCGAGCATAACGGCGAGTGCTTCGCAAAGACAGTCAGCGGCAGCATAAATTTAAGCATCTGCCGATAAAGGAAAAGAGATGAACAAAAGAGAATTTTTAAATGCGCTGAAATCGAGGCTTTCGGGGCTTCCCGAAGATGATGCGAGGCATTGGCTCGATTACTATGCGGAGATGATCGACGACCGCGTGGAGGACGGCATGAGCGAGGAGGCTGCGGTGGCGGACCTCGGCGGACTCGATGCCGTGGTGGCCTCCATACTTACCGAAACTCCGATAACCAAGCTCGTTGGCGCGAAGCTTGAGAAAAAGCGCGCGCTCAAGGGCTGGCACATCGCGCTGATCGCGATCGGCTCCCCCATCTGGCTGGCGCTGCTTATCGCGCTGCTCGCCGTTATCTTCGCAGTATTCGTCACGCTTTTCTCGCTGATAATCTCGGCGTTTTCAATAGTCGCCTCCTTCATCGGAACGGCCATCGGCTGCATGGCAAGCGCATTCACGCAGAGCAGCCTTGCGCACGGTTTGACGTTTTTCGGCGTGGGTCTCGTTTTTGCGGGGCTGAGCGTGCTTGCATGCGTTGCCGCAATCGCTTTTTCGAAGTGGGTCGTAAAGCTTATAAAGGCATTCGTGCTGTTCATCAAGGCGCGTATCGCCGGAAAGGAAAGGGTTTAATGATATGAATAAAGGATTGAAGATCGCACTCATCGCCGCCGCATGCATCATCGTTGTCGGTCTTGTGATCGGCGTTGTGGGCTTCGCCCTCGGCGGGGATGCATTTTTCAAAAACGAGGAGCTCACCGAGAGGGAGATCGTTATAGAAGGCGACTTTTCGGATATCTATATCGACTGCGAGCGCAGCGCCGTGGTCATACTGCCCTCCGAGGACGGCGTTTGCCGCATCATTGCGGCGGAGAGCGAAAAAAGCAGGATCTCGGCGGAAGCCGTGAACGGCAGGCTCGAGATCAAGCAGAGCAAGCATCCCAAGTGGAGCATTAACTTTTTCAACTTCGATTTTTCGGTTTTCAAGCCGTACAGGCTGGATATCTACCTGCCTGCGAACGAGTATGGCGAGCTGATCGCGAGCAACGTCAGCGGCGGCATCAGAGTTTCCGAGGGCTTTTCCTTCAATAACGCGAGGCTCGACACCGTCAGCGGCGGCATCAAGTTCCATTCCTCGGTGCGCTCCTCCGCTTCGTTTGAATCCACCTCCGGCGGGATCGAGGCAAGCGGCTTTGAATGCGAGCTTTTGAAGGCGGACTGCACCAGCGGCGGCATCAGGCTTTCCAGCATCTCCTGCGCGGCGGCGGATATAGAATGCACCAGCGGCGGCGTTACTCTGACGCGCGTCATCGCGAGCGGCAGGCTGGAGGTGGACACCGTTTCCGGCGGCATCACCTTTGAAAACTGCGACGGCGGCGAGATCCGCGCAGAGACCGTTTCCGGCCCCATCAAGGGCAGCCTGCTTTCGCCGAAGGTGTTCAAAACGGACACCGTTTCGGGCAGGATCAGCGTTCCCGCGGACGGCGAAGGCGGCTTCTGCGAGCTTGAGACCACGAGCGGCAGGATCGAGATCACCATCGCGGAATAGCCGCGAGCCTTATCGTGATGCGATACTGCGATAATGCTGTAATGCTTCAATGCTGTATAGCGGCTTTGCGGTGATACGAAAACACGAAAGCCGAATTACACCGAAATACGAACGCCGACCCGTGCTCTGCACGGGTCGGCGCTTTATGTTAGTTACTTACTGCGCTTGCTTGGCGCGCTTACTCCTGCTCGACCGGGAACGCTTCGATCGTGCCCATCGCCTTTCTCATGATGAGCAGCGCGTCCGCAAGATCGACGGTGCCGTCGCCGTTGACGTCGCAGCTTGCAAGGTTTGCCTCATCGACCTCCTCAAGCCCGATCAGGTAGCGCATGAGCAGCAGCGCGTCCTCAACGGTGGTCTCGCCGTCGCCGTTCGCATCGCCCCAGAGGATGGGCGCTTCAACGGTGAAGCGGATGGATTCGACGTAGACGCAGTTCTCATCGGTATCGACGAACGTGGACAGGATCAGCTCGGTGCCGTCGTTCAGCGTGGCGGTCACGCTCTCGGCGAACTTATAGCCATCGGCCGCATCGATCCTGATCTCAACGAAGTACTCGCCTTCGGCGTTGTCAAACGCGCTGCCTGCGCCGAGCTCGGTGGGCTCATCGCCGTCAAGATACCAGATCACGTAGTGGATGCCGTAGGGTGCGCCCTCGGGGACCACGACCTCGAAATCGGGGTTTACGCCCCACTCGGGGATATCGAGCTCGGTGATCTCGATGGCGTCTATGATCTCGCGCTCAACGGTGAATTCGATCGACCAGATATAGGCGCCTTCGGCAGATGCGGCGGAGTATTCGGGATCAACGAAGTTCTCCTCGCCGTTGATGAGCATTACGAGCGATTCGGAGAACTCACAGCCCTCGTTCGGTACGAGCTCGACGTAGATGCTGTACGTGGTTTCATCATTGTCGAACACGGCCGTGGGATCCATCGCGCCAATCTCGTTGTTGTCGTACCATTCGACCAGCTCGATGGTGTAGTTCGCGCCATCGGGAACGGTCACGCCATAGAACGGAGCTGCGCCCCATGCGGGCTCGATGAAACCTTCAACGTTGACCTCGTCGATCAAGACGACCTCCGGCTCAACGGTGAAGTTGCCCCAAACGATGCCAAGCGCGGCATTTTCGTTAAACGGCACAGCGTCGATCACGTACTCATCGGAGCCGTTGACAAGCACCGCGGGAACTTCGGCGAACTCATATCCTTCGTTTGCATAGAGATAGATTATCGCATAGTATTCGGCATCGGCGTTATCGAAGAGCGCGCCCTCCGCCATCAGCTCGTCATCGCAGTACCACTCAACGAGGCTGACGGTGTACGGATCATCGGAGTTTGCGGGCTCCGCCTCGCAGTCGGGCGCTTCACCGAATACGGGCTCGGTCATACCGATAACGTTGATATCCTCGATGAGCTCGTTGCCGCCTTCATTCGCATAGCCCCAGACCTCGAACTGATCCACGCGCAGCCAGTTCATATCGGTGCAGTTGAAGTGACGGAGAGCTATATAGACCTCCTGGCCCGCGTATCCATCGAGATTTGCGGAGTACTGAACGTAGTCCGCCTCTGCAACGGTTTCCTCGATAAGAACGCTCATATCGGCGATCTCGTTCGTGGTTCCGATAAGCACCTCGAAATGCTCCGCGCAGTAGGATGAGCCGAGACCCGCAGCATAGAAGGTGAGCTCATTGTCGTAGTCGAGAAGCTGAATGGGACCGATTATCGCGTAGTTGTCCGGCGTGAGCGCGGTATTGCGCCATGAAGCGGATGCAAGAATACCGCTGCCCTCATAAGCCGGGAAGCTCGCGTTGTTGTTGATCCACTGCCAGTAAATGCCGTCTTCATCAGCATCGATCAGGGTCCACTCCTCAAACTCCGCCTCGGTTTCGAAGTAGTAGCCCGCGATCAGGCCCTCGGGAGCCGGGGTGGGCTCGGGGGTGGGAGTGGGTTCGGGAGTGGGAGTGGGATCGGGTTCGGGAACGGGCTCGCCCTCCTCGGTGCCGACGAATACGAACATATCCACGTTTACCATAAACATATCGGAGCAGTCGAAGTGACGTATCGCAAGGCTGACTTCCTCGCCAACGTACTCCTCAAGGCTGTACGAATGCTGCTCGTAAACACCGGATGTGAGGGTGAACTCATCAATGAGCTCGTAGTTTTCAACTTCATTTCCGCTGCCGATGTAAATTCCGATATGCTCGGAGGGATAGCTGGGATCCTGCGCGGCTATATAGAAGCTGAAGTAGGCTTCCGCGTCAACTACCTTCTGAGAGGGAGAGATAGCCCAGTTATCGGGATAAAGCACAGCGCCTGAGTTGTTGTCATAGGATGCCGAGGTCAGGCAGCCAACGCCCTCATAGGCGAATTGCTCAGAATCCCTTCTCATCCAGTTGAAGCCGTCGCCGTCCGAGTCGATCAGGCACCATTCCTCAACGTCCGCATCGGTCTCGAAGTGGTAGCCCACGAAATATTCGGGAGTGGGAGTGGGAGCTTCGGTTTCCTCAAGCTTTACATTATCCACCTTGAAATAGTCGCCCGTGCCGTTGGTGGAGCTGTCCTTGGTGAAGGTGAACTCGATCGTGTGCTCGCCGGGCTCAAGGGGCGTTTCTGCCACATAGTTCTGCCAGGGCTGGTTCTCCTCGCCCTTGGAGAAGATCTCTGTGCCGTCGAGCTTGAAGGAGCACGTATCCCAGCTCGTGCCTTCGCCCCATGCCATATAGTCGAAGGAGAGCAGATAGTAGCCCTCAAGGGTGAAGGTAGCGGTCACGGTGGAGCTCGTGCTGTGAACGCCCTTATTGCCGCTCATGGCGTATACCCTATCCGCCTCGTCGGTCATAACGATCCAAGGGTAGTCGCCGGTGCTCTCGAAGTGGATGGTAAGCGCGGTATCCTCTGCGTTCATCGCGTCGTCGAGGTAATTCGCGGGAACCTCGGTGGGAGCGGGAGTGGGGGTGATGCTTGAAGCATCGGCAAGCTTTACGTTATCCACCTTGAAGTAGTCGCCCGTGCCGTTGTCGGTGCCGTCCTTCGTGAAGGTGAACTCGATCGTATGCTCGCCTGCCTCAAGGGGCGTTTCTACCACGTAGTTCTGCCAGGGCTGGTTCTCCGCGCCCTTGGTGAAGATCACGGTGCCGTCGAGCTTGAAGATGCACTTATCCCATGCGGTGCTCGTGCCTTCGCCCCATGCCATATAGTCGAAGGAAAGCTGATAGGTGCCGTCAAGGGTGAAGGTCGCGGTCACTGTGGAGCTTGAGTTGTGAACGCCCTTATTGCCGCTCATGGCGTACACCCTGTCCGCCTCGTCGGTCATAACGATCCAGGGGTAGGTGCCGGTGCTTGTGAAATTGATCTTGACATCGGTGTCCTCGGCGTTCAGCGCGTCGGCATAATAGCTCGAGGGGACCTCGGTGGGCGCGGGAGTCGGGGTGACGGGAACGCCCTCGGGATCGGCGACTATCTCAACGTCGTCGATATAGATATAATACTTGTCGTAGCAGTTATGGTTTACAAATGCGATATAGACCGTTTTGCCGAGATACTCGGAGATGTCGTATTCCTTCTGCTCAAAGCCGGTGCCGCCCTCGGTGGTGTCCGCCTGAAGCACGGCCATCTGCTCGGGATCGGCCGCTTCGCCGATATAGAGCGCCCAGGTTTCGGGGTATGAGGTTCCTTGCTGGGCGATCCAGAACTTCAGCGCCGCCATACCGGTTGCGGGAAGCTCGATCGCGGGTGTCAGCGCCCAGTTGTCCACGTTGTGGGAACTGGGCTTATAGGAGCTGGACATAAGCGAATAATCGCCGCTGTGCTTTTTAGTCGTGCTCTGCGCCCAGTTCGTTCCGTTGCCGTCCAGATCGAAGAAGGTCCAGCCTTCCTCAGCGGGATCGGTCTCAAAGCCGAATGAATAGAGGGTGGATTCCTCCCGATAGCTTGGCTTTTCGGGGGCCTTATTCTCGCCGGGGGCCTTGACGCCCTCGGTGGGCTTTTCTATCGTTTGGGTGCGGCCGGTGGGAAGCGCCTTCTGCGCTGCTTCCGCCATCGCGCCCATCGGCAGCATGGAAAGTACCAGTACCGCCGCAACGATGAGACTCAAAAGCTTCTTCATTTCGTTTTCCTCCTGTTTGAAAATTCTATTGCGCATACCTATAGCATACTGCAATTAATTATATTATATCATCATTTGTATACACTTGCAAGTCGAATATTCGATGCTCCTCAATATATTTCCGTTTTCCGCCTGCTGCTCCTCGCCCCCTGCACTCCCAAAAACGCTGCGCCGCCCGCATTTTTGCGGGCGGCGCAAGCATTATCTATTCGGTTATTGAATCGAATCAATCCATCTCAACGGGGAAAGCTTCGATCGTGCCCATCGCCTTACGCATGATCAGCAGTGCGTCCATAAGGTCGACGGTGCCATCGCCGTTGACGTCGCAGCATGCGAGATTCTCCTCATCAACGGTATCGATTTCGATCAGGTAGCGCATCAGAAGCAGCGCGTCCGCGGTGGTAACTTCGCCGTCGCCGTCCGCGTCGCCCCAAAGAACGGGCGGAGCCTCAACGGTGAAGCTCTCAACGTAGAGCTCGGCAACCTCGATCTCGGATAAGCAGTAGGTCTCGAGATAATCTCCGTTGCCGTTGACCGAATAGGTCAGCTCCTCGGCGAACTTGAAGCCGTCGTTGGGAATGAACGCCACCTGCATGAAGTAAACGGCGTCCTCATTATCGAACAGCTCGCCCTCCTCCATCTCGTAGATGCCGTTATCGAAGTAGTACAGCCAAACGACCCTGTCGATGGTGTAGTTTGCGCCCTCGGGAACGGTCACGCCATAGAACGGAGCTTCGCCCCAGGCGGGCTCGATGAAGCCTTCAACGTTGACCTCCGTGATGATCTCGCGCTCAACGGTGAATTCGATCGACCAGATGTAGACGCCCTCGGAATACCAGGTGGTGTATTCGGGATCAACGAAGGTCTCCTCGCCGTTTATGAGCACAACCGGCATTTCGACGAACTCATAGCCCTCGTTCGGAACGATGTAGATGTATGCGCTGTAGGTGGTCTCCTCGTTGTCGAACACGGCATCGGGATCCATCGCGTTGAGCTCATTGTTGTCGTACCACTCGACCAGCTCGATGGTGTAGTTTGCGCCCTCGGGAACGGTCACGCCATAGAACGGAGCTGCGCCCCATGCGGGCTCTATGAAGCCTTCAACGTTGACCTCGTCGATGAGCTCGGGGCCTTCGTCATACTCACCCCAGAACTCGACCTGATCGATCCAAATCTCGTACATATCGTAGCAATGATCATGGAACGCAATATAGATCGTTTCACCCGCGTATTCGGAGAGATCGAACTCATACAGAGTCCAAGCGTCGTTGCTGCCGGTGCTCGGTGAAATATCTGCCTCAATCAGCGTCATCGAGCCTACATCATCGGAGGTGCCGATATAAAGATCGAATGCCTCGGGGTAGGACGGATTTGCTTGAGTCGCATAGAAGCTCATCCTTGCGGCGTTTTCGGGAACCGCAAAGGAGGGAGCGATCGCCCAGTTGTCCGCCTGGAAGGAGCCAACGTAGTCCACGAAGGAGTAGGAGAGAATGAAGCCGCTGCCCTCATGCGCATACTGAGTGTAATCGTAATTGCCGGGGTTGACGGAGGAATGTACCCAGTTTGTGTCTTCGGTGCCGATGAAGTTCCAGCCCTCGAGCTCTTCTTCGCTCTCGAAGTAGTAGCCCACGATCAGGTCTTCGGGAACCGGAGTGGGTACGGGAGTTTCGGTGGTCTCGGGAGTTTCGGTGGGTACGGGGGTGGGAGTGGCATCGGGATCATAATCCTCAATGGTGAGATTGACTTGATCGTTGCTGCCGCCGAAGGTCACGGTGAAGGTGTAGACCTTTTTTGCTTCAAACACATAGTCGTTGTAACGGCCGGGGATGCCGCCGGTCTCCGATGCGATCCAGATACGGTCGCCCGGAGTGGGGTTGGTGATGCACCAGTCGTATGTGCCGGCGGGAACGTTTACTGACAGGCTCCCGACAACGATAATGTTCTGAGTGTTCATCATACCGTCCGCAGTTGCGGGGATCTTATACTCAAACTCATCGTAGACGCCTGCCGGCGCATCGCCGCTTGTGGTGAGAGGGCCGGACGAGGGGATCAGGCTGCCATACGCGGTCGCATCTGCGTCAAGAAGCATCTGATAGCCGCTGCCATCGCCCCAAACATCCTGAGGAACGGACAGAATGATCACCGCTTCGTCATCTGCGGGGGGCTGCATCTCGGGAGTCGGTGTGGGCTCGGGTGTCGGGGTGGGCGGTTCGGGAGTGGGAACGGACTCGCCCTCATCCACGCCGAAGAACTCGACCCGGTCGAGCAGAACGTAGTACTGATCGTTGCAGTTGAAATGGCGAACGGCGATGCTGATCTCCTCGCCCTCATGATCGCCAAGGTTGTATAAATACTGCCGATACTCATATCCCGTAAGGGTGAATTCATCGATCAGCTCATATGCGCTTAAATTGTTGCCGCTTCCAACGTAGATACCGATATGCTCTTTATAATAGCTGGTATTGGGTCGAGCGCCGATATACATCGAAACTGTGGAAGATGAGGACAGCACCTTAACGGCGGGAGAGATCGCCCAGTTATTGGGAGTTATCGCTCCGCCTTCATAGGAAGCGGAGTAGATAAGACCGGAGCCCTCATAGGCGGGATAATTCGCATCCGCTTCTCTCCAGCTCCAGTTTTTGCCGTCGCCGTCGTTATCCACAAACAGCCAATCATCGGCTTCCTCCTGAGACTCGAAGTAGTAACCTACCATATCATCCGGAAGGGGTGTGGGTTCGGGAGTTGGCGTAATGTCCGCCGCAGCCAAAAGCTTGACTTCGTCGATCGCGAAGAAGTCACCTGTGGGATCTACGCTGCTGTCCTTCGAGTAGCTGAACTCGATGGTGTGCTCGCCCGCAAAGAGAGGATCGGATACGGTATAATTCGTCCAATCGTTCTGCTCCGCACCCTTTACAAATACCTGAGTGCCGTCGAGCGTGAAGACGCACTTATCCCAAGGGGTGCTTGAGCCCTCGCCCCAAGCCTTATAGTCGAATGAGAGGATACAGGCTTCATCGATAGTAAAGCTCGCGGTAACGGTGGAAGAGCTGCCGGCTACGCCCGCGTTGCCGCTTTGGCCGTAGCTGCGCTCGTCCATCTCCACGACCCACGGATAAGTACCCTCGCTAGTAAAAGTGAGCTGGATGCATGAATCCTCAGCATTCAGCGCGGTCGAAAGGGGATCATCCCGATAAACGGGTTTGCCGGGAGCTTTAATACCCTCTGTGGGCTTCATGATCGTTTCGGTGCGCGCCGCGGGAGCTGCCTTCTGCACTTCCGCCGCTATCGCGCCCATCGGCAGCATGGACAGAACCAAGACCGCCGCAATGATGAGACTCAAAAGCTTCTTTCTCATAGTAGTTTCCTCCTGTTAAGATCAATTCGCATATATCTTCGATATGCGGCAACTATATTATATCACATCGCGTATATATTTGCAAGCATAATTTGCAAATTTTGCAACATAATATTTCAACATTTGAATAAACAGCGCAGCTACGGCATTTTTAACGTGCTCTCCCGCCCTCCGTCATGCGTTAAACTAAACCAAGCCCGCCGACCTGCTTTCGCAGACCGGCGGGCAATTACCTTATTAAACTGGGTTCAGGCGCAAAGCCTCATTCCTCCACGGGGAAGCTGTCTATCGTGCCCATGGCCTTGCGCATGATCAGCAGCGCGTCCACAAGGTCGATCTCGCCGTCGCCGTTGACGTCGCAAAGCTCGAGGTTCTCCTGCTCAATGCTCTCAAGCGCGATCAGGTGGCGCATCAGCAGCAGCGCGTCCGCATTCGTGAGCTCGCCGTCGCCGTCCGCATCGCCCCAAAGGATCTCGGGTGCGGGCTCTTCAACGAAGAACTCCACGGTCTCAACATGGAAGCTGCCGTCCTCGTCGCAATAGCAGGCCTCGGCGTTCACGGCGTCGGTACCGCCGTTTATCAGCACCTCGACGTCCTCGGGGAAGATGTAGCCTGCCTCAGGCGTTACGGTGAACACCGCGAAATAGCCCTTGGCCGCATCGTCAAACACCGCGCCGTCTTCAAGCACGCCCTGCTCGGTATCCGAGCTCCAGTTCCAGCCGACCACCTCAACGCTGTAATGCGCGTCATCGGGGACGGTGACCTCGAGATCGGGGCTTTCGCCCCATGCGGGGAGCTCAAGATCGTTTAACTCGATCTGATCGATGCCCTGATAGTATTCGCCGTAGACCTCGAACTGATCTATCGCAAGGTAATACTTATTATCGCTGTTGAAATGGCGAACCGCGAAATAGACCTCCTCGTTTGCGTATTCATCCAGATCGGCGGTGTACTCGGTGTAGGCATAGTTAGTCACGGTCGCTGGGATGAGCTCGGTCATGCTCTCGATATCGCGGCTTGCGCCGATATAAACCGCGAAGGTCTCATCGGGGGTCACGTTGCCGAGGCCGCGCGCATAGAAGCTGAGCTCGTTGCTGTGGTCGCGGAGGAGCACGGGGCCGACGATCGCCCAGTTGTCGGGGGTGCGGTTTGTTGAAGCGGAGCTCAAAAAGCGCGAACCCTCGAAGGAGAAGCCCGCGGTGGAGTACCAGCCCCAGCCTGCGCCGTCGCCGTCCGAATCAACGTAGGTCCAGCCGTCGAGCGAGGGGCTCTGCTCGAAGCAGCTTCCGAAGATGAGCGTATCGGGGATCTCCATTACCTCAACGTCGTCGATGTAGAACTTGAAGATGTTGGTGGTGCCGTTATGGCGGAAGGCGATGAACACGGTCTGTCCGGCGTAGGCGTTCAGATCCACGTTCATGGTGTGCCAGGAGCTCGAAGCGATGGTGATCTGCTCGGTCACGGGCTCCATGGCGGTGATATCGTCCGTGGTGCCGACGTAAACGGTGAACTTCTCGGGGTAGCTGTTGTTTGCGTTGCGCATCCAGAATTTGAGCAAGACCTCTCCCTCGGGAAGCTCGATCGCGGGCGTGATCGCCCAGTTGTCAGGCGTGAGCGCGGTGCCGGAATGGTGGGATTCGCTCATAAGGCTGTTTGCGCCGCTATGATACGAAAGGTCGGATTTTTCCCAGTTGTAGCCGTCGCCGTCGGAATCGACGAGCTGCCAGCCATCGGCCACGGGATCGGTCTCAAAATCCCAGAGATAGAGGGAGTTTCTGCCGCGCACCGATGCGTCGGCGGGGGCTTTTTCAAGCTGCTCGCCCGAAGCGGGAGCGGCAAGCGCGCCGAGCGGCAGCACGGCTATTGCCAGCAGCGCGGCGATGATGAGGCTGAGGATCTTCTTTTTCACAGTGTTTCTCTCCTGCATATATTATTTGCGCTTTTATCCTTGCGAGGTGCGCTCTGATATTATATCAGAGCTTGTATATCTTTTCAAGCATAAATCAAAGATCTCGGCGCGTTTTTTTGCGGCGCTCCTGCATACTTGCATATTCGCGGTGAATCCCGCGTGGACCTCCTTTTCGAGCCTCAAGATGCGGTGTGGGCTTGCCGGCGCGGCCCTTACCGTTTCTATGCGTCGGCTCCGGGGCGTTTCAGGCGCAGCGCGGACGTGCTGGAGCCCCGCTTAAATATCACACAAATAATATTTGCGGCCTTTTTTCGACGCTCCACTACATATGGTGCATTATGCCACCTTTGCATACAAATCCGCAAAAAATGCCCCCTTCCCCGCACTTGCGAATCGGCGGTTTTTTTGGTATGATAAGAATCCGGCATAAACTATCGGGCGCCCTCATCGCCCTTATCATACGATATCGCACCGCTTTTTCACGGGCCGGCCAAAGCAGGAACAGGAGGCCGTTTTGCTTTCGATCGCAGTATGGCCATCGGCTATGGAGCTTATCAAGCTTCAGATGACCGATGCAAGCTACCAAAACTGGATAGTACCCATTGAACCCAAGCGCGTTGAGGACGGCGCGCTGGTGTTCGTTGTGCCAACGAGCGTTCACCGCGACACGCTCACCCGCTTCTACGGAAAGCTCGTTAACGACAGCATCTCCGCCGCTGCGGGCGAGGCGGCGACCGCACGGTACGTAACGGTCCAGGAGGAGGCGGACCGCGAGGCGCAGCTTCTCAAGAAGCCCCGCGCGACCTGCCCCTCGCTCAGCCCGAAGTACACCTTCGACACCTTCGTTCGCGGCGAGTCAAACAGCTTTGCCTACGCCGCCGCGCTCGCCGTTGCCCAAAACCCGTCGCTTGCGTACAATCCGCTGTTCATCTACGGCGGGGTCGGTCTTGGCAAGACCCATCTCATGCACGCGATCGGGCATTATATCCAGGAGGAGCACCCGAGCTTCAAGATACTCTATACCACGAGCGAAAACTTTACCAACGACCTCGTGCTCTCCATCGAAAAGAAGAACCGCTCCCCGCTGCATGAAAAATACCGCAGCCTCGACGTGCTTTTGATCGATGATATCCAGTTTATCGGCGGCAGGGAAGCAACGGAGCTTGAATTTTTCAACGTGTTCAACGAGCTGCACTCCGCCGGAAAGCAGATAATCATAACCACGGATAAGCCGCCCAAGGAGGTGCCGGTGCTTGAAGAAAGGCTCCGCAGCCGCTTCAGCTGGGGTCTTCCGGTGGACATCAAGCCCCCCGACTATGAAACGCGCCTCGCCATCCTCCGCAGAAAGGCGACCGAGGACGGCATCATGATAACCGACGAGGTGCTTGCGCTGATCGCCGAGCGCGTGAACTCCAACATCCGCGAGCTCGAAGGCTGCCTGAACAGAGCCGTTGCCTACGCGAAGCTTATCAACAAGCCCCTCTCCCCGAGCGTTGTGGAGGGCATCCTGACTGACTATCTCTCCGGCAGCGAAACGCGCAGCATCTCGGGCGAGCTGATAAAGCGCATAGTGAGCGATTTCTTCGGCGTTTCCACCGCCGAGCTCGAATCCTCCAGGCGCGACCGCAAATACGCCTATCCGCGCCAGATCGCGATGTATCTCACTCGAACGCTGATCGACAGCTCCTATCAGGAGATCGGCATGATGTACGGCGGACGGCATTACTCCACCGTTATGCACGGCTGCGAGCAGATCGACCAGCAGCTTCAGACGGAAGCGGAGCTTAAAAAGACCGTGGACGATCTTATCGCGAGGATCAAGAACGGCTGAGAAGTGCGGCATACAACAGGCAAATACCCCATACAGTAGCAGGAATACATATGAAGAAGGACGAGGCGCGCGCTTCGTCTTTCTTCGCATTCGCGCCCCATGAGCGTGCGAACGGTTCAAATGAAAAAGCGCCGAACTGAAAAACGGAAAAACGAGAAAAATAGGAAAAACGGAAAAAGCCTTGACCTTTCCCGCGGCAGAGGGTAAAATATACACGATGGCATCCGCCGCCGGGAGCTTCCGCGCCCTGCCGCCGAGCCCGAACCCGATCAAGGAGGAACCGATATGAACGAAAAGCACTGTCCTTACTGCGGCACGAGCGTGAACGAAGGCGACACCTTCTGCACCGAGTGCGGCAAGGTCATAACCGCCGCTCAGACCGCCGCCAACACGCAGGCGGCGCAGAACGCACAGGCGGCGCAAAACGCGCAGTATGCGCAGAACGCACAGGCGGCGCAAAACACGCCGTTCCCGCAGAACGCTCCGAGCGCGCCAAACCCGCCCTACCCGCCGCAGTTCGATCGCGGAGCGCAGCCCCCGCAGGCTCAGTATGCCGCCCCGGTGAACGTAAACTATGCTCCGAGCTATGCCCCGCAGCTCACGGCGGATATGCTTCCGCCGCAGTTCAGGCCGCTCAGCCCCTGGGCGTATTTCGGCTACTCCCTGCTCTTCAGCATCCCCATCGTTGGTCTGGTGTTTTTGATCGTTTTCTCCTTCTCAAACGCGAATATCAACCGCCGCAACTTTGCCCGCAGCTTTTTCTGCTTCCTGCTGATCGCCGTGATCGTATTTCTGACTCTCCTGCTGCTCGGCGTTATCAGCCGCGGCGTATCCTCGTATAGGTATTATTGAAGCGCCGAGAGACAACCGGGCGTTAAGAGCCGCGACGATGCTTTAAAGCCATTTTACAGTTGATTCAATACGGGTAACATAAATAAAAAAACGGCCCTCAAGCCGTTTTTTTATTTTGTATTAAGTCTTTTTATCATTGCCCTTACAAGCTCGAGATCGTCATTTGAAAGGTTTGAGAGCATTTGGCTTATCGGCTCAAGCTGCTTTTCGCTGCGCTCGCCAAAGAGCAGATAATCAGCGGATACATCGAGCGCGAGGCAGATATTGACGAGGTTTTCGGGGCGCACCGCCTTCTTTCCAAGCTCTATGCTCGAGATCGATTGGATGCTGAGCTCCACCGCCTCGGCAAGCTCCTTTTGCGTCATATTCAGCTCTCTGCGCCGCTCGTATATGCGGCTGCCAAGTTCAAAAAGCAGGTTGTTTTTACTCAAAGCCATCACCTCTTGAATTATTATAGTTGTTTTTAGCGCCTGTTAAACAACCATGGTATTGTTTACTTGACAATTTTAAATTATGATTGTATAATTTATGTATCACGCGGCATCTATTTGACAGGCAACATGAAAACTCGGCATTTGTCGCAGCAGCAAGCTCGACTAGAGTGTTTAAAAAAGCTGTATCATAAAAAAGAACGGAGGATTTTTAGTATGAAATGTAAGAATTGCGGTGTGGAGATTGGCGCTGGCGTAAAAGTCTGCGAATTCTGCGGCTCTCAAATCTCTGCCGACATGCAAAAGGAGCAAGAGCAGCTCAACAAACAGGGCTGTCCAAAGTGCGGCAGCACTAATATCACATTCAATCGAGAAAAGCAAGCCGAGATCAAAGACAAAAAAGGAACTTCGGTTGTGCGCAAAACCGTTGGCGTTTGCAAGGATTGCGGCTGCACATGGCATGCCGATGCAGGAGCTTCGAGCAAGAAGTCGAAAACTTGGTTGTGGGTGTTGGGGTGGATCTTTATTTTTCCTGTTCCACTCACGATATTGCTACTGCGAAATAAGAATATGAAGCCCATTTTGAAATACGGCATCATATGTTTGGCTTGGTTTACCTTCCTTCTGTTCGCGCTTGTCGGCGGTTCAAACAATGATGCAGATGGGGCGAATAAGCCTTTGAATAGGAGCAATCCTCAGAATGCGGAAACGACTACAAGCGGCCCGACCGCGACACCGACGCAAGCACCACCCCCCACAGCACTCGTTACGCCCAATTCAAAGCCCACGCCGTCCCCCACGCCGCTCCCTACGCCCACGCCGGAGCCTGAACCGACTCCGACTCCGCTTCCAACGCCCGGGCAGAAGCGCAGCTTCAAAGTCGGTATATCGCGGCAACGCACGGATAACAACGGAACGCAGATCGGCAGTAATTGGTCTTATTACTATGAGCTGAACGAAAAAGAACTGAAAAACGGTTCGACCTGTTCGATATCCGCATGGGATACAATTACCCTATATGCAAAGCATGCCGAGAATGACGGGAACCCCGATGTTAGCGAAAAAGCCATAAGTTATACCGTTACAGAAAACGATATCACAAACGGCTTCACCATCGAAATGAATCTTTCGGTTAATGAAAACGGTGGGCGTTACAGTGGGTTGTCTGCTGATTTTACAGTTAAGTTTAAGTTCACGCCGCAAGGCTAAATCAAAACCACCGGTTGTTCATAAGCCGGTGGTTTATTGATACAATTCTATTTATCTTCTTACTCCTCGCCGTTTTCCTCGCCTGCGTCGGTTTCCGCGCCTTCGGGAGCGTCAAGGGGTGCGTTCTGTGCGCCTTCGGTGATATCGGCGGTTTCGCCGTTCTCAGCGTTCACAGTGTTCTCCGCATTCTCGCCGGGCTCGTCATCGTTATGCGGCGCGAGCGCAACGCTTGCAACGCGGTGGTCGCCGTCTATGCGCATAAGGCGAACGCCCTGAGTGTTTCGTGAGATGACCGAGAGGGTGGATAGGGGGGTTCTTATCACTATGCCGTCGTCGCGGATAAGCATAAGATCCTCGTTGCCGTCCGCCACCTTGAGGCAAACGAGCTTTCCGGTCTTTTCGGTTATGTTCATGGCGATTATGCCCTTGCCCGCGCGTCCTTGGCTGCGGTAGGCTTCCTCGTCGGTACGCTTGCCCATGCCGTTTTCGGTGATGGCAACCACGTACTGACCGCTCTTGACCTTGCTCATATCCACGACCGCGTCGCCGTCAAGCAGCTTGATCGCGCGAACGCCCGCTGCGGCTCTGCCCATCGCGCGAACATCCGATTCGCTGAAGCGGATCGACTTGCCCTCGCGGGTGCCGATGATGAATTCGTCCTCGCCGGTGGAGCGCTCAACGCTGATAAGCTCGTCGCCCTCCTTGAGGCCCTGCGCGATTATGCCGCCCTTGCGGATATTGGCGAAATCGGAAAGCGGAGTCTTTTTAATGATGCCGTTGCGCGTGCAGAGAACGAGATAGCCCTCGTCCGTCTCCTTGCCGATCGGGAACGCGGCGGTAACGTGCTCGCCCGTCTGAAGCTGCAAGAGGTTGACTATCGGCGTTCCCTTCGCCGTTCTTCCCGCCTCGGGTATGGAGTAGCACTTGATGCGGAACGCCCTGCCCTTGTTGGTGAAGAACATTATGTAGGAATGCGTGGAGGTAACGAAGATATCCTCAAGGAAGTCCTCATCCCTCGTTGCGCCAGCGCTCACGCCCACGCCGCCGCGCTTCTGGGTGCGGTAGGTGGCTTCGGCGATGCGCTTGATATAGCCGTGATGCGTGCAGGTAACGACCATATCCTCCTCCTGGATGATATCGTCCATATCGATATCCTCGATGACCTGCGTGATCTCGGTACGCCTATCGTCCGCAAACCTGCGGCGGATATCGAGCACCTCCTCGCGGATAACGCCGAGCAGCTTGCCCTCGTCCGCAAGGATGCCCTCAAGGTATTCGATGGTGACTTTCAGCTCGTTGTACTCAGCCTCGAGCTTTTCCCTCTCAAGTCCGGTGAGGCGCTGCAAACGCATATCCAGGATCGCCTGCGCCTGCTTTTCGGAGAAGCCGAAGCGCGCCATGAGGCGTTCCTTTGCCTCGGGGCCGTTGGCGCTGGATTTGATGATCGCGATGACCTCGTCGATATTGTCCAGCGCGATGATGAGACCTTCCAAGATGTGGATGCGCTCTCTCGCCTTGTCCAGATCGTACTGGGTGCGCCTTGTGACGACTTCCTTCTGATGCTGGAGGTAGTAGTAGAGCATCTCGCGCAGGTTCAGAACCTTCGGCTCGCCGTCCACAAGCGCGATCATGATAACGCCGAAGGTGTCCTGAAGCTGGGTGTGCTTATAGAGGTTGTTCAGAACGACGTTTGCGTTCACGTCCTTCTTGAGCTCGATAACTATGCGCATGCCCGCGCGGGAGCTCTCGTCGCGAAGGTCGCTGATGCCCTCGACCTTTTTCTCATGCACGAGCTCGGCGATCTTCTCAACGAGCTTGGCCTTGTTGACCTGGTAGGGGATCTCGGTAACGATGATGCGGGAGCGGTCGGCCTTGTACTGCTCGATCTCCGATTTGGCGCGAACGAGGATGCGGCCCCTGCCGGTGAAATAGGCGTGGCGGATGCCAACATCGCCCATAATAACGCCGCCGGTGGGGAAATCGGGGCCGGGGATATAGTTCATCAGCTCGTCGATCGTGATATCGGGATTGTCGATCATCGCAACGAAAGCGTCGATCGTTTCGCCGAGGTTATGCGGCGGGATATTTGTCGCCATGCCAACGGCGATACCGTTCGAGCCGTTCACGAGCAGGTTCGGATACCTTGCGGGGAGCACCGAGGGCTGCATCAAGGTTTCATCGAAGTTCGGATAGAAATCGACGGTGTTTTTATCGAGGTCGGAGAGCATTTCAAGAGTCAGCTTGCTCATCCTCGCCTCGGTGTACCTCATCGCCGCTGCGGGGTCGCCGTCGATCGAGCCGAAGTTACCGTGACCTTCAACGAGCGGATAGCGCGTGGAGAAGGGCTGCGCAAGGCGCACGGTCGCATCGTAGACCGCCGTATCGCCGTGCGGATGGTATTTGCCCAGAACGTCGCCAACAAGGCGCGCGCATTTGCGGAAGGGCTTGTCGGGCTGCATGGAGAGCTCGTCCATAGCGTAGAGTATGCGCCTGTGGACGGGCTTGAGGCCGTCGCGCACGTCGGGCAGAGCGCGGCTGATGATGACCGCCATCGCATAGGAGATGAAGCTCTTCTTCATCTCGCCAACGAGGTTTATCGGCAGTATTCTTCCGCCCTCTATATCGGTCGGCAGCTCGTTCGTGCCGAGCATTTCATAATTTTTCTTTTTCTCGTCCATTTATAAAAACCTCAGAGTAGTTTATACGTCAAGATCCGCAACGAGCTTGCTGTTCTGCTCGATGAACTCTCTTCTAGGCTCAACGCGGTCGCCCATCAAAAGGGTGAAGGTTTCATCGGCAAGCACGGCATCGTCCATGGTTACCTGAAGCATGATGCGCTTTTCGGGGTCCATGGTCGTGTCCCAAAGCTGCTCGGGGTTCATCTCGCCAAGACCTTTGTAGCGCTGCACCGTGATGCGGTCGCGGCCGATCTCGTCAAGCGTGCGGTTCAGCTCCTCGTCGGAATAGACGTATTTCTCGAAATTCTGCTTCTTGATGAGGTAGAGCGGGGGCTGGGCGATGTACACGTAGCCCTTCTCGATCATCGGGCGCATATGGCGGTAGAAGAAGGTCAGAAGCAGGGTTCTGATATGGCTGCCGTCAACGTCCGCATCCGTCATGCAGATTATCTTGTGGTAGCGGAGCTTGGTTTCGTCGAAATCCGCATCCATGCCCGCGCCGAAGGCGGTTATCATGCACTTGATCTCGGCGTTGCCGAGCACCTTGTCGAGCCTTGTTTTTTCAACGTTCAGTATCTTGCCGCGCAGGGGCAGTATCGCCTGGAAATGCCTGTCGCGCCCCTCCTTTGCGGAGCCGCCCGCGGAGTCGCCCTCAACGATGAACAGCTCGCACTTGGTGGGGTCCTTCTCGGAGCAGTCGGCAAGCTTGCCGGGCAGCGCAGCCGAATCGAGCACGGATTTGCGCCTTGTAAGCTCCCTCGCTTTGCGTGCCGCCTCTCTTGCACGGCTTGCGGAAAGGCATTTATCGAGGATGAGCTTGGCCTGCTGGGGGTGCTCCTCAAGGTAGGTATTGAGCCCCTCCGCCACCGCGCTGTCCACGATGGAGCGGATATAGGCGTTGCCGAGCTTGGTTTTGGTCTGGCCCTCGAACTGGGGTTCGGTCAGCTTAACGCTGATGATGGCGGAGAGACCCTCTCTTATATCCTCGCCGGTCAGGTTCGCATCGTTATCCTTGAGGATTTTGAACTTCCTCGCATAGTCGTTGATAACGCGGGTCATCGCCGAACGGAAGCCGGCAAGATGGCTGCCGCCCTCGATGGTGTTGATATTGTTTGCATAGGTGAACACGTTTTCGTTGTAGCCGTCGTTATACTGAAGTGCGACTTCAACGGTTGCCGTTTCAAGAGGATCGTCCGCCTTGCTTGCGGAGATATAGATGGGCTCCTCGTGCAGAACCTCTTTATTTTTATTGACGTAGCGAACGTACTCGATGATGCCGCCCTCGAAATGGAAGGTGTCGCGATGGGCGTATTCCTTGCCATCCTCGGCGCCGCGCTCGTCGGTCACAACGATGGTAACGCCGCCGTTTAAGAACGCAAGCTCGCGAAGACGGCGCACGACCACGTCGTATTCATAATCGACCACGTCGAATATCGTGTCGTCCGGCATGAAGTGGATGGTGGTGCCGTGCTCGGAGGGATCGCAGGTGCCAATGACCTCGACCTCGCTGGTCTTGACGCCGCGCGAGCAGGTCTGGCGATACACCTTGCCCTCCTTTCTGACCTCGGCATAGAGCTCCACGGAGAGCGCGTTTACGACCGAAAGGCCAACGCCGTGCAGACCGCCGGAGACCTTGTAGCCGCTGCCGCCGAATTTGCCGCCCGCGTGGAGCATGGTAAGCGCGACCTCGAGCGCGCTTTTGCCGGTTTTCTGATGGATATCCACCGGGATGCCTCGGCCGTTGTCCACAACGGTTATGGAGTTATCGGCATGGATGGTAACGTAGATATGCGTGCAGAAGCCCGCCATCGCCTCGTCGATCGCGTTATCCACGATCTCATAAACGAGATGGTGCAGACCCCTTGAATCGGTGGAGCCGATATACATGCCGGGACGGCGGCGGACCGCCTCAAGCCCCTCGAGAACCTGTATCTGCGATGCGTCGTAATTCGCGCCCGCTTCGGCCTCGGTCACCTCGGGAGTTTCGATGTTTTCGGTGTTTTTGATCTCTTCCATTGAAATTCGATCCTCTTTTACTCTTTCTTTTTATCGAAAAAACGAATTAACGTTGAATTTTCACTGAAACGGCGAATAGTTTTCGGAAATCCCGAAGGGATTTCATCCATAACTATTCACTATTCACTATTCATTATTCACTAAACTTCGTCAGGTTTCCGCCCGCGCATTCAAACACGGTCATGTTCGGCACCTCGCTGAGCCCGTCCGCGCTCGTTGCGGTGAGGAAGCATTGGCAATCGAACGCGGAGGAGAGAAGCTCTCTCTGCCTGCCGTGGTCGAGCTCGCTCAAAACGTCGTCCAAAAGCAGCACGGGCGCTTCGCCCTTCTCTTCGCGCATCAGCGCAAGCTCACTTAGCTTCATGCTCAGCGCGGCCGTTCGCTGCTGCCCCTGTGAGCCGTACACGCGCACGTCGTTGCCGTCGAGCATTATGCCAACGTCGTCCCTATGCGGGCCTCTGGTGGTATAGCCCTTGCGGATATCCTCGTTTCTTGAGCGGGCAAGCGCATTGTTCAGCTCGGTGCGGACGTCCGATCGACCGTCCTCCTCAAAGGCGACGTTCGGCTTATAGAAGGTGAAAAGCTCCTCTTTTCCGCCGGTGATCCTGCGGTTTATATCCCGCGCAAGGGTCGAAAGTTCATCCATAAACTCGCGGCGAACCAGCATTATGTCGCCCCCAAGCTCGGTGAGCCTGTCATCCCACATATCGAGCTGGATGGGATCGGGCTGCACCCCCATGTCGAGCGCATTCTTGAGCAGGGCGCCGCGCTGCTTTAAGGCGGCGTTGTACTGCTGAAGCTTATAGAAGAATGCGGGGCGAAGCTGGCAAAGCTCCATATCCATGAAGCGCCGCCGCTCCTCGGGTGAATCCTTGACAAGCGAAAGATCCTCCGGGGAGAAGAGCACCGCGTTCAAAACGCCCATCAGCTCGCCCATGCGCCGTATCGGCTCGCCGTCGATCAGGATCTGCCTGCCGGCGTTTCGCGCGAATTTGAATTCGATCTTCCTTCGGCTGCCTCGGCTTATAACGTCCAGCCCTACGTAGGCGCCGCTTGCGCTCATGTTGATAAGCTCGTTATCCTTCCTCGTTCGGAAGCTTCTTCCGATGGCGCAAAGGTAGATCGCCTCGAGGATATTCGTTTTCCCCGCGGCATTTTCGCCGATGATGACGTTTAGCTTTTCCGTCGGTTCGAAACGAAGCCGATCGTAGCTTCGGTATGAATGCAGACGTATCGAGGTGACGAGCATTTTGCCTCCGATCGCCCGGAAAAACGAGCGCATAATAAACTGATTTATTATACCATAAGCAGAGCAAAAATGCAATAGTGCTTTTTTATTATAGGAAGAAAGGTTCGAAAAACGGCGATGTAGCTGATGTTTGCCGAGCGAGCGCAAAGCCAACGCTTTTCGGGCATGCGGTACGCCGGCGAAGTCACGCCCTGTATCGGGCGGATCTTGCCGTTTTCCGCTTTCAAGCTCTTTCCGAAAATCGCCGCCAAGGCGAGCCGTCATTCAAAGCATACACCCTTAACGACCCGCACGTCTTTCAAAAAAGTCAAATCCGGTTTGAAGATGCAAAACAACGTGAATAAGCGAAAATAAAATTACACAGCGCCATGCCTATGGCGGCATGGCGCATTTGAAACTGCTTTATTCAGAAAACGGCGTATCAGAACGCCCACTTGCCCTTTCTGAAAACGGGAACGGTCTTTCCGTCGCGGGTGATCGCGTCGATATCGAGGCCTTCGTAGCCGATCATGAAGTCAACGTGCTCCATCGAGTCGTTGATGCCCATGTTCTGGCATTCTTCAAGCGTTTTGTTCTCGTAGCCGTCGATGCAGTCCGCAAAGCCCATGCCGAGCGCAAGATGGCAGGCGGCGTTTTCATCGAACAGCGTGTTGTAGAAGAGGATGCCGGATTCATAGATCGGGGAGTTCACGGGAACGAGCGCGCATTCGCCGAGGTATGCGGCGCCCTCGTCCATAGCGATCATCTGCTCCAAAAGCGCCTGGTTCTTCTCGGCCTTCACCTCTACCGCCTTGCCGTTTTCAAAGCGAACGGAGAAGTTCTCGATCAGCTCGCCGTTGTAGGAGAGCGGCATGGTGGAGTAAACGATGCCCTCCGCCTTGCCGCGCATCGGGGAGGTGTAGCACTCCTCAGTGGGGATGTTTGCATTGAACTCGATGCCCTGAAGGCTCTTTTCGCCGCAGGCCTTGAACATGCCCTCGGGAATCATGCCAACGCGCAGATCGGTGCCGTTGTCGCCCTTATAGTGAAGCTCCGCGATGCCGAGAGAATTGAGATAATCGCAGCGAGAATGCAGATCCTTGTTATGCGCCTGCCATGCCGCCACGGGATCGTCCGTAACGCGGGAGGTGGCGAGGATCGCTTCCCAAAGCTTCTCGATGGCCTTGCCCTTGGGGAGGCCGGGGAAAACCTTCTTTGCCCACGCGGCGCCCGGAACGGCGGCGATGCACCACTGATCCTTATTCTTCTTGGCGTCGATATAGGGCTTCATGATTGGCCAGCTCTTCTGCTGCGCCTTGGCGATCTTTTTCTGGTTGATGCCCTTGAGACCGTCCGGATCGTCGGAATCGATATAGATGCAGCAGGGCAGCGTGTCCACGTAGTGCTGAAGCCTCGCCTTTTCCCACTCCTCGACCTTTGCGAGCGTTGTAACGCTCTGATGGCGAACATGGAGCTTATCAAGCGGCTGATGGTCGAACTCGACCTTGACCTTACGAGCGCCAGCCTTATAGCATTCGTCCACAAGCAGCTCGATGAACTTGGGCTGATCGAGACCGCAGCGAACAATAACGTCCTGCCCCTTTTGGATGTTTACGCCAACGCGGGCGATCAGGCGCGCATAGCTGCGAAGTACGGTTTGTTTCATTGGTAAAGTATCTCCTTCGTGAAAAATGGTTGCGATCGGGTCGTCCGCAGTGCGGTCAGCCGGAGACTTTTCCCTCCGCCGGGCCGTCGTTTATGCCACAGCGCCCCCAACAAAATATTTTACAGAATTATTTTCGCCGCGTCAATACGTTTTTTCGCCGAAAAGCATTAAATTTACGCATTTTTTCCGTTTTCGGCCCGTTAACGCGGGGCTTCGGCGGCCTGCGCCCGCTCCGCTCACAGCTCGGGGTAGGTTTCGATGATATGCGCCGTCCACGCATCGAGCGCGCTTTGATAGTCCGTTCCGAACGCTTCATCGAAGCTCGCCTGCCCGAAGCAGAAGCGGCTGAGCGCTTCAAAGCCGTACTTTCCGTCGAGCCAGCCGATGAACGAAGCGGCCATCACAAGGCTAAGATCCTGATCGCCGGAATTGACCTTGTCGGCATATTTGCGCGTATAGTAGCTGCTCGTGAAGAAGCTGACGGGCTTGCTTATCATAGGGCTGCTCCAGCCGTCGAGCCCAAGCTCGAAGCAGGCGCGGGAGATGACGTCGTACAGAATGCGCATCGATTCGGGGGTCTTGGCATTATCGTCATAGCCCGCTTTGACCGCAGCATCGTAGTAGGGCTCCTCCGGCGTTATCAACGGGGTGAACTGCAGCATCTCGCCGTAGGGGCAGATGCAGGTGCCGAGGTATTCAGCAAAGCCCATTTGCTCCCAGCCAACGGAATCGCTGTTTATAAGCGAGCTTATGTAAAGCCGCTCGCGCTCCATGAAAACGCTTGAAAGGGAAAGCTTGAGCTCCTTTACATACAGACCGTCGCCGCCTCCCAAATAAACGCGAGCGTCCTCCACCCACCAGCCGAACTGCGAATGTCCGAAATCAATTTTCGCGGGCAGCGCCGCGATCTCCGCGGGATAGACCGAAGGAGCGTTCGAGGAAAGATAATCGCGGATAAAGCCAAGGCTTTTATCGGTTCTGTCGATCATATCCTTGAGCTCTATATCGGTGATTTCGCCGGTGTACACGGTGGGAACGAACAGATCCGCGTTCATGGTGAAGTCGTCGTCCTCAACCCAAAGGCTTGTGGCATTCCACGCCTCTGCCGGTATATCAAGCTCGGAGTAGCCGGATGTGCCGCTGATATAAAGGATTTTGTAATCGGATGCATAAGTAAAGTAAAGCGGTCTCGGCGTGGGAGCTTCGGTGGGTGCTTCCGTGGGAGCTTCGGTCGGCGCCTCGGTCGGAGCCGCTGTCGGCTCATTCGGTATGATCGGCACTATGGGCGTTACCGTGCAGCCGAGAAGCAGAAATGCAAGCAGCAGAGATATTGACGATAAAACAAGCTTTTTCACAAGTCACCTCGTATGTTTTAAGTTGATGGACCGCAACATTATATTAACATAATTCGTATAGTTTAAGCAAGCCTTGCGGCGCATCTCACCTAATTGATTCAATAGAAATTCCGCAGTAATTTCAACCTCAACTATTCACTATTCAATATTCACTGTTTTTCTATCGCCATAAAGAAGCAGCGATGCGTTTTGCCCCTGTATTCAAGCGTTTCTTCTTCCTCGGCGGGCTTCATCCCGCATTCTTCCATTACGCGGCGGCTGGCGGCGTTTTCCTCGAAATACCCCGACTTGAGATAGGTATAGCCCATCTCAAAAAGCGCATCTATCGCCGAAAAGAGCGCCTCGCTCGCATAGCCTCTGTTCCAATGCTCCGCTCCGATCTCACTCCCGCACTCAAAGCTCGGGATAGATCTCCATGATATGCGCCTTCCACGTAGTGAACGCGGTTTGATAGTCCGCATTGAACGCTTCGTCGAAGCTCGTCTGCCCGAAACAGAAGCGGCTCAGCGCGTCAAAGCCGTATTCCTTATCGAGCCACGCAACGAACGACACCGCCATACTCATGCTCATATCGTCGTCGCCGGAATTCGCCTGATCCTCGGGCTTTCTTGAGTAGCCGTAGCCCTCGAATGCTTTAACGCTCCTGCTCTCGCTCGCGCTGCCCCAGCCCGTGAGCCCGTATTCAAGGCAGCAGCGGGATACGGCGTCAAGATACATGCTCAGTCTTTTTGCGCCGGAGGGCTCGCTTTCGATGCCCGCTTCAATGAGGGCCCTCGCATAAGGAGAACCCTGATCCTCCGAAATCTCGAGCAGATTGCCGAGCTCCGAATACGGATCGAGGCTTGCGCCGACGTAATTGGCGAATCCGAGCTGCTCCCAGCCCGCCGAATCGCTGTTTATAAGCGCAAGAATATAATAGAACTCGCGATCCGTAAGAAGGCTGTTTGCCGCAAGACATAAGCCGCGGTGGTAGAGCCCGTTGCCGCGCCCGATGCAAACGCGCTCATCCTCGATCCACCAGCCCCTCTGCGATTTTCCGCACTGCAAAAAGATATGTTTCTTTGCGATCTGCTCGGGATAAACGGCAGGGGCATGCGTTGAAAGATAATCGCGAATAAACGCAAAGCTTTTATCGATTGAATCTATAAAGTCGGTATAGGTTATTTCCGTAACCGCGCCATACGCCTCGGCATAATGATAGAGCGAAGCTTCGAGGGTGAAGTCATCATCCTCAACGATAAGCTTATCGGCATTCGCCGCCTCCTCGGGCAGGAGCAAATTCGTGTAGTTCGAGCTGCCGCTTATATAAAGCGTTCTCGAAGAGGCGTCATATTCAGCGCTGAGCGGCCTCGGCGTGGGCACGGGGGTCGGCGCTTCCGTGGGCGCCTCGGTCGGCGTCGCTGTCGGCTCGTTCGGTATGATCGGCACTATGGGCGTTACCGTGCAGCCGAGAAACAGGAATGCAAGCAGCGCGGATATCGATGTTAAAACAAGTTTTTTCATAAGTCACCTCGTATGTGTTATGCCGATGGACGGCAGTATTATATTACCACGATTCGTACTGTTCGGAGTCTTTTACCGAAGCTTATTGCAAACTTGAAGCTTATTGCAAATTTATTTGTGGAAATTCCGAAGGAATTTCAACCTCAACTATTCACTATTCATCATTCACTATTCACTATTCATTATTCACTGTTTTTCTATCGCCATAAAGAGGCAGTGATGCATCCTGCCCTTATATTCAAGCTCCTCCTCATGATCGATGCGCTTCATTCCGCATTTTTCCATAACGCGGCGGCTTGCGGCGTTTTCCTCGAAATGCCCCGCCTTGAGATAGGTATAGCCCATCTCAAAAAGCGCAGCTATCGCCGAAAAGAGCGCCTCGCTCGCATAGCCTCTGTTCCAATGCTCCGTGCCGATGAAATAGCCCAGCTCCGCGCGCGTGCCGTCAAGCTCGCAGTCGTTTATAAAGCCGATGATCTCACCGTTTTTCAGTGCGATGCCGTAAACGAAGCGGCTCGCGTTTTCGGTGAATTCGCGCATATGCTCAAAGAAGGCGTGTGCAAGCGCCTCGGTCTCGAGCTCGGGTATCATATAGGTGGAATTCACCCGCGCATCCTTCGCCATTCGGATGAAGCTTTCCCTGTCGCGCTCCTCGAGCGGGCGCAGGATGAGCCTTTCGGTTTCGATAACGGCGGGCTTGTTTTTGATAATTTTTCTTTCGCGCTCGGAGCGGTTTTCAAGCTCCCTTTCGAGCGCATCGGCATAGCTCTGAACCGTGCCGCCGAGCGAAGCAAGCCAAGCCTTCACCCTCTCATCATCCTTATAAGCAAGCGGGTTTTTGCGTATCCCAAGCGTTTTTTCAAGCGGAGCCGCGTCATCGAAAACGCAGTTTTCAAGCGCCCATTCGCCCGCCTGCGTTTTTGCAATCACATCGCCCGTTTTAAGAGTGTAGATGCACCGCGAAATATCCAGAAGCCAGCCGCAGGAATAGAGCCTTTCATCGGTCACGTGCGCATATTCGCGGATGCCCTCGTAGTGCCGCCGCACCGCCGAAGCAAGCTCCGCATAATCGGGAAGCGTGAAAAGGCTTCTGTCCGCGCTCCCGAAAACGCATTTGCCGTATTTTGCAAGCTCATACCGCGCGAATGGGTCTATTTCGCAGTTATCGGTTATCCGCTGACCGCTCGTTCCCCAGTACACGAGGCGCTTATACTCGCCGCATCTATACTCCCCGATATTGACGATAACGCCCTCGAAAAGGCGGTAATACGGGTTCTCCGGCTCCCTTTCCTTCAGCTCCTGCCGAAGCATGAGCAGGTTTTGCGCCGCTTCCTCCGTTATCTCGCCGTTTGAAAAGGCGATGAAGTCGATGTCGCTCCAGCCGAGGCGAAAATCGCCCATCGTGACGCTGCCGTAGAGCCAAAGGCTGTGCAGCCCGCCGCCGAGCCGCGAAGCGATCTCGGCCGCCATTATTTTGACAGAGGGATCCATATCAAGCACCGTTCCCGTGCCTCCCGTTTATATTCTTCGAGGTATAATATAGCAGAAAACGGCGGCATATACAATGGGCGGCTCAAATTATGCGCCGCTGCTTTGCGATTTTTGCGCCGTTTCAATGCTTTTTTCGGCTTTCAGCCTTGCTCGCACGGCGCAGGAGCCCGCCGCCCTTGCCCCGGCTTTTTCGCGCCATGCCCGCTTGCTTTGATATTGCGAACGGCGGCATAATTTGATATAATACGATCGTCTAAATCCGCATACGGCAGAGGCGCGCTCAAGCCGCATCTTGAGAGCGGCGGCCCCGTCGGCACCGTGCTTTTGCGGGCGGCTTCGCGCCGGCCCGTCCGAGCGCGGAAACCGAAGCCGAACAGCGCGCGTTATGTAAACAGCAACCCCTTTGGAGGAGTCCATGAAACGAATATTTGCTCTGATACTTTCCCTCGCGTTCGCCGCGGCGTGCATCGCCATGCCCGTTTCGGCCGCAAGCACCGCAAAAAGCGGCAGCCACGCCGTTTTCAGCGTGCCGGAGGTTTTGGTTCGTCCCGGCGGCACGGTGGACATCCCGCTTTCGATAAGCGGCAATTACGAGGCGCACGGGCTCACGATCTGGCTCGTTTTCGACAACGATGCGCTGCAGCTCGACGGCTACGCCAACGGCGGCGTTTTGAGCGACGTTTCCGCGCACGGCGGCACCTTCATCTACGGCGTGAAGGTGGAGAACGGCAAAAACAGCGTCCGCCTCGGCATAATGATGCCGACCGAGCCCTTCAGCGCGCAGGGCGTGCTGTTCACCACAAGGCTGACGGTCAAGCCCGGCGTTGCCGCAGGCACAGTGCTCGACCTCGAGATCCACCTTCGTCCGAAGGATTTCATCTATATGCCGATCGGCGACCATAACGGAACGCCCATCCCCTTCACGCTTTCGCCCGGCAAGCTAACCGTTTCAAACTATGCGCCCACGCCGACTCCCGGCGTTACCCCCACGAGCGCACCCGTCACCCCCACTCCCACGCCTATACCGACCTCCACTCCCGTCACGCCCACCGCGCCGCCCTCGAGCGCACCGGCAACGCCCACTCCGCGCCCCTCGAGCGCACCCGCAACGCCTACCCCGAGACCCGGCAGCACGGCCGCACCCGCAACGCCGACCCCGAGACCCGGCACCACGGCCGCGCCCGCAACGCCCACGCCGCCGCCCACGCCCGGCACGGATGCACGCAGCACCGCGCAGCCCGATACGAGCGAATCGCCCGATCCCTTCGCACGCTTCAGCGCCTCGCCCTTCCCGACGGCGGGCGTATCCCCCACCCCGGGCGGCCCCACCGCGGACCCGTTCGCACGCTTCTCCCAATCCCCCGCTCCGGCGGAAACGGACTACGCCCCGCAAACGCCCGCTCCATTTGACACCATACCGCCCACCGGCTACGAGCAGCTTCCCGAGCTGCCCGCCCGAAAGCTTCCCGTCGGCCTCATCGCCGCGGTGGGCGCAGGCGCGACCGCGCTCGGCGCGGGGCTGGTAATCCTCCTCGTCAAGCGCCGCCGCGACGACGAGTGACGCGGAGCATCCATTCCGTATTACGAGCGGCGGGAGCCGATCCCGCCGTTTGGAATAAAATAAAAATCGGAGGAAAAAACATGAACTTCAAAAAGCTTCTTTCCCTGCTGATCGCGGCGGCGCTGCTGCTTGCGATCGTACCCATGGGCTTCTCCGTTTCGGCCGAGGCCGAGGAAAGCCGTGAGGCGCGCATCGAAAAGCTCATCAGCTTTTCCGAGCGTCTGCACGAGATGGAAAAGCGCAGCGCACCCGAGGTCAACAGGGCCAAGGCGCTGGACGATCCCTTTGCAAATGCGCGCATCATCGTCAAGAGCGCGAAGGCGCTTGATTACACCGGCTCGATCGACCACGTGAACGGCTATAACGACTGGCATATCATCCAGTACGCCAGCCCCGAGGCCGCCGAAAAGGCCGCAAACGAATACAAAAAGCTGGATCACGTTCAGTACGCCGCTCCCGATGCCGTAATGAGCATCACGCAGGAGCCGCACGTGGACTCCTTCCTCTCCTGGGGCTACGGTCCGAACTACGTCGGCGCATTCAACTACAACGAGTGGCTGCTTGAGGACGGAACGACCGTGGACGAGCTTCCCGAGATCAGGGTTGGCATCATCGACACCGGCATCGCCGCGAACCATCCCTTCCTCGCGGGCCGCGTTCTGAACATCGGCTATGACTTTGCAAACGGCGACTCCAACCCCGACGACGACCATTACCACGGCTCCCACGTTGCCGGCACCGTTGTGGACGGCACCCTGCCCAACGTCAAGGTCATCGGCATCAAGGTCATGGACTCCGGCGGATACGGCAACACCAGCGACATCGTGAACGGCTTTGCGTATGCGCATGAGAACGGCTTCCAGGTTGCAAACGCGAGCCTTCGCGGCCCCAGAAACGACGAAAGCTTCGCCCTGTATTCCGACGTTATAAACGCGGGCTTCGACGCAGGCACCGTTTACTGCGTTGCATCCGGCAACGACGGCGGCAATGCGATGAACTTCGTTCCCGGCTCGGTCGACCGCGCGTTCACCGTTGCTTCGCACGGCCGCGGCAAGGCTATGTCCTATTTCTCCAACACCGGCGTCTGCGTTGACATCACCGCGCCCGGCGAGGACATCAACAGCTGCGTTCCCGGCGGCGGCTACAACACCCTCAGCGGCACCAGCATGGCGACCCCGCACGTTGCGGCGGCCTGCGCCATGCTCAAGAGCTATTATCCCGACCTTGAGTCGGACAACGTGGTTTCCGTTATCAAGGCCGCATCCGTGGACGAGGGTCTTTCGGGCGGCGGCGACGGTCTGCTCTGCGTTACCGACCTGCTCAAGTACGACGTTTACCTCAACGGCGAGGACACCAATCTGCACTTCACCTCCCCCGGCAATTACCCCTGGATCGTTGAGGGCGGCTCCGTTTACAGCGGCAACGCGGGCGTGAACAATTCCACCTCCGTGCTCGAGAGCAGGGTCAGGCTCGGCGCCTATCAGCGCATCAGCTTCTCCTACAAGGTATCCTCTCAGCAGAACAGCGACATTTTCCGCTTCAAGGTAAACGGCCAGACCGTTTTTGAAACGAGCGGCAGCCTTGATTGGCAGGATGAGTCCTTCGTTATCCCCGACAGCGGAGTAACTACGCTCACCTGGGAGTTCGTGAAGGACGCTTCGGGCGCGGCGGGCTCCGACAAGGCATGGCTTAGGAACGTGGTTCTTGAAAAGACCGTCAGCACCGTTATCAACGACCCCAACTTCGACGATCCGTTCGAATTCATGGACGGCGGCAGCTATCCCTGGATCGTTGACGGCGATGCGGCCAAGAGCGGCAACGCAGGCGTCAACTCCTCCGTTTCCGAGGTCAGCACGAGCCGCCAGCTCATCGAGGGCATCGCCGTGGCGTTCAACTACAAGACCTCCTGCGGCGCGGGCGACAAGCTCGAGTTCCTCGTGAACGGCACCCCCGTTCTGACCGTTACTTCCACCACCGATTGGACCGCGTTTGAATACGAGATCCCCGCGACCGGCGACTACACCTTAACCCTGCGCTACACCAAGGACGGCTCCGGCTCCGTTGGCAGCGACTGCGCGTGGGTCAAGGACTTCAAGCTCTTCTACAGCCTCGCCGGCGCTCTGAACATTCCCGGCGGCAATCTCACCTTCACCTCCAACGGCACCTATCCCTGGGAGGTTGAGAACGGCTATGCAAAGAGCGGCAACAAGGGCGTTTCGAGCAGCGAATCCACGCTCATGACCTCCGTTTATATGCGCGAGGGCGACGAGCTCTCCTTCCGCGCAAAGGTCGACAGCGAATCCAACTACGACAAATACACCTTCACCGTGAACGGCACCAAGCAGTTTGAGCGCTCCGGCTATGTGGATTGGTTCACCTACACCTTCGTTGCTCCGCAGGACGGCAACTACAACTTCGTTTGGAAATATACCAAGGATTACAGCGTGAACACCGGCGCGGACACGGCGTATCTTGACGATGTTTGCCTCACCTCCGAGTCCGGCATGATGGGCGACAGCAACAACAACGGCACCGTTGAGGTTGCGGACGCGCTGCTTGCGATGCGCTTCTCGATGGGTCTCATCGGTGAAAACGACCTCAGCGTGCATAATGCCGATATGGACGAAAACGGCACCATCTCCATCGGCGATGCGGTGGTCATCCTGCGCACCGCGCTCGGTCTGATGTAAGGCGAGCTCGGCTGCGATCTTCCGCGGCCGCCCCTTCCGCCATCGGGCTCCTCTGCCCTCAGACCCTTATACCCTCAGACCCTTAGACCCTTTAGACCCCTATACCCTTAGGCCCTTAAACCGGCATACGCGGGGAAACCGGTGCTTCGGTTTCTCCGCGATGTTTTTTGCGTTTTCCACGATTTGTTGTAATATTATAATAAAGGACCCGAAATTACTGAAAAGGAGTGCAGAAATGAACAAAATGCTCAAAAGATCGCTCTCGGTGCTCGTTGCCCTCGCGATGCTGCTTTCATCGTTTGGCTTCATCCCAAGCGGGAATGCGCGCCATGAGGACGGCGGGCAGGTCGAGATCGCGGAGGAAAATGCGCCGCGCATCGAAAGGGCGCAGGATGATATCGTGAATATCATCGTTAAGCTCGAGGATGTGCCGGCTCTCGCCGTTTCGGGCGAAAACGCTCTTCGCGCAAGCGCGCGTGAGGCGCTTAAAAGCAAGCAGACCGCGCTTGTAAGCGAGATCGGCGCGCGCTTTATGCACGGCGAGCTTAAAACGCTTTACCGCTATACGGACACCTTCAACGGCTTCGCTTTTTCGGGCGAATACCGCCTTATCGACGAGATCAAGAAGCTTTCCGGCGTTGCCGACTGCTATGAAAGCTGGAGCTACGCGCTTCCCGAGATGCCCAAGGGCGAAAATGAGCATGAGAAGCTCGGCACCTCCGTCGGCTTCATCAATGCGGACGATATGTGGGCTCTGGGCTACACCGGACAGGGCAAGACCGTTGCCGTTATCGACACGGGCATAACCGGGGATCATCCCGCGTTCACCGCCGCGCCCGATAGCCCGCATTTCACGGTCTCTTCGCTTCAGAGCCTGCTCGACTCCGAGGAGCTGCTCGCCGAGCAGAAGTTTTCCGGAACTCTCACCGCGCAGGAGCTCTATTACAGCGCGAAGATCCCCTTTGCCTTCAACTATTATCTCGGCAATACCGACGCTTCCCACAATACCGCCTATAACGACCACGGAACGCACGTAAGCTCCATCGCGGCCGGAAACAGCGAGCTTTGCCGCGGCGTTGCGTACAACGCGCAGATAATCGCGATGCAGGTCTTCCGCGGGATCGACGCGGATTGGGTGGATATCCTTGCAGCGCTCGAGGACTGCGCGCATCTGCACGTGGACGTGCTGAATATGAGCCTCGGCGCGGACTGCGGCTTCTCGCATGATGACGATATGCAGCAGGTCATCGACCTTTTGAGCGCAAGCGGCGTGAACTGCGCCGTTGCCTCGGGCAACAGCGGCACGAGCGGTGCGGGCAATATCTTCAACGGCACCACGCCCGTTTTCAACGTTGACAACGGCACCACGAACACGCCCGGCACGCTCTCGGCTTCGCTCAGCGTTGCCGCAAGCTACAACGAGGCGGGCGGCTCCCCCACCACCTATTCGAGCTGGGGCCCCACGCCCGATCTTCGCATAAAGCCCGAGATAATGGCGCCCGGCGATTCCATCTACGCCGCGACCGACCCCGAGATCGGCGGCAGCGATTACGGCGTTAAGAGCGGCACGAGCATGGCGACCCCGCATATCGCCGGCGGAATGCTGCTTTTAAAGCAGTACGTGGATGCGAATTTCCCGAATCTCGATGCAGTCGGCAAGATGCAGATGATAGATTCGCTTCTTATGAGCACCGCAGTTCCCGCGACGAACGGCGGCAAGCCCTACAGCCCCCGTCAGCAGGGCGCGGGTCAGGCCGATCTCACCGCCGCGATCTCAACGAAGGTCTATATCGACGTTCCCTCCTGCGTTCGCCCGAAGATAGAGCTCGGCGACGACGACGAAAAGAGCGGCGTGTTCAGCTTCGACTTCGAGCTTGTTAACTTCGGCTCCTCCGCCAAGACATACACCGTTCGCTCCAGCGTGCTGACCGAGGAAACGAGCTTCTGGCTTATAAACAACAGGCTTCAAACCATCATGAACCACGCGAGCGAGGACATCACGAGCTTCGTGAACGTGACCGCGCCTTCGAGCGTCACGGTTCCCGCGAACGGCAGAACGAGCGTCAGCGTTACGATCGATCTTGCGGGCTACAAGCAGCAGCTCGACTCCACCTTCCCGGTCGGCATCTATATCGACGGCTTCATAATGCTGGACGGCGAGGTCGACCTCTCCGTTCCGTTCCTCGGCTTCTACGGCGATTGGGAGTACGCCTCGGTTTTCGACCGCACCTGCTATTACGACCGTTACCTCGGTATGCCCGAATGGACGGCGCAGTGGGGCAGCAACCGCGCAGGCTCGTACATCGGCTATGAATCCGTCAACTTCGGCGTGAACCCCTTCGGCGCGACCACGAACTTCCTGCTCGACCGCGCCTCGATCAGCCCGAACGGGGACGGCAGGATGGACGCGATCAGCCTTGTTCACGTCTACATGCTTCGCAACGTCGAGACCTTCCGCTACGAGGTGGAGAACGCCGCGACCGGTGAAAACTACTACACCAAGGAGATCCCCTACGTCACCAAGGCGGTCAAAAACACCTTCGTGAGCTTCTATCAGCCCGTCGGCGCGGAGGAATACACGCAGATGGATCCCTTCTACGGCGACGGCCTTGCGGACGGGACCACCGTTACGCTTCGCATGACGGGCATCATGCAGAGCTATGATGAATTCGACCCCGCCGCGAACGAGAACGCGATCTGGGAGATCCCCGTAACGATCGACCGCACCGCACCGCATATCGTAAGTTCGAGCCTTGAAAACGGCGCGCTCTCGCTCCGCGTTACGGATGAGCATTATGCGGCCTACGTCGGCATCTACTCCGACTCTGCCTGCACGCAGCTCATCGCCGAGCGCGTGATCGAGGAGGATTCGCGCGGCGCCGAGACGGAGCTTAGCTTCAGCGTTGGAAACTCCGCCACGGTTTACGTCAAGCTCGGCGATTACGCCGCGAATACCGCCGTTATCCGCATCGACGAGGGCAGCGCGCTCGTTCCGGGCGACGCCGATCTGAACGGCAGCGTTTCGGTTGCGGACGCGGTACTCGCGCTGCGCCACGCGATGGGGCTGAGCGCCCTCACCGGACAGGGCTTTGCCAACGCCGATATGGACGGCAGCGGCACCGTCACCACGGCCGATGCGATCGTGATACTGCGCATGGCTATGGGGCTGGCGTAAGTGAATGAAGCCGCTTCGCTAATGATGCAAAATGATGCCGCCTTCGGCCAACGAAGGAATTGATGTGGAAATGCCGCTTTCGGGCGGCATTTTCGCTTTCTCCCGTTTTCACATTCGTTTTTTTCACACAGGCTTTTCCCCGCTTTGCCATTTTTGCTTCTTGAAATGCGGCGGCGCATGCACTATAATAGAATATACCAAGCAAGTTTGATTCGGCGGCGCACAGCGTTCCGTTTTTACAGCATAGGAGGAAGCAGCATGCAAAACGAAAAAACCATCCGCATCTTTATCGGCTCATCGATCACCGACCTTGAGCTTGAAAGAATGAAGCTCATGAGCTTTATTCAGGGCCTGAACAACAAGTACCATGAGCGCGGCATCTTTATCGAGGGCTATATCTGCGAGGAAACGCCGAATAATATGCGCTTGGGAGGCTCACAGGTCATGCACAACGACTATATAAGCGGCAGCGCGGATGCGACCATCTTCATGTTCTTCCACAAGGCTGGCGAATTCACCATGAAGGAGCTCGAGCTTGCGCGGCAGGCGTTCCTTGAAAAGGGCAAGCCGAACGTATATGTCTTTTTCAAGGCGGTGGACGGCGCACCCGATATCAACGAAGATATCCAAAGGGCGGTCAGCCTGGTTTTCGATGATTACGGCCATTACTATAAGATGTTCGACGACGTGGACACCGTGAAGCTGGAGCTTCTGCAGTTCCTGATGGATAAGCTCAATGGCAAAGGTGAGCTTGTTATCAAGGACGGCGCGGTGTATATGAACGGCGAGCTTATTAAGGATATCTCAGCCGCGAATATCTTTGCTTATCAGAATAATCCGAATCTTAAATCGCTCAAGGAGCAGATCGAGGAGCTTGAAGGCCTACTGCACGAGGCAAACGAGGAGGGCGACGACGGCACGGCGCTCAGGCTCTCGAAGAAGCTGGACGAGCTGAAAAAGCAGTATGCCGAGCTTGAAGCGGATATCCTCGACACGCTGATATTCTTCTTCGAGCAGAATAAGAAGGGCGGCAAGGCGGACAAGGTGCTTGCCAAGGCGCTGCGGTATCTCGAGCTCGGCAAGATCGAGATGGCGAAGGCGCTTATCCCTCAGGAGGAGCTGGACAGGATGGCGGAGTCCATCAAGAAGCGCCGCGCATTGATGGAAGCGCAGCTCCGCGATGAGGAGGAAACGCTGCTTTCGCGCACAAGGGCGAGGATAAAGACCCTTAAGCTCGATCTTGACAACCCGAACCGCTTCTCCGAGATCGAGCATGCCTATGAAAGCGCATATGAAGCGGCGAAAAGCATCAAGGACTATGACTTTATCTATGATTATGCGGATTTTCTGTATGATCAGAAGAACTACCCCAAGGCGATAGGGATCGCCGAAGAGCTTAAGTATATCTATGATGCTCCGAAGCTGAAGGGCGAGATAACCGACTTCGAACGCGGCCGCCTGCTGAATCTGCTGGGTTTGCTGTACGATGATAACAAGAATCTTCAGAATGTCGAGGCGTTGTTGTTTGAATCGCTTGCGCTTCGGCAGAGCATTTTCAAGTCTGATTCGACGCCGGATAATGAAGCAAATTTGGCAACGACCTGCAACAACCTCGGCAGTTTCTATGCGAAAAACGACAGGCCGCAGGAGGCGGAGAAGCTGTTTCTTGAAGCGCTTGGGATAAATAGGCGCCTTGCCGAAACAGTAAGCCGCGAAAGATATGAGCCGGATGTGGCGGGTACCTGCAACAACCTCGGCAATTCATATAGCCAGCTCGGCAGACCGCAGGAGGCGGAGAAGCTGTATCTTGAAGCGCTTGAGATAAGCAGGCGCTTAGCTTCGACCATAAGCCGCGAGGCGTATGAACCGGATGTGGCGATGACCTATGTTTGCCTCGGCAATTTATATAGCCAGTTCGGCAGACCGCAGGAGGCGGAGAAGCTGTATCTTGAAGCGTTTGGGATCTATAAGCGCTTAGCTTCGACCGTAAGCCGCGAAAGATATGAGCCGGATGTAGCGATGACCTGCAACAACCTCGGCCTTTTCTATTCGAAAAACGGCAGACCACAGGAAGCGGAGAAGCTGCTTCTTGAAGCGTTGGAGATAAGCAGGCGCCTTGCCGAGACCGTAAGCCGTGAGGCGTATGAACCGGATGTGGCGGACACATGCAACAACCTCGGCAATCTCTATAAGAATAACGGCAAACCGCAGGAGGCGGGGAAGCTGTATCTTGAAGCGTTTGGGATCTATAAGCGCTTAGCTTCGACCGTAAGCCGCGAAAGATATGAGCCGAATGTGGCGGGCGCATGCAACAACCTCGGCATTTTCTATGCGCAAAACGGCAGACCGCAGGAGGCGGAGAAGCTGTATCTTGAAGCGTTGGAGATAAGAAGGCGCTTAGCTTCGACCGTAAGCCTCGAGGCGTATGAGCCGGATGTGGCGACGACCTGCAACAACCTCGGCAATTTCTACAAGGATAACGGCAGACCGCAGGAGGCGGAGAAGCTGTATCTTGAAGCGCTTGAGATAAGAAAGCGCTTAGCCGAGACCGTAAGCCGCGAAAGATATGAGCCGGATGTGGCAATGACGCTGTTCAATATGGGCATATTCTATAAAGCCGAAGGCGATGCCGAAAAGAGTGAGGCCTGCTTCGCCGAAGCCAAGTCCATCGCCGAGCGCTACAAGGATGTGGCCCCGATCTGCCGACAGATCTATGATAGGCTTTCATAACGCAACCTCTGCCGCATTTATTGCGTTTTCATGCTTTACGGCGGAGCGCCCCCTCCCTCGATACTTTTTGCGGTTGACTTATCCTCTAAAATTGATATAATAAGTAGATGTGGAGGTTTCGCCTTTCGCGGCGCGCCGGGCGTTTCGGCGCTTTGCCGCGGGAAGAGCGGGCTCCGCACAGGGTCAACGCTATGGAAAAAACCGCTTCTTTTAAAAAATTCATATTCGCACTGCTTTTCGGACTCGCCGGCGCGTTTGCCGGGGCGTATTCCGTGCTTCTTCTCCCCCTGGCCGCAGCGGTCACGGTGTATTCGGGCGTGCGCTGGGGCAGGATCTATGCCGCAGTGCCGTTCCTTTTCACGCTTGTCGCGATCTTCTTCTCGCGGCTTGGCGACGATTTCGCGCTGTACTCGCTCTGCTGCGCCTTCACGGTGTTCACGCTGTTCACCTACACGGCGTTCACGCTGCGCCTGCCCTATCGCTTGACCGCATTGGTGCTCGCCGCCGTCGCGCTGCTCGCGCTGTACGCCGCGCTGGCGCTCCCCTCCGTGCTTGCGGGCAAGGCGCCGTATGACGGAGTGATCGAGAGCCTGCGCACGATGGACGCATACTATCGCTCGGCCGGCTACGTTATAGAGGATATCGCGGAGCTGCGCGATTCGATACCGAACCTGTTTTACGGAATGCTGATCCTCACGGCGGAGGCGGCTGCCTTCGCCACGGTGACGCTTTCATACAAGTTTCTCAAGAGCACCGGGGCTGTTCGCCCCATGGCGCGCTTCCGCGAATGGCAGCTTCCCCAGAGCCTCAAGCTCGGCCTGCCCGTATTTGCCGCCGCCGTCGCCATAATGTATGCGGTGGGCTCGGCCGCCGCGCCCGTGCTGCTCTATACGCTGCTTTACGCGCTGCTTCCGCTGCTTGCAGCGGGCGGCATCGCCACTGCGCTGTACCTTGCGCTGCGCGAACGCGACCGTTTCTCGCTGCCCATAGCGCTGTTCGTGGCGTTTATGACCGTTATGTCGCCCTATTTCATGGCGGTCCTCGGCACGGTGGATCTTTACGCCGGCATCAGGCGCAGGATGATCCGCACCGACCGGCTCATCCGCGAGGCGTTTGAAAAGGCGAACAGGGAGAAGAGCAGCACCGTTACCGTGGACTTCGGCGACGGCAACGGCCCGCAGATTATCGCGCGCAGAAGGGACGACGCTTTCTTCGACCACGTGCTCAAGGACGAGGAGGGCGAAGACGCGGCTGACAGCAGCGGCGAAAAAGCCGATGACGCCGAAAAAACCGACAACGGCGATAATGGCGATAACAACGACAACAGCGATACAAACGAGCCCGACGGCGCCGCCGAAGGGACGACGAAAACGAACGAAAACTCAACAGGAGGCGAAGACTGAATGAAGGTACTTCTCAAGCAGGACGTGCACGGCTGCGGCAAGGCGGGCGATATTGCTTCCGTCAGCGACGGCTATGCCAAGAATTTTCTCATTCCCAAGGGGCTTGCGGTGCCCGCCGATTCGGACACCATAAACGCCGTGAACATCAAAAAATCCGCCCAGAAGCATCGCCGCGAGGTGCAGAGGCAGAACGCCAAGGCGCTTGCAGCCGATATGAGCAGGCTTTCCGTGAAGGTTTACGCCAAATGCGGCGAAAACGGCAGGCTCTTCGGCGCGATAACCGGCAAGGAGATCGCCGCCGCGCTCAAGGAGCAGTACGATATCGAGGTGGACAAAAAGCGCATCAGCCTCGACGAGCCCATCAAGGCGATCGGCATTTACACCGTGAGCGCGCATATGTTTGAGCAAACGAACGCCACCTTCAAGGTGGAGGTGCTCCCGCTCGAAGAATAAGCGCTTGCGCTGCCCCGCCCCTTCTCGGCTTTTTGAACCTTCCCCCTGCTCTCCCGCGCCTTCCCGCGCGGCATATTTCCCGCGCTCGCGCTTCTTATGCGTAATGCACGCGCCTTTTATGCGCCGCGGCTTTGAGCGCGCCGAAGGTTTTACTCCACTCTACTCCACCCCCCACCCATCGGTCATTCGTTAAATTAAAACTATGGAAGAGAATTTAAACCGCATACCGCACAGCCTGGAGGCTGAACGATCCGTGCTCGGAAGCGTCATCGGCCCTGCCGGGCAATCCTCGGCGGCGGACAAGGCGCTTGAAGCGCTTACGGCGGAGGATTTCCATTCCGCCGCGCACAGGGATATCTTTTCCGCTATGAAAAAGCTCTACGACAGCGGAAAGAGCATCGACCTCACCACCCTGACCGACGTGCTCGAGCGCGACGGCAAGCTTGAAGCCGTCGGCGGCAACAGCTACCTCGTGGATCTTGCGATCGCCCCGCCGAGCGTTTCGAATATCGAGCATTACGTTGAGATAGTTACGGCGCATTCCGTTCGCAGGAAGCTGATGGCAACCGGCAATATGATCGCGCGCGAGGCCGTTGAGAGCAGCAAGGATCCCAAGCAGATCCTCGACGACGCCGAGCGGCAGATTTACAATATCGCCATGCGCAAGACCGCCGAGCATATCCCCTCCATCGGCGAGGTGTATGCGGACGTGTATAAGCAGATCGGCGAACTGATGCAGCTCAAGGGCAGGCGCACCGGCATCCCCACCGGGCTTGCCGATCTGGACGAGCTTACGAGCGGGCTTCAGCGCGGCGACCTGATCATCGTTGCGGGCCGCCCCTCGGCAGGTAAATCGGCGTTTGCCTTCGGCATTGCCGCGCATGCCGCGATCCGCGAGAATGCGAACGTGCTGATATTCAGCCTTGAGATGCCGCGCGAGCAGATCGTGATGCGCATCATGTCCAGCGAAGCGGGCATAAACATGCATAAGCTGCGCACGGGCGAGCTTGAGGCGGACGAGATCTTCCGCATCGCGGATCAGTTCAACACCGTTGGCGAAGCGAACATGCTCATAGACGACTCTCCCCTTGCGACCGTGGCCGAGATCCGCTCGAAATGCCGCAGGGTGCAGGCGCAGCAGGGGCTGGATATCGTGATAATCGACTATCTTCAGCTTATGCAGTCCGCCTCAAGGCGCGATTCGAGGGTCCTGGAGGTGGCAGAGATGACGCGCGGCCTGAAGATGATCGCCAGGGAGCTGAACGTGGCGATAATCCTGCTTTCCCAGCTCTCGCGCGAGCCCGATAAGCGCAAGGATCATATGCCGCTTATGAGCGACCTTCGCGAATCCGGCTCCATCGAGCAGGATGCGGACGTTATAATGATGCTCTACCGCCCCGCGACCTATCTCGAAACGCAGGAGGCGATGGAAGGGGACAACACCTCGTATATCAACGTTGCAAAGCACCGAAACGGCGCAACCGCGAGTATCAAGGTGATGTGGGTGCCGGAGATAGCAAGATACACCAACTACGCGGGCGATCCCGAATAAGCTTTGCTTTCGGCTTTTCCGATCGCAGATCGGCATTTGAATATTGCTTACATAAAAAAACGCCGACCCGCGCTTCTTGACGGGTCGGCGACGTGTTTCTTTATCGGTTTGCCCGGGCTTTGCTCGCAGCTTGTACTCGGCGGCGTTTACACGAACGGTATCATTTCCTGCGCCCGCTTTGCCCGTTTTTTCCCGCTTCGCAACGGCGAACGGCTTGAAACTTTCGAAGCGATATGCTATAATCAACTTACTTCGGGGCAGGGTGTAAATCCCTACCGGCGGTCACAGTCCGCGAACGGGCCGAGCTTTCGGTCCGCCGATCCGGTGGAATTCCGGAACCGACGGTGAGCGCGTTCCTCTTTCGGTGCGCGTAAGTCCGGATGGAAGAAGGAGAATAAATATTTATATTTGTTTTATCTTGTCCTGTGTTACCCGAAGGCTTATCGCTTTCGGGAATTTTTTATTCGGAGGTTAAAATGAACTTTCTAAAAGACCTGCTGCTGGCCGCTCAAAACGGCAGCTTCATCCTCGTTGCCGCCATCGTGACGGCGGCGGTCATCCTTATCGCGCTTCTGTTTCAGCGCCTTGTATTCAAGGGCCGCATTCAAAACGTGGACTGCACGCGCCGCATCACCTACACGGCGATGTTTTCAAGCATCGCGGGCGTGCTGATGCTGCTTGAGCTGCCGCTCTTCTTCGCGCCGGGCTTCTATAAGCTGGACCTTTCCGAGCTGCCCGTGATGATCTGCGCCTTCTTCCTCGGGCCGCTCTACGGCGTTATCGCGGAATTCCTCAAGGTCATCATCCATCTTTTGCTCAAAGGCACCTCGACCGCGTTCGTTGGCGATTTTGCGAACTTCATCATCGGCTGCACCTTCATTCTGCCCGCAAGCATCATCTATCATTATAAGCCCAGCCGCAAGAGCGCGCTGATCGGCCTTATCACCGGAACGCTCTGCATGACCGTTTTCGGAAGCGCCTTCAACGGCCTCTACCTCATCCCCAAGTTTGCCATGCTCTTCTTCCCCGACCGGGAATACAAGGCCGCCATCGATATCATCGTGGGCATGGGCAAAGCGGTGAATAAGAATATCACGAGCGTTAGTTCGCTGGTAATGTGGGCGGTCGTGCCGTTCAACCTCGTTAAGGGCATCATCGTTTCGCTGATCACCTTCTTCATCTACAAGCCCATCTCCAAGGCGCTGAAGATCGAACGGCATAAAAAAGCATGATCGGCTCAAGCTTGCGCCGCCTTCCCTCAGCGGGAGGGCGGATTTTCTTTTCGGCGCGATCGCCCCAACTAAACAGGCCCCCGCATTCGAGCGGGAGCCTAAATAGCAATAGCCTTGTTTTATCAATTCTCGATGGGGAAGCTGTCGATGAGGCCCATCGCCTTGCGGAGGATGAGCAGAGCGTCGATGATGGTGGCTTCGCCGTCACCGTCGACCTCGGCCTGTGCAAGCTCCGCATCGTTGAGCTCGATAAGACCCATCGCATAGCGCAGCGCCATGAGCGCATCCGCGGTATCCACGCTGCCGTTGTTGTTCACGTCGCCGATAACGTCGCTCGGCTCGACATCGGCCTCGGGGACCTGAACGTTGTCGATCATGAAGCAGTCGCCGGGCTTATCGACGGAGCCGTCCTTATGATAGGTCCAGGTTAGGGTATGCTCGCCCGCCGCGAGGGGCTCGGAGGTGAAGAGCTCCCACTCCTCGTTCTGATAAGCGCCCCAGTAGCCGACGCGCTCACCGTCGATCGCGAATTCGCAGTAATCCCAATAAGTGCTGGTGCCCTCGCCCCATGCTTTGAACTCGAAGGAAACGACCGCGCCTTCTTCAACGTTCACGGTGGCGGAAAGCACGGAGTTGCTGTTGCTGACGCCCGCGTTGGAGCTCTTAGCGTACAGCCTGCCGTCCTCATCTTCAACGCCGACCCAGGGATAGTCGCCCTCGGTCTCGAAGTGGATGTTTCCGCCCTCAACATTCAGCGCAAGGTCGAGATCGATGGGCTCGGTAACGAAGAAGTCCACGGTCGCAAACACAATCTCGTCCGCCTCGATGGAGATGGGTCCGACATAGGCAGCGTTGCCGTTTACGGTAACGCGCGTATCCTCCGCGAAGGTGTAGCCCTCGTTCGCGGCGATAACGAAGAACATGAAGTAGCCGTACTGCTCATTGTCGAAAATGTCGCCTTCTTCGAGCATAGCGCCGTCAAGATCCATTTCCCAGTTCCAGTCGGTGTAGGTGAGCGTGTAGTTCGCGCTCGCGGGAACGGTCACATCGTAGGAGGGAGCTGCACCCCAAACGGGCTCAACGAAATTGCTGATGGAAACATTACTGATAACGCTCGGATCGGCCATGCCTTCGATGATCTCGATGTCGATACCGTCCTGGGTGCCGTAAATCGCGGGGGAGAAGATGTAGGTATAGCCCGCTTCAAAGGTGTAGTCGTCCGCACGGCCCGGAACGGTGCCGTTATCGGAAGCGATCCAGATGGTGCCGCTGACGGGCTCGGGATTGGTTATCATGTAGTCGTAGGTGCCGGCGGGAACGGTGATCATAACGGTGTTTTCAACAACGATATGCTGCGCGTTCGCGGAGCAGTCCGCATCCTCGGGGATGCTGTACTCAAAGTCCGCATAGCTCGTTCCGTTGTACGGGCCGGTGGCGGAGATGATATCGCCGTATGCGGTAGCATCCGCATCGAGCAGCATCTGATAGCCGGTGCCGTCGCCCCAGATATCCTCGGGAACGTTCAGAACTACGGTCGCCTCGTTATCGGCGGGCTGAATGAGCTTTTCCGTTGCCGGAGAGGATTTCTCGGTTGCCGGAGAGGACTTTGCTTCGTTCCTTGCCTGAGCGAGGCCCGCAGCGGGAAGCATGCTGAGCGCTAAAACGGCAGCAACGATGATGCTGATGAGTTTCTTGGTCATATTGGTTCCTCCAAATAATGTTTTCGGCGCAGTTTATGTGCGCTTTTATATTATATCAGCTCATGCTTCGTAATTCAAGCAGAAAAAGAAGGAGCTGTCCTCCCGTGCACCGAAAAACAGATTTATTCTCCCCCTTGCAAGGCATAAAAAAGCAGAAATTCCCTCGGAATTTCCACCTCAACTATTCACTATTCACTATTCACTGTTCACTAAAAGCACCCCCGCCGACCTGCTCACGCAGGTCGGCGGGAAAAACTAACCATTGTAAATAATTATGCTTCCTCTGCGGGGAAGGTCTCGATCAGCCCCATCGCATGACGGAGGATGAGGAGGGGATCCGCAACGGTGACTTCACCCTCGCCGGTGACGTCGGCCTGTGCAAGCTGATCTTCATTCAGCTCGATGAGACCCATCACGTAGCGAAGTGCCATCAGTGCGTCCGCAGTGGTGACTTCGCCATCCAGATCCACGTCGCCGATTATGCCGGTCGGGGGAAGCTCGCCCTCGGTGATCTCCACGTTATCAACCATGAAGCAGTCGCCGGGCTTGCTTACGCTGCTGTCCTTATGGAACTTCCAGGTGAGGGTGTGCTCGCCTGCGGTCATGGGCTCGGAGGTGAAGAGCTCCCACTCCTCGTTCTGATAAGCGCCCCAGTAGCCGACGCGCTGGCCGTCGATCGCGAATTCGCAGTAATCCCAGAAGGTGCCGGTGCCTTCGCCCCAAGCCTGGAACTCGAAGGAAACAACGTCGCCCGCGTTCGCGGTGATGGTGGTGGTGAGGATGGATTCGCTGGAGTTCACGCCTGCGTTGCCGCTCATGGCGTAGAGCCTTCCGCTCTCCTCATCGTTGACAACGATCCAGGGATAATCGCCTTCGCTCTCGAAGTGGAGCTCGCCGCCTTCAACATTGAGCGCCTCGTCAAGGGAGGGCGCGGGAGCGGGCTCTTCAACCACGAACTCGGTGCTCTCCATGTGGAAGAGCTCGGGGAAGGAGTAGCAGAAGATCGGAAGACCAACGAGGTCGCTGCCGCCGTTGATGATCATGGTGGTGTCGGAAACGGCGCCGAACTCATAGCCCTCCTCGGGCTCGAACTCGAATACCACGTAGTAGGTGCCGGGGGTGATTACGTAGTCGCCGTCGATGATCGCCTTGCCCATGGTGTGCCACTCGACCTTGGTCAGGGTGTAATGCGCATCCTCGGGAACGGTAACGTCCATATCGGGGGTGCCGCCGAGAACGGGCGCGTCAAGGCCGATGATCTCAACGGTGTCGATAACGATGGGATCGGTGGGCTCGGAGCCGCCGCCGCTTACCTCGATATCATCGATAAGAGCGATGAACATATCGGTGCAGTTGTAGTGGCGGAACGCAACGTTGATGGTCTGACCGGCATAAGCGGAGAGATCAATGGTGAACTGCTGATAGGCGGTGGGGGTCATCTGACCGAAGAGCTCGTCGCTCCAGGTCTCGCCGCCGTCGGTGGACACGTAAACACCAACGTAGTCATCGGTGTAGCTGGGATCCTGAGCTTGCATCCAGAAGCTGATGAAGCTGCCGTTGAACTCGGGGGTGACCATCCAGTTGTCGGGGGTGAGCGCCATGTCGGTATCGTTGTCAAAGGACTCGGATGCCGCAACGCCATCGCCGCTGTGGGCGGTTAAGTTGGCCGAACCGGTGTTCACATGCCAATACCAGTTGTAGCCGTCGCCATCCTGATCGAGGAAGGTGAAGCCCTGTTCCACGGGATCGGTCTCGAAGTCCCAAATGGTGGCGTTGGGATCGTGATACATAGCCCTGATGGTGGTGTCGGCGTAAACCGCAGCGCCATCGTAATCCCAACCGGTGAATTCGAAGCCTGCATGCTCGGGAGCGGTGGGGAAGGTGCTCTCGTCGAGAACGGTGCCGGCCTCAACGGTCTGAGTGCCGAGAACGGTGCTGTAAAGACCGTCAACGAAGGTAACGGTCACGTCGGGCATCTCGATGGGATCGATGGGGAGATCGTTCTTGATGTAGAGGGAAGTAACCTCCGCACCGCCGGGGCCGATATCGCCAAGCAGCTCGGCGGAAGCGGTCTGGGGATCAACAACGTAGAGGCCGTGGCTGCTCGCGCTGTCGATCTGCGCCCAGTAGATCTTTTCGGTCTCAAAGTCGTAGGTCATTGACTGAACGTAGTTCACAGAGAGGCCGGTGGAGCCGATCAAAGTGGTCGAACCGTTGGTGAGATCGAGCGCCATGAGATTGCCCCCGCTGGTCATGGTGTAGGCATTGCCCTCCTGATCGATGGCAAGAATAAAGAGGACGTTTTCATTGTCTATGGGTGCCACAACGGTGGGAACGCCGGTTGCCAGATCAACGGTAACGATCTCGCGGTTGGTGCTCAGACCGTACATGGTCTGGTTCGCATGGTTGTACGCCATACCGATGACACCGCCCACGCTGTCCGCATTGGTGCCGGTGAAGCTGACGGAGTAGGTCTCGGGATCCATAATGTAGAAATTATTGCCGCCGCCTTCATTGTAGATGTAGCCGTAGACGCTGCCGCCCGCGAATGCGCCTGCCCAAGCATCGCCTTCCATTGCGCCGAGAACGGCGGCGACGGAAGGATCGTAATCGGCGAAGCCGATCCAGTTGCCCTCAAGACCGGAGGAAGCCATGTCATAGGTCGCAAAGCCCTCGAGGTTGACGGTGGGAAGCGCCTCGGTTACGGTAACGGTGGCGGTGCCGGAAACGGTGGGGACCGCAGCACTGGTAACGGTGATGGTGGTGGTGCCTTCGGCAACGCCGGTCACAACGCCGTTTGCATCAACGGTCGCGATGGAAGTATCGGCGATGGAGAAGGTAACGCTCTTGTCGTAAGCCGAAGCGGGAAGAACCTCGTAGGAAACGGTAGCCCTGCGGCCTTCGGGAACGCTTACGGGATCAACGTTGATGGACTCAGCCGCAGCGGGCTGGCCAACGTAAACGTTATCTACCGCGAAATAGTCGCCGGTGGGGTTGACGCTGCTGTCCTTGGTGTAGGACCAGGTCAGGGTATGTTCGCCGGGGGTGAGCTCGGTTGTGAAAGCTTCCCACTCCACGTTGGCATAAGCGCCCTTGCTCAAAACAACGCTGCCGTCGATGGCGAATTCGCACTTATCCCAGTAGGTGTTGGAGCCTTCGCCCCATGCCTTGAAATCGAACTGGACGATATCGCCTTCGACCGCGGTCGCGGTGGTGCTGACGGCGGAAGTGGAGCTGCTGACGCCCGCGTTGCTGCTCTTTGCAGCATCGCCGTCAACTACCCAGGGGTAGGTGCCCTCGGAAACGAACACGAGCTCGCCTCCGGGAACGTTCAGCGCCTCGTTGAGGTCCGCCGCATCGCGGGTGGATTCACGGGGCATCAGGGAAGCGGTCGTATTGGGCCGCTCTGCGCCGCGATTTCCATCGCTTGCGAATGCCGCTGCGGGAATGATGCTGAGAACCATCATTACCGCAACGAAGATGCTGATAAGCTTCTTAGTCATGTTTCTTCCTCCAAAAAATTTTATTGTGGACGCAGCTATGCGCCTCGTTTATATTATATCAGTTTCCGACATGGGTTTCAAGTCATATTTTGAACATTATTTCTTTGGCGGCATGATTCGATATATTATTCCGCGTGCGCTTTTGCCGCTTTCCCCCGCCCCATCGTGCGTTTTTTACGGAAAACGCCCCAAACGAAAAGCCGCCGACCCCCGCTTGAGCGAAGGTCGGCAAGGCCTGTTATTCAATCAAGTTGAAATTGAATTTGAGTTAAAGTGCGGGATCGTTATCGGTTCTCTGCGGGGAAGCCGTCGATAAGCCCCATCGCATAGCGGAGAATGAGCAGCGAATCGATGATGCTGATCTCGCCGTCGCCGGTGACGTCGGCCTGTGCAAGCTGATCTTCGGTCAATTCAGCAACGCCCATCATGTACCTGAGCCCCAGAAGCGCATCGGCGGTGGTGACTTCGCCGTCCAGGTCGATGTCGCCGAGGATGTCGGTCGGGGGAAGCTCGCCCTCGGTGATCTCCACGTTATCCACCGTGAAGAAGTCGCCGGTGGCGTTCACGCTGCTGTCCTTATGGAACTTCCAGGTGAGGGTGTGCTCGCCTGCGGTGAGGGGCTCGGAGGTGAAGAGCTCCCAATCGTTCTGATAGGCGCCCCAATAGCAGACGCGCTGTCCGTCGATCGCGAATTCGCAGTAATCCCAGAAGGTGCCGGTGCCTTCGCCCCATGCCTTGTACTCGAAGGAAACGACGTCGCCCGCGTTCGCGGTGATGGTGGTGGTGAGGATGGATTCGCTGGAGTTCACGCCCGCGTTGCCGCTCTGAGCGTAGATCCTGTCGTCTTCCACAACAACGAACCAGGGATACTCGCCCTCGCTCTCGAAGTGGAGCTCGCCGCCCTCTACGTTCAGTGCCTCGTCAAGGGTGGGCATGGGAGCGGGCTCGGTCACGTAGAGGCCGATGGTGTAGAAGATCACCTGATCGGAATAGAGGTAGGTGAAGTCTCCGTCAACAAGGGTCTGCTCGCCGTTGATGGTGATGACCACGTCCTCGGCGAACTCATACCCCTCGTTGGGATAAATTTCGAAGCGCATGGTGTATTCGTAATCCTCGTGATCGAAGATATCGGTATCGGTAAGCTCGCCGAAGTCGTCCTCGGACCACCAGTACCAGATCGCGCTCGAAATGGTGTAGTTCGCGCCCTCGGGAACGGTGGCGCCGAAGAAGGGATTCGCGCCCCATACGGGCTCAACGAAGCCCTCGACCTCGATCGCGTCGATGATATTGGGCTCGGTGGGATCGGTGGGGTCGGCGGGGTCGGAACTTTCGCCCGCAAGCACCTCAACGTCGTCGATGAAGAATCTCCACTGATCGGTGCAGTTGTAGTGACGGAAGGCGATATAAACGCTCTGCCCCGCATAGGCGGAAAGGTCTGCACTCTCAATGCTCCAGTTCTCATTGGAGGGGCTGGTGAGATCGTCGGTAACGGGCTGCATTTCCTCAAAACTATCCGTGGTGCCGACGTAGATGCGGTAGGTCTCGGGGTAGCTCGAGGAATAGGTCCTTACCGCATAGGAGAGGGTGATGCCGCCCTCGGGAAGCGCGATCGCGGGGGTGATCGCCCAGTTATCGGGGGGTGCGCGCGCCGCCGTCGTAGGAAGCGGAGGCTATCATATAGCTGCCGCTGTGTGCTGAAACTGCGGAGGAACGGTTCCATGTCAGGCCGTCGCCGTCCGCATCGATGAACTGCCAGCCGTCCTCAAGAGGATCGGTCTCAAAGTCCCAGATCACGACGCTTGTCTGATCCTTTGTTTCGGCGGCCGCAGCCCTGTTTTCCGCATCGGCGAATGCCGCTGCAGGGATAAGAGCCATGACCATGAGCGCAGAAACGATGATGCTGATGATCTTCTTAAACATAGGTTTTTCCTCCCGTAATGATTCGTTATTGCCGCGCAGGTCTTCCCTGCTCGACACCTATATTTTGCAGACCTTATATATTTTTGCAAGTGCAAATTCGACTTTGTCGATATTTTTCTTTTTCACTTAATATATGCCGGGTTCGGCAACGCGTGATCCGCGCAGATGCGCGGCATGCGGGCATTCGTTTCGCTTAGCCTCGCTCTGCGCACATACGGTCGTTCAACGCGCCGTTGTAATGCTTTTTCGTTTACAGCCTCAGCGCGTCCTCAGGAAGCTCGGCGATAAGGTCGATCAACTCGAGAATCTCATTGCGCAATTCGCCCTTTATCACCGCTTTGAAATAGCAAAATATCGGCCACTGTACGACAAACACGATCCATGCGTACAGCGCGGCGGCACGCCTTTCCGCTTCGCTCGCTTCGTAATGCGCAAACATATGCGCCATGCTTTCGCGGAAGCCCTTCACCGCATGATCGAGCCTTGTTTTTGCACCGATCGGTTCTTTTTCGCTCTCTTCATAATCGGGCGAGGCCAAATTTGCAAGTTGATTTACGATAACCTCGGTTCCAGCAAGGTTGAAATCGATAAAGCCCGCGAAATGCCCGTCCCGAACAAGCAGGTTCGAGAAATTCTCGTCCCCTTGGAAAACGCAGCGCGGAAGGGCTTTATAGACCGCTTTCAGCTCAGTTCGAACGGCTTCATGCCTTTTTATAAGCTTATCAACAAGCGCGTTTTCGTTTCCACTTTGAAGAATCTCGATCAGCTTATTGAAATTCTGCTGCTTTTCGTCGATCCCCTCCGGCATATCGAAGGGCGAGAGGTCGAAAAGGCTGTACATGCCGAAGGTTTCGGACAGGTCGATGTTTTTATACTTATTGGCGAACGCGGCAACGCTCGAGCGCACCTCGCCGCATAGCGCCGCTTCCGCTTCGGGCTCAAGCTGCAAATCCGAAGCCAGCGGAAGATCGATGTATTCCGACAGATAGCAGATGAGATTTTCCCACGGATGCAGATACTTCCCCGCCCCGTCCGCGATGAAGCGCGGACAGACAAGCCCAAAGTCGATATAGCGCGAAATGAGCCTATCAAGCTCCGCCATCCGGTTTTCGTCCATGGATGATGGGTTGCAGAAGCGCAGCACCCACTTTTTGTCGATCATGTAATTGAGGCGGATATCGGCTTCATCATGCGTGGAGTCGATGAGCTTGATATCGTTTGCGGAGTCTATGCCAAACAGCGCAAGAACGGGCAGGATGTCCCCACGCTGCGGCACGGGCGCGGATTTGGGGTAATTCTCATTTGGAGTGAATTCGTTTGTTTGATGCGTTTTTCTTATTTTCGTTTCGCCTTTTTCGTTTAAATCTATCCAATACCGCTGCATTGCAGTGCCGCTCTCGTTCACTATCTCGTTTTCAAGCACGCCGCCGTTTCTGATAATGGCCTTTGCCGAGCCGATATTGGCTTTATCGCAGATCAGCAAAACGCGGTCTATGCCGAGCTTTTTGCATTCTATCAGCGCAAGGCGCAGCATCTCGGTTGCATAGCCCTTGCGCCTTTCGCTCGGACGGATGCCGTCGCCGATATGCCCGCAGGTTTGAAGCATGGCTTCATTCAGATAATGGCGGATGCTGACCGCGCCGAGCAAACGGTTTCTTTCTTCATCGATAAGGAAAAATACCGAGTTCGGAACGCGATCCTCGCTCGCCGTTCTTTGCTCAAGGTTATCAAGATAATACTCAAAATCCTGCGGATCGTTTTTGAAGATCGCACTCGGAGAGCGGTCGGTATTGTTCAGCTCCTGATCTGCGCGCCATTCATCAAGCATTTTGATCAGCGTGCTTTTGTATTCTACTGTCAGTTTTATCAGTTTAACATTCATTTTTCAGCCTTTGTTTCTGTCGGTTTTTCGAGCAGGTTTTGATCGAAGCCTTCCTCGATCGCCTCGGCGTTCAGCTTCATGCGCTCTCCCCCGCTTTTACCACCTGTTCATATTTCTTTTGAATTTCGCTTCGTAGGTTTCCTTCAGCTCCTCGGGCGTGATGCCATAGCACAAGAGAACGTCGTTATAATACATCAGCACATCCGCCATCTCCTCGATAAGATGAGCGCGTATCTCCGGCTCGCCGCTCGCCTTCTCTCCCCCGTGCTTTTTGATTATGTCTATCACCTCGCCTATCTCGCCGATCATCCAAAGAAGCTGATGCCTGCCCTGCTCCGGCGTAAGCGCGCTCCATTTATGCTTATACTTTTCCTGAAGCGCCTTCTGCATTTCAAGCATTTCGTTCAAAGTGAAGTCCTTCATATTTCCTCCCTATATCAATACCGCGTTTATCAGCTCCACGCGCATTCATACATATCCATGAGCGCACCGCCGCTTTCAAGCGCATCCAGCTCCTTTAAGCAAGTTTTGACCGCTTCAATTATGAATTCATCCGCCATTTCCCGCGTGAAGAAGAATATCTCCCCTGCCTCACGCTTATTAAAGAATTCCTCCATGCTTTCAAGGAGCAAATCGGTATCGAAGGCAGAGAGGCGGTTTATTGCCTCGACTTCAAAATCCTTTGGCACGGCGATATCGTTTTTTAAGCCGTATTTTTCGATGATCGCACCATTCAATATCGAATAATCCCGATGGAGCCTTTCGATATTGCCCTCAAGCGTGGGATTCCATGCATATTTGCCGTAAATAAGTCGCCTGTAAACGATATCCTGAACAAGATGCAGATAATAACCGAGATAGAGATCGTCCTCAAGCAGCTTTTTGCCGAACTCTGCGCGGAATCTATTCAGATCGTATGTTCTTTTATTGCCGTTTTCAAGCCTTATTTGAAGATGAGTTTCGCGCCTTATGCCGAAATCCGCGAGCACAGCTCCAAGCTTCAGCCTATCCTCGGCTCTAAATGAGCGAAGCTTTATCAGTTCATTTATTATTGCAAGATGAACAATGCTCGATGCCATGCCCGCTCCTTTCCGGCAGAGCCCTATCGAAGCTTTCTTGCCACAATATAAAACCTGTGGATCCTGCCCTCGATAACGCCCTTTTCTTCGATGATGCGCTGCGCTTCATAGAGCCTGTCAAGGCAGGTATCTACCGAAAAATCGGGGAATTCCCATTCGATTATCCGCGCGAACCAAACGAGTGCGCCAACGTCGTAAAACCGTATCGGCCTGCGTGCTTCGCCGCACTCGATAATTTCAAAGCCACGCTCTTTAAGCTCCGCCATTTTAACGGTTAGGTACGCATCGGGGAACGGCAGCTCCGTAGCTTGCGGAAGCAGAAACTCAACAAGCTCCCTGTCGTTTTCCGCACCCACCTGCTGGGTCAGAAAAACGCCGTTCGGCTTCAAAATGCGATCAAGCTCGGCGGGGTCATAATCGCCGTGACGGTTTGTAACGATATCGAAGCTTTCATCGGGGAAAGGCAGCTTGCCGCCGCCGTATGCCTCCTTGAAATCGATGCCGAGCGGCAGCAGAACCTCTTTACAGAGCTCCACGTTCGGCGGATAGCTCTCCACCGCCGCCGTATTTTCATACAGATGGTCGTAGGAGAGCAGGAACTCCCCGCCGCCCGTGTCCAGATCCAAAAGCTTCATTTCGGGCGTGAGATGCTTCTTGATTACGGCAAGAAAATCCCAAGGCAAGTCCTCTTCCTCATCGTATCTGCCGTGGATATGGGAAAAATCCCAGCCGTGGATATGCGCTGTTTCCTCTTCCTTTTTCCAAAGTTCTCTAAGCTGTTCCTTGTTCAATTTTTTCTCCTTTTCAAATAATCCCGGCTCACCCTTTGGCAAGCCGGGATAATCACTCATTTTCAGCCCGCCATATCCTTCAAGCTTTCGTATGGCTTAAGGATCAGCTTGCAATCACCGAGAAGGAAGCTTTCAAACTCCTTATCGGTGCTGAAAAACGCGCCCTTTTCAAGCTTGCATTCTTCGCCGCTTACCGTAACGTGGTCAAGCTCATACCAGGCATTCGGCAGATTTTCATTGATCCTCATGCTGTTATCAGCCGCAATGATAATATCGGCAGCAATGAAGCAATAATGGTCGTTTCCCTTGCCATTAAAGCGGTACAGTAGCCCGGCATACTCGCCGTCATCGGTTTCAAGCCTGTAAGCGCGGTCGGCGGCCGCTGCCTTTTTGAAGGGCCCGTATTTCTTGACCGGCTGAATGTGCCGAACATATTTGTTTGCCGCGGGATCTGCGGCAACCATCGCGGGATCCGGGGCATAATTGATCTGCCAATTATCGCGAACCACAGAGCCGTCCATATTTCCGTACTTATCAAAAAGAGTATATCCCATTATCTCAAGCACAAAAAGCGCAGCGATAAGCACACAGACTATAACAGCCAATGCCGCAAGTATTCTTTTTGCAGTTTTCATAAATACATTTCCTAATAATCCCGGCTCATCCTTCGACAAGCCGGGATAATCATTCATTTTCAGCCCATGATATCCGCATTCACGGTCTCCATGACCTTCGCGTTCAGCTCGTCCGCCCTTTCGATAAGGCGCTTGCCTTCCTCGCTGAAATGCGCCGCCTTTTCTTCATCCTTAACGCCGCCGAGGTTGATAAGCACGTTCAGCCATGCGCCGTGCGCGCAGGTGTGAAGGTTCATAGAGCCAACGCCGAGGTCGCTCGCGCAGTTGGTGTTGTAATGCCCGATGATGGACTCCGCATATTCGAGCGCTTCGACCGCGAGGCGCAGTGTCTCGAAAGGTACTTCGGTCGCAACGAGGGTCGCATCCGCGATAGCCTTACGGCGGGCGGCCTTCTCCTCATCGGTCTCCTTGGGCATCTTGAACGCCGCGGCAACGAGGTTGTAGGCATCGGTATCCTTATCCACCTGTGCGGTGAGCGCGGAGTAGATGGGCATACAGCCGTCGATCGCCTTCTGCGCGATCTCGTGATGCTCGGCAAAACGCGCCTTACTTACGGTCTGTCCGCCGACCATCGCCACAAGGCCCGCGCCCTGTGCGCCGCAGAAAGCCGCCGCGCTTCCGCCGCCGGGGGCGGGCGCATCGGATGCGAGAATATCGAGATAGCCTGTTACCTGCATATCTATGAGTTTCATACTGTTTTTCCTTTCTTTATAACGGTTTTTACCTGATTGGAGCCCATGCGGTAGAAGAGCATGGGAAGCTCAGTCGTGTTCCAAATAACCATATCGCCCTGCTTGCCGACCTCCACCGAGCCAACGCGATCACCCATGCCGATGGCGCAGGCGGCGTTCAGCGTGACGGCGGTCAGTATCTCCTCGGGATAGAGCCTGTATTTAAGATAGCCGAGGTTCATCGAGAGCTGAAGGTTTAAGGACGGGCAGGAGCCCGGGTTGAAGTCGGTGGCGATAGCCACGGGAACGCCCGCAGAGATCATATCCCTTGCACGAGCAAAGGGCTTTCCGAGATAGAGCGAAGTCTGCGGAAGCAGGCAGGCAACGGTCTTCGATTTTGCCATAGCCTCAATGCCGCTGTCCCGAGTTGCGATAAGATGCTCCGCCGAAACCGCGCCGATCTCGCCCGCAAGCTCGCTTCCGCCGAGGGGATCGATCTCGTCCGCATGAATCTTGCTCGGCAAACCGAGCTTCTGCGCCGCAAGCAGTATTTTTTTCGACTGCTCCACATTGAAAACCGAGCTTTCGGTGAACACGTCGCAGAAATCCGCAAGCTTTTCCTCGGCAACCGTCGGCAAAACTTCATCTATAAGATAGTCGATATACCCGTCCGCATTGCCCTTGAATTCATCGGGGATCGCGTGCGCGCCGAGGAAGGTGGAAACCACGTCCTGCGCGGCTTCCTCATTGAGCCGCCTTATAACGCGAAGCTGCTTCAGCTCCGTTTCCTTATCGAGCCCGTAGCCGGACTTTATTTCAACCGTGGTAACGCCGAAAGCAAGCTCCTCGTTCAAAAAGCCCATCGAGCGCTCGAAAAGCTCATCTTCACTCGCCTTTCGCGTGTTCACAAGGGTATTGAGTATGCCGCCGCCCGCGTTCAGAATGTCGAGATACGAAGCACCCGCTATCTTTAGCGGCACTTCATGCGCACGCCAGCCGCCGAAAACGAGATGCGTATGCGCGTCCACAAGTCCGGGGGTGACGAGCGCACCAGCCGCGTCGATAACCTCGGCGTTTCCCGCTTGGGGCAGCTCGCCGTTTTCCGTAATCGAAACGATGTTTCCGCCATCGTCCACCAGCACGGCGGCATCCCTGTATTCCTTTATTCTGCCCTGCTCGGCGCCGCAGCGGGCGGTGTTCCCCTGCGGCGTGGCGAGCAGACCTATATTCTTTATAAGAAGCATTTTATCTTCTTTCCCTAAAATGATTAGAGCAGATAGTTTTCGATGATCTGCTTGTCCGCATCGAAATCGACGATTTGGAGGTAATACTCAGCGGAATCGACGAGCGCGCGCATCGGGGTGAGACCGATGATCTCCGTGCCTACCACGTGAACGCCCCAGCGCTTCGCTTCGGCCTTGGTGACCTCGACAACGCGATAGAGGGGGGTGCGGGTGTAGTCCGTCATATTGATGGAAACCTGCGCATAGCGCTTTGCGGGCTTGCCATCCTGCGCCTCGGTCTCGATAAGGAAGCCGTTGGACTTAACGCAGTCGAAGCCGCCGTTCCTTCTGCGAATAACCTTTGCGATCGCTTTCGCAACCTCAACGTCATCCGTGGAAAGGTTGATATTGAACGCAACGAGGGGCATACGGCAACCGACGGCGGTAACGCCCGCGGTGGGGTGGATCGCAGCGCCGCCGAAATCGGGGGTCCACTTGGGATCCTGAACCTTCTCGGCCATGCCTTCGAACTGACCCTTACGGATATCCGCGAGGTTTACGCGATGCGGAGCGGAAGCTGAGTCCTCATAGAGGAAGATCGGGATGCCCGCCTCATTGAAAAGGCGCTCGCCGAGCTGCTTAGAATACTCAACAGTCTCTTCCTTGGTGCAGTCCTTGAGCGGGATAAGGGGGCAAACGTCGATAGCGCCCATGCGGGGATGCTCGCCCTGATGCTTGGTAAGGTCGATGAGCTCAACGGCCTTCTTCGCAAGCGCGGTTGCGGCGTTCATAACGCCCTCGGGGCTGCCCATAAATGTGATAACGCTGCGGTTATGGCTCGCATCGGAGGAATAGTCGAGAAGGGTAACGCCCGCGGTCTTGCGGACCTCGTCCACACACGCTTCAACGACTTCGAGGTTTCTGCCCTCGCTGATATTGGGTACGCATTCAATGATCTTTGCCATTTTTACTTTTCCATCCTTTCAGATACTGTTTTTGAAATAAGTTTGTCGTCCGCAAAATACGGAATGGTTATATGCGCCTTTCCGGCCCATTTTTCATTGTACTTGATGCTGGTTTCAACGGAATGTTCGTTCCGCGCCCAGTTGCGCCTTGCAACGCCGCCCATAACATCCCACATCATCGCCGATTTTATGATCTCGTCGATGCGCTCGCTTCCGTCGAGAACGAGGCCGAAGCCGCCGTTGATGGACTTGCCGATGCCCACGCCGCCGCCGTTATGCAGCGCACAGAGGCTCATGCCCCTCGCCGCATTTCCGGCAAAGCATTGGGTAGCCATATCAGCCATAACGTTCGAGCCGTCCTTGATGTTCGCGGTCTCGCGGAACGGGGAGTCCGTGCCGCTTACGTCGTGATGGTCTCTGCCGATCATAACGGGGCCGATCTCGCCGTTTCTCACCATTTCGTTGAACTTGAGCGCGATGCGGGTTCTGCCCTCGGCATCCTGATAGAGTATTCTCGCCTGAGTGCCGACAACGAGCTTATTCGCCTTTGCATCGCGTATCCAGATATAGTTGTCGCGATCCTGCGAGCAGCGGGTCGGATCGATGCAGCTCATAGCCGCGGTGTCGGTTTTGTCGAGGTCGTCCGGCTTGCCGGAGAGGCAGACCCAGCGGAACGGTCCGTAGCCGTAATCGAACAGCACGGGACCCATGATATCCTCAACGTAGCTCGGGAAGATGAAGCCGTCCTTCTCGTCCACGCCGTTTTTGGAAATTTCCTTAACGCCGCTGTCGTAGACCGCCTTCATGAAGGAGTTGCCGTAGTCGAAGAAATAGGTGCCCTTCTTGGTCAGCGCAACTATCGCATCGAAGTGGCGGCGAAGGGAAGCGTTTACCCTGCGCTCGAACTCGTCGCGGTCATCGTGGAGCATCTTAGTGCGCTCCTCAAAGGTCAATCCGACCGGGCAGTAGCCGCCATTATAGACGTTGTGGCAGCTCGTTTGATCGGAGAGAAGGTCGATACGGATATCGTTTTTCACCGCATACTCGAGCAGATCGACGATATTGCCGTGGTAGGCAATCGAAACGGAGGTTTTTTCCGCAACGTGCTCCTTGACGGATGCGAAAATCTCATCAAGGTTATCGGAAACGGTGTCCACCCAGCCCTGATCGTGGCGTGTCTTGATCCTTGAAAGATCGACCTCGGCAAAAACGCCGACCGCGTTTGCGATATTCGCCGCCTTGGGCTGCGCGCCGCTCATGCCGCCGAGACCCGAGGAAACGAAGATTCTTCCTGCAAGGTCGCCGTCCTCGGGAACGCCGAGCTCCTGACGACCTGCGCCGAGAATGGTGTTGAAGGTGCCGTGAACGATGCCCTGGGGACCGATGTACATCCAGCCGCCGGCGGTCATCTGACCGTAGTTTGCAACGCCGAGCTCCTCCGCGATCTCCCAATCCTTGAGATTATCGAACATACCGACCATAAGCGCATTGGTGATGATAACGCGGGGCGCCTTGGGGTTGCTCGGGAACAGGCCGAGGGGGTGACCGGATTCGACCACGAGGGTCTGATCCTCGGTCAGCTCCTCAAGATACTTCTTGATGAGCCTGTACTGGAGCCAATTCTGGCAGGGCTGTCCCGTTTCGCCGTAGGTAACGAGCTCATAGGGATAGAGCGCGATCTCGAAATCGAGATTGTTGTCGATCATGACCTGGAACGCCTTTCCCTCGATGCACTTGCCCTTGTATTCATCTATGGGCTTGCCGTAGATGCGGCCTTCTGGGCGATAGCGATAGGCATAGATCCTGCCGCGGGTAATGAGCTCGTCCATGAACTCGGGCGCAAGGGTTTCATGCAGCTCCTCGGGAACGTACCTGAGCGCATTTCGAAGCGCGAGCTCCGCCTGCGCGGGGGTGAGACGGAAGCCGCGATCCGGCGCACGGCGGTACTTGTCGTCCATCTTCGGATACTCGGGCAGCACCGCATCGAGCTTGATCGTCATCGCTCCCGCAACCGTAGTGTTGTTCATATTTCTTCCTCCATGATTATTTAGGGGTTTTTATTGATTTTATTTGTTTTTTACAGCATAAACGGGCCTATCGGCGGCTGCCCCAAAGCCCGAATGTTTCGATTATTTCAGCGCGCCCGTCACGCTCTCGGCGCACTCGATAAGCTCGCCCGATTTGACCATCGCATCGAACTTCTCCATCTGCTCGTACATAACGATATCGTCGCGCACTGGCTCAACGCTTTCGCGGATATGCGCATAGACCTTCGCCATAGCGGGCGAAGCTTTATCCTCTCCGCGCAGGTAAACACCCTGGCTTGCGGCGAAGAGCTCGATGCCCAAAACCTTCTGCGCATTGTCGAGGATCATCCTCGCCTTCCTTGCGGCGATAGTGCCCATCGAAACATGATCCTCCTGATTAGCCGAGGACGGGATGGAGTCCACGCTCGCGGGATGCGCCCATACCTTATTCTCCGAAACCATGCTGGCGGCGGAATACTGGGTTATCATAAAGCCCGAATTGAGGCCGCCGTGCTCGCTCAAGAATGCGGGCAGACCGAAGCTCAGCGCGGGGTTCACGAGGCGCTCGATGCGCCTTTCGGAAACATTTGCAAGCTCTGCAAGCGCGATTCCGAGGAAGTCGAACGCAAGCGCCATCGGCTGGCCGTGGAAATTGCCGCCGGAGATCGCCTCGTCGTCATCGGGGAAGATTATCGGGTTGTCGGTCACGGCGTTTATCTCGCGGGAAACGGCATTATAGACGTATTCAATAGCATCGCGGCTCGCGCCGTGGATCTGCGGAGTGCAGCGAAGCGCGTAAGCATCCTGAACCTTGCCCTCGATCCTGTCGGCGGTGAGCTTGCTGCCGTCAAGGAGCTTGAGAAGATTCTCGGCGCACTCGATCTGACCCTTATGCCCGCGCACCTCGTGAACCTTATGATCGTATGCCTTCTTGATGCCGAGCATGGCTTCCGCGCTCATGGCGCAGGCGATATCGGCGGTTTTAACGAGCTTCATAGCATCGTACACCGCGAGGCAGCCGACGGCGGTCATGATCTGCGTTCCGTTAATGAGCGCAAGGCCTTCCTTTGCGGCGAGCTCAACGGTGGGTATGCCCGCCTTTTTCATCGCCTCCGCGCCGCTCATGATTTCGCCCTTATACTCCGCCTTGCCCTCGCCGATCATAACGAGCACGATATGCGAAAGGGGCGCGAGATCGCCGCTTGCGCCGAGCGAGCCCTTTTCGGGAACGATCGGATGAACGCCCGCATTGAGCATCGAAAGCAGGGTTTCGATCGTGGAAAGACGGATGCCCGAATTGCCCCTGCAAAGCGCGTTGCAGCGAAGGAGCATCGCGGCGCGCACGGTCTCGGTGGGAAGTGGATTTCCCATACCGCAGGAATGGGAAATAATAAGGTTGCGCTGAAGCTGCGCGGTTTCCTCGAGCGGGATATAGGTATCCGAAAACTTGCCGAAGCCCGTGGTCAATCCATAGACCACCGCGTGCTCATCGAGCTTTTTTTCAACGTAGGCGCGCGCCTTGTTTATGGCTTTTTTCGCTTCTTCGGAAATTTGAACTTTTTCGCCGCTGCGGGCGACGGATGCGACCTCGCAAACGGTCAGGGTCATTCCGTTTATGGTGATCATACTGGTTTTCTCCTTGCTTGATTCATGCGGACATAATGCCGCAGTATTGCATAATAATTATATGCTTTTTTGCGGGGATAGTCAAGGTTTGCAAATAATTATATGAACTTCCTGCCGCATGGGCGCTTTGCGGTTGATTTGTTTCTCTCGGCGTGATAAACTGTATGGGAAATCGGGATTCGAGGAGGATGATATGCAAAATATAGAAATCTGGGATTTGTATGATAAGCAGCGTCATTTGGTGGGGCGTAATCATATTCGGGGAGAAACAATACCGCAGGGGTATTATCATCTCGTTGTCCATGTTTGGATCAAAAACAGAAACGGTGAATATTTGATCTCACAGCGCAGTGCGGATCGACCCATGCATCCGTTAAAGTGGGAATGTACAGGCGGATCTGCGTTAAAAGGGGAGGACAGTTTGACCGCAGCGCTTAGGGAAACAAAGGAAGAGATTGGTTTGACATTATCTCCCAACGCTGGGAAAATAGTATCTTCTGTAGTTGGCAGAATTATTAACGGTGTCAAATTTTCAGATATAGTGGATGTATGGTTATTTGAATATGATGGTCCTGTTGATTTAACAAAGGCAACTACAGTGGAAGTCGCTCAAATTGCTTTGCTGAATAAGGAGCAGATAAAGTGTCTATTTGATAACAATGAGTTTGTGGATACTCTCGGATACTTTCTTGAATCAAGCACGTTCTAAATCAACAAATTCCCGTTTGCCATAGCGCAACAATAATATTTCGTAATGAAATGAGGATCGGTCGCGCAAGGGAGCATCGGCGCTGCCGAAAAATCCTGTTCAAGAAGAGGGAAAGCGAATGAAAGGTAAGTTTTTTGCAATAGAAGAAGCCAAGGCGTTTGAGCTTATCGAGCGCACGGGCAAAATGATGCCAGCGCACAGGGGCATCGACAGGCGCTGCTTTATAGTTGGTGAATACGCGGTGCTGTCCACATCAAGATTGAAGCTGAGAAACGTTGACGTGCGCGATGACAAGCTTTCACATCTAAACGATATCATCGAAAAGCTCCTGCTTCTTGAGCGCGAGGGCGTGAACGTTGTGCCGATACTCGGCTATTGCTATGACCCCGACTCGATGGACGGCGAGGGCTTTTTGATCGAGCTCCGCGCAAGGGGCGCGGAGATGTACGATGATGCGATGATATGCAAATTTGAGGCGTGGACGCAGGATAATGACGAGGTTTATCTTAAAAGTGATGCGGACTGCGCCGAGTACATAACGAACAGGACGCGCGAATTGGCGCTTGCCCCGCAGGCGCATTACGATAAATTCATCGCCGACATGTTGGAGATCATGAAGCGCGATATCCTTATCGACTTCATGGGAAAGAGCAATTTTTTCTATGACAGAGAGGCGGGGTTTCAGTTCATAGACCTTGATACGCATACGGACAGCCATTACGGGCTTTGCGAAGACACGATCTCGAACAAGGAGGTTGCCGCCATCGGCGGCTTTGCCCCCTGCCATTTTGCGGAGGGAACCTCGGCTTTTGCGCCGATCGCGCTCGTTCCAAGCGCCCTTGCCGAGCTTGGCGAAGTGCGCCTTGCCGCGCTTGCCGAAAGCAACAGCCTTATCTTTGAAAAATGCCTTGCCGCATTGAAGGCAAACGGCGTTTCGGATGCGGTTTTGGATAAAACGCTTCAAAGGCTGAAGGTTTTCGATCGGCGGTGTTGTTGAATGCCCGAAAAGCTTTTCGACGGATGCCGAAGCTCCAATCGTTCTCTTTTCGCCGTTGAACTGTATGCTCAAACATGATATACTTGCCGTGATCATAATCCGTATTTGGAGGTGGCTGCCATGAGCAAAACAAAGGCCATTCTTTTTGCGCTGCTTGCAGCCGTGTTTTACGCGATAAACGTTCCCTTATCAAAGCTGCTGCTTCGCAGCGTTGCCCCGACTGCGATGGCGGCGTTTCTGTATCTCGGCGCGGGTCTCGGCATAGGCATAATGTCGCTCATAAACAAAAGCGGCAGGGAAAGCTCGGAGAGGATCTCAAAGAGCGACCTTCCGTACGTTATCGGCATGATAGTGCTCGATATCGCCGCGCCCATCCTCCTGATGCTCGGCATAAGCCGCGGCTCGTCCGCAAACGCCTCGCTGCTCGGTAATTTTGAGATCGTGGCAACAACCGTTATCGCGCTTGCGGTATTCAAAGAAGCCGTGAGCAAAAGGCTTTGGCTTGCTATCGCGCTTATCACGCTGTCGAGCCTGCTGCTTTCATTTGAGGGCGCGGACAGCTTCAAGTTTTCATACGGCTCGCTTTTCGTGCTTCTCGCGGCGGTCTGCTGGGGCTTTGAAAACAACTGCACGAGGATGATCTCATCCAAAAGCACCTACGAGATAGTTATTCTGAAGGGCATTTTCTCGGGTCTCGGCTCACTCGGTATAGCCTTCATCATCGGCGAGGCGATGCCCGGAGCCGCGCATATCGCCATGGCGCTTCTTCTCGGCTTCGTTGCATACGGACTCAGCATCTTTCTGTATGTCCGCGCTCAAAGTGCTCTCGGAGCCGCGCGCACCAGTGCCTATTATGCCGCCGCTCCGTTTGTGGGCGCGTTTCTGTCGTTCATCATGCTGAATGAGCGCCTGTCCTGGCTCTACCTTGCCGCACTCGCGGTAATGATCGCGGGTTCGCTGATCGTTGCGGCGGATACGCTTGCACGCAAGCACGCGCATCCGCACCGGCATACGCTTACGCACACTCACGACGGAACGACGCATACGCACACCGTTACCCACACGCACGAGCACGACCATTATCTGACCGACAAAAAGCACGGCCACAGGCATACCTCCGCCGAGCTTTCGCGGTGTTCCGAAGCTATCCATCCATAGTTTTTGCTCGATCGGCAAAGCGACAGGCATACAGTACAGTGTCGAAAGAAACAAGATGAAAGCAAGGGTTGAGATAAAGCGAATAGAGGATGCGGTTGAAACAGAGCTGATGACAACTTGGATGCACGCCTGGTGGGGCAAGCGTGAAAACTACACCCGCGAAGCCGTTCGCTGCTGCATGGAGCACAGCTTGAAGCGCGAGGGGTTGCCGCAGACCTACGGGCTCTATCTTGACGGGCGGCTTATCGGTATGTATCAATTCACCTGCGCCGATCTGTTCGTTCGACCGGATATCTACCCTTGGCTTGCAAACGTTTATATAGACGAAGCGCACCGCTCCAAGGGGTACGGACGGCTGCTGCTTGCTTCGGTTCAAAAGAGCGCCGCCGAATCGGGGCTTGACAAGCTCTATCTTTTCACGGAGCTCGGCGGGCTTTATGAAAAATTCGGCTGGGAATTCGTTGAGTACATAGACACCCATCTTGAGCCGAGGATGCAGAGGCTTTACAGGCTCAAGGTTCGGTAAAGCGGCGTATGGTGTTGCAGTGGCAGCGGCAAATAATTACTTTGGTAAAATGACGGCAAAAAAAGGAGGTAACGGAGAATGGACGGTATGAAACTGACAGCACCGACGATGGAATACGACGAGAGCATACAGGCCTATCGAAGTGAATTTCTTGAATGCGGGGATTCGATGGACGGCACGAGCAGGCTCAGGCGTTTTGACAGCACTCAGGACTGGCTCGATTATCTGAAGGAAGCTGCGGACGATGAAGTTTCGGTTTCGCAGTATGTTTTCGTTCGTGAGGAGGACGGCAAGGTCGTCGGGATGCTGGATATCCGCCGCACCGCAAACGATTTTATAGAAAAATACGCGGGGTACGTCGGTTACTCCGTTTGCCCAAGCGAAAGGCGCAAGGGCTATGCAAGCAAAATGCTCGGCATGGCGCTTGAGATCATGAAAAGCTTCGGAATGGAAAACGTGCTCATCACCTGCTATGAGGGAAACGAAGCCAGCCGAAAAACCATCCTCAATAACGGCGGCGTGTATGAATCGACCGTGTATTGGCAGGAGCGCGACGTCTATATAGAGAGATACCGAATAGACCTGACAAAGAGCCCCCTATGAACGGCAGATGATTGAAAATCAAGCCGTAAAACAGCCGACCGCTCACTTCCGTGAAACGGTCGGATTTATTATATCAAGTGTTGAGTTTTTCGGAGCGCCTTGCTCCGATCAGTTATCGTTCAGCCCGTCCATGCGGATACGTTCCCAATTCGGAACGAGCACTCGCAGAGTTTCCTTGCCCTGCTTGATCTCCTTTTGGTGGATATGGTCGCTCGCGATAAGCTTCAAAAGCGCGGATTTGACGGTTTCCTTCGGAACGCTGTTTATCTTGGCAACGGCCTCGATTATGTCCCAATAGGTTTGCGGGGCCTTGTTTTTGCCCTGCCTTGCGAAATACCTGATTATCATAGAGGCGTGGCTGTCCTCTATCTCCTTGCGGCTCGGGAGAAGCACGAAATTGTTCGCAACCATCTGAAGGCGCTTGCTGAATGTGGCGTCCACACCGTAGACCACCACGTTTTTACGGCATTTCTGAATGAGATACTTTATTACCGATTGAAAATGTCCGTCGCCGGTGAAGATAACGAAGGTGCCGATATCCTCGCGATCGGTGACGCTCTGATAGATATAGTCGAGCATCACGAAATCGGTCATATCCTTTTTGTTTTTCTGGTTTGCCGTGCCGGTCTCGATGATCGTATTGGTGATCGAGCGAAGCCGCGCAAGCTCCTCCCCTATCGCCGGGGAGCTGAAATCCGCGAATACCATTATATCCACGATCTGATACTGGTTTTCAAGCGCCTTTCGCCACGCGGAGAGGTTCGGGCGCATCGAGTAATTGTTCTTGTATGAATAGAACCAGTATTCGTAATCCACAAAGACGAGTGCTTTATTTATATTGCTCTTGGTTTTGAAAATATTAAGCACAGTCTTCCTCCATGGAGCTTTCCGTGAAGCGCCTCGGGCGGAGAGGCTAAACCAAACCGCCCGAAAAGCGCGTTAAATTCGGAAAACTCAGTCCTCCTCCTCGACCTCGGGAAGGATCGCGTTATGGAAGACCTCCTGAACGTCGTCGTTGTCCTCGAACATTTCGAGCATGCGCTCGATCTTCGCAACGGTCTCCTCGTCGGAAACGTCCACGGTGTTCGAAGGGATCATCTCGTTCTCGGCGGAGAGGAAGCTGTAGCCCGCGCCCTCGAGCGCCTCGCGCACGGCCGAGAAGTCGTTCGGCGCGGTGAACACCTCGAAAACGTCGTCCGCGGCGGTGAAATCCTCCGCACCGGCGTCGAGCGCCTGCATCATCAGCTCGTCCTCATCGATCGAAGCGCTGCGCTCGATCACGATATGGCCCTTGCGGTCGAACATCCAGCTTACGCAGCCGGAGTTGCCCATGCCGTTGCCGTATTTATCGAAGAGATGGCGAATTTCAGCCGCGGTGCGGTTCTTGTTGTCGGTAAGGACCTCAACGATGACCGCCACGCCGCCGGGACCGTAGCCCTCGTAGCTGCCGCTCTCGTAGTTGATGGAGCCGAGCTCGCCCGCCGCCTTCTTGATGGAGCGGGTGATGTTGTCGTTGGGCATGTTTGCCGCCTTCGCCTTGGCGATAACGTCGCGAAGCTTGGAGTTGTTCGCTGGGTCGCTGCCGCCCTCTTTAACGGCGATGGCGATCTCCCTGCCGATCTTGGTGAAGATCTTACCGCGCTGGGAGTCGGTCTTTTCCTTCTTGTTCTTGATGTTTGCCCATTTGGAATGTCCGGACATAAAATACCTCCTGTATTGGATTCGATTTTTCTGATTTTATCTATTCTTATCTATGGTTCTTTGTTGTGCCGCACAAGGCGCGACCACATCTTTTGGGGGCGGCGCTTTTACGGCGCTCTCGTCGGGTCGGGCGGGCCGCTCGTGGGCTCCGGCGTTTCGCCGGGCTCATCCGTCCGCTCCGGCTCGGGCGTGACCTCGATATGCGGCGTTGCCTCGGGAGGCTGCGTTGACGGCGGCTGGGTCGGCACGGGGTCGACGTAGACCGGATAGCAGATCGCGAAGCAGCGGTGCATCGAGGTGCCGTAATAGGCGCTGTAATCGTCCTTGCAGGTGATGAGCGTCAGCCTTCGCGAACCGCCCGTGTTCATGATCTCGTCCGGAACGTTGTTGTACATATGTTCCTCGACCCTTGCCACGACGTAGTAGGCAAACTGCCCGTTCTGCATCTCGACTATCACGTTGTCGCCCGGCTTGAGCATATCCCTGACGATCGAGAAATAGCCGTATTTGCCCTTATGCCTTATATGGCCCGCGATCAGCGTGTTTCCGCCGCGCACGGGATCGCCTCCGTACATGAACCAGCCCGCGATATATGCGGACTGCACGACCGCCATATGCCCGTATTGGTTGTAGCCCACGGGCTGAACAGGGCACACGGGGCAGGTGGATTCATAGCCAACGAAATAAAGGTTCTTCGGCTCGTACGGATTATACGGAGTCGGCTCCGGATCGCCGTAAACAGGCTTTGGCGGCGTATACCCCGGCACCTCGGTAGGAGCGGGCGTTGCGGGCGGGGGCGTTACCCCGGGCACCGCCGTCGGCATCGGGGGAATCGTGCTGCTCGGATCCTTGGGATCCCAAAGCCCGTTCAAGTACACCCACTGTGTCCATTCGTCCTCATCCGCATAGCCCCATGGCAGCGGAGTGGTGTTCGGCGCGGGCGACGGAAGCGGCGGCATGGTCGGCTTCGGAACGGGGGTTTCGTTATTGACCACCTCGTTGTACTTTTCTTCGACCTTGTTGCTGATGTTCTTTATCCAAAGCGTTTGATCGTTTATGATGATGTAGATGCCCGCGAGTATCAGCACCGCCGATATCGCGTAAAGGATCATATTGAAGCGTTTGTTGCGTTTTCTGCGCGCTTCCCGTTCCTCAGGCGTTAAGCTCGAGAGGTCGATTTTTTGCTTTTTCATCCGTTTTTTCACCTTCCTTTTTTCAACGGACTCGGCGAACGCTCCGCACTCCCTTCTTTAAAACGGCGGACTTCGCCCATTGAACAACTAATTATATCAGATTTATCGCCGTTTGGCAATTGTGCTTTAAAACTTTTTATGCTATAATATAATGAGTATTGTTTTTTATACCCATTAGGAGGTTTACCCATGGATTTCAAAGCGAGCCTCTGCGCCGCTCTTTCAAATGCTTCGGGCCTTCCCTGCGATCAGATCGAAGGTATGCTCGAAACGCCCCCGAACCCCGAGATCGGGGATTTTGCCCTGCCCTGCTTCAAGCTGGCCAAGGTCATGAAGAAGGCGCCCGCCGCCATCGCAGCGGAGCTCTATGAGAAGCTCGGCAGCGTTGAGGGCTTTTCGAAGATCGAGCCCGTGGGCGGATATCTCAATTTCTTCACCGATCGTTCCTCCTTTGCAAAAACAGTTGTTGAGCGCGTGCTCCGCGAGGGCGATGGGTTCGGTTCAAGCGACGAGGGCGCCGGAAGGAATGTTTGCGTGGAATATTCCTCCATCAATATCGCAAAGCCCTTCGGCATCCACCATATCACCACCACGGTGCTCGGTCATTCATTAAAACGAATCTACGACCATCTTGGTTTTAAAACCGTGAGCATAAATCATCTGGGCGACTGGGGAACGCAGTTCGGCAAGATGATCGTGGCCTACAACCGCTGGGGCGACCGCGATAAGATCGAGAACGGCGACTCCATGCGCGAGCTCGTTGCGCTGTACGTCAAGTTCCACGAGGAGGCCGAAAAGGATCCCTCGCTGAACGATGAGGCGCGCGCCGCCTTCCACCGCATCGAGATGCACGAGCCCGCCGACTGGGCGCTTTTCCAGTGGTTCAAGGAGGTAACTCTCAAGGACGTTTCGCGGGTATATGACCTGCTCGGCATCGAGTTCGACAGCTACAACGGCGAATCCTTCTACGAGGACAAGATGCCCGCGATCATCAAGGAGCTTGCCGACAAGGGCATCTCCAAGCTCGATAACGGCATGACGATCGTTGATCTTTCCGAATACGATATGCCGCCCTGCATCATCTTGAAGAGCGACGGCAGCACCATCTACGCCACTCGCGACATCGCCGCAGCCAAGTACAGAAAGGAAACCTACGATTTCTACAAGCTGCTGTACGTGGTCGCCTATCAGCAGAACCTGCATTTCAGGCAGTTTTTCAAGGTGCTCGAGCTGATGGGCTATGACTGGGTCAAGGACTGCGTTCACGTCAATTTCGGCATGATCAGCATGGAGGACACCACATTCTCCACGAGAAAGGGCAACGCGATCTACCTTGAGGACGTTCTTAACACCGCTATCGAAAAAACGCTTGCGATAATCGAGGAGAAAAGCCCGAACCTCGAGAATAAGGCGGAGGTCGCCCGTCAGGTGGGCGTTGGCGCGCTCGTTTTCAGCGTTCTTTACAACAACCGCATCAAGGACTATACCTTCAGCTGGGATAAATCGCTGAATTTCGACGGCGAGACCGGCCCCTACGCGCAGTACACCTACGCAAGAAGCTGCTCGGTTTTGAGGAAGGCCGCCGATGCGGGCGTTTCGCTCGATTTTGCAGCAGCGGATATCGACTACGCCGTGCTTTCGGATGAAGCGAGCGGCAATCTGCTTCGCGCGATAGACACTCTGCCCGAAGCGATTGCTCAGGCGGCCGAGAAGTACGAGCCCTATATCATCTCAAGAAAGGTTATTGAGATTTGCTCCTGCTTCAATAAGTTCTATTACGATAACCGCATTATGGACGACGATCCCACCGTAAGAAACGCACGCATTGCTTTGACCGAGGCGGCACGCACCGCTATCCGCGTTGGCCTGTTCCTTGTGGGACTTGAGGCGCCGGAGAGGATGTAGAGCGATTAGCGATCGCTAATGTGCAGAGCGCGACCGCGCCGCGACAGGCGCGGAACCTCGATAACGAAAGCCCGAAGGATCGCTCCCGCGAGAATTATCCGCAGTCGGAGCTTCCGAAAGCGGCTTCGGTGCAAAAAGCTTGAGTACGTATGGCGCGAAATATAAGCGAAACCATCGGTACAAAGCAATAAAATCAACAAATAATAATTTATATAAATTTTGAAAGGAATAGACAATGGTTCTTTTAGATGAATATCGCCAGCAACTGGCGGCGACCATTGCAGCCCTCAAGCAGGCGGGTGAATCCCTTTGACCTGCCCGGGCTGACCAAGGAAAAGCAGGAGCTTGAAGCGAAGATGAGCGAGGAAGGCTTCTGGAACGACGTTGACTCGGCGAATAAGGTGAATATCCGCGTTAAGGCGATCGACAACAAGCTCAATAAGTATAACGGACTTATCTCCGCGGCCGAGGATATCGAAACGCTTTTCGACATGGCCGAGGAGGAGGACGATCAGGCGACCGCCGATGAAGCCATTGCGGAGCTCGAGGATTTCCTCAAAAAAGCCGAGGATTTCCGCATCGCGACGCTGCTTCGCGGCCCCTACGACAGCGCGAACGCCGTACTCAGTCTGCATGCGGGCGCGGGCGGCACCGAGGCGCAGGACTGGGTGAGCATGCTCTACCGCATGTACACCCGCTACTGCGACCGCGCGGGCTTCACCGTTAAGGAGCTCGATCTTCTGGACGGCGACGAAGCGGGCATAAAGTCCGTCACCTTCGAATGCCAGGGCGACAACGCCTACGGCTATTTGAAGGCGGAGAAGGGCGTTCACAGGCTCGTTCGCATCTCCCCCTTCGATTCCTCGGGAAGAAGGCACACCTCGTTCGCATCGCTGGACGTTACGCCGATCTTCGAGGATGACGACAACAGTATCGAGATCAAGCCCGACGATATCCGCGTGGACACCTACCGTTCGGGCGGTGCGGGCGGTCAGAACGTCAATAAAGTTTCATCCGCTGTTCGCATAACGCATCTTGCAACGGGCATCGTTGTTCAGTGCCAGAACGAGCGCAGCCAGCTTCAGAATAAGGAAGTTGCGATGCGCATACTAAAGGGTAAGCTCGTTGAGATCAAGGAGCGCGAGCGCATGGAGCAGATGGCAGATATCAAGGGCGAGATGAAGAAGATCGAATGGGGCAGCCAGATACGCAGCTACGTTTTCCAGCCCTATACGATGGTCAAGGATCACCGCACCGGCGAGGAAACTGGCAATATCCAGGCGGTCATGGACGGCGATCTGGATGCTTTTATCCACTCGTTCCTGATGAAGTCCTAAGCCTTCCCCTTGAGGGCCACTCGCCGTGGAGGCTCTGCTCGCCGCAGGGGCGTTTGGAGAAAAATGAATAATAAGCTAGAAATCCCGCAGGGATTTCAACCGCAACTATTCATTATTCATTATTCACTATTCACTATTCTTTAGCAGTAGTGTTTTGTATCAAGAATAAATCTATACTCGGAGGTAACACCATGGGTAAATTCAACGGCTTCCGCCCCGGCGGCGGCAATATGCAGGACCTTATGCGTCAGGCGCAGAGGATGCAGGAGAACGTGCAGAGGGTTCAGGAGGAGGTTGGCAACGCCGAGTTCGAGACCAGCGTCGGAGGCGGCGCTGTGAAGGTCGTTATCAACGGCAAAAAGGAGTTCAAATCCATAGAGATCAGCCCCGCTGCCGTCGATCCGGACGACGTGGAGATGCTTCAGGACCTGATCCTCTCCGCCGTCAACGAGGCGATCCGCACTGCGGACGAAACGATGGAGCAGGAGATGGCGAAGGTCACCGGCGGCCTCGGCAATCTCGGCGGCTTCGGCTTCTGACGCCTAACGGCATTCAGTTGGTGAATATTTGTAGAAATTCCGTAGGAATTTCAACCGCAACTATTCACTATTCATTATTCACTATTCACCGGTTCTGTAATGGAAGCTCTCGATAATCTTATCACAAAACTGAACAGGCTGCCGGGCGTTGGTATCAAAAGCGCCCAGCGGCTTGCTTTCCATATTCTCGCCATGAGCGATGAGGACGTGCAGGCGCTTGCGGACTCTATAACCGAGGCGAAAACGCGCGTTCACTACTGCCCCGTTTGCGGCAATTTCACCGAAAACGAGCTTTGCTCGGTCTGTGCGGACGCAAGGCGCACGGGCGAGCTTATCTGCGTTGTGGAAAGCGCGCGCGACGTTATCTTTATGGAGCGCATCCACGAATTTCGCGGCAAATACCACGTGCTCGGCGGCGTGCTCTCCCCGATGGACGGCATCGGGCCGGACGAGCTTCGCATAAAGGAGCTGCTTTCGCGCATCGAAAACGAGGGCGTGAAGGAGCTTATTCTTGCCACCAATCCGGACGTTGAGGGCGAGGCGACCGCGAGCTATCTTGCAAAGCTGATAAAGCCCCTCGGCGTTCGCGTTTCAAGGATCGCGCACGGCATACCCATCGGCGGCAATCTTGAATATGTCGATGACGTTACGCTGGCGAAGTCGATAGAGAACAGAAGGGAAATGTAAAGCAGCCGCGCACGGCCTATTTATTATACTGCCGCTGTCCCACAAGTGGTTGGAAATCGCAATCTTAACTTGAAAAGGAGCTTTTCAATGGTCACTAAAAATCCGGGCGCTGCCAGATTTTCATACAAAAAATACTATCCGATCCGCAGGATGCTTTTTTCGAAATTCGGCAGCTTTTCAAAATTCGGCGAATAATTCAAGAGCGATTTGCGCGTCGATTTCGTAGCGAGGGTCCTCATGCAAGCCGACGTGATGCCTGCTGTTGTAGTATCCGCAGAGCCGCTTCTCATTGCAGCTTATTCATACGAGTTTGACGCCGTTGTTATGCTTAAATTCCCGTCGGAACTTGCTTCAATGTATGACCTTCGCAAGGGAACGCGCCTGGTTTCATCAACCTATTACGGCGATGACGGCGAAACGCCGACCGATATCTTTCCCGGCGAAAACGGCATTTGCGGCATGAACGATTTTTTCCCGATAATCCAGCTCTTTATCGCAAAGGACGATGAAAAGATAAAAAAGCGCACGGAGCTTTTCGACGAAGAGCTTTGGGCGAAGGTGGAGAGGCTCGCCGCAGATTATCTGAACGAGCACCCCGATACCGCGCGCGATGGATTCTTTTATTTAAGGTGAGAAGGCGTTGCGCCGTCAAAATCCATTGAGAATAGAAGGGAAATGTAAGCTGAATGAAGTTCTTCCTCGGGCTTGAATGTTCCGGCGCGGCGGGTTCAATGTGGCAAGTAATGGCAAATATGCTTGAGCCGATATTCAATGCGCATTTTGAGGATAAAGAATACCCTTTTCTTGAATCTATCGGAATTATCTCCGTCATTATGCAGGATGAATTCATCGATGCGTATCCCGAGCGAGTTTATTTTTCAAGGAAGAAAAAGCTTTTCGACGTTCGCCTTCATATTCCCTATAAAGCCTTTTGCTATTCAAAGGGAATCGAGCGCAGAAGGCTGTATGCTTCTCATATTATCGCCTCGCTGAAGGCTTTTGAAAGCCGCATCAAAACGAAGGAAGAAAAGGCCGCATTATGCGAAATAATCGGCATAGCGGACGAAATTTTGCAAACATGGCTCAGCACTAAGGATGAGCATGATGACACCGTAAGCCTTTTGCCGCTTGCAAAACCTATTGGGAAAATGTGATCTCCCTTGCGAAAAATGCTGTTTAAAAAGAAAACACAAAGCAATTATGCACGCTTGAAGCAGGTCAGTATGCCCCCAAGCTCCAAACCCTTCGATCAAATGAACGGGAGCGAAGCGGAGGATTTTTTCGCTTGGCATTTGCGCGAGCTGCCGAGCAGGCTGCATAATATGGGCGTGATTCTCGATTTTGAGCTTTCATACACTCCGGATTCCCTTGCCGAGCTTTGGGAAAAGCTCATCGGCTATCACAAGCGCTGCTTCAACCGGCTGCACCTATCGCGCGGCGAACGCGAAAAGTTCGAGAATCTGCTCTGCTGCGCGGGGCTATATCTTGCCGAGGTGTTCGTTAAAAACAACCCCGAAATAAGCTGGGCTTGCAATACCGAAACGCAAAAGGGCGATTATTTTTACAACAAGCCCGTGCTTATCGGCTTCAGCGACACGAGCGTTTCACCGCCTTTTTGCATGGTTTTCGAGCCCTATCACATGATTCATGTTCAAGCCGTCAAGATAGAGCAGGCTCGCATTGCCAAGCCAAACGATCTTCTTGAGCTATACGAAAAATGGTGCGAACATATCCGCTAAGCTTTGCCCAATCTTTGAGTACACAAACGACCGACGCGCTTTCCCGCATCGGTCGTTTTCTCTTTATCCTCACATATTGCCGTCGTTTTATATCCTTATCCGCACCCTGTCGCCGTCCGCGGACTGGATATTAACAAGGTCGAAATGCCCATTTTGGCGAACGTATTTTTTGACCGCCTTTGCGAGCTTCTGCGCGGTCTCCTCGCTGATCACGGGCGCATTCTCGGGCTTTGCGTGCCTATTGGCCATGCGCCATACCCACCGCCAGCCTATCGCCGAGGTGGGCACGGCAAGTATTATCGGCAGCTTCATATCATCCGATTTAACGTAGATGCGCATTTACTCCACCACTATGCGAACGTGATCGCCTTCAGCGCTGTCCACGGTGACGAGCTCGCCCAAAAGCCCCTGCTCAACAAGCTTGAATATCTCCTTGAAGTCGATGCCCTTCGCCCATTTATTGCCCGCAAGCAGGTTCTGCGTTCCGTCGCTTTCAACGAGCACCCGAATGAGCGCCACGGGCAGGTTCACGCGCACTCTGTCGTTATCCGCGCTGTCCACATATACCCTCAGCGTCAGCTTGTCGATATCGAGCTGCTTTGCATCGGCAAGCATCACCGCATCCTTCTTCACCCTGCCCATCAGCTCATCGAGCGAGATATCGAAGATATCCGAGAGCTTCAAAAGCGTGTCGATATCGGGCGAGGTCAGATCGTTTTCCCATTTGGACACCGCCTGCGCCGAGATATTGAGCTTATCCGCGATGCTGTCCTGAGTCATTCCGCGCTGCTTTCTGAGCGCCGCGAGCCTTGTTCCGAAAGTTTCCATAATTTTAGCCTCTCTTTCCGCCGACTTTCCGCCGGCCACGATACGAGTATAGCGTTTTTCACTCCCGTTATGAAGCGACCGGTCGTTGATATTATAACCCAAAAGTTGATTTTTCGCTAACCCGTTTGTTGAGTTGGCGGTTTTTGGCGTAAAAAAGCCGATGAAGGGCTGTTAAAGGGCTTCATCGGCATGGTTTCTTTTTGCTTGCGGGCTTGCGCTTCAAACCATTCACCTGTATAGGTCTATCCGGTACAAACAGTTTTCGCTCGCTTCGGCAAGGAATGCCGCCGCGCAAATATCGTCTATATGCACCTGCTGTTCGGTTTTGATAGGCTTACCCGCCCAAGCCTTCGCAAGATAGATGCATTTTATCCCCCGTGCGCCGCGCAGATTTTGAATCGTTTCCGAAAGCGCCTTCAGCTCCGGCGCCTCCGGGTCGCCCATGCCCATCGGAAACTTGCAATCGCAGATGCTCTCATGAACGCAAAAGCTCTCGTTATCGTTTAAAGCCGCTTGCTTAACGTCGTGCTTCGTTCCGAGCTTGAATGAATACAAGGATTCCGAAAGAATCCGTTCTAAATCCTTGGGGTTCGTTTCCGTGTTCACTGCGCCGTAGATGAAGAAGCACATCGTTTTACCTCCATGCTCAGTCTAATAATGACCGACAAGTCAATTATTCGGCTCTTCGCTCGACACAACGGCTTTATCAAACACCGTGCCGTCCTCAAGCTTGATATACATGAACTGATCCGAGCCATCGGCGATGAAAACGAGCTTGTTATCCTCGAATTTAAATTTGAAAACGTGCTTTCGCGGGTTCTTGGACGGGATTCCTTCATCCTCAATAATCACCGTGTCGCCCTCCACCCTGTAACGGCAATCGCCGATATAGCTGCTGATTAGGGTTTCGTAGTAGTTGCAGGTTCCGTCAGCACGCAAGTCTATCGAAAAGGTGTCCATCAAAAAGTCGGGATCGTTGTGTCGAGAGTAAGTTCCGGCAACACGGCTGTTTGTAGGATCGGGCGAAGCGCTCTGCGCCCCATTCTTATTCTTGCACGAAACAAGCGCTGCGCTAAGAGCAAGCGCCGCAAAAGCGATGGTAAAAAGCTTTTTCATTCTTCATTTTTCTCCTCTACTCATGATTGATATAATCCGTATCCTCGGTCTCGGTCGGAACGAACTCCTGCTTTATAAGCGCCTTGCTGAACTGCGTTTCGTAGAGCTCTGTATAGGTGCCGCCGCGCTTGACAAGCTCGGAGTGTACGCCGCGCTCGACTATCTCGCCGTCCTTTACCACAAGAATTTCATCCGCCGCGAGAATCGTTGAGAGCCTGTGCGCGATAAGTATGCTGGTTCTTTCCTTTATGATGGGATCGATCGCATCCTGTATCTTCTGCTCGGAGATCGAATCGAGCGCGCTGGTGGCTTCATCAAAAATGAGCAGCGCTGGGTTTTTGAGCAGCACTCGCGCTATCGAGATGCGCTGCTTTTCGCCGCCGGAAAGCTTCAATCCGCGGTTGCCGACGATCGCGCCAAGGCCGAGTTCCTGCTTCTCGATGAAGTCGTAGATATTCGCCTTCTTGCAGGCCTCGATAAGCTCATCATCGGTCGCATCCGGCTTTGCATAGAGCAGATTTTCCCTTATCGTGCCGTTGAAAAGATAGGTCTCCTGGCTCACTATGCCGATATTCTCGCGAAGATGCGCAAGATCCTGCTCGCGCACGTCCACGCCGTCGAAGATAACGGCGCCGCCCTGCACATCATAAAGGCGCGGGATAAGGTTTATCATCGTGCTCTTGCCGCTGCCCGAGGGGCCGACTATCGCAACGCTCTTGCCGCTTTGCAGGGTGAAGCTGACGTTTTTGAGGATCTGCCGCTCGTTATCGTAGGAAAAATCAACGTTTTTAAACTCCACGCTGCCCGTATTTTTCGCGGGGATAACGGGGTTTTCCGGCTGCTCGATCTCGATGGGCATATCGTAGTAATCGAATATCCTTGTGAACAGCGCCATCGAGCGTATCCATTCGACCTGGATATTCAGCAGCGAGTTCACAGGGCCGTACATCCTTCCGAGAAGTCCGACAAGCACCGTGATATCACCAACGGTGAGCTTGGAATCGTATTTCATCATCATTATGCCGCCAACGAGGTACAGAAGCATCGGTCCGATGCTTGAAAAGGTGGTGATGACCACCATGAACCAGCGGCCCGCCATACTCTCCTTGAGGTTCAGGCGGATCATTTTGCCGTTCACGCTCTCATACTTCGCGTATTCGTGATCCTCCTTGCCGAAGAGCTTCACAAGGAGCTGACCGCTGACCGAGAGGGTTTCGTTCAAAATACCGTTCATCTCGTCGCTGCATTCCTGCGATTCCTGCGTCAGCTTCCAGCGCGTTTTGCCCGCCATACGCGTTGGGATAACGAAAAGCGGGATTATCAGCATACCCACGAGCGCGAGTATCGGATTCTGGCGAAACATTATGATTATCGCCGCAACGAGGGTTATCGTGTTCGACAGGATCGAGGTGAAGGTGTTCGTTACAACGCGCTCCACGCCCGAGATGTCGCTCGTCATCCTCGTTATTATATCGCCCTGATTGCTCGAAGTGAAGAAGCGCTGGCTCATCTTCTGAAGGTGGCGGTACATTTTGTTTCGCATATCGTAGGAGATATGCTGCGCTATCCAATTGTTCAGATAGCTTTCGCCGACCTTGATAAGATTCGAGCCGAGCGTAACGCCGAGCGAAACGAGGATCAGCGTTATAAGCAGCTTCATATTGCGGCCGATGAGACCGTCGTCGATTATCTTACCCGTTAAGACCGACGGAAGCAGCCCGAGCACCGATGAAACGACGATCAGCAATAGCACCAGCGCCATCTGCTTCCAGTACGGCTTGAGATATGAAAGTATTCTTTTTATAAGCGGCCACGTGACCTTGGGGCGGTTCTTCTTTTCCTCCTCGGTCAAAAAGTTGCCGCGTCCGTGCATTCCTCCGGGTCCTCGCATGGTTAAATTCCTTTCAAGTGAATAGTAAAAAAATAGTGAATAGTTGAGGTAGAGATCCCTGCGGGATCTCTTCGATCTATTCGTCCTATACGCGCGTGCTCCCGCAGTTAGCGCGGTTCAAGCTCAAAGAGCGCCTTGGGCAGATGGCAGTAGCCGGTCGGGTTCTTATCGAGATATTTCTGATGATACTCCTCGGCGGTGCAGAAATCGGAAAGAGGCAGCACCTCCACCGCGAGCGGCGCGCCGATTCGGATGCGCTCAAGCTCGCAATAGCGCTTGATGCGCGGCTCAAGCTCCGCGTCGGTGTAATAGATGCCTGTGCGGTACTGAATGCCCTCGTCCCCGCCCTGCTTATTCACCGAAAGCGGATCTATCGCCATAAAGTAGTAACCAAGCAGCTTTTCTATTGAAATTTTTTCGTCGTCGAAGTCGATCTTAACGGTCTCCGCGTGCCCGCTCGAGGCGCATACCTGCTCGTATGTCACTTCCCCCGCTCCGCCGTTTGCATAGCCGGCCTCGGTTTTGATAACGCCCGTGAACTGGTCGAAGAAGCGCTGAACGCCCCAGAAGCAGCCGCCGGCAAGATAGATCGTTTTCTGCATATTTTTCACTCCGTATTATTGAAAATTTTGGATAAGCAAGGGCAATCGCCCATTTATCGGTATAATTGTAACATAAATATATAAAATTGGCAATACCGTTTCGACATCGGCTTTGCGGCTCTGCAAGCAGGCTTCGCCCGTATGCGCGCCGAAACAAAATCGTTCCAAACGACTTATTCTCTTTTTTATTTTTCAAACCCTTGACAGTGTGCGGGTTTTTTCTGTATAATACAAGCGGATTTAGGGAGTAGCTTGCGCCTGTGTGCGTAGCATGTTTCGTCAGTACGAGGGTTGTTCTCTCCGGAATATGTTCTTTGAAGCGAGACTTTTTCTGCGGTTTGCCGCGGGAAAAGTTTTTTGTTTTTTACCGATACTTATACTTAATATTTTTTGAAAAAACGGAGGTATTTAATGAGTATTTTTTCAGTTTTCTCCCTTTTGGGCGGTCTTGCCTTCTTCATCTTCGGCATGAACCAGATGTCGAAGAGCCTTGAAAGGATCGCCGGCAAAAAAATGGAGGCCGTTGTAAACAAAATGACGCGAAACCGTTTTGTCGGTCTTCTTATGGGTTGTTTTATAACGATCGCCATTCAAAGCTCGTCCGCCGTCACGGTAATGCTCGTGGGTCTCGTAAACTCGGGTCTAATGAATATCGGCAACACGGTGGGCGTTATCATGGGCTCGAATATCGGCACGACCGTTACGGCGTGGATAATGAGCCTGATCGGTGTTTCGAGCAACAGCATCTTTATCAAAATGCTGAAGCCCGAATCCTTCTCCCCCTTGCTTGCATTTATCGGAATATGTCTTATAATGCTCTCGAAAAAGCCCAAGCGCAAGGAGATCGGAAACAGTTTTTTGGGCTTTGCCATCCTGATGTACGGCATGGTCCTTATGAGCGCATCCGTCGCTCCGCTTGCGGATTCCGAGGCGTTTATGAGCTTTCTCACAGCCTTTAAGAATCCCCTGCTCGGCGTGCTTACGGGCATGGTCGTAACGGCCGTTATCCAAAGCTCCGCAGCTTCGCTCGGTATGCTCCAGGCGCTTTCCATGACGGGCGGCATAACCTACGGAATGGCTATTCCTATAATCATGGGCCAAAACATCGGCACCTGTGCGACCGCCCTCCTTTCGAGCATCGGCGTCAACCGAAATGCAAAGCGGGTTGCCGTGATCCATCTTTCCTTCAATCTTATCGGCACGGCGTTTTTCATGGGGCTTTACTTTGTTCTGAACGCGCTGATGAAGCTCAGCTTCGTTGAAAAAAGCATAGATCCTGTTGGAATAGCTTTATTCCACAGTATTTTCAACGTCGCAACGACTGTGCTTCTTCTTCCGTTTTCAAAGCTGCTTGTGGCCATTGCGACAAAAGCCATCAAAACCGAGCCCGAGCCGCAAACCGCCTATTTGGACGAAAGGCTGTTTGCGACCCCTTCCATCGCGGTTGCGGAATGCGACAAGCTTTCTTCGGAAATGGCGATGCTCGCACGCGATTCCGTTCACTCGGCGGCAAAGAATCTGCTGCACTATTCTCAGACCGATGAAAAAGCCATTATTGAATTGGAACGCGAAGCCGATATATACGAGGATCACCTCAGCGCCTATCTTGTTAAGCTCTCGGGGCGCGAATTGTCCGCAGACGACAACCGATGCGTTTCCAAAATACTTCATACCATCGGCAATTTCGAACGCATAAGCGATCATGCGCGCAATCTTGCGGAATCCGCAAGGGAGCTTTCGGAAAAGAAGCTCTCCCTGTCCGAAAGCGCGGCGGGTGAGCTCGAAGCCCTGCAGCAGGCCGTGATCGAGATAGTTGATCTTACCATCGATGCATACGAAAGGATGGAGCTTTCGCTTGCGGAAAAGGTCGAGCCGCTGGAGCAGGTGATCGATCTGCTCGTTGAAACCATCCGTTTGCAGCATACAAGCCGCCTGCAAAGCGGTGAGTGCACCATTGAAAAAGGCTTCGTGCTTGCTGATATTCTGAACAATTACGAAAGGATCTCCGATCATTGCTCCAATATCGCAATTGCGGTGATCGAGGCGGTCACGAATACGCTTGATCCTCATGAGTACATAAGACAGCTCAAGTCGGCAAATAATCCCGCCTTCCAAAGCCTTTTTGCAGACTATAAGGAGAAGTATCTCGGATAAGGTCCTGCGCTTCGCGGCAGGTATGCGACAACGCCCCGTTTTTGATCCGAACGGGGCGTTTGTTATATCAATTCATATATAGCCATATACTCAATAGGACATTCTTTTTTGCTTGCTTTAAGCTTTGATATCTGATATAATATTGCATGGGTGAAAATAGGGGGTCTCGGGCTATCCCAAGGCCGCGGGATCCGCTGCATCCGATAAAATATTGCCGAAAGGAAAACAGTCATGAAAAAATTCATCTCCCTCATGCTTGCGGCTCTGCTTGCAGTAAGCGCCTTCTCCTTCGCCTCCGCAAAGTCCGTTCCCGAAGATACCCGCGCGGGCTTCGGTATGAGCATTGCCGGCTTCAGCACCACCGATCTCGAGGGCAACCCCGTGGACAGCTCCGTTCTCGACAATGCCGATATTCACTTCATCAACTACTGGGCAACCTGGTGCGGCCCCTGTGTAAACGAAATGCCGCATATCAACCAGCTCTTCCAGCTCAGCCAGAACGACCCCGATTACAGCGTGCAGGTTCTCGGCGTTATCTCCGAATCCAACGGCTGCACCCCCGCATCCGCTCTTGCATTCCTCAAGCAGCGCGGCTATGAGTGGGTCAATCTGCGCAAGGACAACGTGCTCGGCGCGGTTTTCAACACCTGCCCCTACGTTCCCCAGACGCTGATCGTTACCCGTGACGGCCGCGTTCTCGACCATATCGTAGGTTCCTTCCCCTCCTACAACATGCTCAAGGAATACGTTGACATGTGGATCGATGCGCTCGATCACATGAACGAGACCTGCACCGTTACCTTCAAGAACGCTGCGAACAACGAAGTTCTCACCACCATCGAGGTCCCCTTCGCCGGCGTTATCGAAATGCCCCAGGCGCCCGCGATCGAAGGCTATTCCTTCAACGGCTGGCAGATCGATCCCGACAACACCAGCTACCAGATGGACGACAACATCCTCGTTACCTACTACGATCCCTACGACCTGCTCGCGGTGGGCGACTGCACCATCTACGGCACCTACAGCGTTCAGAGGTTCCTCGTTCGCTTCTACGACAGCATCACGAACCAGCTTCTCTCCCAGTCAATGGTCGATTACGGCCAGGCCGCGACCGCGCCCAATCCCCCCGAGCATGAGGGCTACACCTTCATCGGATGGGATCAGGATTTCAGCTACGTTACCGGCAACATGAGCGTCTACACCGTCTATGAGCAGGGCACCAGCCCCTTCGTTCCCGGCGATATGGACAGCAACGGCTCCGTCACCACTGCGGACGCGGTCACCATCCTGCGCATGGCGATGGGTCTTATCGAAGTTACCGAGGCCAACCTGCCCGTTGCCGATATGAGCAACAACGGCTCCGTTGGCATGGACGACGCGATCATGGCGCTGCGCACCGCGCTCGGTCTGTAAGCCGGAGAGATCAAAAAACCGGCTAAGCTTTCGCTCTTTTCGAAAGGACGAACCATGCTTAACAGAAAAACTATCGGCATAACGCTCTGCATCCTGCTTGCGTTTGCGGTGATCTTTACGGGCTGCGCGCATCCGTGGAGGATCGCGCCAAACCCGAACCCAAATCCTACTACCGCGGAGCCCGGGCTCGTCACGGACGGGCCCGAGGATACCGTTGAGCCCGTCACCGACGCACCAACGGACGGACCGACGGACGAGCCCACCGATACGCCCACCGACGGGCCTACCGATGCACCCACCGACGCGCCGACCGACGAGCCGACCGACGAGCCCACAGCGCCGCCCGATGAAACGGACGCGCCCGAGACCGAGCAGCCCACGGGCAGCGAGCCTCCCGTGACCGGCGGAGCGACCAATCCCCCGGCGACCACCGCGCCTGCGGTGACCAACACGCCCGCTGCGGCAACGCCCACTCCGGCCATGACTCCCACGCCCGCTGCGGCAACGCCGACGCCTAAGCCGACCTCGACCCCGCCTCCGACGCCTACTCCCACACCGAAGCCCACGCCAACGCCCGAGCCCGCTCCTTCACCGGACATCCCGCCCTTCTCCTCGAAGGCGATCAACGGCAGTCAGGCGACGTATGACAACAACTTCCTGTACGCAAACAGGCTGACGATGGTCAACGTGTGGTCCACGACCTGCGGACCGTGCATCCAGGAGATGCCGCATTTTCCGCAGCTCGAGGCGCGCTACGGCTCGAGGGGCTTCAAGATCCTGAGCGTGCTCGGCGATTCCGAGACCCCCGGCGCGATACCCACCGCGCTTGGCATCATCAACAGCATGGGCTTCAACATCCCCGTTATCAGAAATAACGGCGGCGTTCCGCAGGCTTTCCCCGCTGCGGCGTACCCGATGACCTATTTTATCGACTCCTACGGACGCGTCCTTCTGAGAGTGCCTGCCGCCAAGACCTTTGAGGAATGGTGCCAGACCATCGACGGACTTCTCCCATGAGGAAAGGATGAATTATGGCAAACACGAAAAAAACTGCTTCAAAGGGCTGTCCGCTCGATCGCGGCGTGCTGAGGTACGTTGTGCCTGCCGTCATAATGGCGATCGGCGCCGGCTTCCTTATCTACGGTATCTTTGACGGCGAGATCAACGCCGTGCTCTCAAAGGCTGTCGCGCTCTGCCGCGAATGTGTGGGTATAGGCTGATGGAAGTAAAAGCAAGCAATAAACCGAAGAAAACGATCATGCAGGTTCGAAAGGCCGTTGAGCGCAGAAGGATCGCCATCCAGACCGTGTTCAGCATCCTGACGAACAGCTACATCGTGGGCTTTCTGAAGGGAACCATCTACACGGGCAAGCTCAAGCAGATCTGCGTTCCCGGAATGAACTGCTACTCCTGCCCCGGCGCGCTCGGCGCATGTCCCATCGGCGCGCTTCAGGCGGTTTTCAACCAGGGCAACTACGAAAAAGGCTGGTACGATGCAAATTCCTCCACCTTCGTTGCCCCGCCGATGTACTACTTCGCGTTCTACGTCGTAGGTTTTCTGATGCTGGTGGGCGCGCTTTGCGGAAGGCTCGTTTGCGGCTTCCTCTGCCCCTTCGGACTCATCCAGGACCTTATCTATAAGATCCCCGTGCCGAAGAAGATGAAGATACGCACCTTCCCGGGCGACAAGCCTCTCAGATATCTCAAATACGTGTTCCTCGTGGTATTCGTTATCATCCTTCCCCTTTTCTACGAGGCAAACCCGTTCTTCTGCAAGTACATCTGCCCCTCCGGCATGCTGATCGGCGGTATCCCGCTGATGACCTTCGGCTCCCTGTTCGGAAACCTCGGCCAGGGCACCGGCACCGGCATCACGAGCTGGGCGGAAGCGGGAAATCTAACGATCCTCAAGCTATCGATCATGACCTTCCTGCTCGTTGCCTCCGTCTTCATCTATCGCCCGTTCTGCAAATACGTTTGCCCGCTCGGCGCGATCTACTCGTTCTTCAACCGCATCTCGCTGTACCGTTACAGCGTGGATGAATCGAAATGCACCAACTGCGGCGCGTGCAAGCATGCCTGCCGCATGGGCGTGGATATCACCAAGACCCCGAACAGCCTTGAATGCATCCGCTGCGGCGACTGTAAGGCGGCCTGCCCGCATCATGCGATCTGCGCCGGCTTCGGAAAGAAAACGGCAAAGAATGCCGCAGAAAATGCCGCGGATAAGGTTGCATAATGCACGATTCTGTGCTATAATTGCGCTTGCATCGTGAATCAATGCATTATCTTAAGTAAGGAGTTATAAACAGCTATGAAAAAGTTTTTCGCTCTGCTTATTGCTGTCGCGATGATCGCCGTTCTCGGCGTTCCCGCGTTTGCAGACAATGCTGAACCCATCTTCAACACCGTTTTCACCCGCGTTGAGAACGACCCCACCGTTGAGTACGACGAGTGGGAGATCCCCTACAACGTGTGGACTCCCATGGCGGATAACGCCCCCATCGCGGTCGGCGACACCGTTACCATGCAGCTTACCTACAACGTGCCCGCGAGCGTTGAGGGCTACAGCGAGCGCCTTCTCGGCAGCATCGAGTATCTGACCGAGATCAGCGGCATCGATGAGATCGAGCTCGTTGAGGCGATGGGCTGCGATCCCCTTCTCAACTGCGACTATGAGATCGGCATCTGCGTTCCCGTTCCCGGCGAATATGCAAACATCGAGCATGAGGGCACCACTCTCAAGGTCATGGCCGAGCTCGGCAGCACCGTTTCCGTCGTTGTTCGCGGCGTTGCGACCGCCGATCACGTAACCGGCAGCATGAACGTAACCGTCGGTCAGCACAGCTTCCCCGCTTATTTCTACGAGAAGGTCGTGGATAAGAAGGACGAAGGTATCTACAACGTGCATTGGTCCGACTTTATGCTCGTTCAGAAGCGTTCGGTCGAGTTCCGCCCCGGCAACATCTTCGTTGGTCTGAACAACCACTATTATCGCATGATCGACGAGCAGGGCGACATCCAGCAGTTCGTTCCCGTTGATGAGAATTTCGAGGATAACGGCGATCCTATCGGACATTCCGATGGCAATTTCGATACCCTTGCAGACATTTTTGCGGAAGTATCCGATCTGTTCGGCGTCTACGCCTATGAGATGAACTTCACCGATGAGACCTTCATCGGCGAAGGCGAGCACTACACCTTCGAGTATCCCTACGACTTCGGCGCAAACGGCGATGCCGAGCCCACCGAGGAGCCTGCACCCGCAGAGCCCACTGAGGAGCCCGCTCCCGCAGAACCCACCGAGGAGCCCGCTCCCGCAGAACCCACCGAGGAACCCGCTCCCGCGGATCCCACCGAGGAACCCGCTCCCGCGGATCCCACCGAGGCTCCCGCAGAGCCCACTCCTGCGCCCGCTCCCGTTCCCGGAACCGGAACTATCAGCCTTGCCGTGATCGGCATCGCTGCCGCTGTATCCGGCGCGGTCGTATGCTTCACCCGCAGGAAAGAGAACTGATCCTATTGAACCTTGATCCTTAAAGGATCCACAGGGGCTGCCGCTTTTGCGGCGGTCCCTTTTCTTTTCGGCGGGTACAGCATCCCTCCGAATACGCAGGCGTGCCGGAAAGAGCGGTCCGTCCTCCGCCGAGCGAAAAAACGGAGTTCTCCCGCCCGATCCGGTACGAGGCCAACCGAAGAACGCTGCGTGGGAAAAACTCCGAATTTCGTGAAAAATCGTGCTTGACCTGCGTCAAGGTCTATGGTATAGTTTAATCGAAGAATATCCAATGCCGCTTGCCCTGCTGCTTGCAGCCAACGCGCATACGGCAGATATCCGAAATCACAAGTTTTCAAGGAGGAATCACCATGGCAAACAATCCCTATGCAGGCACCAAGACCGAGAAAAACCTTTGGGAGGCCTTCGCGGGCGAATCCCAGGCGAGGAACAAATACACCTACTTTGCTTCAGTTGCGAAGAAGGCGGGCTATGAGCAGATCGCGGAGCTTTTCCTCAAGACCGCGGATAACGAGAAGGAGCATGCGAAGCTCTGGTTCAAGGAGCTTGGCGAGCTCGGCACCGTCGCGGAGAACCTCGCCGCCGCCGCGAACGGCGAGAACTACGAGTGGACCGATATGTATGAGCGCATGGCGCGCGAGGCCGAGGAAGAGGGCTTTACCGAGCTTGCAAGGAAGTTCCGCGGCGTTGCGGCGATCGAGAAGACCCATGAGGAGCGCTACCGCAAGCTGCTTCACAACGTGGAGGCGAAGGAAGCCTTCGAGCGTGCGGGCGTTCAGGTTTGGGAATGCCGCAACTGCGGCCATATCGTGGTCGGCACCAAGGCGCCCGAGGTATGTCCCGTTTGCGCACATCCCAGGAGCTATTTCGAGATCAAGTGCGAGAACTATTGATCGAGCGATCGCGCGATCGAGCGGGAGGCCCGAGAGGGTTTCCCGCTTTTTTGGGCTTTCAACGCCCATCGGCGAGTTTTTTCATCCGATCCACCGTTTTTTCCGTTTTTCTTTTCTCAAGCACTTGACATATTCCGATAATAGTGGTACTTTTAAGTATAGTGCCAAATACAATAGAGATTGGGATATTATGAAGAATAGCTTTACAATAGTTACCGATACCTCGGCGAACCTGCCCTCTCCCCTCCTGCGGGAGCATGGCGTTGCTGTGGTGCCCCTCACCTACCATTTCGAGGGCGAGGAGCGCTGCTGCATGGACACCGTCCCCTTCCAGGACGAGGCGGGCGAATATTTCTATAAGAAGCTCTACGATGGCGAGAAGGTCTCCACCTCGCAGGTCACGCCGCAGAAGTATCACGAAGCGTTCGAGCCCCTTTTGAAGAACGGCGAGGACATCCTCTTCGTTGGAATGAGCTCGGGCATCAGCGGCTCCTACCACGCCTCCGAGGTGGCGGCGGAGCAGCTTCGGGAAGTCTATCCCGAACGCAGGATACTCACCTTCGACACGCTTGCCGCTTCTCTTGGCGAGGGCAAGGCGGTCGTGCACGCGATAGAGTACCGCGATGCGGGCATGAGCATCGACGAGACCTATAATAAGCTCCTTGAGGATCGCGACGAGCTGTATCAGGTGGTCATTCTCGATGATCTTATGTTCCTGCATAAGGGCGGCCGCGTTTCCGCGCCAAAGGCGCTGCTCGGCAAGCTTCTCGGCGTTCGCCCCATACTCAAGGGCGACGAGGAGGGGCATCTGGTCGTTTGCGACAAGGCGAAGGGCAGAGCGCGCGGCATCGAGGTGCTTATCAAGAAGTACACCGAGCTTATCGACCGCGCAAAGGAGCAGCTCGTTTGCATCGCTTATACCGATTGCAAGGAGGACGCGCTTGCGCTCAAGGAAAAGCTCTGCTCCATCTTCAAGCCCAAGCAATTCATGGTGGAGCGCTATGAGCCCGTCACCGGCTCCTACGTCGGCCCCGGCACCATCGCGCTGTTCTTCGAGGGCAAGAAGGGCGTTAGGGCGCTGTAAAGCCTCAATCCGATCTCAAGGCGGGTCCCCCCGCCTTTTTCTTTTGTTTTCATATCTTTTTGCTGTTCTCTTTCATTTATATTTACGTTCTTCGAAAATATATTAATGTTTATCGTTAATTTATGCTTGACAATCGTTAATGCTATGATTTATAATGCAACCATCGGTTAACGATAAACGATAATTAGTTAACGATAAAGGAGAGTTATTATGGAAATCGGAAAAATCAGTTCCCTGTCAAACGGCATCGACAAGTTTCTTAAGGTGATCCAAGGCATACTCATCGCGTTTGCCGCAGTATGCGTGGTCCTCGCCGTCCTTGTGGCGATCCTCGGCGAAAAGATGGTCGCGGACGCCGCGAATCTGAGCCTCGGCGCGATCGAGCTCAAGCTCAGCGGCGACGGTATGGAGTTCGTCAATTTTGCAAGGCTCAAGCCAACCATCATAGCGGAGCTTGGGCTTTACATACTCGCCTTCGGTATGGGCTGGTACTTCATTCGCATTCTGCGCGAGATCCTTGCCCCGATGAAGGATGGACGCCCGTTTGAAAGCGGCGTTTCCAAAAAAATCATGAAGCTCGGCGTGCTGACGATGATCGGCGGCGTGGTGAGCGAGATCCTATCATCACTCATTTCCTATCTTGAAGCTATGTGCTACAACCTTGAGCGCATCTTCAATTTTAACGCTGTGGAGCGCTACTCCTTCGATTCCGACTCGCATCTTATGCTGTTCATCATCATAGGGCTCGTGCTTATGTTCCTCTCCTTCGTTTTCAAGTACGGCGAGGCGCTTCAGAAGGAATCCGACGAAACTCTGTGAGGCGGCTATGGGAAAGATAATTTTACGGCTTGACCGCGTTATGGCGGATCGCAAGATCAGCCTGAAGGAGCTTTCGGACAGGGTGGGCGTTTCAAACGTCAACCTCTCCAAGATGAAAACGGGCAGGATAAGCGCGATCCGCTTCTCGACCCTCGAGGCGATCTGCGAGGCGCTTTCGTGCCAGCCGGGGGATATTCTTGAATACGATCCCAATGCCGAGAGCGAAAAGGACGATTTTGAATAATTAAAAAGGCGGAAGAACCGCCTTTTTTAAATATTTATATTTCACAAACTCGCTTCAGGCACGATGCGAGCACCCTATTCCGGAATGAACGATAGCAGCAGCAAAACCGCGCCGCTTATTATCATCATTATGCTTGCTGCGATCTCCAAGCCTTCAAGCTTGCTGTTTTTTCTATCGGTGTTGTTCTTTCTCTTCACTGCACCGATTATATTTTACACGCCAAGAATCATCAGAGCAGCATAGAGTATCGGCCTTAAAATATCCTTTACTTCCACTCCATTATCCTATCCACCACGTCCTCAAGATGCATTCCTCTTGATGCCTTAACGAGCAGAACGTCGCCTTCCTTCACATAGGCTTTGAGCGCTTCTGCGGCATTCTCTTTCGTAACGTGGAAAACCTCCTTCATACCCGCCTTTTTCGCCCCATCGGCGATCCTTTCGCCGAGCCTTCCGACGGTGAACAACGCTTCGAGGTTTTCTTTGCAGAATTCGCCGAGGCTTTCATGGAGCGCTTCTTCATTCTCGCCAAGCTCGAGCATATCGCCCAATAGCGCTATGCGCCTTTCGCCCTTGAGCGCGGAGATCGAGGCGCGCATCGAGTCGGGGCCGGCGTTGTAGCAATCGTCCACAAGCGTTATCTCGGCAAGCTTTTCGACCCTGCCGCGATGCCCCACGGGCGAATAATTCTCAAGCCCCGATTTGACCTGCTCGGCGGTTAGACCGAATTCAAGCGCGACCGTGGCGGCGGCGATCGCATCGAGCACCATATGGCTTCCGACGGCGGGCAGCGAAACGCGAAGCGCCTTTTCGCGGTAGATGAGCGTGAAATCGGTGCGCTCAAGCCCGATCTGCTCCACGTCCTCCGCGTGCACGGAGTAGCACTCGTCCACGCCGAAATACACGGCGGGTATCGGCGGGTCAAAGCTTCTCAGCTTATCGTCCGCACCGTTCAAAAAGAGCTTGCCGCCCTCCTTCATATAGGGAATAAGCTCTGTCTTGGCTCTTAAAACGCCGTCGCGGTCGCCGAGATTTTCAAGGTGCATATTGCCGATATTCGTGTACACGGCGTAATTCGGGCGCGCGACCCTGCCAAGCCGATCCATCTCGCCGAAGGTGCTTATTCCAAGCTCAAGCACCGCAAGCTCGTGGTTCTTTTCAAGCCTGAAGAGCATCTGCGGCAGGCCGAATTCGTTGTTGAAATTGCCCTCGGTGCTCAGAACGTGCTCAAATTTCTGCTCCATAACGCAGGTGATCATCCGTCGAGTGGTGGTTTTGCCAACGCTGCCGACCACCGCGATCACGGTTACGCCGCTCTTTTCGCGAAGATACGCCGCGATCCCCTGCATGGCCGCAAGGCTGCTCTCAACGCGGATATGCGGATACGGCACGTCCTTCTCGCTTATCGCACAAAGCGCGCCCTTCTCCATCGCGGAGGCGATATAATCGTGTCCGTCCACCCTTTCGCCCTTGACGGCAACGAAAAGGCTTCCAGCTTCGATCCTGCGGCTGTCCAGAGTAATCGAGGATAAGAGAGTGGTGCTTGCATCCATCCCTTCGCAGTTCACGAGCCTGCCGCCCGCCGCCTTCACAGCTTCCATTAAGGTAAGTTCGATCATATTCCCATTCCTTTTTGCGTGCCTTAATTATTCGTTTTGCTTGCGCTCAAGCTTCATGCTCTCCGCGATAATGTTTTCAAGCAGGGTCGGAAAATCCATACCGACTGCGGCTGCCTCCTGCGGAAGCAGGCTCGTGGGGGTCATGCCGGGCGTGGTGTTCGCCTCAAGGCAATAAACGCCGTTGTCGTCCACCATGAAATCCACTCTCGCATACGCGCCGAGGCCGAGCGCCTTGAAAACGGTGCGGGTGCAGCGCTCCAGCTCCTTTTTGAGCTGCGGATTTATTTCAGCGGGACAGATCTCCATCGTTGCGCCGGGCTGATATTTATTTTTATAATCGTAGAAACCCTCTTTTGGTATGATCTCTATTGCGGGAAGCACCCTTTCGCCAACTATGCCGACCGAGAACTCCCTTCCCCTTATGTATCTTTCAACGATGATCGTGTCCTCATAAACGGATGCCTCCTCTATCGCCGAGCGGAAATCCTTTTCATCGTAGGCGATCGAAACACCGACGCTCGAGCCGAGGCTCGCGGGCTTCACAACGCAGGGGAAACCGAGCCACTCGCATTTTTTCAGCGCCTCTTCAACGCTCTCGCCGTGCAGTATCGCCTCCTCGGGAGTGGGGATATCGTGCTCATGGAAAACAAGCTTGGAAAGGCTCTTGTTCATCGCAAGCAGACTGCCCTGCGAGCCCGCGCCCGTGTAGCGGATATTCATCATGTCGAACGCCGCCTGAAGCTTGCCGTTCTCGCCCTCATCGCCGTGCAGCGCGTTGAAAACGATGTCCGCCTCGCAGCAGAGCTCGAGAACGTTCTTGCCGAAAAAACCCTCTTTTCTTTCAAAAAACGGGCGCACATCGGGTGCGGTGGAGGTTATTTTATACTCCGGAATCGGGATATTCCTTGAAAACGCCTCGGCAGGCGTGCAGTCGAGCTCCACGCCCACGCAGGCATCAGCAAGCACCACTTCATGCCCCGAAGCGCGAAGCGCCTTGGCTACCATGCTGCCCGTTGAAAGCGAAACGTCCCTCTCATTCGATCTTCCGCCGCAGATAACAACTATCTTCATACTTTTACCTTACCTCTTTTATTTTTAACGCGCAAACGGTTTCACCCGCGCCGTTTTCTATTCTATTCGGCTCCGCAGCACATTTTGTCAAAGCGTGAGCCGCATAATAAATCATTATAAATTATAGCACAAACGCCGTGTTTTTCAAGTAAAAAACAATAATTTATTCTTTTTCGGACTGCGGCGCATAAGCCGCCGCTTATTTGGGCAAACTCTTACCGTGCGGCTACAGCCGTGCGGATCAAAAACAACCTAAGCAACACGAAAAGGAGAACACGAAATGAGCAAGGACAGGATCGGCAATCAGACCATCGGCTGCAGCGTCAGAAGCTGCCGCCACAACGATCAGGGCAATTACTGCGAGCTTTCACGCATCGAGGTTAAGCCCTGCACCAAGCACGAGCACCATACCTGCACCGGCAACCCCGAGGATGAGAGCCTCTGCGGAAGCTATCAGATGAAGTAAGCTCAGACCCTTTGCAGGCCCTTTGCAAACCCTTCGCAGGCCCTTTGCAAACCCTTCGCAGGCCCTTTGCAAACCCTTTGCAGGCCCTTTGGGGAAAGGCGGCAAACGGAAACGACCTCCTTCCGCCCGCTTTGCATAATTCACAGAAGCGGAAAAGTGCGTATGGAAAAAAGCGCCAAAGGGCGCTTTTTTCGCGTTTTTAACTGTATCTATTCTTTATCTGTTTCAACTCTCACCCATCGCGATGGGCACGGAATCTTCATCAGTTAAGCAGTTCGTATGCAAGAAGCTTCTCATATTCGTCAAGCTCCGAAAAATTAACCTTGTATCCAAGCACGTTTTCCACGGCAACGCGCTTATCAAGCGGGCAGTCAAAGAGGTAGATCCGTCTCGAAACCTGCTCATCGAGCTGCGTCCAATCAATATTTGAATCGTAATCCATGAAAAGGTATTCTATGTCTGCTTTCATCAACTCAGAGCGCATCTGATCGTTCATTTCTACCCCTACAAGCGACAGTCTAAAGTACCGTCCTTCGCCGAGGCTAAAGCTTGCAAGCGGATTCCCCTTTAGTTCAAGGAGCCTCGATGAATCATCAGGAGCGCTTGACGACCAGTCGAGCTCAGTTATTGCGCAATTAGCCGCATAAAGAGCCTCGAGCTTTTGCGCGAACAACGGAAGGCTGCTAAGTTCCGGATTGTCTATCACTACAAGCGTTTTGAGCTCAGGCGCCGTCAAGCAGCTCAGCTCGCTAAGCTTATTGCTCATTACATTCAAAATTCTAAGCTTCGGCAGTTCTGCAAAGGCCTCCATCGTTTCGAGCTCGTTACCCCCAACGTAAAGCTGCTCCAGCGTTTCAGATGATTTCGAAAGCATGTCTATGTTTTTTAGCCTGTTCGAACTCAAATGGACGCGTTTCAGAATCGTCGCGTTTTCGAGCCCCTGCAGCGAGGTAAGACCGCAGTTGGATGCATTCAGGTAAGCTAAACGGATGCATTTTTCGATTCCCTCAAGCGAATTCAATCGGCAGCCATGCACGTCCAGATTCACGATCCTTTCACACTGGGAAAGAAAGCCCAAATCATCATACCCCGTTTGCGAAAGATCGCTTCCAGCAAGCGAAAACTCAAATATGTTTTTCGCGTTACCCAAGGGCGACAGATCCTTTGCTTCTATCCTGCAGTCGTTTATTCTGAGAGTTCTCAGGCTTTCAAGCCTTCCGATCATATGGACATCCTTCTGCGTAAGGGTTTTTCCGCTTATTTCCAACATTGTGCTCTGAATATCTACAGGGGAAAGATCGGCGATCTCAACGAAAACCTTTGCATTTAAGTTGGACCAATAATTCTTGAGCATGATCCCTACGATAGTCACAAACAACGCAAACACGCTGATCGCCGCAAAAATGAGTATCGTCTTGCGGCGAGCAGCTTGGGACGCATCAATCTCAGTGGTAAATTGACGGTCTGCTTTTTCAGAGCTCGCTTTGTTTCTCTTTTTCTTTTCCGTATCCCTGATTTGTTCTCTTGCTTCGTTGGCTTCGGAACTTGCTTTTTCCTCGAAATCGTATTCACTCTCTTCACCGGCTCCTGCGGCTTCGGTGTCGGGCTCCGTCTGTGCGGTCTGCGCCGAAGCATCCTCCATATTATTCTTTGGAAAGCCCAAGCAAAGGCGGATATCCGTCACCATACGCTCGAGCTCGTGCTCATATTCTGCGTATGCCGGATACTGCTGCACATTTGCAAGATAGAAGCTGAATTCATCCGAAAGCTCGAGCCGCTCGATCATAAATGGCAGAACATACTTACCCTTATTCAAAGCGCGGTCCAACTCTCGCGCGACCCAAATCGAACGCATTGAGCGCTCGGACAGGATCAGCACGAAAACCTCGCAGTTTTGAATGGCGTTCGGTATCTGCTGAGCATAACTTTTTCCGCCCTCTATGCTTTGGGGCGCCATCCAGCATGCTATACCTTCATCCTCGATGCGTTTGCGCACGGATTCGGCTATTGCAAACTCCTCGGATTTATAACTAATAAAAACTCTCTCGTTCACTCGTACAGCCCTCCGTTGTAGACTGAAAGCAACATTGTCTCAAATTCTATTATATCATTTTTTGCGGCTTTTTCAATAACGGATTTACCCGATCATATCGCATCCGTAATCCCGAGCGCTCATTTGACCATCAGCCGCACCGGCAACCCCGAGGATGAGAGCCTCTGCGGAAGCTATCAGATGAAGTAAGCGCCTTTCATGGCAATAATACTATCCTGCATCCGAATCATCGAGAACGGGCGAGCAGCTTCAGCGAAAAAGATGCCGTCCGTACCGGGGTTTAGGGTGCAGGACGGTATAAAACGGGTCAAAAGGAAAATCTTCCTCCTTCCGTTTCCGCTCGGATTTCGGGCGGGAAAAGGGAAAAGTGCGTACTAAAAGGCTTCGGCTCCGAGATCAGTTTCGGGGCCGAAGCCTTACTGCTTTATTCGGCTGTTGGCGCACCAATGAAAGGTTGGTTTTTTGCGGAGCAACAGAGCCTTTCCGCATCAGCGGTCTTTCTTCCTGCGGAAGGATACTGCGCCTGCGCCTGCTACCGCCGCCGCTATGCCGAGAACTGCAAGGCTGATCGTTCCGGTGGGGGGAACCGGAACGGGCGCCGGAGTGGGATCGGCGGGAGCCCCGGTGGGATCGGCGGGAGCCTCGGTGGGCTCAACCGGCTCCGAAGTGGGGTCTACGGGAACCGCCGTGGGGTCGGCGGGCGCTTCGGTGGGCTGAACCGGTTCGGCCGTCGGCTGAGCCTCAATCGAGGCGATATAGGCAACCTGCGAATTCAATATGAAGGTGTCGCCCTCGGAGGTCTCGACCGCTCCTGCGTTTATCGTCAGCACCGTATCCTGCGAGAAGCCATAGCCGGCAAGCGGCCTGAGCTTGATGATCAGGGAGTAGAATGCGCCTTCTTCAAAGGTCTGATCGGGGAGAAGCGCCTCGTATTCGTCGGTATTGCACCAGTAAAGGTTGATGATCTCGTAGTTCGCTCCTTCGGGAACGGTAACGTTTGAGCAATCCGCCGCCGTCGCTCCGACAACGGGAGGCTCAAAGCCGTCAATGTTCACCGCGTCGATCAGCTCAAGCTCCGGACTTTCGACGGAATAGATGATGCTTTCAATGCTGAGAATGCCGCTTTCGAGATTGATGTAGGATGACTCGATCAACTCCGAGCTTCCGTCAAGCGTTACGCCGCCGCTGAGATCGAACCAGTAACCATCATCGGGCTCGAGCTCGATGCACAGATAGTAATCACCGCCTTCATCACCGTTGAAAACGTCATCCGGCGCCATCTGGCTTGCCCAGCCTTCCTGCTGATTGCTTTCCATCCAATATGCGTCATAAACGTGATAGGGCACGCCCTCGGGAACGGTGATATCGGCGGTGGAAAGCGCACCGAACTCCGGAACAGTCAAGCCAAAGGCCTCTGCGCCGTCGATCGGGATCATGCCGTCCGGAACCTCCGGATAATACGGCTCATCCGGGGCGGTGTAGGGAGCGCCGTCCGGAACGGAAACGTAATCAACAACCACGCCGCCTTCGCCGCTGCACTGATAGTGGCGGAAGATGAGCGAAGCGTAGGGCGCCTCGGAATCGAGCTCGATGGTGTAGCAGGCAGGCTCTGTGCTCGAGAGTGTTTCGCGGAATACCTCGTCATAGTTCTCGCCATCGTAAGTCAGCCAAACCGCAAGCACGTCGCTGTGACCCTCAAAAGCCTGGTTTGCGTAAAAGCTGAAGCTTGTGCCCGTGAACGCCGGAACGAAAAGCAAGTTATCGGGTGTGAGCGCGGCGCCGTTCAGGCTTGAAAGGCTGTATATGCAGCCATTGCCCTCATAGTGGCTGAATTCGCCGCCGTTCGACCATCCCCAGCCATTGCCGTCGCCGTCGTTATCAACAGGCAAAAAGCCGTAGTCGGTGAAATCATGCATCATGGGATCGGTTTCAAAATCCCAAAGGATGCCCTCGCCCCTGACAGCATCGGTCTTTGCAAATGCCGCAGACGGGATCGCGGCCAGCATAAGCACAGCCGCTGTCATAATGCCGATGATTCTTTTGAACATGGTTTTCCTCCTATCCGAAACCATCATGTGGTTTCATTTACTTGTTTATTTTATCACTTTCGGCGCACAAATGCAAGCGCGCTTCAGCCTTGAAACAGCATAGTAAGACGAAGGCTTGCGCTTTTACAAAAGCGGCGACCCCTTTCGGAGCCGCCGCCGGGTTATCAACTCAGTTCAAGGCAGAATTACTGCATATCGTTGAGCTTCTGATAGTATTCAAACTTATCCTTGGCTTCCTTCTCGGCGCGCTCGAAGAGCTCGGCCGCTGCCTCGGGGAACTGCTGCTTCAGAGCGGAGTAGCGGTTCTCGCCCAGGATGAACTCGCGGAAGTCCGCAGTTGCGGGCTTGCTGTCGAGGGTGAAGGGGTTCTTGCCCTGCGCCGCGAGATCGGGGTTGTACCTGTAAAGGGGCCAGTAGCCTGCCTCAACGGCCTTCTTCGCCTCGGCCTGGGACTTGCCCATGCCGCTCTTGATGCCGTGGTTGATGCAGGGAGCGTAGGCGATGATGAGGGAGGGACCCTTGTAGGCCTCGGCCTCGGTGATCGCCTTCATGAGCTGAGCGGGGTTCGCGCCCATGCAGACCTTGGCAACGTAGACGTAGCCGTAGCTCATCGCCATCATGCCGAGATCCTTCTTCTTGGTGCGCTTGCCTGCCGCAGCGAACTTCGCAACGGAGCCGGTGGGAGTAGCCTTAGAGGACTGACCGCCGGTGTTACTATAAACCTCGGTGTCCATAACGAGAACGTTTACATCCTCATCCATGGCGAGAACGTGGTCGAGTCCGCCGTAGCCGATGTCGTATGCCCAACCGTCGCCGCCGAAGATCCACTGGCTCTTCTTAACGAACAGATCCTTGAGCTCGAGGATCTGCTTTGCGATCTCGTCGCACTCGCAGCCGCAGCTCTGGCAGCTCTCCACCAGCTCGATAACGGGCTGAGCGGTCTTTCTGCTGCCCTCTGCATCCTCCATATTCTTCAGCCACGAGCAGCACTTTGCCTTGCCGTCTTCATCGCAGCCGTCCGCAAACTGGCGAACGAGGTCAGCGAGCTTTTCCCTCCTGTGGGAGGTTGCCAGGTTCATACCGAAGCCGAACTCGGCGTTATCCTCGAACAGAGAGTTTGCCCATGCGGGACCATGGCCCTGCTTGTTTACGGTGTAGGGGCAGGTGGGAGCGCTGCCGCCGTAGATGGAGGAGCAGCCGGTTGCGTTCGCAACGATCATCCTGTCGCCGAAGAGCTGGGTGATGAGCTTGACGTAGGGGGTCTCGCCGCAGCCCGCGCAAGCGCCGGAGAACTCGAAGAGGGGCTGCAGATACTGGCTGCCCTTAACGGTCGCCTTATTTACGGGGAGGTCGAGAACGGGAAGCTCGATTGCGAAGTTCCAATTCTCATTCTGAACCTTTTCTTCCTCGGCAAGGGGCTTCATGGCAAGCGCCTTGGTCTTGGCGGGACATACGTCAACGCAGTTGCCGCAGCCGGTGCAGTCATAGGGGCTGACCTGGATACGGAAAAGCTTGCCGTCGCCAACGCCGGTCGCCTTCTTGGAAACGAAGGCTTCGGGAGCCTCGGTGCCTTCCTCCATCACGAAGGGACGGATGCAGGCATGGGGGCAAACGAGGGAGCACTGGTTGCACTGGATGCAGTTTTCGGGGATCCAGGAGGGAACCTCAACTGCGATGCCGCGCTTTTCGTATTTGGTGGTGCCGGTGGGAACGAAGCCGTCCGCAGCAAGCTTGCTGACGGGGAGCTTATCGCCCTGCTGAGCGAGCACGGGCTTGATGAAATCAACGAAGTAGGGATCGTCCGAAACGTGCATCGCGGTGGCGCCGGTGGTGGCGTTCGCCCAGCTTTCCGGATACTTGATCTCGGTGATTCCGGTGATTCCGATGTCGATGGCGGCATAGTTCTTCTGAACCACGTCCTCGCCCTTCTTGGCGTAGCTCTTCTTGGCGGCGGCCTTCATGTATTCGATCGCCTCCTCGGCGGGAATGACCTCGGCAAGCTTGAAGAACGCGCTCTGCATGATGGTGTTGATGCGTCCGCCCATGCCTACCTCGCGGGCAAGCTTAACGGCGTCGATATTGTAGAAACGGATGTGCTTCTTCGCGATGGTCTTCTTCATCTCGGCGGGAAGCTCGGCTTCCATCTCCTCGGTGGTCCAGGGGCTGTTCAGAAGGAACACGCCGCCGTCCTTGAGGCCCTCGAGCACGTCATAGCGGGTGACGTAGCTGGGGTTATGGCAGGCCACAAAGTCCGCGCTGTCGATGAGGTAGGGGCTCTGGATGGGGGTCTTGCCGAAGCGCAGATGGCTGATGGTCAGACCGCCGGACTTCTTGGAGTCGTATGCAAAGTAGCCCTGAGCGTACATATTGGTGTGGTCACCGATGATCTTGATGCTGTTCTTGTTTGCGCCAACGGTGCCGTCGGAACCGAGACCGAAGAACTTGCAGCAGATGGTGCCCTCGGGAGCGGCGTTCACAAGCTCGCCGAGCTCGAGAGAGGTGTGCATAACGTCGTCGATGATACCGACGGTGAAGTGGTTCTTGGGCTCCTTCGCGGAAAGGTTGTCGTAAACAGCCTTGACCATGGTGGGAGTGAACTCCTTGCTGCCGAGGCCGTAGCGGCCGCCGACGACCTTAATATCACCGCGGCCGGCTTCCGCCAGAGCGTTCACGATGTCGAGGTAGAGGGGTTCGCCCTGAGCGCCGGGCTCCTTGGTGCGGTCGAGGACCGCGATCTTCTTGCAGCTTGCGGGGATGGCCTTGATGAACCTGTCCGCAGCGAAGGGCCTGTAAAGGCGAACCTTGATGGCGCCGATCTTCTCGCCCTTCTTGACGAGGTGGTTGATGGTCTCCTCAACAACATCCGCACCGCTGCCCATTACGACGATAACGCGCTCGGCGTCGGGTGCGCCGACGTAATCAAACAGATGATACTTCCTGCCGGTCAGCTCGCCGACCTTTTCCATATAATACTCCACGACCTCGGGAACCTTGGCATAGTGGATGTTTGCAGCCTCGCGGCCCTGGAAGTAGATGTCGGGGTTCTGAGCGGTACCCGCCTGATGGGGATGCTCGGGGTTGAGAGCGCGCTCGCGGAACTTGCGAACGGCGTCCATATCGAGAAGCTTGCCCATATCCTCATACTCGATCTGCTCGATCTTCTGGACCTCGTGGGAGGTGCGGAAGCCGTCGAAGAAATGAACGAAGGGAACGCTGGACTTGATAGCGGAAAGATGGGTCACGAGCGCAAGATCCATAACTTCCTGAACGGAAGCCGCGGAGAGCATCGCAAAACCGGTCTGACGGCAGCCCATAACGTCGCTGTGATCGCCGAAGATGGACAGGGAGTGCGCGGCAAGAGCGCGGGCGGATACGTGGAACACGCCGGGAAGCAGCTCGCCGGAGATCTTGTACATATTGGGGATCATGAGGAGCAGACCCTGGGAGGCGGTGAAGGTGGTGGTCAGCGCGCCTGCGGAGAGGGAGCCGTGCACAGCGCCTGCTGCGCCGCCCTCGGACTGCATCTCGGCGATGCGGACCTTCTGGCCGAACAGGTTGATCCTGCCCTGAGCGCCCCATTCATCGGCAACCTCTGCCATGGGGGAAGAAGGAGTGATGGGGTAGATCGCTGCAACGTCGGAAAATGCATACGCAACGTGCGCAGCAGCGGTATTGCCATCGATAGTGACGGTCTTTGCCATTGAGAGAATCCTCCTAAAAATATTATTCCCGCAGCGTATGCCGCAAGGAAAGAAATACGGATACAAAGTCCGCTTCTATTATAGTACCGCAAGGCATTTAAGGCAAGCGAAAATTGCCTTATTTATAAAGTATATTTGAGTTTTAAGCCCCCGCTCGGCGCTTCGAACGGGGGCTTTTGCGATTATCGGTATTCTTGATGCGCTGTCGGGCGCTCTCAGTTATTCGCGGGCTTTTTGATAAGGCGCACGATCAGCAGGGTGCCGATCATGAGCGCGATAGCAACGGGCAGCGCGATGAGCGCGTTCGGAACGAAGCCCGCAATGAGGTACGCCACGAAGCTGACGCCAGCCACGGTGAGCGCATAGGGAAGCTGCGTTGAAACGTGCGCAACGTGGTCACATTGCGCGCCCGCGCTCGCCATGATCGTGGTATCGGATATCGGCGAGCAGTGGTCGCCGCAGACGGCGCCCGCCATGCACGCGCTGACGCATACAACGCCAACGGGATCGGTGAGCGGGAACACGCTGAGCGTGATCGGGATCAGTATGCCGAAGGTGCCCCAGCTCGTGCCGGTCGCAAACGAGAGACCGCAGGCGATAAGGAAGATTATCGCGGGAAGGAGCTTCTGCAGGCCTCCGGCGGAGTTTCGAACGAGCTCCTCAACGAAGAGCTTTGCGCCGAGGCTGTCGGTCATCGCCTTGAGGCTCCATGCGAAGGTCAGGATGAGGATCGCGGGAACCATGGACTTGAAGCCCTCGGGGATGCAGCCGGTCAGGTCCTTGAAGGAGAGCACGCGGCGGCAGAGATAGTAGATGAAGGTGATGATCAGCGTTACCGCCGAGCCGAGCATGAGGCCGACAGAGGCATCGGAATCGGAGAAGGCCGTGATGAAATCGCTGCCCGCGAAGAAGCCGCCGGAATAGATCATGCCGATGACGCAGCAGACGATGAGCAGCACGATGGGAAGCACGAGATCGATGACCTTGCCCTTGGGGTTGGCGTTTTCATTCGCTTCCTCGGCAAGCGCCTTCATGCCGGAGAAGATATCGCCCTTTTCCTTCGCGTTCTTCTCATGCCTGGACATCGGGCCGTAGTCCAGCTTGGTGATCGCAAGGAAGATCATCATGATTATGGTGAGTATCGCGTAGAAATTGAAGGGGATCGCCTTTATGAAGAGCCGCAGACCGTTGCCCTCCTCAACGTAGGAGGAAACGGCGGCCGCCCATGATGAAACGGGAGCGATGATGCAGATCGGCGCTGCGGTGGCGTCGATAAGATAGGCGAGCTTGGCGCGGCTGATCCTGCTCTTATCCGTAACAGGGCGCATGACCGAGCCGACGGTGAGACAGTTGAAATAGTCGTCGATGAAGATGAGCGAGCCAAGAGCGATGGTTGCGAGCTGTGCGCCCGTTCTCGATTTGATCTTCGAGGAGGCCCATCTGCCGAAGGCAGCGGAGCCGCCCGCCTTGTTCATCATCATAACGATCACGCCGAGTATGACGAGGAACACGATGATGCCCACGTTGTAGGGATCCGAGAGGGAAGCGACTATGCCGTTGTTGAATGCGTGCGTGAGGGTTACTTCAAGATTGAAATTTGCATACAGTAATCCGCCGACTATGATGCCGACGAAAAGCGACGTATAGACCTCTTTTGTGATGAGCGCCAGCGCGATCGCGATTATCGGCGGCAGAAGGGACCAGAAGGTTTTGAAGAACGGTGATGCCGGAGCTTCCTCGCCCTCGGCAAGTGCGATCATGCTTACCGAGGCCATGATAACTATCAAGGCTATCGCGGCAAGCATCCATCTTCGGGTTCTTTTCGTCATCGAAAAATCTCCTCTCGGACTATTTGAGTATTTGTCAAAAAATGACGCATATATTATATCATATAGTCATGATCGGAATCAATAGTTTTTTTCAAATTCGATCACAACTTTTATATTATCATGCCGCGCGCCGCTTCGATCGCTTCGATTCAACTGTCTTAATTCTACCCTTTCAATTCAACTGTTTAATTCTGCCGTTTCACTAAGAAAAAGGAACGCATTTGCGCTCCCCGCGCCCCTGCGTTCCCTTTTATCGTATTTTTCCTTGCTCGCTTTATCGCATCATTCCTTGCTCGCTTCCTCTGCGGCAAGCCCCGTCAGCCTTTCAAAAACTGGCAGTTCCCAGCAGGGGAAGTAGATACCATAGCTCTCTCCCCCGTGCTCGAGCTCGAGGATATGATAAGCTTTCATACGAAGGCCGTAGTTGTTCGGAATGAGCCTATACTGCGCGAATCTGCCTTCCTTATGCTTCTCCTTTTTGTTCCAGCACATCGCCGTTTTGAAGGCGCGAACGGTTTTTATGCCCTTCATATTCTTGATCGGGAACGCCCAAACCTTTTCGCCGCCCCAAAGCATCAGCGCATCGCCGTCACGGTAGGCATACACCTCGCCGTTCAGCCAAAATGGGTCGCCGTCGATCTTGAGCTTGCCGTTTTTAAGCTTGTATGACAAAAGAAAAACATCGACCGCCTCGGCGTTTTCCGGCACTCCGAGCTCCGATCTCGCCTTATCGAGCGCGGCTTCGAGCGCCTCATTTGCCGCCGCCGCTTCGCCCGAAACGAGCATTTTCCGTTTTTTCAGTCTTCCGATCAAGGTGAGCGCTAGCCATGCTGCGCCGCATATCGCAAATACGCAGAACCAAGGCCACAGTTTTTTCAGCGCTTCCTTGAAGCCGTGATCGAGCGCATGATCGAAAACGCCGATAAACACGAACAGCGCCGCCGTGCCCGATACCGCCCGAAGGATCGTTTCGAGCAGCGAAAGCCCGCTCTTTTTTTCGATAGTATGCGCCGAATCCGCCGCACCCTCGAGCTTCGCTTCAAGCTCGGCCCCGACCTTGCGCAGAATAAACTCATCGGAATTGCTCCAATCGTTTCGCCTGTCCGTGGTTATATCCACTCCGAATACCGGTTTCATTTTTTCTCCTATGAGTTGTACGTTTTATTGTTGCTTTTCCGCAAAACGCGCCCCCGCGAAGAGGGCGCTTGTGCCTGCATTTTTCAGTTTACAAATAGGTGCTCGCGATTCTTATAGTAGATCATGTTCACGATCAGCAATATCGCGCCGACAAGCGCGCCGCCGATGCCCAAAAGCAGCATGCCGGAAACGCTGCTCATGCGCGAGGCGCTCTTCACCAGCAGCGCGGTCGTGATCGGATGCGCGAGGTTCAGCACGATCACAGCGCCGTGGACCGCCAAAAGCAGCTTCGGCGCGCCGCGCTTCCTTTTGAGCAGCCTTGCAGCCGTATAAAAGCCGAGCGCCGCCGTTGCAATCAAAAGCAGACCCGCGATCACGTCCGGAATCTGAAGCTGAGGGACGGCCGAATAGATGTGCTCCCTGTTCTGCCCGTACCGGCTGCCGGTCATGGTCTCAAAGCCGATCGAAGCGATCGAGCCGGACGCCGCCCAAAGCGCGAAATGCACGAGGAAGCCATGCCATTTCATCGGCATATCGTCCCTCACCGCAAGCGGAGCCCGCCGCGCATGCGCCGCCGGATAAACGGTCGGGCCGTCGGTCCGTGGGGATGCCCCAAAATCGGTGAAAAGGAGCGGCGCGGCAAAGTGATCCGTTTTCTCCGCATGCTCCGCGCCCTCCGCGCCCTCCGCAAGCGCTCCGCGTGCGTTTTCGGCGCCGTCCGCGAAGGTCGGCTTCGCTTGAAGCACGCGAGTGCCGCAGTATTCGCAGAAGCGCGCACCCTCGGCTATCACACTGCCGCAGTGGCGACAATACATCCTCATGCCCCCCTTCGCTTCACTATTTCCTTATCTCTTTCCTTATTTTTTTCCCTTATCTTTTTCCTTATCTTTTCCTTATTTTTTCCCTTGTGCCGTATGTTTTTTCTTTTACGACAGACCCATCGCCAGGCGCATCACCGCAAGCGCGTCGGCCATGCTCACGTCGCCGGTGCCGTCCAGATCCGCATTATACGGGCAGGGGATGCTGCTTACAAGCCCCATCGCATAGCGCATCGCAAGCACAGCATCCGCCATATTCACTTCGCCGTTGCCGTCCGCATCGCCCATGAGCCCGCCTGAGGCAAACCGAGCGGTCAGCGCGGTGGGTGCGTTCTGATAATCAAGATCGTATTCCAAGGCGGTCGAAATGAGGCTGCCCGAGGAGGTGTACCAGCCCTCGAAGCGGTTACCCGGCGCGGGGATGGCGAAAACCTTGCTCGTGCGCACGCCCGCCGTAACGTAATGATCGTAGCCGATATAGCCGCCGCCCTGCGTGTTCAAGGTGTTCATCGGAAGCGCGGAGATCGCGGAGAGCGAAAGCGCGGTCAGCTCGTTGCCATGCGTTTTCAGATTGGTAATCGCGGTGTTGTTATTGAGCGAAAGCGAAGTCAGCGCGTTATTCTCGCAGTAGAGCTTCCAAAGCTGCCTGTTTGAGGAAAGATTAAGGCTCGCGATCCTGTTGTCGCCGCAAACGAGCTCCTCAAGCTGGGAATAGCCCGAGGTGTTCAGCGCGGTGAGCAGGTTCTCATGACAGTGAAGAATTTTCAGCCCGCTTGCGGTGAAGTTCAGCGACGAAATGCGATTTTTGCCGCAGTAGATCATCTTGAGCGCGGTGCAGCCGGTGAGGTTCAGATTCGCGATCATATTCTCGCTGCACTCCACCTCCTGCAGGCGGTTCTTGCTTGAGCAGTCGAGCGAGGTCAGCGCGTTCTTCGAGCAGCCGAGCAGCCTGAGGTAATTGCAGCCCGTCAGATCGAGCGAAGTCAGCGCGTTGTCGTCACAGAAGAGCGAATCGAGCACGGCGCAGCCCGTAACGTTCAGATTGGTCATGCCGTTGTGCATGCAGTTCAGCGTTTCAAGCGCGCCCATGTACGAAACGTTCAGCGAAGCGATCTCGTTGCCCGCGCAGGAGAGATCCTTTAGGCGCGTAAGGCCCGAAACCGAAAGGCTCGTCAGCCTGCTGTCCGCGACCGAAAGGCTCGTAAGATAGGTGCAGCCCGAAACGTTCACCGAGGTGAACTCATTTCCGCTTGCATAAACGGTTTGAAGCGCGGTGCAGCCCGAAACGTTCAGCGAAGCGATATTATTTGCATGACAATATAAATATTTAAGCGAGGTGCAGCCCGAAAGATCGAGATCGCCCACAAGGAGGCAGTTCTCAATGCGAACGGTATCTATGCGCTTGGTGCCGCTGACGGTGCGCCAGAGCACGCGCGGAACGAGCGTGAAATAGCCGTTCAGATCGTAGCCGTAGGTGCTGCCCCAGGAGTTCGGGTCGCCGGGATCGTAGCTGTCCGAGAGCTTCGCGCCGTTCTTAACGCCGCTTTCGTCGGTCTGCTCCAAGAAGGCTGCGATCTTGTTGTAATCCGCAGCGTTGTAGCCGCTCGGAACGTTCCAATACGGCTCTGCCTGCGTCTGCTCCAGCGCGAGCGCGGGCAGCGCGGTGAGCGCCATAACGAGCGCAAAGGCCAGTGAGATAATACGCTTTTTCATTCTTAAAACCTCCAAAATAACAGTGTTTTATTATTCAAAATGTTCCCTTGCCTCGAACACGCGGCAGATATTCTGATAATCGCCGAAAACGGTCAGCTTCTCGCCCTCGCTGAATACCGTATCCTTATGCGGCGCCTCGACCTTGCCGTGCTTATCCTCAACGAGCATGATCAGGATATTGTGCTCCTCCTTGAGCTTCGACTCAAACAGCCTTTTGCCCGAAAGTGCCTCCGGCACGGCCATTATATGCACCTGCGCGATCGTGCCGTTTCCGATATGATCGATTATCATAACGGTGTTCGCAGTTTTTGTATGCGTTATATTGCCGACCGCCTTTAAAACGAGCGCGCTTCCGAACGAGCGCACGGCGGGGATGCGCAGAATGATTATCAGTATCGCCACCATGCCGACCGGGATCAGAAGCCCCAGCAAGTACTGCCCCACCTGCGTTATCTTGAGCGACATAAACACGTTGATAAACGCCGAAACGACCGAGATATTGAAAACGTAGCCGAAAAGCATGGTTATCCTCGCAAGCCGCCGTCTGCGCCGCGTGGAGATGATCATCTCACTTTCGCGCGTGGTGAAGCCCGAGCCCGTGAGCAGCGAAACCACCTGGAACCGCGCCTTTTCCTCGGGCAGACCGATCAGGCGGAAGAGCAGGGTGAACACTTCCGAAATGATGATGTATAGAAGTATCAGCACCGCAAAAAGCGAAGCGGCAGCGTAAATATTCATATTCCGTCTCGGGCGGCTCTTCGCCGCAGCCTGCCTCCGTTCTTGGATTTGGCGCATAAAGCGGGGTTTGCCGTATATATTTTAACACGAATTCAATGGGTTTTCAATATGAAAAAAGAAATCGGGGGAAATGAAAAGGGGGCGTGCGCGCCCCCTCGAATTGAAAAACGTCAATACCTTGTGCTCCTTATTCCAAGCTCATACTGCTTCAGCTTTCTGAGCTGCTCCGCCTCGTTCGCTGCCTGCTGAGCATTGTAGGCGGCTATTGCGCTGTTTGCGGCGGTTATGCCTGCATACTGTGCGGTTTTGGCGCTGTACTGTGCGGTTTGTGCGCTGTACTGTGCAGTTTGTGCGCTGCTCAAAGCGATTTGCGCATTCGATTCCGCAAGGCTCTCCGTTGCCGAAACAAGCCTGCGTGCAATGCGGTTGCCCTCCTGAATGGCATTATAGATGCACCATTGGTTGGACTTTATCTGATCCAAGTTTCTGATGATATCGTCAAGCCTATCGATGATTCGATCAAGCCTTACCTCTATATCAAACTTGTTGTATGCGCCGTCGCCGCCCGTATTCTCGCTGAGCGTGGAACAGCTGCCGCTCTTGAAATAATCGACAAAGGACGATACCGCCACGAAATTGCGGTACTTGCCGTAGATGATATCGAGATCGTAGTAGCTTTGCAGAACTTGCTTTGTCTGCAAATGCTTTTGATACAGCGCGGAGCGTTCCTGCTCGAGTATGCGCTTTTCCGCAAGCTCGCGATTTACGCGCTGCGCATCTTCGGAAACATTCCTTCTGTACTCCGCCATCCTGCGATCGTAGTCGGCATTTTGTTCGGCCAGCCTGCGGTTATAGTCAGCTTTGTTCTCAGCAACCCTGCTGTCATAGTCATCTTGAGCCCGTTTTTTCTTATTATTAGAGATTATAATAGCGGCTGCGATTGGTGTGATGATGGCGGAAAGAATTACTATTATCCAAAGAGCACCATCATCCATGAAATCAGTAAAAGTCATCAATACAATACCAGCCAAAATCACGCCAACGACAACCAAACCTGTTATGCAACCGATTTTTTCGCCCTCATTTGCAAGCGTTTCCTTCGGTTTATTGTAAGTAGGTTCATTATATGTCGGAGTATTGACATATCGCGGTTCGTAAAAAACCTTTTTTACACCCAGCGAACGAATCTTGCTGTCAAGCGCATCCAGCGTTTGCTGCTGCAAAAACACTTGCTTTTCCAGCTCCACAACATCCTCAAGATAGCGTATCAAAGTCTGTTTATCCATTTTCTCCCCCTTGCGTTAATTCTTTTCAGAATAGAGCGTATCGAATAAGTAAATTATAGATAGAATTTATCTAAATGTCAATAGACGGATTGTATCTATGCTATATTTATTAAGTTAACGATTTATCTTTCAAGGGAGGTGTGCCTATGAAGAGCAGAATAAGGGATCTTCGCGAGGATGCCGACCTTACGCAAGCCGAACTTGCCGCGCACATAGGCATAACCCAGCGCAAATACAGCTATATCGAAACCGAAACGCAGCCGCTTACCGATGAAATGCTCGTTAAGCTTGCGGATTTTTATAACGTCAGCGTTGACTATATACTATTGCGAACCGAAAAACCGGAGCTGAATAATTAGCAAATTGAGAAGCGCAAGCCGTTTCTCTTTTTTGTTGGATTTGTCTGAATACCGCCGCTCGGCGTTTCAACCGTTTATAATGCACAAAACAATGTTCACAATTATCAGCGCGTGCAGTACAATATGGTAAAGATCGGGAACGAGCCGCGTTTCGCTCGCTTTGAATATGCGCAGAGTGCCGCGAAAACATTCGTTGTAGCCCCGAAGCTTTTTCTCGCTCGCGCCGAAGATGGTGTAGCGCCAATGGCAGAAGAACTGCACGATAAGCCATGCGGCAAGCACCCCGAGAAGCACCCACCTGCCCCATGAAAAGGCGTGGAAAAGAACGAGCGCAATCGCGTAAACGATCAGCATGAAAAACTCCGCGCTCTTTACGCCAACGCCGTCCACAAGAATGAAGCGGTGAGTGCGATAGGAAACGGTGCAGCCGAGAAACCAGAGGAGGAGGGTGAGTTGGAAAAGGATCGTAATCATCATTGTTCATTCAAGTTGGATTTGGCGGTGTTGATGGAGGAGATGAGCAGGCGGCGTATGCTTCCGCAATCGTGCAACAGGTTTTTAACCGCCGTTTCATCCGCGATTCCCGCTCGCACGAACAGTTCAAGCCAATATTCCGTTTCATAGCATTCCTTGAGTGCTATTTGAAACTTGGCGATGAAATCCGCTCTGCTTTGAGCATAATTAGCCTCGCGAACATTAGCGCCAATGCTTGTTGCGGAGCGTTCAAACTGATTCACAAGCGAGCGATGCCCCTTTACGGAATCGCAGAAGTTGATCATATTCACCGCAAAATCCATTGTTAGATCAAGAAGTTTGTTTGTTGCCATCAATATCACCTCAATATAGAGTATAGCGGAAAAGCAAACGTTTTTCAATAATGAAATCGCGCCCTTCGGCGCGGTGAAATCACGGGCTTGCGCCCGAGGTGAAATCTTCGGCTCTGCCGAAGGTGAAATAAAATCCGTCCACGCGCCGCTGGCGCATTTCATCGCAAAGCGATTTCATCTGCCGCAGGCGGATTTCATCTGTCCCTTGGGACGGATTTCATTGAAAAAAGCACTGCGAGGCAGTGCTTTTTTCATGGTAGCGGCAATCTGATTCGAACAGATGACACTCCGGGTATGAACCGAATGCTCTAGCCAGCTGAGCTATGCCGCCAAGTATGGTTGCGGGGGGGGGACTCGAACCCCCAACCTTCGGATTATGAGCCCGACGAGCTACCGGCTGCTCCACCCCGCGACGTTTGAAGCCATGCGCAGCACGGCAAGGTTTAGAATACCATATTGTACGCGCGTTGTCAAGCTATTATACGTAAATGTTGATTATATATTATTAGTTTGCATCGAACCGCCCTGCCCGGCTCCGCAGAATGTCTTTCACGCCCAGCCGCTGCCAGTGCCGCCTGCGCAGATGCCGTTTCGCCTTGCTGCGGTGGTGCCGCAGATGCACTCACGGCTTCTTTATGACCTCGTCCACCAGTGCGCCGAAATCGGGATCGACCGGCATGGAGAAGCTTTCGTCCGTTCCCTCGCCTTCGCCCTCGTCCGCGCCGTCGTCGCCCGGAAGCTCGCGCCCCTCGATGGCGTAGATGCTGCGCATCAGCGCGGCCGCGCTCTTGCGGCTTACTGCGGCCTCGGTATCGCCGCCCGCGCCGCCCTGCCTTGCTTCGCGCATATCCCGAGCCACCTTCGCAGCCCCGGCCGTTTGCGCGCCCTGCTGAGTTTTGCCTTGTGCGGCAGGCTTTTTCGCCCTGCCGGTTCCGACGGTATCCAGCGTTTCCGCATAGAATTCCGCATCCTCGAGCGCACGCCTTGCACGCTCCTTGAGCCGCGAGTTCAGTTCATCCAGCCTGCCCTCGCGCTCCCGAACGTGCGCCTCCGCCTCGTCGATCATGCTGTGCGCGCTCTTCTCGGCCTGCTCGAGCATCTGCTTGGACAGCCGTTCCGCCTCGTCCACGGCGGTTTGGGCATCGCGATAGGTCTGCTCCGTATCGCGCCTCGCCTGCTCGCGCGCATCCTCGAGCGTTTTTTCGGCGGCGGCCTTCGCCCTTTGCTCTATGCTCTGCCCCTCGCTGATGAACTCTTCGCGGCGCTTTTTGCCTTCGTTTTCAAGCCGCTCCGCCTCCTCGCGCGCCTCGCGAAGAATGCGCTCCTTCTGCTCCGCCGCCTCGGTCATGGCCGTTGAGATGCTCTCCTGCTTCGCCTCGAAAGCCGCGATGCGCCGCTTCGATCCCGAAAGCTCCTTGTTTGCGCTTTCAAGCGATGCGTTGACCCGCGAAAGCTCCTCGCTCTGCTCGCCGATCGTGCTTTCCTTCTCGGCCAGCCTTGCGCGAAGTTCCTCAAGCTCCCTGTTCTTTTGCTCAAGCTCCGCCTGAAGCTTTTTTCTTTTACCGAAGAACCACATTTTCATTCCCCCATTATGCTTATCATTTCGGAAGAAATTCCGCAGGAATCTCCACCTCAACTATTCCTCATTCATCATTTATTATTCACTATCACAGAAACGAGGTCTGCACTCCCCCGCCGTTCGGCGGATCGATGCCCAGATGCTCGTATGCGCTCGGAAGCGGCACCCGGCCGCGCGGCGTTCTTGCGATGAAGCCGAGGCGCAGAAGGTACGGCTCGTACACATCCTCGATCGTGGAGGCATCCTCCCCCGTTGCGGCGGCGATCGTGTCCAGTCCGACCGGTCTTCCGAGGAATTTCACGATCATCGCCTCGAGCATCTTCCTATCCACAGCATCGAGCCCGAGCTCGTCTATACGAAGCATCTCCAGCGCCGCCATCGCGGTTTCGGTGGTGATCACGCCGTCCGCCTTGACCTGCGCATAGTCGCGCACCCTTCGAAGAAGTCTGTTCGCGATTCGCGGAGTTCCCCTTGAACGCGAGGCTATCTCAAGCGCGCCGTCGACCGTTATTTCGATATTGAGTATGCCCGCGCTGCGAACGACGATCTCCTTGAGATCCTCGGGCGAATACAGCTCGAGCTGCTCCTTTATGCCGAAGCGGTCGCGCAGCGGTCCCGTCAAAAGCCCCATGCGCGTGGTCGCGCCAACGAGCGTGAATCTCGGAAGCTCGAGCCTCAGCGAACGTGCCGACGGCCCCTTGCCGATGATGATATCGTATGCAAAATCCTCCATCGCGGGGTAAAGTATCTCCTCCACGTTCGCATTCAGGCGGTGGATCTCGTCGATAAACAGCACGTCGCCCTCGTTCAGATTGGAAAGCAGAGCCGCAAGGTCGCCCGCATGGGTTATCGCGGGGCCGCTGGTGATGCGCAGATTGCCGCCCATCTCGTTTGCGATTATCGCGGCAAGCGTGGTCTTTCCAAGGCCGGGCGGGCCGTAGAGAAGCGCATGGTCGAGCGCCTCGCCGCGCATTTTGGCCGCGTTGATATAGACCTGCATATGCTCCTTAACGCTGCCCTGACCGATGTATTCGGCGAGGAAGCGCGGGCGCAGGCTGTATTCCGAGTTTTCGTCCTCCGCGAGAAGGGATGAGGTTATGAGTCTTTCGTCGTCCATTTTTCTTATTTACCGTATGTTTTTCATCCATCCCCGCTCATTGCTTCGCGGAGAGCTTTCTAAGGGCCTTCATTATCATATCCTCGGTGCGCGCGCAGTCGTCTATCTCGGCAACAGCTCTTCCCGCCACCGCGCCGTCGTAACCGAGCGCAACGAGCGCCTCGATCGCCTCTCTGCGCATGGAGTTCGCGCCGTCGTCCGCAGGCTTCGCGCCCTTTGCTCCGCCCGAAGCGGAGGCCGCGCCGTCCACCTTTTCCTTGAGCTCGAGTATGACCCTTGCGGCAGTCTTGCGGCCCATTCCCGCAACGCCGTCGAATGCGGCTGCATTATCGGTCAGCACCGCCATCGCGATATCGTTCGGGGAAAGCACCGAAAGCGCCGCGAGCGCGAGCTTGGGACCGATGCGCGAAACGCCGATCAGCTTGCGGAACATCGCGCGCTCGTCGTCGGTATAGAAGCCGTAGAGCGCGACCGCGTCCTGAGAGATGTTCAGATGCGCGAAAAGCTTCGCCGCTTTACCGAGCGAGAGTTCCTTGAGCGTGTTCTTCGAGCAGAAAAGCTCGTAGCCCACGCCGTTTGCGTCGATGACCGCGCGATCCGCGCCGAGCTCCTCGACAGTTCCTTTTATATGTGAATACATATTTCGTTTTCTCCGTTTTTCGGGTTTTTCGATCCGAAGGGCTTATTTAATCCTGAATTCATCCATGCCCGGACCGATCGCGTTTGCATGGCAGATCGCAACGCCGAGCGCATCCGCCGCGTCGTCCGGCTTCGGCACCTTTTGAAGCTTCAAAAGCAGCTTCACCATGCTCTGCATCTGGAGCTTGTCGGCGTGTCCGTCGCCCGTAACGCTCAGCTTTATCTGCATCGGCGTGTACTCATACAGCGGCAGCCCCGCCTGCTGGGAGGCGAGTATCGCAACGCCCCTTGCCGCCGCGACCTGCAGCGCCGTGGTGGTGTTTCGATAGAAGAAAAGCTCCTCAAACGCGATGTGATCGGGACGAAAGCGCTCGATCAGCGCGCGCGTGCCCGCGAAAAGCCGCTCAAGCCGCTCGGGGAAGCGCATATCGGGCTTGGTTTCGATAACGCCGCAGTCGATCGCGCGAAGCTTCACGCCCTCCGCCTCGATAACGCCGTAGCCGAGTATCGCATACCCGGGATCGATGCCCAAAACTATCATAGAATGCTCCTTGCTCCCATTCCCGGCGGTGAAGAAGCAAGGACCTGCCGCGAATGCCTATATTGCCTCATTATACTAATGATACCATGTTTTTGAATAAATCTCAATAGCTCCGCGAAAACTAAGCGCGATACCGATAAAAGGAAGGTGGCGGCGGATGCGCGCTTTTCCATACATCCCCATTTTGGCGGCAGCCGTCCTGCTCGCGCCGGCGCTCTTACCGATAAGGCTTGAAGCCCGCGCGGCTCAGCAGGGCTTTTCGGTGCGGCTGACGCTCCGGATCCGACTGCTTTTCGGGCTGATACGGCTTCCGCTCGGCTTCGTTTTGGAGTTTGACACGGAAAAGGCAAAAAAGGACCCGCTTGAAGCAACAAAGGCTTTTTCGGCTTACAGGCTGACAAAAGGCGGCAAGCTTAAGCCGATAAAACGAAGGAAGTCCCGACCGCCCGAGAGGGAAAAACTGCCCGCCGCGCCACTGCTCGGCGCATTCCGACTGAAAAGGCTTGCTTTGAGCGGGAGTATCGCGCTTGGGGACGCCGCCTGCTGCGTTGCCCTCTGCGGCGCGCTGAACGCCGCTGCAAAGCCGCTGCTCGCGCTTGCCGCCGAGCTCTCGCCGCTGAACGCGCGAAATGCCGCGATCGAAGCGAAGTTTTTGCCGAAATTCAGCGAAGCTTCCGTTTGTTTGGCGGCTGAGGGAATACTTGAAACCGATCCGGCAAAGCTAATAAAGGGCGTTATCTCGGCTGTTATCGAAAGAAATGCGAAAAGGCGGAGCGAGGGCCGACGCGAGGGCCGGCGCAGTACTCCCTTTTTCGGCGCAGCCCCGAGCAACGCGCAAAAAACGTAAGCAACAAGGAGGATATCCATGCATCCCATTGAAAACATAATCGAAAGCTCGATCGAGCAGATCAAGCGCATGGCGGACGTGAACACCGTCATCGGCGACGCGATACCCGCCCCGGACGGCACGCTGCTGCTGCCGGTCTCGCGCGTTTCGCTCGGCTTTGCGATAGGCGGCGGCGAATACGGCGAGGGCGAGCCGCAAAGCAGGTACCGAGGCCGCAGCGAAGCGGATACAGAAGCGGATGCGCGCTTCCCCTTCTCCGGCGCGGCGACCGTCGGAATGAGCCTCAAACCCCTCGCGTTCCTCGCGGTGGAGCAGGGCAACGTTCGCGTTATCCCGGCGGCTCCCGAGAGCGCGGTGGATAAGCAGACCGACCTTGTGCCCCAGCTTCTCAAGAGCATGGAGCGGTTTATTTCGGCGGCTGTTGACAAAACGGATAAAAAATGCGAAAATAGAATGGGTAGATATCGGGGATGCACGGCATCCCCTTCCCGTTCGGAAGTAAAAGCGGAGGAACGATTCGATGAAAGCTGCTGCGAATAAAAAATACGGCAGGATCGCGCTGCGCGCGGTCGTCATCATGTATGCGTTTTTGCTTTTTTTTGCGCACTCCGCCTCGCTCGCCGCATCAAAGCCCTTGCCCGTAAAGGATCAAAAAAAGCATCGCCCGTTTAGGCCCGCCGAGGTGGTGCAAACCGAGCTTCCCCCGCAGCGAAAGGATATCTTTGCGGGCAGGCTCGACAGCATGCAGAGCGCGGGTTCGGCGGCGCTGATCGAGGCCTCGAGCCTGCAGACGCTGCTTGCAAAGGATCCCTCCGCTCGGCTGCCGATGGCAAGCACCACGAAGGTCATGACCGCGCTTCTGACGCTCGAGCGCTGCGATCTGAACGAGGTGATCTCCTTCCCGAAGGAGGCGGTCGGCGTTGGCGGTTCCTGCATCTACGCCTACGAGGGCGAGAAGATGACGATCCGCGATCTGTTGTACGGGCTGATGCTCCGCTCCGGCAACGATGCGGCGGTGGCGCTCGCCGTGCATATGGGCGGCTCCCTGGAGGGCTTCGCCGATATCATGAACGAGCGCGCGCGGCTGATGGGGCTGACGGACTCCAACTTCGTTTCGCCGAACGGGCTCGATCGCGAGGGGCATTATTCCTCGGCCTACGATCTCAGCGTTATCAGCGCACATGCGCTCAAAAATCCCGATTTCAAGCGGATAGTTTCCACGCAGTACTACACCATCCAGACCGATCGGCGCAAGATCTACGTTAAAAACAAAAACACCATGCTCTGGGATTACGAGGGCTGCGTTGGCGTTAAAACGGGCTACACCTCAAAATCCGGCCGCTGCCTCATCTTTGCCGCCGAGCGGGACGGGATGCTGCTCGTGGGCTGCGTTCTCAACTGCCGCCCGATGTTCGAGGTGGCGGCGGAGATGCTCGATTTCGGCTTCGCCAATTACGAGATGGTGAAGGCGGTATCAGCCGGCACCGAGCTTTCCCGCTGCGTTGTGGCGAACGGCGAAGAAAGCGTTTTAAGCCTCACCGCGAAGGACGATATCGTGATCCCGCTCAAAAAGGGCGACGAGATGAGCGTTGAAGCGAGCATCAGGCTCGATAAAGCCGTCATTGCACCGATAACCTCGGGCGAGCGCATCGGCGAATGTGAGCTTCTGATCGGCGGCTGCCCCGTCGGCAAAACCGCGCTGCTTGCAGGCAGGAGCGTTGCCGCGCGCGATTACGGTTTCTACCTGCGATTCCCTTTGAGGCTGTTTTCGCGGGGATGACGGAGCGGAAAGGGATCCGACGAATACAGCGGAATATAATTGCAGAAATTCCATAGGAATTTCAACCTCAACTATTCACCATTCACTATTCATTATTCACTAAAACAATATGCGGCTTCAAAAATATTTGGCGGACGCGGGGATAGCCTCCCGCAGAAAATGTGAAGAAATAATTGCGGCGGGGCGCGTTACGGTAAACGGCGTTATCGCCGCTTTGGGCTGCACCGTGGACGATGGCGACGAGGTGCTTTTAGACGGCCAGCCCGTTTCCCCCGCCGGGGAAAAGGTTATAATCGTTTTCAATAAGCCGAAAAACGTTATCTGCTCCAATGCGGACGATGAGGACAGGGTGAAGGTGACGGACTATTTCACCTCGCTCCCCTACCGCCTCTACACCGTGGGCAGGCTCGACTACGATTCCGAGGGGCTTATTCTGGTTACCAACGACGGCGAGCTTGCAAACCGCCTTATGCACCCCCGCTACGGCGCGAAAAAGACCTACCGCGTGCTCTGCACGGGGTATCTCACGCCGGAGGACAAGCGTAAGCTGCGAAACGGAATACTTCTTGAGGACGGCATGACAAGCCCCGCCGAGCTGCGCATAATACGCGAAAGGCCGGACGAAAAGACCGAGCTTCTTTTGACCATCCATGAGGGCAAGAACAGGCAGGTTAGAAGAATGCTCTCAGCCGTGGGGCATGAAACGCTGCGGCTTCAAAGAGTTGCTATAGGCGGCCTTGAGCTTGGAAGCCTGAAAAGCGGCGAATGGCGCTTTGTTAATGAGGAAGAGTTGGACAAGCTGCTAAGGAGGTAAAAAATGAAAGGAATTTTGAAAAAGCTTATCATACCGGCCGCTGTGCTCGCTTCATTGGGGCTTGCCGCAGTCGGCTTTTTTGCGGGAAGATCGCTTGGGCGCGCGCCGCTTTTGAAGGAGCGGGAAACGCTTCAAGCGCTGAACCGCGCCTCGATCGAGAAGCTGCCCTCAAATGGGGAAACGATCCATGTTATCGGGCATCGCAGCCCGGATTCGGACACGGTTTGCAGCGCCATCGCCTATGCGCGGCTCTTAACTAAGCTTGGCTATAATGCGGAGGCGAAAATCACCGCCAGCGTTAATCATGAAAGCGCGTACATCCTGCGCGAAGCGGGCGTGGAAATGCCCCCCGTGCTCGAGAGCGCCGCCGGCGAGTCCATTTTCCTTGTGGATCACAGCGAATACGCGCAGGCGGCGGAGGATATGGAGGACGCGCATATCATCGGTATTCTCGACCATCACGGCGTTGGCAGCGTTACGACCGGGCATATGATAGTTTACGAAGCGAGGCCCATCGGCGCGACCGCAACGATAGTTTGGCTCGATTATCTGAACTACGGCATCGAGCTCGACAAGTCCACTGCATACCTGCTTCTCGGCGCGGTGCTTTCGGACACGAGCAATCTCACTGCTTCGACCGTGACCGAGGCGGATAAGATCGCCGTTACGGAGCTTGCAAAGCTCGCAGAGGTGAAGGACGTGAACGCGCTTTACGCGGCGCTTCACGCGGCGCTTCTTTCCTATGAAGGCATGAGCGATGATGAGATCTTCTTCTCGGACTATAAGGAATACGAGGCCTACGGCGTTAAATTCGGCATCGGCATAGTGAATGCGATCGATATCCCCACCGCCGAGCAGCTCGCGGAGCGGATGAAAAACGCGCTTCCCGATGCGTTCGCTTCAAGGGAAGTTGAGCTTATGTACGCTTCGATCGGAATGCGCGAAAACGGGGAAAAGATAGATTACATAGTTCCTTGCAACGAACATTCAAGGCAGATCCTCGCGGATGCCTTCCCTGATTACGACGAATTCAACGGCACCGCCTTTATCTTCAAAAGCGGGCTCGGCAGAAAGACTAAGTTCGTGCCCGGGCTCACCGAGTTTCTCGGCGCGTATCCGCATGAGTAATTGTGGATAATTAACAGGCGGATAAACCGAAATATGAGGAAAGTCCTGCGGCATCTCCGCAGTACTTTCTTCCTTAGTTATTCAATATTCAATATTCAATATTCAATATTCACCAACGCTCAAAAGGAGCCTCCCCGTTCGGGAAGGCTCCTTTATTAGCTTTATTCAGTTAATCAGATGATTACTCGATAATGCTGGTAACAACGCCGGAAGCAACGGTGCGGCCGCCCTCGCGGATAGCGAAGCGGAGACCCTCGTCCATAGCGATGGGGGTGATGAGCTCGATCTCCATGCGGATGTTGTCGCCGGGCATAACCATTTCAACACCCTCGGGGAGCTTGATGACGCCGGTAACGTCGGTGGTCCTGAAGTAGAACTGGGGACGATAGCCGGAGAAGAAGGGGGTATGACGGCCGCCCTCTTCCTTGGTCAGAACGTAAACCTCGGAATTGAAGTGGGTGTGGGGGTTGATGGAGCCGGGCTTCGCAAGAACCTGGCCGCGCTCGACCTCGGTCCTCTGAACGCCGCGGAGCAGAGCGCCGATGTTGTCGCCCGCGATAGCCTGATCGAGCAGCTTGCGGAACATTTCAACGCCGGTAACAACGGTCTGCTTGGTTTCGCGGAGACCAACGATCTGAACGGGATCGTTTACCTTTACGATACCGCGCTCAACACGGCCGGTAGCAACGGTACCACGACCGGTGATGGTGAATACGTCTTCAACAGGCATAAGGAAGGGCTTGTCGGAAGCGCGCTCGGGCTCGGGGATGTAGCTGTCAACAGCGTCCATAAGCTCGAAGATGCACTGGCACTCGGGGGTTTCCTTGGCGATCTTGCCGGCGGTGAGCGCCTCAAGAGCGCGAAGAGCGGAACCCTTAATGATCGGGATATCATCGCCGGGGAAGTCGTAGCTGGAGAGCAGCTCACGGATCTCCATTTCAACGAGCTCAAGGAGCTCCTCGTCGTCGACCTGGTCAACCTTGTTCATGAAAACAACGATGTAGGGAACGCCGACCTGACGGGCGAGAAGGATGTGCTCACGGGTCTGGGGCATGGGGCCGTCAGCCGCGGAAACAACGAGGATAGCGCCGTCCATC